>NZ_JAWLSC010000010.1:0-292517 GCF_033142465.1 Rhodococcus sp. IEGM 1318
GCTTGACCGTGAACGACAAATCGTCCACCGCTTTCGTCGGTCCGTAAACCTTGGTCAATCCCCTCAGTTCAATCATGAGGAGAACTCTGCCCTACCGGCAATGACCAGCACATCGGCCACAGGTCTAGTTCCGAGTGGTACTCAGGTAGGACATGAGTCCGGGCAATTCGGGCAGAACCCCGAGAAATCACCCGGATCTCGTCCCTCAGGACGACGCTTGAGCCCAGAATCGCTTGGGGATCCGGCCGGCGTGCCGCGCCTCGAAACCAGCCACGACAGCGTGACGCATCGCCGACGCCATCAGCGCGGGATTCTTGGCCCGCGTCACCGCTGTCGCAAGCAGGACGGCGTCGCAGCCCAACTCCATGGCAAGGGTGGCGTCGCTGGCCGTTCCGATCCCGGCGTCGAGGATGACGGGCACGCCGGCGCGCTCGACGATCATCTCGATGTTGTGCGGATTCGCGATACCAAGCCCGGTGCCGATGGGTGAACCGAGCGGCATGACCGCAGCGCAACCAACCTCTTCGAGGCGAAGCGCCAGCACCGGATCGTCCGTCGTGTACGGCAGAACGGTGAATCCGTCGTCCACCAATTGTTCTGCGGCGGAGACGAGTTCGATCGCATCGGGCAGCAGTGTCCGCTCGTCGGCGATGACTTCGAGTTTGACCCAGTTCGTCTCGAGCGCTTCGCGTGCCAACTGCGCTGTCAGGACCGCTTCGGCGGCGCCCCGACACCCGGCGGTGTTCGGCAACGGTTCGATTCCGAGGCGACGAAGCAGGTCCAGAACACCCGTGCCACCGGCCGCGTCGACTCGCCGCATCGCGACGGTGGTCAGTTCGGTGCCCGAGGCCACCAGAGCTTCTTCGAGCACCGCGAGGTTGGCGGCGCCGCCCGTCCCGGTGATGAGCCGGGAACCGAAACTAAGGCCCGCAATGGTGAGAAGATCCTGCTCAGCCACCCTGCACCGCCGTGAGGATCTCGATTTCCCAACCACGTCCGACGGATTCGTCCCAACGCCCGCGCGGAAACAGTGCACCGTCGACGGCGACGGCGATGCCCTTGCTGGGCAACTCGAGGTGCGTCAGTAGTTCGGTCACCGTGACTGCTCGATCGAACTCGAGATCTTCGCCGTTGACGGTGATCCCGATCGGGACCTGCTCACTCATGAATTTTCCTTAGCTGCTGCGAACCGCTCGGGTTCGGTTCCTTTTACCTCGACCAAAGATGTGCCGTTCAACAACGCGAGCGTCGCATCGGCGGTGACGGGCGTCAGTAGAACGCCGTTGCGGCCGTGCCCGGTGGAGACGACAACACGATCGGACACGCGCCCGATCAACGGCAGGTTGTCCGGCGTCATCGGACGTAGGCCTGCCGCGCATTCGTAGAGTTCGTATTCGCCGATCGCGGGCATCAGTGCCTCGGCGTCGTTGATCAGGTCCCGCACTCCCGCCATGGTGACCTGTGTGTCTTCACCGGACTCGTATTGTGTTGCCCCGACGACGATTCCGTCGCCGCGCGGGACGAGATACGCGGGTCGTCCGTGGACGCTTCCGCGGATTGTGCGGCTGGGCGCCGGGGTGACTCCAGGTCTGCTGCGCAGGCGAAGGATCTCACCCTTGACCGGCCGCACCGGCAGTCCGGGCCACAGCTTGGGTGACGCGATGCCGGCGGTGAGCACTATCTGATCGGTATCGAGTTCGGCGAGGTCGTTGACGGCACGCGCGATCAATTCGACGCCGGATTCCACACAGGCCTTCTGCAACGCCTCCAGCAGAAGTCTGTTGTCGACGGCGGACTCACCGACAGCCATGAGTCCCGATCTGATTCCGCGGCCGAGCATGGGTTCGAGTTCACGGATGCGGGCGCGACCGAGGATTTCGAGTTCGTGACCCTGCGAGCTCACCCACTCGGCGATGGTCTGCAGGTCCTGCGCGTCGGCAGCATCGAGCGCAACCGTCAGCGAGCTGTCCGCGGTGAAGACCGATTGCCCGAATTTTCTGAGCTCCTCACCGAACGCCGGCCACCGTTCCAGGGACGCTGCACCAACCGTCAACGCTGTTTCTTCACCCGGCCAGCCTTCGGAAAGCGGTGCAAGCATTCCACCCGCCACCCACGAAGCCCCTGATCCGATGGACGGGTCGTACAACCGAACGGACCAACCGTCGCGGGCTGCGCGCCACGCTATGGCGAGACCGATGACACCGCCGCCGACCACCGACACCGTACGAGCGTGTGTATTCACGAAACTCCACCTCCACTTCCTGCGCCGGCATGATCCGGGTCAGGTCTGACGGTCGGGATCTGGTCGCGATCCCCTCTCAGCCCTACGAACCTCGCAGCCACGACAAAAAGTGACGACGACGTTTCAGGACTCCCGTGTCGAACCTTGCTCCCTAGAGGCTACCGTTTGCTCCGTGCACCCCACACATCCCAGTAACGTCATCGACCGGCGCGAGCGCCTGGCAGCAGCACGGCTGTACCTGTGCACCGACGCGCGCCGCGAGAAAGGCGACCTCGCGCAGTTCGCCGAGGCAGCATTGTCCGGCGGAGTCGACATCATCCAATTGCGCGACAAGGGCTCTGCCGGTGAGCGCGAGTTCGGCCCGCTCGAGGCCAAAGACGAACTGGTAGCGCTGGGCATTCTCGCAACGGCAGCGCGGCGCCACGGCGCATTGTTGGCCGTCAACGACCGCGCGGATCTCGCAATGGCTTCCGGTGCCGACATCCTCCACCTCGGCCAGAACGACATCCCCGTCCCCTACGCGCGAACTCTTGTCGGCGAAGACGTCGTCATCGGCCGTTCGACGAGCAGCCGCGCGCAGGCGAGTCTTGCCGCCATCGAAGAGGGCGTCGACTACTTCTGCACCGGACCAGTCTGGGCGACACCGACCAAACCGAATCGAAGTGCTTCCGGCCTGGAACTGGTTCGATCGACTGCCGACGCCGCACCGCCACGTCCCTGGTTCGCGATCGGCGGCATCGACGAGGAACGCCTGCCCGAGCTGCTCGATGCCGGTGCCACTCGCATCGTCGTCGTGCGTGCAATCACGCAAGCGTCGGATCCCCAGGCGGCCGCGCAACGCCTCGCCGCAGCCGTCGCTGGACGCTGAAAACCGGTAACTGGCGACCGTCAATTGTTTGCCGGGACAAATCCGCACAGTTACGGGTCAGCACGCCTGACTCGAAACATGAACGGAAGTTGTCCGATCAGACAACAAACCCCCAGTTCCTAGGCGCGATTGAATGTCCGAAATGTCGGAATACGTGATCTTAATCACAGTTGCTCCGATTGCGTGTCACATCCCATTCGGTTTGTTGTAGTTTACCTCCAGTTACTAACTGAACCTAGGAGCACTAAATGGGATCCCTCGACACCGGCTCGCTCAGCACCGAATCGCTCGAAGACCTGAACCTCGGCAAGATCAGCGAGCTGCTCAAGCTCGGTATCACCGCGGTCAGCTTCATCACGGCGCTGAACTCGCTCAGCTGAGCCTCGTTTCGGTCGGGAGACCGAAACACGGAAGGGCCGGACTCCTGAGGAGTCCGGCCCTTCTGCTGTGTACGAAACTGTCAAGACTCGAGTTGTTACGACTGGGTGCTGCTCGCCGTCCTACTCGCCTCAGTCAGGTTCTGGTCACTGTCTTCGGTGGAACTACCCGACAACCATCCGAATCCGCCGTCCTCGAGCAGGACGGTGTGCGGGTCGGCGTCTACCGACACAACCGGCGCAGTACGGAGTTCCGGCCACGAGGAACCGAATCCCGGATGCAGTGGCAGCGAATCGACATCGGCTTCACGGACCCACCGCAACTCGGTGCTCTCACCGTTGGCAACCGTCGACAGTGGATGTGCCGCGTCAGCTACGACGGTGGTGTACGTCCACCCGCTCTCGGCGCGCATGGTGACTACCTCGCCGCGAACGCGGACGGCGTCCTCGGCGATACCTGCTTCTTCGTGGGCTTCCCGGACAGCAGCGTGCGTCGTGCTCTCGTGTGAGTCCCGCGCTCCGCCGGGCAGTGCCCACGTTCCGCCCTGATGGCTCCACGCAGCACGATGCTGCAGCAAGACCATGGGCGATCCGTCCGAATCGGGGGCGCGCAAGAGCAGCCCGGCGGCACCGTGTTTACCCCAATGCCGCGTACCGTCCGACCCGATGGACCAACCGTCACCGTCACCACGCATCGACTACCTCGCTCCGCCTGCTCTCGCCGTTGTCCCACACTAACCGTTTCAATCTGCTCCAGGTGTAGGTGATGCTTATATGCTCGCGAAGATGCCCTGAATCATTTCTCGGCGACATCATTTCTCGGTAGCCCGCGTACAACAGCGAAATGAGGTGCCCGATGGTCGACCGTGTCGTCCCGTCCATCGAACCCCGGTCGCTGCCGCCCTCCGAGGCCACGTCCGTGTCGGCGGAGGACGAGCGGGCACTTCTGCGGCGCGAACTCCAGGCATTCATGTCGTCCACACCTGGTCGGCTGACGGTCGTCGGACTGATCCTGATCGCGATCACCCTGATCGCCGGACTCCTCGCCACCGCAGCGATCGAGAACCGTCAGGCAAATCTCGACCTCCTCCTCGTCGAGACCGAACCTCTCGCCAACTCCGCCCAGAATCTCTACAGCGCGCTGTCGTTGGCAGACGCCGCCGCGGCCACTGCCTTCATCTCCGGCGGCCTCGAACCCGCCGAGGTACGCGACCGATACACGCAGTCGATCGGTGAGGCGTCGGCGGAGATCGTGCAGGCATCGGCCGGCCTCGACTCGACGGATCTCGCCGGCCACAGCGCGTTGACCACCATCTCGACCGACCTGTCCGTCTACACCGGGCTGGTCGAAACCGCACGGGCAAACAATCGTGTCGGAAACCCCGTCGGAGCAGCGTATTTGAGCGAGGCCTCGCAGTTGATGCAAACCTCGCTGCTGCCGATGGCTCAGCAACTGCACGCATCGCAGGAGACTCTGGTTTCCCAGGTACAGCGCGATTTCGAGGCTCCACCGTGGTGGCCGATCGTGGCATTCGTCCTCGTCCTCTGCGCGCTGGTCGCGGTGCAGGTGTACTTCTCCCGCAAGAGTCGCCGACGCTTCAATCTCGGGTTGATCCTCGCCTCGCTCGCGGTCTCGGCAGCGCTACTGTGGCTGCTCACCGTCGGACTGGTCTCCGCACTGGCCACCGGGCGCGCTCTCGACGCGGGCGCCGAGCCACTGCACGAACTGACCGAAGCACGAATCATGGCGCAGCAAGCACGCACCGTCGAAACTCTCACCTTGGCGAGACGAGATTCAACCGCCGAGGACAACGTGACGTTCACCCGCAAGGTCGACGCTCTGCGCGATATCCTCGAGCGCCTGCAAGACGATGATCGCGCCCGAGTGAACAGCGAAGTCCTGACCGCCGCACTCGACTCGCGCCAGCGGTGGGTGGCTGCGCACACGCGCATGTACGACCGTCTCGGAAACGGAGACTTCACGTCCGCCGCAGCCATCACCATCGGCGCCGGAGAACAGGATTCGGCCGCGGAGTACGGAAGGCTCGATCACGAACTCTGGCAGGGAATCGTGGATTCGCGTACAAATCTTCGATCCGACGTCTCGTACGCCTCACGTGTGTTGGCGGCCTCCGCACCGGGCATGACTGTATTGGCAGTTCTCGGTGTAGCCGGAATCTTCATCGGATTCTGGCCCCGACTGCGGGAGTACCAGTGACTGGAACAGCAGGGTTACAGCGGAAGCGCCCGGTTGCACGCATCGCGATTCTTGCGGCGGCCGTGCTGCTACTCGCTGGGTGCGGTGCGGGACGAGTCGAAGACCTGAACAACTCAGCCGGCACGTCGTACACGGAACCGCCGCTACCCGCCGAAGCCACGATCGCTCCCAGCCCGACGCCGACGACCGCCGCCTCGTGCACCAACCTCACCGCAAGCCTGCGGCCGACCCCCGCCGACGCTTCGCCGCGGCCACCCACCCCGAGCCTCGACGCCATCCGAGCGCGCGGGCGTCTGATCGTGGGCTTGGACACCGGTTCCAATCTCATGAGCTTTCGCGATCCGGCCACCGGACGCCTCGAAGGTTTCGACGTGGACATCGCCCGCGAGATCGCCCGTGATCTGCTCGGCGACCCGGAGAAGATCGAGTATCGGATCCTGACGTCGGACGATCGGATCGCTGCGCTTCAGGAATCGATGGTCGACGTGGTCGTCAAAACCATGACCATCACGTGTGACCGGCGTGAGAAGGTCGACTTCTCGACGCAGTACTTCTCCGCTGAACAACGAATTCAGGTCTTGCAGGGGTCACCCGTCCGCGGCATCGACGACCTCGCAGGCAAACGGGTCTGCGCTGCCCGCGGAACGACGTCGGCCACTCGAATCCAGCAACTCCAACCGGAAGCCACCGTCGTGACCGTCCCGATGTGGTCCGACTGCCTGGTCGTCCTGCAGCAGGGGCAGGTGGACGCGATCAGCACCGACGACACGATTCTCGCCGGGCTCGCCTCGCAGGATCCGTACCTGATGATGGTCGGCGGATCACTGGGCGCCGAACCCTACGGAATCGGCGTCAACAAGGACAACCCCGATCTGGTCCGATTCGTCAACGGAACACTGGATCGGATCCGGGGCGACGGAACCTGGAACCGTATCTACGACCGCTGGCTCAGTGTCCTCGGTCCGTCACCCGGTCCCCCGCCGGCTGTCTACCGGGATTGAGGCTGACATGACCGAAGAGACCGGCCCCGAGCCCGACGCCACCCAGGCAGCCCTACGACCTGAGCCCGAAGCCACCGGTGCCTATGAGCGTCCCGAACCCGAAGCCACCGGCGCCTACGAGCGTCTCGAACCGACGTCGGCCCAGATGCGGG
This sequence comes from Rhodococcus sp. IEGM 1318, assembly GCF_033142465.1. Lineage (NCBI taxonomy): Bacteria > Bacillati > Actinomycetota > Actinomycetes > Mycobacteriales > Nocardiaceae > Rhodococcus > Rhodococcus sp. IEGM 1318. The sequence continues at coordinate 6,859 of NZ_JAWLSC010000010.1, forward strand.
GAACCACGCCGTCCGCGTCCTCCTCCCCCACCGGCCGCTCCACCCGATCCCGTCGCAACCGGTCGGGGCGCAAGCTGCGCCTCGGCGGCGGTCTGGTCGAGGTTCCCCCCGTCCCGCAGATCGACCCGGCATCTGCGGTGATGAGTGACCCGACGGTCCCCGAACGCAAACGGTTCTGTTGGAAGTGCAACGAACCGGTCGGCCGTAAGAGCGCAAGCACCAAGGCAACTCAGCACGGAACGTGCCCCAAGTGCGGTTCCACCTTCGACTTCCGCCCACTGCTCGAAGAGGGCGAACTCGTATCGGGGCAGTACGAGGTCCAGGGACCGATCGCGCACGGCGGCCTGGGATGGATCTACCTCGCGATCGATCGCAATGTCAGCGACAGATGGGTTGTTCTCAAGGGACTCTTGCATTTCGGTGATTCCGAAGCGCAGGCCGTCGCGGTGGCCGAGCGTCAGTTCCTCGCCGAGGTCGCCAACCCCAGCATCGTCAAGATCTTCAATTTCGTCGAGCATCCGCGCCCGGACGGCACACCCATGGGATACATCGTCATGGAGTACGTGGGCGGACGATCGTTGCGCGAGGTGCTGGCCGAATTCCCGGACGGCAAGCACATGCCGATCGAGCAGGCGATCGGCTACGTTCTGGAAATCCTTCCGGCACTGAGCTATCTGCATTCCACCGGCCTGGCGTACAACGACCTCAAACCCGAGAACGTGATGGTCACCGAGGATCAGTTGAAGCTGATCGACCTCGGTGCCGTGTCCGGAATCGAAGACTACGGATACCTGTACGGCACTGCCGGCTATCAAGCACCGGAGATCATCGAGACCGGCCCGACTATCGCGTCCGACATCTTCACCGTCGGAAGAACACTCGCGGTTCTCACTCTAGACATGCCCTCGAAGCACGGAAGGTATCTCGACGGCCTCCCCGAACCCGAGGACGAGCCACTGCTGCGAGACCACGAGTTCTTTCACCGCCTGCTGTTGCGCGCCACCGACCCGGACCCGAAGAAGCGATTCCAGTCCGCCGAGGAGATCGCAGGCCAGCTCACCGGCGTTCTGCGAGAAATCCTCGCGGAGCAGACCGGGCAGGAAAACCCCGGACTCTCGCTCGTGTTCAGCAGGCAGCGAACGTCTTTCGGCACCGACGAGTTGGTCGGGCAAACCGATGTGTACGTCGACGGTGTCAGCCACGACGCTGCTCTCGATCCGCGCGAAGTTGCGCACGCACTTCCCATTCCGTTGGTCGACCCCACCGATCCCAGCGCGCCGTTGCTGGCAGCAGCGGTGCACAGCGAACCGTCTCAGACTCTCGATGCTCTCAAGCATGCCCGTGAGAACGGCATCGACCGAACATCCGGCACACCGGCGGCCTCCGTCTCGGGCGAGGTTCGACTGGCCGAGGCCAAGGCTCATCTCGATCTCGGCGATCCGAAAACCGCACTGACTGTTCTGGGTGAACTCCAACAGAACATCGGGGACCACTGGAAGATCGAGTGGTATCGAGGACTTGCGGCGTTGCAATCAGGCCGATTCGAGTCTGCTTTCAGTCATTTCGAGACAGTCCTCACCGCGCTGCCAGGCGAGGCGGCACCCAAGCTGGCGTTGGCAGCGACGGCAGAACTGATTCTCCAGCACTGGGAGAGCGACGACCCGGACCAATGGTGCCGCTTCTCCGAGAAGTACTACCGCACCGTCTGGCGGACCGAACGGAATTACGTGAGCGCAGCATTCGGGCTCGCTCGCCAACTCGCCGATCACGGCAACAAGAAGGCAGCCATCGCCGCCCTCGACGAAGTCCCCACGTCTTCCCGGCACTACAACGTCGCGCGGATGTCGAGCGCATTGACGATGCTGTCCGGTGTTCCGATCGCCGAACTCGACGAATCGACTCTGAGGGAAGCCGCCCGTCGTGTTCGGGCGCTACCTGCTGAAGAGAGCCGAAGTCTGCAGATGCGAACCCTGGTGTTGGGTACGGCACTCGATTGGATTCGCTACGGCAACCGCTCGCACACCGAACTCGAACCCATCCTCGACCTGCCCTTCACCGAGCAAGGTCTACGCACCGGAGCCGAAGCCTGCCTTCGCGCCCTCGCTCGCGCCACGACCTCCCGCACACACCGCTACGCCCTCGTCGACCGGGCAAATGCGGTACGTCCCCGCAGCAATTTCTGACGCGCCCCGAGATTTACAGCGCGGCCACCAAAGCCTTTGCCGCGCGGGCGATCGCCAATTCCTCGTTCGTGGGGACCACGAGCACTTCGACGGCCGACGAGGATGCGGAGATACGACGCTCGTTGCGACTCTTCGCCTCGTTGAGAGCCGGGTCGACCTCGATACCGAGACGGGAAAGGCCGGCCAGGCTGTCGCGTCGCACGTCGATGTTGTTCTCCCCGACGCCACCGGTGAAGGTGATGACGTCGACGCCGCCGAGTTGAACGATGAAGGCACCGATGTACTTGCGGAGCATGTGTACGTAGACGTCGTACGCGAGTTTTGCGTCTTCGTCGCCGCCCTCGATCAGTGCGAGCAGAGCGCGGAAGTCGTTGACTCCCGAGAGTCCCTTCAAACCGGAACGACGATTGAGGAGGTCGTCGATCTCGTCGACCTTCATTCCCGAGTTGCGGTTGAGGTGCAAGATGATGCCGGGATCGATGTCGCCGCTGCGAGTGCCCATGACAAGACCCTCGAGCGGGGTGAGGCCCATCGTGGTGTCGATAGCCTTGCCGCCCTTGACCGCCGAGGCCGAAGCGCCGTTTCCGAGGTGCAGAACTATCTGATTCAGCTCGGCAGGATCCTTGCCGAGGAAGTCCGCGACTCGTCCCGACACGTATTCGTGTGAGGTCCCGTGGAAGCCGTACCGGCGAATCTGGTTGGCCTTGGCCACGTCCCGATCTATCGCGTACGTGGACGCTGCGGCAGGCAACGTATGGAAGAACGCGGTGTCGAACACGGCGACGTGCGGAACGTCCGGCAGTTCTTCGCGCGCCACCTCGATACCGATCACGTTGGCCGGATTGTGCAGCGGTGCAAGGTTCGACAGATCCGCGATGGCTTTCACGACGCCGTCGTCGATGAGCGTCGGCGAATAGAAGATGTCACCACCGTGTACGACGCGGTGACCGACTGCGATGATTCCGGCCTCGCTCAGCGGCCGTCCGACCTCGGCGACGATGTCGAGCACCATCTTCAGGCCCGCGCGGTGATCGCCGATGAGAAGGCTTCTATCTTCGACTCCGGTGCGGTGGTTGTAGACGATGTGGCCGTCGGGTTCGCCGATGCGTTCGATGAGACCGTGCGCCACCGATTCCGCCGTATCCGGGTGCACAAGTTGAAATTTGATGGATGACGAGCCGGAATTGATGACCAGTACGGTGCCGTCGCTCACTCTTACGCTCCCTGTGCCTGAATTGCCGTGATAGCCACGGTATTGACGATGTCTTGGACCAACGCACCGCGCGAGAGGTCGTTGACCGGCTTGTTCAGTCCCTGCAGAACCGGGCCGACGGCGATAGCGCCGGCGCTGCGCTGCACTGCCTTGTAGGTGTTGTTGCCGGTGTTCAGGTCCGGAAACACGAACACCGTGGCCTTGCCTGCCACCAGCGAATCCGGCATCTTCTTGTCGGCGACACTCTGCTCGACGGCGGCGTCGTACTGAATGGGCCCTTCCACCAACAGGTCTGGTCGGCGCTCGCGCACCAAAGCGGTTGCGGTACGAACCTTGTCGACGTCGGCTCCACTGCCCGAATCGCCGGTGGAGTACGAGAGCATAGCGATGCGCGGATCGATCCCGAACTGCGACGCCGTCTGTGCGGACGAGATCGCGATGTCCGCCAACTGCTCCGACGTCGGGTCCGGAACCACGGCGCAGTCACCGTAGGAGAGAACGCGGTCGGCCAGGCACATCAGGAAGATGCTCGAAACCGTCGAGACGCCGGGGGCCGTCTTGATGATCTCGAACGAGGGCCGGATCGTGTGAGCGGTGGTGTGGGCGGCACCGGAGACCATGCCGTCGGCAATACCCAAGTGCACCATCATCGTTCCGAAGTACGAGATGTCGGCGATCACCTCGCGGGCTCGCTCGATGGTCATGCCCTTGTGTGCACGCAGCGCGGTGTATTCCTGTGCGAAGCGCTCGGTGTACTCGGACTGCGCCGGTGCGAGTACCTGTGCGCCACTGATGTCCACGCCGAGTTCCGCTGCGCGTCGACGCACACTCGGTTCGTCACCGAGGATCGTCAGGTCGGCAACCTGGCGTTGCAGCAGTCGACCGGCGGCGCGCAGGATCCGGTCGTCGTCACCCTCCGGCAGGACGATGTGCTTGCGGTCGCGTCGAGCACGGTCGATCAGCTTGTACTCGAACATCTGTGGGGTCACGACCGACGGAATCGGCAGTGCCAGTCGGTCCATCAGGACGTCGGCGTCGACGCGCTGTTCCATCAAGCTCAGGGCGGTGTCGACTTTTCGCTGCGAACCGACTGCCACACGTCCGCGGGTTTGGGCTGCGGCGCTTGCGGTGTCGAAAGTTCCGAGGGTTGTGGTGAGGATCGGAAGACGCTGTTTGAGGCCGGCCATCAACGCCGCGATAGCCGGGTGCGGCGTGATCCCGCCGTTCATGATGATGCCCGCCAGCGACGGAAATCCCTCCGCCTCATGCGCATTGAGCAACGCGAGCAGCACGTCAGAGCGATCGCCCGGTGCGATCACGACCATGCCTTCGACCAGACGCTCGAGGATGTGCTCGGCGGTCATGCCGCCCACCATCACCTTCAGTGCCTCGCGGTGCAGCAGTTCCGGGTCACCCGAATACAACTCGCCGCCGGTGGCCTCCATCAACTCCGCCATCGTGGGCGAGACGAGCAACGGAATCTCCGGCAGGCTCCACGTCGGAACACCGATGTCGGACAGGGCTGCGGTGACCTCGTCGAGCTTGTCCGGATCGCAACGATTGGCGACGACGGCGAGCAGATGGGCGTGGTTGGCGGCCAACTCGGCGGCGCACAGGTGCGCGAGCTGAGCAACCTCCTCGACGCTGCGCCGAGCGCCTCGAACCGCCAACAGGACCGGCGCTCCGAGGTTCACGGCGATGCGGGCGTTGAAGCTCAGTTCGCTGGGGCTTGCGACGTCGGTGTAGTCACTGCCGATGATCACGACAGCGTCGCACTGCTCTGCCACGGTGTGGTACCTCGCGACGATGTCGGCCAGCGCGGCTTCGGGGTCGGCGTGAACCTGCTCGTAGGTGACGCCGAGTGCGTCGGCGTAGGAGAGATCGGCAGTGGTGTGCTCTAGCAGGAGTTCGAGGATGTAGTCGGTTTCCTCGGTCGAGCGGGCGATCGGGCGGAAGACACCGACCCGGGCGACGGTGGCGCACAGCATCTGCAGCACGCCCAGCGCGATGGTGGATTTTCCGGTGTCACCTTCAGGAGAGGCGACGTAGACACTCGACACGGCAGCGGGCGCTTCTGGCATGCCCAACAGCCTAGTGTGGGCCGCCGCCCACCTTGCCACTGATCGTGGCCACGCTCACGCTTGTGCCGATAACCGGCAACTACGAGAAAGACGAACGGTGCCTGCCACACGTCGAGTGGCAGGCACCGTGATCAGCTTCTGGGTCAAGTCAGCCCAGTGCGCGGAGCCGCGGCGCCAGGTCGCGCTCGAACAGTTCGAGGAACCGGCGCTGATCATGGCCCGGTGCATGGAACACCAGGTGGTTCAGGCCGGCGTCGACGTAAGCCTTGACCTGCTCGACAGCGTCGTCGGGATCGGAAGCGACGATCCAGCGCTTGGCCACCTGCTCGATGGGCAGAGCGTCGGCAGCAGCTTCCATTTCGATCGGATCTTCGATGCTGTGCTTCTGCTCCGGTGTCAGGGACAGCGGCGCCCAGAAGCGCGTGTTCTCGAGCGCAGCCTCCGGGTCGGTGTCGTAGCTGATCTTGATCTCGATCATCTTGTCGATGTCTGCGACGTCGCGCTCGGCCTTGGCTGCGCCCTCGGCGACCGCCGGAAGCAGCTTCTCGGTGTAGAGCTCCATGCCCTTGCCCGAGGTGCAGATGAAGCCGTCGCCGGCCCGTCCCGCGTACCGAGCGACAACCGGTCCACCGGCCGCGATGTACACGGGAATCCCGCCCTCGGGAACGTCGTAGATCGAGGCGCCGCGAGTGGTGAAGTATTCGCCTTCGAAGTCGACGCGATCGCCGAGCCACAGCTCACGCATCAACCGCACGGACTCGCGCAGCCGCGCGAACCGTTCCTTGAACTCGGGCCACTCGCCCTGGAAACCGGTCGCGATCTCGTTGAGAGCCTCGCCGCTGCCGACGCCGAGCATGATGCGTCCCGGGTAGAGACATCCCATCGTCGCGAACGCCTGAGCGATGACCGCCGGGTTGTATCGGAACGTCGGCGTCATCACGGACGTGCCGATCTGCACACGCTCGGTGCGCTCACCGACGGCCGTCATCCAGGCGAGCGAGAACGGCGCGTGTCCACCGTTGTGGCGCCACGGCTGGAAATGATCGCTCACGGCAACGGAATCCATGCCGTGCTGCTCGGCCAGAACTGCCAGCTCTACCAGTTCGCGAGGGCCGAATTGCTCAGCCGAAGCCTTGTATCCGAGCTTGAGTTCCTGCGCCACCGTGCACTCCCTTGTCGTCTGTTTCGTTTACTTCTCTGACATGCTTCTCGTTCTTTGCAGACTATCCAGACATCGCAAGGACTTCTCTGCGTATCTCAGCGAGCAAGGCTGGTGACCACTGTCGCGATACCGGCTGCCACGGCAACCCCCGCCAATGCCAGGGCAAACAGCCACAGTGCGTGCGGTTCTGGCATCGCGGCTCCGTCCTCGAGCGCCTTCTTCACCTGTAGCCAGCGTCGCATACCTACCAGTGCAGCTGCCGCCGAGAGTGCGATCAAGATCAGACCGAGCGCCGTGCGGACCCACCCTGTGCTCCACTCCGGCACCAACTGGACGACGGCGATGCCGCCCGCCAGCAAGGCAAGTGAGCTTCGCATCCAGGCGAGGAAGGTGCGCTCACTGGCGAGAGTGAAGCGTTCGTCCGGGCGGTTGGGTTCGCTCATGCGTGCTCGCCTCCGTGCGGTGCCACCAGATCCGGGTCCTGACGCCAGTCGTAGACGACCTCGGTGCGCAGGACGATGTCCTGCAGCGAACGTCGTCGTCGATCGACCGCCGACCACAACAACCCGAAGGCGAAGAGTACGCAGAGCACCGCGCGGACGAACGCCAACGGCCAGCGCACGAGGTGATGCCCGGACGTGATCACCCGCAGCCCCATCACCAGGGAGCCGACGGTCCGACCGGTGGTCGCCCAGCAGGCAGTCAGATAAGCCACCGAGACACCGAGAAATGCCGTCGTGGACAGAAAGATTCCCGGTTCCGAGAACGTGAAACTCTGCGGAGAGAAGAGCAGTCGGACGAAGGCGAAGCCTACGTACACGGAACCCATCAGGAGCAGGACGACGCCCAGGTCGATCAGTCCGGCGAGTCCACGGGTGACGATGCCGGCCGGGCCGGAACTCTCCTGGGCCACTAGCGTTCGCCTGCGTTCGTCTTCGGATCGGCCTCTGGTGACGGCTTTTCTGATGACGGCTTTTCTGGTGACGGCTTTTCTGGTGACGCTGCGTTGTCGCGGCCGAAGAGTCGCCCGACGAAGCCTGCGACAGCGTCGTCCGCCTGCATGCCCTGCACCCGCGCTCCGTGCACGGCTTCCGTGGAGAGTGAGCCGGTCGATTCACGAATCATCTGTGGGAGGTCGACGCCCTCGATGACCTGGTCGGCAATCTTGACGAGGTCGATGCGGTTGACCTGGCGTTCGAGGTCGACCGTGTCGACTATCCCGTCGAGGTCGAGGCGATCGATCACCGCTTTGACGTCGAGGCGACTTGCGATCTCGTCCACGTCGACCCGGTCGATGATCGGTTCGAGCGAGACCCGCTCGGCAATCTTGTCCACGTCGATGTTTTCGGCGATTCTGTCGATGTCGACGTGGTCTACGACGATTTTCGTGATGTCGACTTCGGCCAGAGCAGCATCGACGACAGCTTTGATCACCGTCCGCAAGGTGGAGTCGGCGAACTCCGCGGTCGAGCGAATCGCTTCGGCGCCACGGGTGGTGACCTGGGTGATCGCGTCGTCGAGAGTGCCACCGACTACGGGGATCCGCTGCACCGAATCAAGGGCGAGACCAGCGGTTCTGCGCGCCGCACCGGCCGTGATCGCAGCAAGCCCGAAGGCCAGCCGAATCACGTCGGATTCGGGGTGGTGCGACTGCGATCCCACGCAATTGTCTCCATCTTCTTATCGGACCGTTACCCGGACATTCGTCACTCTTCTTCGCATTGTGCCACTGTTGGAAGGCACAAATACGCTGTCCGGCTTGCGCCTGGGGGGAAATATGAAAACACGTCGTTTCACGGTTCGGCTGACGATGGCGGTGGCCATGGCTGCCGGCTTTCTCGGCCTCACTGCGCCGACGGCGAGCGCGGATTCCGTGGTCAGTCGCATCGACGTCTACTCCCCCTCGATGGACCGTTGGATCGCCAACGACGTGATTTCCCCGGCCGGCGGCGGCGCTGCCCCGACGTTCTATCTGTTGACCGGCGTCGGCGGCGGTGAAGACGGGATCTCGTGGTTCAACAACACCGGAGTCCGTGACTTCTTCGACGACAAGCACGTCAACGTGGTCATGCCGGTCGGCGGCAAGTTCAGCATGTACACCGACTGGAACGCCGACGATCCGGTACTCGGGCGGAACAAATGGCAGACGTACCTCACCAAGGAACTACCGGCTGCAGTCAACGCTCGGTACAACACGACCGGCGTCAACGCGCTCGGTGGTGTGTCGATGGCCGGTGGACCGGTCCTGGACCTCGCGATCCAGTCGCCCGGCACCTACCGCGCCGTCGGCTCGTACAGCGGCTGCCCGCGCGCCGGCGACCCGCTCGGTCAGGCAGCGGTGCGTTCGATGGTCGAGATACTCGGCGGCGGTAACGCAGGCAATATGTGGGGGCCGTGGGGTAGCCCGCAGTGGGCTGCGCACGACCCGCTGATCAACGCCGAGAAACTGCGCGGTACAGCACTGTTCATCTCGACCGGCAACGGACTTCCCGGCCCGGTCGACGGAATCAACTCACTGGCGATGGCTGCCGGGGTCGTTCCCGGCGCTGTGCTCGAAGGCATCACCAACATGTGCACTGCCGCGTTGCAGGGTCGATTCGGTCAGCTCGGCATACCCGCGACGTTCAGCTTCCGCCCCGAGGGCACCCACACCTGGGGACTCTTCGAAGCTGATATGCGTGCGTCGTGGCCGATGATCGCCGATGCTATCGGAGCGTGAGCTTTCGCGCCCTGATCTTCGCCGCAAAGCGCGGCAAGCTCATGCTGCCAACAGCGCGGGCAGTCCCCATTCCTTGGCGAGCAGTTCGTACGAGCGCAGGCGATCCTCGTGCCGATAGGTCACCCCGGTGATCACCAATTCGTCCGCCCCGGTGAGCTTCTGCAAACTGTCGAGCCTGTCGGCGACGGTGGTAGGTGAACCAACGAACTGCGTGATCAGCCGATCCTCCACCACCGCTTTGTCGGCATCGGAAAGTGGGAGCGCCGTCGCCGGATCGGGATACGGTATTGCTCCGTGCCCGCTGCGGATGCTGTGTGTCCAGTGCCCGAACGTCGACGCCAACTCTCTCGCCGTCGCATCGTCTTCCGCAGCAACAACATCCGCGGACACGACGACGTACGGCTCGGAGAGAACTGCCGACGGCCGGAATGCCGCACGGTATGCCTCGACGGCATCGAGCGTACTCGACGGCGCCACATGATAATTCGCACCGAACGGCAATCCGAGCCGTCCGGCCAGCTCGGCGCTGGGGCCTGCACTGCTTCCGAACACCCACAATTCGACGTCGGCATCCTCGCCGGGACTGGCGTGCAATTCGATGCCGTCACGGGTGCGGTGAGTGCCGTTCAGGAGCGAAAGTATGTCGTCGACCTGCTGATCGAAATCGGGCGCCTGCGCTCCCGGAAACGCCAGCGCCTCGAACGACGCCTGCAACCGGGGTGATGTGAGAAGCCCGGTCGGATCGAAGGGCGCCGGGATCACCACGCCCTCACGTACGACGTTCTCCCGTTTCGATTCTGCGGGGGCAGTCGTTCCGGCAGCGACGGCACGAAGCGCCTCCACCCGACGCTGACCACTACGCCCGATACCCAGATCGATTCGACCCGGATACAAGGCTTCGACGGTGCCGAAGGCTTCCACCACCTGTGCTGCCGTGTTGTTCCCCAGCAGCACGGCGGCCGAGCCGACGCGAATGATGTTGGTGGCGGCTGCGATCAGCCCGACAAGCACTGCCGGTGACGACGAGGCGACCCCGACGAAATGGTGTTCGGCGACCCAGAACCTCTTGTATCCCCAGGCCTCGGCAGAGCGCGCCAGATCCAGCGAATTCCGCAGAGCCTGGCGGGCGGTTCCGCCCTCACTGATCGGCGAGAGGTCGAGTACGGACAGCGGCGCGCTCACCTCGGTGCGCTTCCGGAGCCGGTGTCGGGTGTCTTCTCGCCGGCTTCCACCGCGAATGTCAGGCGATTCTCGGCGGGGGCCACGGGGCACGTCGCGTAATCGGTGAAGGCGCAGGGCAGGTTCGACGCCCGATTGAAATCGAGGACTACCGCGCCACCGGGCTCCGGTGCGCTCACGTGCAGCGAGCGTGCGGCCGGGTAGGTGGACACACCACTGGTCGCATCGGTGAACAGGATGTGAAAGCCGTTGTCCTTGCCCGCGAACGCAATCAGCGTGTGCGTTTCACCGCCGTGTTCGAAGCCGATGGTTCCCCTGGCGTCGTGATGATGCTCGAGGCGATCGACGACCGCGCCCGTCGTGACCGTGCGAGCCTCCTCGAAAGCAGTGAAGACACCGTCGATGCGCCACTGCGGATTCGGCTCGAAGGTCGGAATACCACTGAACTGCGCCAATGCCGGGGCCGACGAATCATGAATACGCAGTGCCACCTCGCCGGTGCGGCGGATGACCTCGACCAGCCGTGCACCTTGCTTGACGATCAGTCCCGGCGCACCCTCGATCGGATTCAGAGTGGCTGAACCGTCCACTGCGACGCCGTCGATCGAGAGGTCGTCAGCCGGTGTCGCGGTGACGACAACGGCATTCGCGTCGGCGCGCCATGCACCCGGCAGATCCGCGAAGGTGGAATCGGTGTCCACCAGCCAGTGCAACGCAGTCAGGCTCAGCCAGCCGAGTGGCTCGCTGAAGGTGGCGTCGCGCGAGGCATGCCAAACATTCCAATCGCCGGTGAAGGTGCTGGTGGACGTGTCGGTAACGGTCATGATGCGCGGACTCCTTCAGCCTGCTCGTGCGGGTGGCGCAGCCCGAGATGGCTGCGCAGGGTGGTTCCTGAGTATTCGGTGCGGAAACTGCCGCGGTCCTGCAGTTCCGGTACAACCGTGTCGATGAACTCGTCGAGGCCACCGGGGGTGAGGTGGGGAACGAGGATGAATCCGTCGCTCGCGTCGCCCTGGACGTAGCTGTCGATCTCGGCAGCCACCTCGGCGGCACTACCCACGAACTGTTGGCGGGCAGTCACTTCGATGATGAGTTCACGGATGCTGAGGTTTTCGGCCTCCGCCTTCGCACGCCACTGATCGGCAACCGCTCGCGGATCCTTGACGTGCCGGACGCGTCCGCGAGTGATGTTGACGTCGTCCGACGGATCTTCCTTCGGCAAGGGGCCGTCGGCGTCGTACTGCGAAAGGTCTCTGCCCCACACCTGTTCGAGAAAAGCGATGGCAGTCTGGGGCCCCACCTGCTGCCGCCGGATGTGATACGCCTTCTCCTGTGCGTCCGCTGCGTTGTCACCGAGGACAAAGGTGGCGGCGGGGAGAATCTTGAGGTCTGCGTGTGTACGTCCGTACTTGGCCAGGCGCCCCTTCACGTCGGCGTAGAAGGCCTTGCCCGCTTCGAGGGTTCCGTGCCCGGTGAAGATGGCGTCTGCCTTGGCCGCGCCGAACTCGCGTCCTTCGTCGGAGTCACCTGCCTGCAACAGAACTGGATGCCCCTGCGGACTCCGTGGTACTTCGAAGCGTCCGGAGATGTCGAACTGTTTACCGGAGTGTTGGAACTGGCCGACCTGCTGGTCGGTGGCGAAAACACCGCGCTCCCGGTCGACGATCGGACGGTCGATGCTCCAACTGTCCCACAGCGTCCGTACTGCGTCGACCAACTCGTTGGCGCGTGCATACCGCTCGGAATGCTCCAGATACCCGCCGCGGCGGAAGTTCTCGCCGGTGAAGGCGTCCGAGGAGGTGACCAGGTTCCAGGCGGCGCGGCCGTCGGAGAGATGATCGAGCGTCGAGAACTGCTTGGCCAACTCGTACGGTTCGTTGAACGTCGTGTTGATCGTCCCGGCCAGGCCGAGATGCGTTGTCACACCGGCAACCGCATTGAGAATACTGAAGGTGTCCGGGCGACCGACCACGTCGAGGTCGTGAATTTTGCCCTGATGCTCGCGTAGGCGCAAACCCTCTGCGAGGAAGAAGAAGTCGAACAATCCGCGTTCGGCACTGCGTGCGAGATGCTCGAACGAGCTGAACTCGATCTGACTCTTGGACGCCGGATCGGTCCACACCGTGGTGTTGTTCACGCCGGGAAAGTGAGCGCCCAGATGAACCTGCTTGCGAATCCTGTTCTGTGTCATCGGTGTTCCTGTTCTTTACTCGCGCTACGCGAACTGATTGACGGGCAACTCGAAGCCCAACCGCTCGCGCAGTGTCGGGGCGGCACTCGGTCGCGGATTGAGAGTTGGAACTACGTCCGTCGCGATCTTGTCCACGGCGGCGGCCAGCGCCAGGGGACGCAGAACCACACCGTCGATCCCGGCGAGCCCACCGATCTCACGCAATAGCGCAGTCAAACCCGCGCTGTCACCGCGATAGAACAACGAGTGCGGTGAATACGGCGCTCCCGCCCATTCCTCGAGTTCCGCCAAAGCGTCGTCGGCGGCACCGCGATCGGCTCCGAGAAGCACGTCGACATCGAGGAGCACTCGGACGCTGCGCCCGAGGGCGGCCGCACTCGCGTGGACCAGTTTGGCCGTAGCTTTGCCCTCGCCGAGGTCGGTTGCCGAAATCCGAATCAGATCTCCGCGCGCAACGGCGAGTTCGCGGGCCTCCGGTCGACTCGCGTCGACGGCGATCAGCGGCTGGCCCTGTGGCGATCGCGGCGTGATGGACGGGCCCTTGACGGAAAAGTTCTTTCCCTCGAAATCGATGTAGTGCAGCTTGTCCCGATCGATGAAACGTCCGCTCGCAGCATCACGTATCTCGGCGTCGTCCTCCCAGCTGTCCCACAGCCGACTGACCACCTCGACCGCCTCGGACGCTTCCTCCCACGCAGACTCCGGACCCTGCACTGCCTTTCGGCCGAACAACTCCGCCTGCTCGGTGGTGTCGGACACCGCGACCTGCCAACCGGCCCGCCCAGCAGACGAGTAGTCGATGCTCGCGACAGCCTTGGAAATATGGAACGGTTCGGTGTGCGTGACCGTCGCAGTGGGGATAAGACCGATGCGCGAGGTCACAGCACTCAGCCTCGCCGCAGTTGCCACTGCTTCCAACCTGCCCCGTACAGCGTGCTGGCCCTCGGATTGGAGCCCGAAAGAATCGGGGAGGAACGCCAGATCCACCCCACCCTGATCCGCGGCGGTCACCAGGTCCACCCAGTACGACGGCGTGAACAGATCTTCGGCGCGCGAATCCTCGCGTCGCCAGGAGTGCGGATGAGCTCCGGCGCCCTCGAATTCGAGGCCGACCAGGAATGCTCCGGAACTACGCTCGGACATGTTGGGCCTTTCCTGTCGAATGATCCCGCCCGGGGATCGCGTCGAGAAGTGTGCGTGTGTACCCGTTTCGGGGATTGTCGAAAATCTCGGCGGTAGTGCCGATTTCGAGCAATCGCCCAGCTTGCATGACGCCGACTACGTCACTGATCTGGCGAACTACCGCCAGATCGTGGGAGATGAAGAGATAGGTCAGTCCCAGCTCTCGCTGCAACTCGTCGAGTAGCGCCAAGATCTGCGCTTGAACCGAGACGTCGAGAGCTGATACCGGCTCGTCGAGAACGAGTAGATCCGGCTTCAGAGCGAGCGCGCGAGCGATCGCCACCCGCTGACGCTGGCCGCCCGAGAGTTCGGCCGGCTTGCGGCTCAGGAACTGCTCGGGCAGTGCAACCTGATCGAGCAGCTCGGCGGCACGGCTCTGTTGCTGACTGCGTCCTCCAACCTTGAAGGCCCGCAGCGGCTCCGCCACGATGTCTTGGACGGACAATTTCGGGTCGAGTGATGCGTAAGGGTTCTGATACACGAGCTGGATCTTTCGGCGCAGCTCGCGCAGATCGCTGCCCTTGACCTTCGTGATGTCGTGTCCGTCGAAGGAGATGGTGCCGGCATCCGCCTGCTGCAACCGCACGGCGATGCGCGCCGTGGTCGACTTGCCGGAGCCCGACTCCCCCACCAACGACACCGTCTGACCACGCGGAACGGTCAGCGATACCTCGTTCACCGCGGTGATCGAACTCCCGTGTCCGACGTTGAAACGCTTGGTGATTCCGGTCAACGTCAGCAGCGGGCTCGTATCCTGACGGACCGGCCGATCGACCGGCCCCGAGGACAGGCTCGGAGCCGAGTCGAGCAGCTTCTTCGTGTACTCGTGTCGCGGGTTGTCCAGAATATCTGCGGTGCGGCCGGATTCGACGATCCTGCCGCCCTGCATCACCAGGATCCGGTCCGCGCGGTCTGCGGCCACCCCCAGGTCGTGCGTGATCAGGAGCACGGCGGCACCGGATTCGGCGATTCGCTCGTCGAGATGGTCGAGAATGCGTCGTTGAACCGTGACGTCCAGAGCACTGGTCGGCTCGTCGGCGATGATGAGGGCCGGGTTCGCCACAAGAGCGATGCCGATCAGAACTCGTTGCCGCATACCGCCGGATAGCTCGTGTGGGTACTGGCGTGCCCGGATTTCCGGGCGGTCGATACCCGCACGCTCGAGCACGGCGACGGCATCCAACCGCGCTGTTCGCCGGTCGGCGAGGCCGTGGATCCGCAGGACTTCTGCAACCTGGTCGCCGATCCGGGTCACCGGGTTGAGCGAGGTCGTCGGATCCTGCGGCACCAAACCGATACGAGCGCCGCGGATTCGCTGCCACGCACGGTCGGAGTACGAATCGATTCTCTCACCTTCGAACTCGACGCTTCCGCCCGTGATGTGGCCGCTACCGGCGAGCAGGCCCAGTATCGCGTGCGCCGTTGTCGACTTTCCCGAACCCGACTCCCCCACCACCGCAACCACTTCGCCGCGGCCAACGGTGAAACTCACACCGGATACGGCCGGCTCGTTGCCGTAGGAGATCTGCAGATCGGTGACGGAAAGCAACTGTTCCTCGGTCGTGCTCATCGTCGGTTGCTCCTTTCGATCTCATGGCCGATACGGTGTGCCGAGATGACCACGGCGACAATCGCGAGACCGGGAAGTGTTGTCATCCACCAGGCATTGGCGAGGAAGTTGCGCCCCTCGGATACCAGCGATCCCCATTCAGGGGTAGGCGGAACCGCACCGAATCCCAAGAAGCTCAGTGCCGACACTGCAAGAACTGCCTGCCCGAACTCGACTGCGGACAGCGCGACCACGGGCGCGTACGAGTTGGGCAGCACGTGCCGACGCAGGACACCGAGCCACTGCACACCCGAGCTGAACGCGGCCTCGACGTACTGAGCGCCGCGCACCCGCATCACTTCGGCACGCATCACTCGCGCAAAATTGGCGACCATACTGACGCCGACCGCGATGGCAACGTTGATGGTGCCGAAGCCGAGTGCGGTCACCAACGCCAGCGAGAGCAGCAGCGCCGGAATGGACAGCAGGACATCGACAATGCGCATCAGAACGGCGTCGACGACTCCGCCGACAAAGCCCGCGAGCAGACCGATGATCGATCCTGCTACCAACGCGATTCCCACCGCTACCAAAGTCGCGGTCAGGGACAGTGCAGCGCCGTGCACGAAGCGTGTGTACAGGTCACGCCCGAGGTTGTCGGTTCCGAACGAACGCGCCAGGCTCGGGCCCTGCAGTTTGTCTGCCGGGACGCCGGACAACGGATCGCCGCCGGCAAAAAATCCGGGTGCGACGGCAAAGCCGATGGCAAGCAACACGATCAACACCGGAATCACCAAGCCGGGCTTTCGGATCCAGCCGATGGCCGTGGACTTTCGGCGCGAAACAACAGGTGCCTTCGCCTCGACGCGCGGATCGAGGAGTAGGGGTTCGATCAATGTGTCAGACATGAGCCGGCTCCAGATCGGTCGAGCTTTCGGTATTCGACTTTTCGGTGTGACTCTTCTTCGTCTGGATGATCCGTGGATCTATCAAGGGGTAGAAGAGGTCGACCGCGAGGTTGACGAGCACGAACACGAGAGAGGCGAACACAACGACTCCCTGCACCACCGGGATGTCCTGCGCCATCACCGACGTCTGGGTCAGACGGCCGACGCCCGCGCGAGAGAACACCGTTTCCACAACCACCGAGCCCGCCAGCAGCGTGCCGACCAGCACACCGGCAATGGTAAATGCCGGAATGCTCGCCAGTCGCAATGCGTGACGGGTCTGGACGCGCCAACGGCTTGCGCCCTTGGCGTACGCAGTCTCCACGTGCGGCGAACGTAGCGTCGACTGCAGGCTGGTCGTGAGCACCTGCGCGATCACCGCGCCGGTCGGGATCGCCAAGGTGATCGCCGGAAGAATCACCGTTGCGAATCCCTTGTCTCCGAATGCCGGGAAGATGTGCAGACGGAACGAGAAGAGTTGCAGAAGGATCAGACCCACCCAGAAAGTAGGCACTGCCACACCCAGCGGCGGCAGCGAGAACAACAGGTTCGCGAGCCACCGCTTGCGGGCGTAGGTAGCGAAGAACGCGATCGCCACTCCGAACAACACGGCCAGAACCAAGGCGGTGGTTGCCAGCACCAGAGTGCTGGGCAGCGCCGAGAAGATGGCATCCGTCACCGACTGGCCGGTGGAGATCGATGTACCGAAATCGCCGCGAAGAGCATTCGTCAGCGACGTCCAGTACTGCACCCACACCGACTGGTCCAAGCCGTACCGCGCCCGAAGCTGATCGAGCGCAGCCTGATCCACTGCAACACCCTGACCGGACGCGTCGGCAGCCATGCTGACGGGATCACTCGGCAGGAGGAACAGAATCACGAACGAGATGGTGAAGGCGGCCCACAGGACCACTGCGGCCTGACCCAGTCGGGTGAGTACGTATCGAGTCATGATTACTTACCCGACAACCATGCGTCGTAGAACTGCAGGCGTGAGGAGGCTTCGAAGTTCAGGTCCTGCACACTCGATCCGGCGCCGATGGCCTGCGAGAGCTCGATGGTGGGGATGGAGAGTCCACGGTCGAGGATCAATTCCTGTGCAGTGGATACCAGTTCGCCGCGTTGGCCGTTGTCCGTGGCTGCAAGCTGCTCGGTGAGAACCTTGTCGAGCTCCGGATCTGCGCCGCGACGGTTGAGGTTGCGGCCCTCGGTGCTGAACGACGCCCGCAGGATGTCGGCGTCGGCCCTAGTGCTGTTGTAGTACAGCGAATCGTAATCACCCGACACCCCCTTCTCGGTCCATTCACCGTTCGAGACCAGATTGAGCTGCAGGTCCACGCCGACCTTCTTGAGCTGCTGCTGAACGAGCTCGAGAATGGCCTGATTACCCGAGAACACCGGGCTGAACGTGACGCTGAAAGTGAGCTTCTGCCCGTCCTTCTCGCGAATACCGTCGCTTCCGGTCTTCCAACCGGCTGCATCGAGAAGCTTCGCCGACTTGTCGGCGTCGTACGTCACGACGCTGGATTCGTCGGTGTAGAGCGGAGTGGTGTGAGCCAACGGGCTCGTTGCCGGGAAGAACGACGGATCCAGAACGGTGTCGACGAGCTCTTGCCGGTTGATCGCCGGAACGATGGCCTGGCGGACAGACTGATCAGCGAGAACTCCACGACTGACGTTGGGCTGGAAGAAGAAGCTCACGCCCGGGTTCGGCCGGGTGAGGATGCGTCCGCCTGCGCCCTCGATCTGCGGCGCGTCCTGTGGGAGCGCATCACTGACCGCATCGAGCTGGCCGGAAGCCACGCTGCCCGCGCGCACACCGGATTCGGGGACCACGGTGAAGTCGACGCCGTCGAGGTAGGCCTCGCCCTGATGCGCGACCGCGTCCGACGCCCAGTTGTATCCCGCGCGCTTGGCGATCTTGACACTCTTGTCCTGCTGCCAGTCGGTGTAGACGAACGGCCCGGAGGCGATCACCGCTGCACCGGGGCAGCGCTGCTCGGGTGCCAGTGCAGTGGTGGAATCAGCGAGGATTCCGAGCTGCGGCGTCGAAGTTGCTTGCAGGAACTGAACATTGGGTCCAGAGAAATTGATCTTCGCCGTGTGTGCGTCAACGACGTCGGTACCCGTGTAGGAGGACAGGTAGCTCTTCGCCAACGACGCGTTCGGCCCAAGGTTCTTGACCGAATCGAAGGTCTTCTTCACCGAATCCGCCGTCACCGGTGTGCCGTCACTGAAAGTGGCATCGTCACGAAGGACAAACGTGAAGCTCGCGGCGTCGGGGCTGATCTCCCAACTCTTGGCGAGCCACGGGGTGATCTCTCCGGAGTCGGGATTTTGATCGGTCAGCGAATCCACCACGGTACGAGTGACATACACCGTCTGGTTACTTCCGGCCTGGGCCGGATCGGCGCACGTCGGCGCCTGCGAGAGGCCGTAGCGAAGGGTTCCACCGGACTGCGCGGGGCCCGCGTCGGCACCGCTGTCACTTCCGTTGCTGCTGCAGCCGGCGAGGACCGTGCCGAGAACCGAGAGAGCACCGATACCGGCAAGTACGGTCGCGCGTTTACGGGCACCGAATGAGGGCGAGGACACCAAGAACTCCTAAAGAGGCATGCCGAAGAGCGCACCCGCCGCCCTGAAGCAAGAAGCTCCGAAAAGGCGATCGAGCACGAATCACTTGTGCAGAGAAGAGAAAACAGACTTGTCGACGACTCGCCTGAGTGTGAATGACTGACCGAGGTCAGTTGGTACAGAAAGATCCCGCGGTGCGGCACAGGTCTACGTGACGACGCGACCAGGCGGTATCGAAACCGCCTTCGACTGCCTTCATTTCGTGGTCCTCCATCGGTCCTGGCGGTAGCACCCGCACCCGATCACTCGGGGGGTTGCTGCGACTTCAATGAGCCAGGTCTCTCGGTCGCTCTGGATGGTCGTTCGCAAGTGTACGAGGTCAAACCCGGGTGTTGTCAACCCGGTCGGTAGGAATTGCTGCTCGGGTCACATTTTCGAGCACTCGAAGTTGTTTCTCGAACGGGTGGACGCCCACCTCTTCGGGCGAGAGTGAAGCGTCGTAAAGCGGTGTGTATCCACTGGACAGATACAGCGCGAGCGCCTCGGGTTGCCGAGGGCCCGTCGTGAGGAACACCCGGTTGTATCCGCGAAGTTCGATCTCTCGTTCCAACTCACGAACGACGACCTTGCCGAGGCCGCGCTTCCGATAGTCGGCCGATGTCCAGATTCTTTTCAGTTCGGCGGTGGTGGAATCGAATTGGCGAAATGCACCGCCCGCAATCGGTACATCCTCGTGGGTGAGCACCAGTAGCGCCCCCTGCGGGTACGCAAATTCTTCTGCCGGGTACGTGGTGAGATCCTCGAGCATCGCTTCGCGAGTCCCGCCGTAACGCGAGCTGTATTCGAGCGCCAACTCCGCGATCAGTGGAGCTGCCAAGGGATCGTCCTGCGATACCGAGTAGACCTCTACCGCGCCGATACCGTCGAGCTGTCGAGTCCCGAGCTCCAGTGCCACAACACTTTCCTCCATGAATCTGGTCAACGCTCCCCCAGCCGAAAAGCTTCCGAAGCGAGAGTGGTGCCGTCGACGAGGTCCGATACAAGTTCACCCAGGGCTGGACCGAATTTGAATCCATGACCCGAGAATCCCGCCGCAACCGTGACATCGCCGACTCGGTCGATGACGAAGTGACTGTCCGGCGTGCTCGTGTATAGGCACGTGATCGACTCGACCTGGGCGGAATCGACGCCGGGTAACCACGACTCGGCGTACTCGACCAATCGTTGCTCACCGTCGACATCAGGGGTGTAGTCGCGGGTCTGCGGAGTCACCACCGGCCCGGTCGCGTGTTCACCGATCTTGATGCCGTCCTCGGAACCGAGTCCGTAGATTCCCGCAGTCTCCAACTGTGCACCCGGGTGGTGAACGAAACTCGGCCACTCGACTCCCGGATCGAGCGGTGCGAAGTGCGCCGGTTGTTCCTGCGTCGTGCGCAGCGTCGGCAATGCGATTTCGGAGCCGAGGCCGCTGTCTGCGATCAGGTCCGCAGTCCACGCACCGGCCGCGATCACGACCTGACGAGCCGCGAGCGTTCCACTGTCCGTCACCACGTCCACGCCGTACGACGCTCGCGCGAGTGCCAGTACCCGAACGTCGTGACGGACCTCGGCACCGGCGAACACCGCTCCCGCCTTCAAAGCGGTCACGGCGCGATCCGCATGCAACCGGCCTGCATCGGGGTGATGGAGCACGGTGGTGTCGAATCGCAGCCCCGGCCAGCGCGCGAACGCCTCGGCAGGAGTGAGGATCTCACCCTTGATGCCCGCCTCGACCAATATCTGCGCCTTGGACTGCACCGCCTGCGGCAGACCGTGATCGACCGCGCCGGTGAGTTCCAGGAACCCGATGTCCGTCGTGGTCTCCAACTCCCGCCACAGCGGCAGCGCGTCGGCCGCCAACCCTGTGTACAGGTGATTGTCGTAGGCCTGACGGTAGATGCGCGAAGTACCGTGCGACGCACCGTGCTTGTGCCCCGGCCCGAACTGTTCCAGCTGTACGACGCTACGTCCGCGCGCCGCGAGCCGCCATGCGGCGGAGGACCCGACGAGCCCTCCGCCGATGACGATCACATCGGGAATCTCACTCATGGACGAGAGCTCACTTGGTCTTCGGAAGGCCGGGCGGGTTGATCAAAGACGTGTCGACGGCTTCGCTGGTGATGTTCCAGCGCTCGAGGATCCGCTGGTACGTGCCGTTCTCGATCGTGTGGTTGATCGCGTCATTGATTGCCTTGATCAGACCGTTGTCCTTCTTCACCAGCACCGCGATCTGCCCCTGCAGAGTGTCGCCGGCCCCGGAGAACTCACCGACAACCTCGGTCTCCCCCGACTGCTTGGCGTGGAACTGTGATGACGGGTTCGGCCCGAAGTAGGCGTCGATCCGGCCGGACTGCAGCGGGAGGTAGTAGTCGGTGGTGTTCTGGTAGTAGGAGATGTCGGTGGGCGCCAGGCCGGCCGCGACGTTCTGCTCACTCCACTTGACCAGCAGCGCTTCCTGATTGGTGCCCGAGGAGACGGCGATCTTCTTGCCCGCGACGTCCTTGGGTTCCTTGATGGAAATTCCGGCGCCCTTCTTGGCTTCGAAGGCCAGGGTGTCGAGGCGGTAGGTCGCGAAGTCGTACTTCTCCTTACGCTCCTCTGTGACAGTCACATTGGAGAGGAAGGCGTCAGCCTCGCCAGAGTCGACGCGGACGAAGTTCTGTGCCCAGTCAGCTGTCTGCAGGTCGACCTTCAAGCCGAGAACGTCGCCGATCAGGTAGGCGAAGTCGGTCTCGGAGCCGATGAGGGTGGTGTCGTCGTCGGCGTAGAAGCGGAGCGGCGGAGCGGAACCGGCACTACCGGTGACGCGCAGCGTGCCGCGGTCGCGGATGTCCTGAGGCAGCTCGGCGGCGATGGAATCCACCTTGTCGGTGGTGATGCGATTCTGGTCGGCGGTGAGGTTGTAACCCGCGGCAGCGGTGACCTGGGCTCCGTCGGACTCGGCGTCCGCACTGCTGCACGCTGCGCTGAGCAGTCCGACGGTGGCGACAGCCGAGATCAGGAAAGTGGCGCGACGGGATGGGGAGAACATCAATTTTTCCTTTCGGGAATGTGTCTTGGTCGCGTCAGAGAACGCGGGAGAGAAAAGCCTTGGTTCGTTCGTGAATCGGATTGTCGATCACCTGCGAAGGTGGGCCCTGTTCGACGATGACGCCGCCATCCATGAAGACCGCGGTGTCCGCCACTTCCCGAGCAAAACCGACCTCGTGCGTGACGATCACCAAAGTGGCGCCGTCACGGGCCAGCTGAGCCAGGACTTCGAGAACCTCGCCTACCAGTTCCGGGTCGAGCGCCGAGGTCGGCTCGTCGAAGAGAATGACCGCCGGCCGCAGTGCCAGCGCTCGCGCTATGGCGACGCGCTGTTGCTGGCCACCGGAGAGTTGGCGGGGATACTCGTCGGCCTTGTCCCCCACTCCCACTCGCTCGAGCAGTGCGCGAGCTTCGCGGTACACCTCGTCACGGTCTCGTTTCTGGGCCGAGAGCGGAGCTTCCACCACGTTTTCCAGCGCAGTCAGGTGCGGAAACAGGTTGAAGTTCTGGAACACGAATCCGATGTGTGAACGCTGTTTCAGGATCTCTCGGTCACGCAGTTCGTGAAGTCGATTTCCCTTGCGCCGGTATCCGATCAGTTCTCCGTCGATCCGCACGGTCCCTCGGTCGACCTTCTCGAGGTGATTGAGGGTGCGCAACAAGGTGGACTTACCGGAACCGGACGGGCCGAGAATGACGGTCACTTCACCCTTGCGGACCAGGAGATCTACGCCGGCAAGTACTTCCAGCGCGCCGAACGACTTGTGGATTCCGCGCGCTTCGACGGCGTACACCGTCTCTTCGGCCAGCTCTGCGGTCATCGGGTCGCACCTCTCGGAATATCGAGACGCGCATCACGAATCTCGTCGAACTTCTTGCGAGCCTTCTGTATCGGAGTCAAAGGAAGAGCGCGGGCGGATCCACGGGCGTAGTGGCGCTCAACGTAGTACTGACCGATCGAGAGCAACGTCGTGAGGATGATGTACCAGATCGTGGCGACCATCAGCAGGGGCACAACTCGTCCGTTGCGGCCGAAGATGACCTGCACCTGGTAGAACAGTTCGGCGATCGCCATGGTGGAGACGATGGACGTTCCCTTGAAGAGTCCGATGACCTCGTTGGCGGCATTGGGGAGGATCGCCCGCATCGCTTGCGGGAGAACGATCTTGAAGAACTGTCGACTGCGCGGAATACCGAGCGAGTGAGCAGCTTCGATCTGACCGTGATCGACCGAGATGATTCCGGAGCGGATGATCTCGGCCGAGTACGCTGCCTGGTGTAGCGCCAAACCGATAACTGCTGCGGTGAATCCGCCGATCACACCACTGACCTGGAAGGTGAAGAACTCCGGCCCGAAAGGTATTCCGAGAGAAAGCGTCTGGTACAGGTACGTGATGTTGAACCAGAAGAGCAGCTGCACGATGAGCGGAATCGAGCGGAAAGCCCAGATGTAGGTCCAGGCGATCACCTGCAGGACCGGGTTCTTCGACAACCGGCCGAGTGCCAGGAACACTCCGAGACCGAATCCGAGGATCGTCCCCCACAGGGTCAGTTTGATCGTCATCCACAACGCGGCAAGCACTGATTTCGCAGTGAAGTACTGCGCGAACGTTGGCCAGTCCCAGCCCGGGTTGACGACGAGTCCGTGAATGAACTGAGCAAGAAATACCAGCACAACTGCGCTGATCACCCAACGCAGCGGGTGCCAGGTACGAGCAACGACAAGTTCCGAGTCGGGAAGTTGCGGCTCGGCCACCGACTTGTCGGGGCGGACATCGGTGGGCGCGCTCACGGCGCACTACCTGACGGAATGGACATCACGAATAGACCTTTCGGGGAATGGGGACGCAGCTGTGTTCTCGAGGTGGTGCGCTCGAGTTGCGAAGACGACGGCAGTTCGGTCAGTGACAGTGACACGAAGCGGTGCGGCACAGATCGATGTGACGACGCCTGTGCGCAGCGTGCGAAGTGGAACCCATGTGATGCCTTCCATCGGTCCTGGCGGTAGCACCCGCTCCCGATCACTCGGGGGGTTGCTGCGACGTCGACGAGCCAGGTCTCTCGGTCGCTCTGGATGGTGAGCAAAGACTAGACGCGAAATGCCGAGTCGTCAAATGTTGTATTTCCCTGCACTGCAAGGGAACTGAAGGTCTCTCCACGTTGAAATCGCACTGATTCCAACGGTGTCCGAAGCCTTGGCCGCCGTGTTCAATGGAGTGTTCGAATCAAGACCGGGACCGCCGTCCGGACTGACTTTTCCTCTGCCGTACCGTCTGCGGAGTGAGTGGAATCGACGCTTTCTTCATCTTGTTGGCCGGTATCGGTGCGGGCGCGATCAATGCCGTGGTCGGCAGCGGAACGCTGATCACGTTTCCCACCCTGGTCGCCTTCGGCATGCCGCCGGTGACCGCGACGATGTCCAATGCAGTCGGGCTCGTCGCCGGCGGGGTTTCAGGGACGTGGGGATACCGGCGTGAGTTGTCGGGACAGGGGGATCGTCTGAAATGGCAGATTCCGGCGTCGCTCGCCGGCGCGCTCCTCGGTTCGTGGTTGCTCATGCATCTACCCGAGAAACTGTTCGAGACCATCGTTCCGGTGCTGTTGATCCTGGCTCTCGCACTTGTGCTCCTCCAACCACGTATCCAGGCGTGGGCGAAGAAGCGCTCCACCGAAGAAACGGCGCTGTCCACCAAGAGGCTGATGCTCCTGACCGCCGGCACCTTTGCAGTCGGCATCTACGGCGGTTACTTCACCGCCGCGCAGGGCATCCTCCTCATCGGTGTGATGGGTGCCATCCTCCCGGAAACCCTCCAGCGCATGAACGGCGCGAAGAACCTGCTCTCACTGCTCGTCAACATCGTCGCAGCCGGGATGTACATCACTCTTGCCTTCGACCAGATCAATTGGGCAGCAGCCGGATTGATCGCTGTCGGCTCACTCGGTGGTGGCGTTCTGGGCGCCCGCTACGGACGACGCCTGTCCCCCACTGCACTGCGCTACACGATTGTCGTCGTCGGCCTGGTCGGCTTGTGGCGTCTTCTCGCTTGACCGCCCACATCGGGCGGCCCCCGCACATACTGGAGATATGACCAGAACAGACGATCAGACCGGTTGGACCTACCTCATGGACATGGACGGGGTTCTCGTCCACGAGGAGCACTTGATACCCGGAGCAGACACGTTCCTGGCAGAACTGGCGTCGAACGACATTCCGTACATGGTGCTCACCAACAACTCCATCCGCACCCCGCGTGACCTGCGAGCACGCCTCCTCAACTCGGGACTCGACATCCCGGAGAAGTCGATCTGGACGTCAGCGCTCGCTACCGCGACCTTCCTGGCCAACCAGCGTCCGGGCGGCAGCGCCTACGTGGTCGGCGAATCGGGGCTGACCACTGCACTGCACGACATCGGCTACGTCCTGACGGATAGTGACCCCGACTACGTCGTCCTCGGCGAGACGCGCACGTACTCCTTCGAGGCAATCACCACCGCCATTCGCCTGGTCGAGCGCGGATCGCGGTTCATCGCCACCAACCCCGACGCCACCGGGCCGTCGCGCGACGGCTCTCTACCGGCAACCGGCTCGGTCGCCGCTCTCATCACCAAGGCAACCGGACGCGATCCCTACTACGTCGGCAAGCCCAACGCTTTGATGATGCGCTCAGCCCTGCGGTCCATCGGCGCTCATTCGGCCAACACATTGATGATCGGCGACCGCATGGACACCGACATCGTCTGTGGCCTCGAAGCCGGACTGCAGACGATTCTGGTGATGACCGGGATCTCGACCCGCGCGTCGGTCGAGCTCTACCCCTACCGCCCGACCATCGTCCTCGAGTCGGTCGCCGATCTTGTGGGAACGACAACCGATCCATTCCGTAGCAACACAAACAATTGATTCAAATTGCAAAACAAAACCGCGAGTCGGTAATTAGCCGGCGAAAGAACGGTGAATTTGCCAGAATCCGACTAGTCCGCTTTTTCCAACTAGAAAAACAATCGGTTTTCTTCAGACCAGAATTACATAATGGTAGTTATACACAGTTCAGAAGCGGTTTTCTGGACCAGAAAAGGTGGATCGCAGTCGAAAAAGAATTTGCGACAAAGCAGTAACGAATCGTTTGCCGTGGATGATACTCATTTCTGAACGACCCATTTCGGGTCCCAGACATGAAATGAGATTTTCATGAAGAAGCAGACCAAGGGCGCGATCGCTGCTGCGGCGGCCGGTGCCCTCCTCCTCGGCGGTGCGGGCTCGCTCGCAGTGTGGAGCGACTCAGCCGACGTCGGAGGCGGCGGACCCGTCACTTCCGGTGCACTCGACCTGAGCGCCTGCGCACCGGTCGGCGGCGGTTGGAACTCCCTCAACCCAACGAAGACCGCAATCACCAACATCTCGGCTTACCGCATCGTCACTACCGAGAGCATCGAATACACCTGCGACGTCACCGTGACCGCAGTGGGCGATCGTCTCGCGGCTGTTCTGACCGCGGATACGGCCGGCATCGTTCCGGGTGCCAACAGCGCCGAACTTGCCGCCGCTGTACAGCCGGTTACGACCATCAAGGATGCTGGTGGCAACCCGATTTCACAGATCACCAAGGTACAGAACGGCACGATCGTGCACGTCGGAGTCCGTCTGAACTTCACCGAGGTGGCCAATCAGGTCGCACAGAATCAGTCGCTGAACTTGGCGGCGATGAAGTTGGTCGTCACTCAGACAGCGCTGACTCCGGCTCCGTAATTTCATGAGGAAAAGGGTCTGGGGAGCTATCGCAGTCGCGGTGGCTGCTGTAGCGGTGTTCGCATCGTCACAGCAGTCGCTCGCACTGTGGTCCGATTCGGCGAGCGCGAGTGGTGGGACCGCAACTGCCGCCAGCGTCAACCTCACCGTTGGCACATCGGCCGGAACCAGTGCGGCCTACTCCCTGGCGAACTTGACGACGGCCGCGACGCCTATCGTCCCGGGGAACACGGTGCAAGCTCCGCTCACCGTCAAGAATTCGGGGTCTGATCCTCTGCACTGGCGAATGCAGTCGACGACCACACTTCCGGGATTCACGTTGACCACGTACGGAGTTGCCAACGAAGGTGCCTGCCCTGCCGGCGTCAACACCACGGCCCCGGCAGTGACCCCATTGACGTCCGGATCGATGAATGCATCGCTGCAATACCCGGTTTCTCCCGCGTACATGCCTACTCCGCTCGCATCTGGTGGCACATACGTCCTGTGTCTGCGGCTCACGGTGGAGGCTGGTGCGGTTTCCGGTCAGACGAACAACGCCACCTTCACGTTCCAGGCAGGGGCGGCATGACGAAACACTCGACCAAACGCGGTGAACGTACCGGCCCTCTGTGGTGGGTCACCTCGATTGTCAGCTGGACACTGCTGTTGGCGATTTCGGCTGTCATCGTCGCGACCATCGTCGTCCCCTTCTTTGCCGGCGCACAACGCTTCACGATTCTGACCGGTTCGATGCGCCCGACGTACAACCCTGGATCACTGGTGGTAGTCAAACCTGTCGATCCATCCGAACTTGGGATCGGTACACCCATCACCTACCAGCTCGAATCCGGGCAGCCAACCGTCGTCACGCACCGGATCATCGCCACAAGTGAAAACCAGAAGGGTGAAAGAACTTTCATCACCCAAGGCGACGCGAACGGTGAACGCGACGAGAAAGAAGTACGGCCAGTACAGATCCGGGGAAAGGTTTGGTACAGCCTTCCGTATCTCGGCTACGTCAACACTTGGCTCACAGGAGAGCAGCGGATCGTGATCGTGGTGATAGTCGTGACGGCACTACTGCTGTACGCGGCCTACATGATGATCAGCGGCATCCGCGACGGCCGGAAGGAGCGAGCTCGAGCCCGATTGGCTCCTGACCCTGCAGCTTCCAACGTCACCGACTCCGTCCAGATCGAGAGAGGCCAACACGATGCCCTCGCACCCTGACCGTCCGGCCCACCGGATTCGTCACCTGTTGACCAGCACGCGTTTTCGCGCGCTGCTCGCACTGGGGATGGTGCTAGGCGTCGGCGGTGTGACCACACTCGCGGCCTGGACGTCCTCCGCCACTGCGATTTCGGGAAACATCACGACCGGGTCGATCAATCTACAGTTGAACACCACAACCCAACCCATGCTGACCACAACACTGAGCTTCAGCCAACTCGGCAAAACCGGGATGCTCCCCGGCGACTCGAACTCCGCCATCGTCAAAGTCAACAACGTGGGGGCAGGCGTGAATCTTCCTCTGAAATACACGATTACTTCCACCAGCGCCGGCGCACTGACGACCTACTTGCGGATGACTGTGTCGTCGAACGGAACTGTGGCCAACAAATGCACAGATGGCAGCAATGTGGTGTCGTCTTTACCCCTGACCCTCACCGCAAATCAGGCGGTCGGTGCGCCCGACCGTTCTCTGGCTGTCGGGGCAACCGATAATCTCTGTGTCTCGGTGACGCTTCCGACAAGTCCGACCCCACCGACGAGCAGCTCGTCGAGCGTCGTCCTGAACTTCTCGGCAAAGGTGTGAGCGCCGTGTCACGACATACCAATATTCGACCGAAAGCCTCTATGCCGAGGCGGATTCAGGAAATCCTGCTCACGGTCGGAGCCCTCGCCGGTCTGGCATCCATCGCCTTGTTCGTTGCCGGCTTCGCTTTCGGTATCACGCCGCTGATCTTCAAGAGCGGATCGATGTCTCCCACGATCGATACCGGCGCGCTGGCATTTGCGCGCACAGTGCCTGCTTCGGAAGTTCAAGTCGGTGACATCGTCAGTGTCTACGACAACCAAGGCGTTCGAATCACCCATCGTGTCGACACGATCGAGCAGCAAGGCAACAATCTTGCCGTCGCACAACTGCGCGGCGACGCAAATCCCGTCGCAGACCCAGATCCTTACGTCATCACCGAAGCGGATCGAGTCTTCTTCAGCGTCGACCGACTCGGCTATGCCGCAGTCTGGTTGTCAGGGCCGAGTGGCATTGTCCTCGGTGCGATTGCCGTCGGGGGACTGCTGTACATCGCATTTCGCCCCCGAAAGAGAGCGGATGAAGGGGAACCCGGGCTGGATCGTCAGGATTCGCGCGGCGATTCCCACGCCTTCAAGGCAATCGTCGCATTGGCAACGGTCGGTCTCAGCGTGACGGGCATTACGAACATAGGTGGAACACAGGCCGCCTTCACGGGCACGGCGACAGCGGGCAGCATTTCGTTCAGCACTTCAGCAAGCTTTCCGAAACCTCCCGCATCAATGACCTGCTCGGACAAGGGAACTTCCGTCCTGCTCGCTTGGCCTGGCGTTGCCACGGATACATTTCGAATCATCGTCCGAAATGCAACCAACACCACCCAACCTCCGCTGATCAGAGACGTGACCGGCCTCTCGACGACCCTGACGTTGTCCGATCTGCCCAGCGGCGGAATTCTCCTGTCGAACACGAACTACGATGTCGAATTACACGGACTCGTTGGAAGTTACGTGACACCGGAATACACCGGGTACCGCATCAGCAGTTCGACACTGCTCATCATCCTCAATGACATGGCGTGTGTATCCGGACCCACGAGCGGAACCACGGCAGCCTCAGCTCCGGCCGCTCGGTCGGCGCTGGTTGCGCAAGCTCAGAGTGCTACGACCACCACCCCCACCGCAGCAGTCAGTTCGGTCACACCTTCACCCACGACTACTCCGAGCGCATCAACAACCACGCAGGCCACGACAACTACCAGCACAACTACGCCCTCGACAACCACCTCGTCACCGGCTACAGCTACGCCGTCCTCAGCGACAACGACCAGGACAACGACACCCGAAACAACTACGACCACCGCGAGCGAGGTTCCCATCGACGCCCCGGCGACCACGACCGGTCTCAGCGCCCAGAAGCTCTCGACTGTCAGTGGAACCGTTGTGTCCGTGTCGAATTCATCAGGGACTGAGATATACCGAGGTACCGTCGACACCGACGCTGTCCTCCACTGGCTCACCGGAACTGATCAGTTGTATGTGATCACCACTGCAGGCGTCACCGTCATCGACACGTCAACGGGGGTCTGGGCCGAATCTCCCGCCCCGAGCGAACTTCCGGACGAGATCAAGGCATTGGTGCCGTGATGAAAAGAACGACGAAAGGCGCAATGGCAGTCGCCGCGGCCGGAGCTGTATTGCTCGGCGGTTCGGGCACATTGGCGAAGTGGACGGACAGCGCGACTTTGACAAGCGCCGCCGTCCAATCCGGGAGGCTGGAGCTGGGGGCATGCGTCACCACGCAAGGGGGAGGGTGGTATTCACAGGTGTACGTGAACTACGACCCCAATCCGAACCCACTCGTACCCATCCCCGATATCACTACGTATCGACTCAAGCCCGGATACAACTACACATTCTTCTGCGACTCGGTAGTCACGGCCACTGGTCCGAGATTGAAAGCCAACGTCATGGTCGACAAGTCCAAGCTGAGCGGCGGCATCGCCACTGCCCCCAACGTCGGCCTTCGAACCTATGTAACGGATCAGAGCAACAATCTGCTCTATGACAGCAGCGCACCCGCACCCAACGTCGGAGTGGTCACGTCGGCGCTGAACAACACCTATCTGGCGGCTCAGGTGCTGTTCACGATCTACCCCGCTGACACGACGAGCTCAGGTCTCACACTGAATACGACGGCGTTGACGATCGACGTCGAACAACTGGGTCTCACGCCCGCGCCGTAGAACGCCTTGCCGACGGAAGTTCAAGGCAAGGCGCTCTAGCGATTCAGCCGAGAGCTCGCTTCAGATCAGCCAACAGATCAGCCGTGTCTTCGAGCCCGACGGACAGACGCACAACGCCATCTGTAAGACCCACTGCCGCACGGCCTTCCGGACCCATCGCCCGGTGCGTCGTCGTGGCGGGATGAGTGATCAAGGACTTGGAGTCACCGAGGTTGTTGGAGATGTCGATGACGCGCAGGCCGTTGAGAACCTCGAATGCCCGCTTCTTGCCCTCACCGTCGGAGGCGTTGAGCTCGAATGTGACAACGGTTCCGCCGCCGCTCATTTGAGACTTCGCGAGCTCGTGCTGCGGGTGTGAAGTCAGGTACGGATACTTGACCCACTTGACGCCGGAGTGCTCTTCGAGGAATTCGGCGATCTCGAGGGCCGAAGCCACGGAGTGCCGAATGCGGACCGGCATGGTCTCGAGACCCTTGAGCAACGTCCACGCGTTGAACGGGCTGAGCGCAGGTCCGGTGTGCCGCATCAGTTCTCGAACGGGACCGCTGATGTACTCCTCGGTTCCGAGGATCGCGCCACCGAGCACGCGACCTTGACCGTCGATGTGCTTGGTGCCGGAGTACACAACGACGTCGGCACCAAGATCGAGGCTGCGCTGCAACAGGGGTGTCGCGAAGACGTTGTCCAGCACTACCTTTGCCCCGGCCGTATGAGCAAGCTCCGACACCCGCCGAACGTCGACGAGGGACTGCATCGGGTTGGACGGCGTCTCGAAGAACACCGCCGTGGTGGGCACGGACAGCGCCTCTTCCCACTGCGCATTGTCCTCGCCGTCGACAAAAACGACCTCGACGCCCCAGCGCGGGAGAATCTCGTTGCACACCACGAAGCAGGATCCGAAGAGGCTGCGCGCGGCAACCAGTCGGTCGCCGTTGCCCAACAGCGCACCCAACGCCGTGAAGACGGCTGACATTCCGCTGGCCGTCGCAAAGCAGGCTTCCGCGCCTTCGATCAGACGAAGGCGCTCTTCGAACATCTTGACCGTCGGGTTGCCGTAGCGAGAGTAGACAAAGTGATCCACCTCGCCGGTGAAGGCTTGTTCGGCGGCTTCTGCACTCTCGTAAACGAATCCGGAGTTGAGGAACAGCGCTTCGGACGTCTCCTCGAACCCGGTGCGCATCAGTCCGCCGCGAACACCGAGAGTGCCGAGACCGACGTCGTCCGGCAGCGCTCGTTGAAATGCGCCACCCTGTGGAATTCCACTCACTGCTGCCTCCACGGCAGGCCGATGGCCCGCCAACCTACAAGTCCGCGATGTCCGTCGGCACCCAATGCGCCTTCGAACCCGTCGAGCACGTTGAACGACGGGCCGATGCCCGCCGCAGTCGCAGCTTCCGCCGCACCGATGGAACGCTGTCCGGATCGACACAGGAAGATCACCGGACGCTCCGCCCCGGAGGAATCGGCAGTGATGCCGGCTTCCTTCAACTGGTCGACGAAGTTGTCATTGCGCGCGCCGGTCGGGTGGCTCACCCATTCGATCAGTGCGGCCTGCTTGCCGAGGGACGAGACATCGGGGACACCGACGTACTTCCACTCTGCATCGGTCCGCACGTCGACCAGCACGGCGTCGGGGTTTTCGCGGAGCAGCTCCCAGGCTTGCTCCGGCGTCAGATCGCCTGCGTAACTCACGTAGTCCATGTTTTCACAAGACTGCCGTTGGCGCCTGAGCGGGCCGTCAGTTGCAGACGACCCAGCGGTTGCCGTCACGGGTCAGTGCCCAGGTCGAGACTCGATCTCCCGCTCCGCCGCCGGTGATCGTCACGTCGGCCCGGGCACGATCGCCATTGACCTCGACCTTGTCCACGCCTTTGAGTTCGACGGTCCCGTCCACGCCGGCCAGCGGACCAGTGCTCGAATTGAAGCTCGCGCAGGTCAGGGTCTTGACTGTCTCCGCGTCATCTCGGTTCTCGGCATCGACGTAGTCGGTGACGGAACGGCTCACACGGTCGGACTCGGTGACGTTGTCCTCGGCCGGCGAAATCCACGACGCGACAAAGATTCCACCCAGAATCAGGGCGACGATGGCGACAGCCAAGAGGAACGGCCCCGCAGACGCCTTCTTGCCATCGATGTTGTCGGATTCGCGAAGCTCGTCACTCATAATGCCAATACTCCCCCACAACTTGAAATTGTGGCCCGCCAAGGATCAGGCCCCTACCCCGAATACCCGAGACAACAGGAGAATGGGAAGAAAGAATAGGTTTACCCACAACCGATCGAGTGAGAGTGTGGATCCGTTCGGCCGCAACCGAGGCACTGTGCTTAGGTTCGGCTAAATTGGATACTTGTCGATATGTTGTCCGAACTTCGAAGAAGGTAGCTGTCCTCACGATGACTGACTCCAACCGCCCACTCCGGGTCGCGATCGTCGGCGCCGGCCCCGCCGGCATCTACGCCGCCGACGCCCTCATGAAATCCGACACCGCAGTCTCCGGCCGCGGCGTCAGCATCGACCTCTTCGAGCGTATGCCCGCGCCCTTCGGCCTGATTCGTTACGGCGTCGCGCCTGATCATCCGCGTATCAAGGGCATCATCACCGCCCTGCACAAGGTGCTCGACAAGCCTCAGGTACGCCTGCTCGGCAACATCGACTACGGCACCGACATCACCCTCGACGACTTGCAGTCGTTCTACGACGCGGTCATCTTCTCCACCGGCGCCAACGCCGACCGCGCGCTCGGCATCCCGGGTATCGAACTCGACGGCAGCTACGGCGCGGCCGACTTCGTCTCCTGGTACGACGGCCACCCCGACGTACCTCGTACGTGGCCGCTCGAAGCCGAGAAGGTCGCCGTCCTCGGCGTGGGCAACGTTGCGCTCGATATCGCCCGTGTCCTCGCAAAGACCGGCGACGAACTGCTGCCCACCGAGATCCCCGCGAACGTCTACGAGGGCCTCAAGAACAACAAGGCCGTCGAGGTTCATGTCTTCGGACGCCGCGGCCCGGCCCAGGCCAAGTTCACGCCTCTCGAACTGCGCGAACTCGACCATTCGCCGACCATCGAGGTCATCGTCGACCCCGAGGACATCGACTACGACGAGGGTTCCGAGCAGGCTCGCCGCAACTCCAAGCAGGTCGACATGGTTGCGAACACCCTGCAGGACTGGGCAATTCGCGACGTCGGAGCTCGCCCCCACAAGCTGTTCCTGCACTTCTTCGAATCTCCCACCGAGATCCTCGGTGAAGACGGCAAGGTCGTCGGCCTGCGCACCGAGCGCACCCAGCTCGACGGCACCGGCAACGTCAAGGGCACCGGCACGTACAAGGACTGGGATGTCCAGGCCGTGTACCGCGCCGTCGGTTACCTCTCGCAGAACGTCACTCAGCTGCCGTTCGACGATCAGGCAGGCACCGTTCCCAATGATGCCGGACGCGTCGTCGCCGACGACAACGCCGAAGGCGCGGCCCGGTTCATGCCGGCCACGTACGTCACCGGCTGGATCAAGCGCGGCCCCGTCGGCCTCATCGGCCACACCAAGGGTGACGCCAACGAAACCGTCGCGAACCTCCTCGAGGATTCCGTCAACTTCGCCGGCGCCGCGAACCCCGACGAGAACGCCGTCATCGAGTTCCTCGAAGGCAAGCAGGTGCCGTACACGACGTGGCAGGGCTGGTACCGCCTCGATGCCCACGAGCGCAGCCTGGGTGAGCCCGAGGGCCGTGAGCGCATCAAGGTCGTCGAGCGTCACGACATGCTGAAGGCTTCCGAGCCCGACCGCACCAACTGAGTGCACAGAAGTAACTGAACAGAAGCCGCCTACCGGCCCGACGCGACCCAGGTCACATCGGGCCGGTGGTGTGTGCAGGCACCCAGGACGACAGGGCAAAATAGACTCCGTGTTTGACGCCCATGTGCATATCATCGACCCGCGCTTCCCGCTGGTCGAGAATCACGGGTACCTGCCTGAGCCCTTCACCGTCGCCGATTACCGGGCACGAGTTACCTCGCTGAAGGGCCTGAGTGTGGACGGCGGAGCGGTAGTAACCGCGTCGTACCAGGGCAATGACCAGGAATACCTGAAGGCCGCACTGTCCGAACTGGGCGAAGGCTGGGTGGGCGTCGCCGCTTTACCACTCGATGCGACGGACGAAGACATCGTTGCTCTGGATGCACTGGGAGTGCGCGCCGTCCGGTTCAACCTGCGCCGCGGCGCCACCGACCTGCGTCTGCTCGCCGATCTTGCCAACCGCGCATTCGATCTGGTCGGCTGGCACGCGGAGTTCTATGTCGATGCCACACTGTTGCTGTCGCTGGAACCTGTTTTCGCCAAATTGCCCGCGGTGAGCATCGACCACCTGGGAATGTCGACCCGCGGACTGCCGTATCTCCTCAACCTCGTCGACCGTGGGGTACGCGTCAAAGCCACCGGGTTCGGCCGCACCACCATCTCCGACGTCGGCGATGTTCTGCGACAAATCCATGCAGTCAACCCCGCTGCGCTGATGTTCGGCACCGACTTACCCGGCACACGGGCACGTCGAGCTTTCGAGGTCCACGATCTGGACGTGATCGCCGAAGCGGTCGGCGACGACCTCTCCGCTGTCATGGGCGACAACGCCCGCTCCTGGTACCGCTGCGGTCAGGTGAACGCGACGGCGCCCAGCCACAGCCCCGCGGCGATCAGTGCTCCGAACAGTTCCACCAGCATCGACAATCCGACTGCCTTCACCGCGTGAAGCGTCGACGCCCAGGCGATGTCGTAGCGGCGCAGTCGCGCTAGTTCGGCGAAGTACGTTCCGACGATGAATCCGAGGAACAACCCCACCACCGGGATCACGAAGAACCCGATGATGCCGACGACGCCACCGACCACCACCGACAGGTTAGGCACTCCCCCTGACTTCATTCGCTTGCCGGGCCACGTGTACTTGACGATCCCGGTGACCACCAGCGCCAGCGTGGACAATGCGAACACCGTCCACGCCGTCGCGCCACCGGTCATGATCGCCCACACCAGAATTGCACCGAGAACGAGAAGTGTCCCGGGGAGGATCGGAACGACGACTCCGATCAGACCGACCAGGATGACCAGCCCGACGAGGACCTCGGCCGCTGGACTCATCCGACGGGACGCACTTTCGACGCGGCTTCGCGGGCGCGGGCGCGGGCAGTGGGGACATCAGCAGCCGTCGACACCGCAACACCCATGCGACGACGTGTGAAGCTCTCCGGCTTGCCGAAGAGTCGCAGGTCTGTCTCGGGAACCGCGAGAGCCTCTGCGACACCGTCGAATCCGATCCCCTTTGCCTCCACACCGCCGTAGATCACTGCCGACGCTCCCGGCGCCGTGAGTGTCGTGTCGACCGGCAAGCCAAGGATCGCGCGGGCGTGCAGTTCGAACTCGGAAAGTCGCTGCGTACGCAGAGTCACCAATCCGGTGTCGTGCGGCCGTGGACTCACTTCGGAGAAGAAGACGTCGTCGCCCTTCACGAAAAGTTCGACGCCGAAGACACCTCGCCCGCCCAGAGCCGTTGTCACCTTCTCGGCGACGTCTCGGGCCGAGGCGAGGGCAACCGCGGACATCTGCTGCGGCTGCCACGATTCGATGTAGTCGCCGGCGTCCTGCAGGTGCCCGATCGGCTCGCAGAACGACGTCTCGACCTCACCGCTATCACCGACGGCGCGAACCGTCAATTGGGTTATCTCGTAATCGAAATCGACAAAACCTTCGACGATCACCCGGCCGTGATTCACACGACCTCCGGCCATCGCGTAATCCCAGGCGGCGTCGAGATCGTCGACGGACCGAACAGTCGACTGTCCCTTCCCCGACGAGGACATGACGGGCTTGACGACGCACGGGAAACCGATTCGGTCTGTCGCTGCCTGCACTTCGGCAAGCGAGTCCGCGAAAGCATACGGCGAAGTGGGCAGACCCAACTCTTCGGCTGCGAGTCGGCGGATTCCCTCACGATTCATCGTGAGCTGGGTAGCGCGAGCGGTCGGAATGACCACCGCGCCCCCGCGCTCTTCGACGAGGGCAAGAGCGTCCGTCGCGATGGCCTCGATCTCGGGAACCACGAAGTGAGGCTTTTCCAACTCGATGACGGCAAGCAGCGCTTCCGGATCGGTCATGTCGACGGTATGAGCACGATGAGCTACCTGGTGCCCAGGGGCGTCGGGATACCGATCCACCGCAATCACTTCGACGCCCAGACGCTGCAACGCGATGACAACTTCCTTACCCAACTCGCCTGATCCCAACATCATCACGCGGATGGAGTTCTCGGTCAGTGGAGTCCCGAATCGGAGCGGAAGGGTCGGCAGGTACGAAGGCGTCGAATCAAGCTGCATGGGTGCGACTATATGCCAATCCCGATGCAGGTCAGCGCAGTTATCGGCCGTCCACCACACCCTCGCGGTCAAAACCACGTCTGATCGTTCGTGGTACGGCTGGTTTGCGATAGGTGCGGGTGACCGTGTCCGGCTCGGAATTCTGTTGCGGCAAAGCATCGTTGCCGACCTGGCGCACTTTCACGAGGTTGCGCCCGGCACGCTTGCCGTCGTACAGAGCCTCGTCCGCGACGCTCATGAGGGTGGCCAACGTCGGCGTCGCATGATCGACCCACGCGACTCCGACGCTGACTGTGCTCGTCACGTCTGATTCGGCCGAGTACTCGACTTGTGCGCCGCGGACGGCCTCGGCGACGTCGACTGCTCGCGTGAAACTGCAGTCCGGCAGCAGAATGGCGAACTCCTCGCCGCCAAGCCTTCCGATCAGATCGCCCTCGGACAATCGGGCAGCGGCCCGTTCGGCGAAGTTAGCGAGAACGCTGTCACCGGTCATATGTCCGTGAGTGTCGTTGATGCTCTTGAAGTGATCCAGGTCGAGCATCAGCAGGCCGACCGGGGACTGCGCGCGGGCCGCGTTGGCAAGTTCCGATTCCGCATGTCCGAGAAAGGCGCCGCGCGAGAGGACCCCGGTCAAATGGTCGAATTCCACCGCGAGAAATAGTTCGCGCTCGGCAGCACGACGTTCCTCGGTCGCACAGGCCACCGCGATCGGCCCCAACGCGATCAACGTGACCGCAATGGACGTGATGACGTCCTCGTTCGAACTCGAGGTGCCCTGGTCCCCGATATCGAGTCGACCGCTACCCGCCATCATGAGTGACCACACCGACCAGACCACGGACACGAAGGCAGTACTCGGGACCGAGATACGAGTGGCACACCAGAGGAGAGCTGGAATCGGCAGGACCAGCGCGATCGGCCCTTCGATGTTGAGGGCGATCGGCACGCAGGCTGCAGTCGCGAGCAGGGGAACGCTCACTGTGGCGACGGTTTTGACGGTCAGTGTGCGGCGGAACTCGGCAAGGCTCGACGGGATGGTGAGAGTGAGGATGAGAGGAAGGACCAGCAGGTACGCCATTACCTCGGTGGCACCCCAGTGGACAAACGTGTCGGTGAAGGACTGACCGCGAAAGAGACGGTCCAAGGCGCCTGCCGTAGCCGCGGTACCAGTCGCCGCGACGAACGAGACGAAGACCATCCACACCAGCGACTGCGAATCGACCAATCGGAACGGAGTGCGCTTCAAGTAGTGCAGAGCAAGGACTCCGACCGTCACTCCGGCGACATTCGCCCCGTTCAACTGCACCGCGAGCGACAGGGAGTTGCCGGTCACCAGGTCAGCGCAGACGTATCCGACCGTCGCGGCGATCCACGTCGGCCACTCGATCAGAACCGGCCACCTGACCATCATTCCCAGCAGCAGGGCGTTCGCGCACCAGAACGTCGCGAGCAACCCTGGTGGGCGCGTGAGGATGCCGATCAACGAAGCCGCAAGCACGACGGACAGCACGAGGAGTAGACGCAGAAAGCGACTTGCCCTATCCATGCGTCACCTCGCGGTCTGCTACCTCTTAAGACAGGAGCACTGGACGTCGCGACACGTTTGCATGCCGTCGACGGTATGTCGATGTCGTCGATCCATCGTACGCAGGTGCGCCCACCGCTGGCCTTCGTTCGATCGCCGAAAACACCACCTACGAAAGCCCGCGAATACGGGTGCCCTCCGACCACGAGAGTGGACAGAGGGCACCTGCAATGCAATCCGAAGTGCAGAGCCGTATGGATCTGCCGGAAAAGGATGACTATTCGGCGGATCCACTGGAGAGACCCGAAAGCGAACCGGTGGACGAGCCCTCGGCCTCGCCGGACAGCGATTCGGTGGGAACGGACTTGAGGAAAGCGCCGAGCGCCGTGAGCAGGGGTCCGAGGGTGCTGAGCGATCCGAACATAAAGGTTTCTCCTGTATGTGAGGTGGTGTGATGTTCCAGCGCCAGACCGGCCGCAGGCGGCGACCGGAATGGTTCGGGAACTCCTGCCGCGCGGAAAGCGGAACCGCCCCCCGAACAACATCCCGAGTTGTGATGTAGCGCACTACCTTGGCGCTGTGTGCATTTATAGACCGACTACTCGCGCTTGTCCAGCTACCGAATAGCTACCATCGCGGATCGCTCGTACCACCTTTCGGCATAAGTGCAGATCAACGGGCAGTTTCATAAACCGGATCATTGCCATATGTGATTTAGCTCACACCTGGGACGCTAAAGGTGCGGCTCGCAGACAACTGCAAGCGACACTTTCGAACAAATGACACTTACTTATCAGCATCCGATCCGGTTCCGGGGTGAGTGAGCCCTTTTCTCGGGATGCAGTTGTGGTCACGAACGCGAGGACGTTCTTTGCGGAAGGCGCCGAGATTCTGGA
The DNA here is from genome assembly GCF_033142465.1 of Rhodococcus sp. IEGM 1318. Taxonomy (NCBI): domain Bacteria; kingdom Bacillati; phylum Actinomycetota; class Actinomycetes; order Mycobacteriales; family Nocardiaceae; genus Rhodococcus; species Rhodococcus sp. IEGM 1318. The sequence goes on from NZ_JAWLSC010000010.1 coordinate 46,418, forward strand.
TCGAGGTCATGCGGCCACTCCCATGCATGTTTCGAAAGTCGTCTGCGCTCGAACGTCAGATGGTCGAATGTCAGGAGTTCGTTTCAATCGCTCCGCCCCTTTGTGGCCAAGCTATATACGTACGTCCAGTTTGTTTGTTTTCAAGAAGAACATGACACATTGGATCCAAATGTCAACCATCAGTTCGGGCGTTGTGACCTGAATTCAATCTCGAATTCAATGTGTTCTACATCACAGCCAATTAGGGCAAAAGGATGCAATCGTCAGAGTCGGTGCCGACCTCGACCGCGATCTGTCATACCGTGTGCGTGTGATCAATCGCGAACGAGCGGCAACCCACGCAACTCACCGGGAACCGTCGTGTTAGCAAAACTCCTCAAGGCGTACCTGCCGCCGTACCGCTGGTTGCTTGCCGGAGTCCTCACACTTCAACTCTTCGGTGCTATCGCGTCGTTGGTCCTCCCCACCCTCAACGCGCGGATCATCGACGACGGCGTTGCCCGCGGCGACACCGGATTCATCATGTCCACCGGCGGGATCATGCTTCTCGTCTCGCTTGCGTCGATCATCGCGTCGGTCGCGTCGACCTATCTGGCCGCAAAGTCCTCGATGGGTTTCGGCCACGACGTTCGAGGCGCCTTCTACAAGGCCGTCGGCAGTTTTTCGGATCGCGAGTTCAACAGTTTCGGCGCGCCGACCCTGATCACACGAAACACCAACGACGTCCTGCAGATCCAGGCCCTGGTGATGCTGACGTCCTCGATGCTCGTCAGTGCGCCGCTGATGTGTATCGGCGGCATCATCATGGCGCTGCGTGAAAACCTTCAGATGTCATGGCTCCTGACGATTTCGGTACCACTGCTCGGCATCACCGTCTCGGTCGTGGTCGCCAAGCTCATCCCGCATTTCCGGACGATGCAGACGCGGATCGACAACATCAATCGATCGCTGCGTGAACAGCTCACCGGTATGCGCGTCATTCGTGCCTTCGTTCGCGAGCCTGACGAGACGATCCGTTTCGACAAGGCCAACAAGGAACTAACCGACACGGCACTCCTCATCGGCCGCTACCAAGCGGTACTGCTGCCCACCGTCATGCTGATCGCCAACCTGTCGAGCGTCGCGGTGCTGTGGTTCGGCGCGCATCTGGTCGATACCGGAGACATGCAGATCGGACAGATCAGCGCATTCCTGGCCTACGTGATGCAGATCCTGATGTCGGTGGTCATGGCAACCATGTTGGCCGTGGTGATCCCACGCGCAGCCGTGTGCGCAGACCGCATCAAGGAAGTCCTCGACACCGAGCCGACCGTGCCCGCACCCGCTCAGCCGCTTCGTCCGACATCTCCTTACGGTGTTGTCGAGTTCGGTGGAGCCGGCTTCACGTATCCGGGAGCAGAAACGCCGGTCCTGTCGAATGTTTCGATGCGATGCATGCCAGGTACGGTCACCGCGATCGTGGGCAGTACCGGTAGTGGCAAATCGACCCTGGTCTCACTCATCCCCCGACTCTTCGACGTCACGGCCGGCGCCGTCCTGGTCGACGGCTTGGACGTCCGCGGCTGGGATCAGGACGAACTCTTCGCCAACTTCGGATACGTGCCTCAGAAGGCGTACCTGTTCGCCGGCACGATTGCGAGCAATATCCGCTACGGAAACCCGACGGCCACCGACGACGACATCTGGGCAGCCCTCACCATCGCTCAGGCAGACGACTTCGTCAGGGAACTGTCAGACGGTCTCGAGTCACCCATCGCCCAGGGCGGCGGCAATCTCTCGGGCGGACAAAGACAACGTCTCGCCATCGCCAGAGCTGTGATCCGCAGACCCCGGATCTTCGTGTTCGACGATTCGTTCTCGGCACTCGACATGCACACCGACGCTGCAGTCCGGCGCGAACTTCGTACGGTCTCGACGCATTCGACTGTCATCATCGTCGCGCAACGCGTCGCGTCCATCATCGATGCCGACCAGATCATGGTCCTCGAGGACGGCGCTCCTGTCGGCCTCGGCGACCATCAGTTCCTCCTGGCGAACTGTCCGACCTACCAAGAGATCGTGGCTTCCCAGATTCCCGCGGAGATGAGCGCATGACCAGCCCGCAGGACCCGACATGGGGCAGCCCCAACAGCCAGTACTTCGACGATGCGCCGACCGTCGTGTTCGACAAGATCCCGAACGAGCCGGAATCCGCGGACGGCGAGGCGAAGTCGAGTAACCCCGAGAATCCCGACAAAGAGCCGAAGCCCGCGCTGACCGCGACGGACACCAAGCCACGCCACTTCAAGGCGACGATGAAGCGGCTTCTATCGCTTCTGCAACCACACAAGTTTGCAGTCTGCTGTGTCGTCGTTGCGACGATCGCCAGCATCGCACTCTCCGTCGCGGTGCCGAAGATCCTCGGGCACGCGACGGACCTCATCTTCGCCGGGTTCATCGGCAAGAGCCTGCCGGCCGGGCTGACCCGCGATCAGGCAGCAGAGGCGATCCGGGCATCAGGAAATTCGACGTTCGCCGACCTCGTCGCCAACTCGACCGATGTCGTTCCCGGTGTAGGTCTGAACTTCGACGCCATCGGCAACGTCGTCATGCTCGCGATCGGCGTGTACTTGCTCTCGTCGCTGCTGGCCTGGTTGGAAGCATTCCTCCTCAACATCATCGTCCAGAAGACCATCTACAACCTTCGTGCCTCGGTCGAGGCGAAGCTTCACCGCCTGCCCCTTCCGTACTTCGACAAGACACCGCGCGGCGAGATCCTCAGCCGCGTCACCAACGACATCGACAACATTTCGTCGACGTTGTCGTCGACATTGACCTCGCTCCTGACGTCGGTGCTCACCGTCCTCGGTGTCCTGACGATGATGTTCGTCATTTCTCCGATGCTCGCCCTGATCGCGCTGATCGCCGTGCCGGTATCGGTACTGCTCGTTGCCAGGGTCGCCAAGCGCGCACAGGTCTTGTACAAGGCTCAGTGGGCCGAGACGGGCAAGATCAACGCACAGATCGAGGAGAACTACAGCGGTCGCGATCTGGTTCGCGTATACGGGCATCAGGCCGAAGCCGAGCGTGAATTCGCCGAGCAGAACAAGAAGCTCCTCGACGCGTCCTTCGGCGCACAGTTTCTCTCCAGCCTGATCATGCCGGTCATGAACTTCGTCGGAAACATCACCTACGTGCTGCTCGCTGTGGTCGGTGCACTCAAGGTCGCCAGCGGCAACATGTCACTCGGTGACGTTCAGGCGTTCATCGTCTATTCGCGCCAGTTCAGCCAACCCCTCACGCAGATCGCGTCCATGTCGACGAGCCTGCAATCCGGGGCCGCGTCGGCCGAGAGGGTCTTCGAGCTTCTCGACGAGCCCGAGCAGTCACCCGACATCGACGTGCCGCTACTCCCCGAGCCTGCCGGACGCCATCGCAACGTCGGTCACATCGAGTTCGAGAACGTCTCGTTCCGCTACGAGCCAGACAAGCCGTTGATCGAGAACGTGTACCTGACGGCTCGGCCCGGGCAGATGGTCGCCATCGTCGGACCCACCGGTGCCGGCAAGACCACCTTGGTCAACCTGCTCATGCGCTTCTACGAAGTCGACTCTGGCCGAATCACTCTCGACGACGTCGACATCTCGCAGATGCGCCGCTCCGACTTGCGCAAGCACGTCGGCATGGTTCTGCAGGACACCTGGCTCTTCGGCGGAACGATCCGCGACAACATCGCGTACGGCCGGCTCGACGCCAGTGAATTCGAGATCCACGAAGCCGCACGCGCCGCCTTCGTCGACCGCTTCATCCACACGCTCCCGGACGGGTACGACACCGTGCTGGACGAGGAGGCGTCGAACATCAGCTCCGGCGAGAAGCAACTCATCACGATCGCCCGAGCATTCCTGTCGGAGCCCTCGCTGCTGATTCTCGACGAGGCGACGAGCTCGGTCGACACACGTACGGAACAGCTTGTGCAGCAAGCAATGTCCGCGTTGCGCGTCGGGCGCACCAGCTTCATCATCGCGCACCGGCTCTCCACCATCCGTAACGCCGATCTGATCGTCGTGATGGAGGCGGGCAAGATCGTCGAACAGGGCACACACGACGAACTCATCGCAGAGGCGGGCGCGTACTTCCGTCTCTACAACGCTCAGTTCGAGGGTGCCGCCGTGTAGTGATCGGCGCCTCCCTTGGCGGACACAGTGCCCCGGAGCACACCTGCTCGATTCGACACGTTACCGTCGGGTCAGGAGTGTTGTCACCGTCTGAATTGGGAGTGCGTGTGTCTGCAGAAGCTGTGGAGAAGAAGGGCCCGCTCGCGGGCATTCGGATCGTGGAATTCGCTGGATTGGGACCGGGCCCGCACGCCGCGACACTGTTGGCGGACATGGGCGCCGACATCGTCATCGTGCAGCGCGCAGGGCAGATTCCACAGGACTCGAACGCAACCGACCAGATCAAGCGCGGCCGCCGCATCGTCGAGGCCAACCTGAAGGATCCGGCCGACGTCGCCAAGGTGCTCGATCTCCTGGGCCGCGCCGACGTCCTCATCGAGGGCTTCCGCCCCGGCGTCATGGAACGCATGGGACTCGGACCCGACGTGGTGTCGGAGCGCAATCCGCGCCTCGTCTACGCCCGTATGACGGGCTGGGGACAGGAAGGACCGCTCGCCAACGCCGCCGGTCACGACATCAACTACATCTCGCTGACCGGTGTCCTCAACGCCATCGGACGTAAGGGTGAACGTCCCGTCCCGCCGCTCAACATGGTCGGCGATTTCGGCGGCGGTTCCATGTTCCTGATCTTCGGCATTCTGTCGGCTCTCGTCGAGCGCTCGACGTCCGGTAAGGGCCAGGTCGTCGACGCGGCGATGGTCGACGGAACCCTCGCGCTCTCCCACATGATGTGGGCATTCCGCGGTCGCGGCGTCTGGTCCGACGAGCGAGGCGTCAACCTCCTCGATACCGGTGCCCCGTTCTACGACACCTACGAGACCTCCGACGGTAAGTACATGGCCGTCGGTTCCATCGAACCGCAGTTCTACGCACTGCTGCTCGAGGGCCTCGAACTCGATCCAGCTACGCTCCCCCACCAGATGGACACGTCCAAGTGGGACGACATGAAGAAGCTCTTCACCGAAAAGTTCCTGTCCAAGACTCGCGACGAGTGGGCCAAGATCTTCCTCGGCACCGACGCCTGCGTCTCGCCGGTCCTGACATTCGCCGAGGCACCGTCGAACGAACACATCGCGGCCCGCGGTTCGCTCATCGAACTCGACGGCGTCACCCAGCATGCACCGGCGCCGCGCTTCTCACGCACGCCCACCACGACGCCCGCCGCCCCGGCGCGTGAGGCGACGGTTATCGACACGGTCTGGACCTAGGGCCTTCGGCCCTGTGCGCCTTTTTGGTAGTTACTGCAACCAAAAAGGCGCACAGGGCGTCAGCCCAACCTGTAGAACCTGAACATCTCGTGCTCGATCGGCAGCACGTCCACCCGCTCGAAACCTGCTGCCTTGGCATAGCTTTCGAGAGTCGAGTGTCTCATCACCGTCCCGGTGCCAATGCTGCCTGGATGCGAAAGACTATCCGGCAAGCAACAGGTCAGCGAAAAGCCGTACAGCAATTGCTCGATCGGACCCGCCTCGGGATCGAACGCATCCGCTGTTCGTTCGTCCATCACGATCACCGGAGCGCCCGGCTGGGCAATCGCCCGAGCCGTGGACAGAAATCCCACCGGATCCGGTACGTCGTGGAGGCACTCGAAAGCAAAGACGGCATCGTACGTCCCGGCATCGGCTCGGCCTGTCTCCGGAGCTTGGCCGGCAACGTCGACCAGAGAGAAATGCACGCGGTCGTCGACCCCGCGATCGTGGGCGTTACGACGGGCGGCGTTCACCGAGGCTGCGTCGACGTCGAAACCGTGCACCTCGATCTTCGGGTAGCCGAGGGCGAGCGCGATCGACGACCAGCCCTCCCCCATTCCTAGATCAGCGACCTGCCCGCCGTCCGAGAGAACCGCATGCAGGTCGGTGACTACCGGCAGGAACTGCTGACAGAGCTGCTGCAGATACATCGGCCGGTTCAGCAGTGCCTGGCCCTCGCGAGCATCGGGTCCCATCGATTCCCACGTGACTCCGCCGCCATGACGATAGGCGTCCAGTAGACGTGGCATCGACCCCGTCGTCGCGACGAACAGCCTCGCCAGCGGTGTCAGGAACCTCAGGTTTTCGTCATCGACCAACACTTCGGCGTGGGCCGGCGACAGGCTGTACCGACGATTGGCATCCGAATTGACCTCCACATATCCGGCCACGGCCTGCTGCTCGAGCCACTCCCGCGCATACCTTTCGACGGTCCCCGTCCGGTCCGCCAGCTCCGTCGACGTGAGCGGGCCGTGATCACTCAGCGCGCGGTACCAGCCCAACCGGTCGCCCAGATACACAGCCTGCAGCTCCGACGCGCCGAGTGTGGCCGCGAACAATCGTTCTGCCAGCGCCTCCGCCGCACTGGTTCCCGCTGCGCCTGTACCGTCTACGACCGTCATGCCTGACCTCCTGGTTTCACACCTCTTTCAGTGTGTGTACCCAGTTCTCAGACGACGACCATTCGTTGGTCGGCCGTGTCGCGATCCGTCGCGAGAGTGTCGTAGGCAGCGGCGATGGATGCAACGCCGCGAATGAGGTCCTCAGGGGAACGCGCGTACGGCACGCGGATGAATCGTTCGAACGCGCCTTCGACGCCGAAACGCGGGCCGGCAGCGAGGAGCACTCCGAAGTTGGGTGCCACCGCCGCCAATGCCGTCGAGACGGGCGCAGACATACGCATCCAGACCGACATACCGCCGGAGCCGATGGTGGGGCGCCAGTCCGGCAGACGCTCGGCCACCGCACCGAGGAGTACTGCGCGCTGTTCGCGCAGAACTTCGCGACGCTGTTCGAGGAGCGAGCGGTCGTCGGCTAGTAGATAGGCAGCCGCAAGCTGATCCATGACGGGAGTACCGAGATCGATCGCGGCACGCGCACCGACCAACTGTGTGATGAGCGCGGCGTCGGCGCGAATCCAGCCGACACGCAGTCCACCCCACAGCGACTTCGCCGTCGAACCGATCGTCACCACTTCGGTTTTCGCAGCGCCGCGCCCATGTGAGGCGACCGGTGCCGGCGGAGGTGCGTCGAGCCACAGGTCCACCATTGTCTCGTCGACGACCAGAGTCATCCGCGTTTCGTGCGCGATCTTCGCAAGTTCGGCGCGCCCGGCAGAATCCATGCAGAGTCCGGTCGGGTTGTGGAAATCGGGAATCAGGTACGCCATTCTGGCAGCGGTTTGCCTTGCTGCACTTCGAATCCCGTCGAGGTCCCAGGCTCCAGCTGCCGCGAATTCCGGTCGGACCGGTACCGGGACCGGTCGGGCACCGTTTCGCCGAATTGCCTCCAGCGCATTGGGATACGTCGGATGATCGACCAGCACTCGCTCGCCGGGCGAGGTGAGCACCGAGAGCAACAACCGAAGCGCGTGCTGCGCGCCCGAGGTCACCATGATCTGTTCGGCGGTGGTGGGCAGACCTCGTGCTGTGTAGCGCTGCGCGATCACGTCACGCAAGTCGCCGATCCCGACCGGTTCCATTCCGTGCGTGGGCAGGTAATTCGGAAGTTCCCGCAGCGCAGACGCATACGCAAGTTCGACTTGCGCCGCGGGAGCAGCCATCGCGGCATAACTGAGGTCGACGACGGGTCCACTGGGCCCCGGTTGGTGGGAGCGGAACATCAACCCGTTGGGCTGAGCACCGGCCGGTAAGGCCACCGTGCTTCGCGAGCCCTGCCGGCTGATCAGGTACCCCTCGTCGCGCAACACCGAGTACGACGACGTGATTGTGGTCCGGCTGAGTTCGAGCACCGTCGCAAGTTCGCGCTCACTGGGCAGCGCGACGCCGAGCGGAACGCGGCCGTCGTGCACGAGCAGGCGGATACCGTCGGCAAGCGCACGGTACGCGGGCCTGCGTCCGGACTCTTCCTGCCAGGACCCGAGATCACGCGCAAGCGAACGGGCACCAAGAACTCGGGTCATCATGCAGTCCAGTATCGACAACTTGGCTATGTATTTCAATACCAGTCGAGTTGATCATATGTCCATGACTACCTTCGCAACCCTCATCGGCATCGGCCTCTTCGTGGCACTCGTGTACTTCTTTGCACCTGCCGAAGGTGAAGGTACCTACATTCGCGTCGAGCAGTTTCGCCTGGCAGCACCCCTCGGCGGCATCTTCCACCACGCAACTCCAGACCGCGAGAACAACTCTGTCAGACCTCCGTGCGATTGTGATCAGGGGGAAGAATTCACTGATCTCAGTCCAGTTGCCTAAAACTGGACTCTATTGCGTGCCTGGAAAGTCCCCAGACGAGGCGCCGCACATCTTCTCTCGGATGGACCCACTCGACGGTGCTATCGACGCCTACCACCGAGTTTCCCGATTGGAAGACCGTCACCGCGCACCTGTCGAAGCTGGCTTGAAACACGAAATCCCCGTTCCTGCAGGCAGGAACGGGGATTTCGAGGAGTCGAATTAGCGGACGATCTCGCGCCGGACGATCGTCTCGTCGCGGCCGGGGCCGACACCGATGCAGGAGATGAACGCACCCGAGAGCTCCTCGAGTCGTAGCACGTAGTTCTGCGCGTTCTGCGGCAGTTCCTCGAAGGTGCGAGCCTCCGAGATGTCTTCCCACCAGCCAGGCATCTCTTCGTAGATGGGCTTGGCGTGGTGAATGTCGCTCTGCGACATCGGCATTTCGTCGTGACGGACACCGTCCACCTCGTACGCGACACAGATCGGCACGGTGTCGAGGCTGCTCAGCACATCCAGCTTGGTGAGGAAGTAGTCGGTGATGCCGTTGACGCGCGTCGCGTAACGCGCGATGACCGCGTCGAACCATCCCGTGCGACGAGCGCGTCCGGTGGTGACGCCGACCTCGCCGCCCTGCTTGGCCAGGTATGCGCCGTGATCGTCGAACAACTCCGTCGGGAACGGGCCGGAACCGACACGCGTCGTGTACGCCTTCAGAATTCCGAGGACCGTGGTGATCTTGGTGGGACCGATTCCCGAACCGACTGCCGCGCCACCCGAAGTGGGGTTGGAGGAGGTCACGTACGGGTACGTGCCGTGGTCGACGTCCAGCAGAGTGCCCTGCGAACCTTCGAGCAGAACGGTCTCGCCGCGCTCGAGGGCGAGGTTGAGTTCCAGGCGCGTGTCCGAGATGCGGTGCTTGAAACCCTCGGCCTGCGTCAGTACCTCGTCGACGACCTGCTGCGGGTCGAGTGCCTTGCGGTTGTAGATCTTGACCAGCACCTGGTTCTTGAATTCGAGTGCTGCTTCGACCTTCTGGGTCAGGATCTTCTCGTCAAGGACGTCCGCGGCACGGACACCGACACGGGCGATCTTGTCCTGGTAGCACGGGCCGATACCGCGGCCGGTCGTGCCGATCTTCTTCGCTCCCAGGAAGCGTTCGGTGACCTTGTCGATGGCCACGTGGTACGGCATGATCAGGTGCGCATCAGCAGAAAGCAGCAGGCGGGACGTGTCCACGCCGCGCTCTTCCAGTCCTGCCAATTCGGTCAACAACACACCCGGGTCGACGACGACACCGTTACCGATGACGTTGTTGACGGCGGGGGTGAGGATTCCGGACGGGATGAGGTGCAGTGCGAACTTGTCACCGTTCGGCAGAACCACGGTGTGTCCGGCGTTGTTACCGCCCTGGTATCGCACGACCCACTGAAGCTGCTCGCCCAGTAGATCTGTAGCTTTGCCCTTACCTTCGTCGCCCCACTGGGCGCCGATCAGGACGATTGCCGGCATGACGTTGTCTCCTACGGTCGACGTGCAGCAGTTGTCCCGCCGCATTGGTACTGCCTGGCTTCCGCGCACATGATGCAGCGCCGAACTGTTGCAGTGACCGAAGGAGCAGTCTAGCCCAGAGCACCAGACCAGACCTGACGGTCCAGAATTTGGCCGGTGACCATCACGATTGCGAGTCGACACAGACACTCGCACTAAGATCGTCGGCAGTGATTCGGACGGCCATTTCGGGGAAGGGTGGCGAGGTCCCACTACCCGAGAAGAAGTCTGATCGAGCTAGGAGTGGCTTTGACCCCTGTGGTGCTCAAATGTGGCGATTCGCCGGTTCCACTCCCCCTGGGTGAACTCACGTCGTTCACTGTCCCCGAGCTTCCGGAGAAGCAAGACTTCGACGAGGCACTGTCCCAACTGCAGGTCGTGACGGAGCCGCGCTTGATCGTCGTGGGCAACGACGGCGCGTTTGCCGCTGCATTGACGCGGTTGATGCGACTCGAGCGACTCCACGTCGAACTCGCCTACGTCACCGAGAACAGGTCCGATGCGACCGACGCGTACAAACTCGCGACTGGTGCACGGGCTGCGCGCACGGCGTTGAAAGGCACAGTCCACACCGTGCCGCTCATTCGTGACGATGCCGGAATCGCGTTGGTCGGCGCAGCAACGGTCACAGGCCCGGCCGATGCCGCTGAACTGATCGGCGAGGCCTACGTCGACGACCACAAACTGTTCTCCGGCACAGTCCCCGGTATCCGGATCGTGCCGAGCCCCAAGCTCCCCGGCATCAAGGCATCTGTCGATCGTAAGAGTCGTTGGAGCGGACGACGCTGGCTCGAAGGCCGTGCAATTCAGCTGGGATCGCCCGCAGCTCGCCTGGTTCGCGACGGTGTGCCCAACCCGCGCGATCTCAAGCGTTCGACCTTCTACCGGCACGACAAGACTTGGTTGTTGGTCAGGTGAGAACCGGAGCAGCACGGTCGGCGGTTCGACCCAGCCCCGTCTTCCTCGGCGTCGTTGCCGTCACCGTCATTGCCGGAGTCGTCGCTTGGAACTCGACGTGGGGTTCCATCGCGGGCCGCGCGGGTGTTTTTGTCCTCGTGGTTGCCGGCTGGGTGGTCACGCTGTGCTTGCACGAGTTCGCCCATGCGTATCTGGCGTGGCGTCACGGAGACACTGACGTCGAGGCTCGTGGCTATCTGACACTCAACCCGCTCAAGTACAGCCATCCGATGCTCTCGATCGGGTTGCCGGTGCTGTTCATCGCGTTGGGCGGCATCGGGCTTCCGGGCGGCGCCGTGTACCTGCGCACCGGGATGTTCCCGCCCAAGGTGCAGGCGCGAATATCGCTCGCCGGTCCGTTCACGAACGCCGTCGCCGCGGTGATCCTCCTCGTCGTCATACGTGCGTACGGCTCAGGGACCGAGCACCTGACGTTCTGGGCTGGCCTCAGTTTTCTGGCGTTCCTACAGGTCATGGCAACAGTCTTGAACCTGCTCCCCGTCCCCGGTCTGGACGGTTACAACGCGCTGGAGCCGTACCTCGCACCCAACACACGACACCAACTCGAACAGTTCAAGCCGTACGGGCTACTCCTGTTGGTTGCGCTCCTGTTTGTCCCGCAAATCAATGTCGTCTTCTTCGACGCGATCTACTGGATCTTCGAACTGAGCGGTGTGTCCGACTACTACGCCATGCTCGGTAACGCCCTCATGCGTTTCTGGACGTGATCGAGTGTGCTGGAGGAGACTCGTGAGAGTCTGACATTTCAGACATTCATTCTTCTTCAGGAGAGCATCGATGATTGCGACGTCATTTCAGTCCGGCGGAGTGGAGTACACCCTCACGCGGGCCGAGATTCGACACGTGGAAGCACTGATCGACTTGCTCGCCGACGACCCGATCGGGAGCACTCGGGAGACGACCAACCCCGAGGCCCGAATGATCTACGAGGACGCGTTCAAGCGAATCGACGAGGATCCGGCGCAACTCCTCGTCACAGTTCTTGTCGGCGACGCTGTAATCGGCACAATGCAATTGACCTTCATTCCGGGTATGAGCCGGATGGGCGCGACGCGACTGCAGATCGAAGCCGTTCGCGTGCACGAGGATTTCCGCAGCAAGGGCATCGGCAGTTCGATGATCCGCTGGGCCTGCGAAGAAGGTGCCCGGCGCGGTGCCTTCCTGGCACAGCTCACCTCGGATCAAACTCGCAAGGAAGCTCACGACTTCTACGAGCGACTCGGATTTGTCGCCTCCCATGTCGGGTTCAAGAAGTCACTGAGCTGACTCCCAGCCACCAAGACTCCAGAACGCAGGCTCGAGCACCGGAGCACGACTGTGCCCCGGTGCTCGCGTCTTGAGTTGCTTCGGTTCAGGCCGCGGTGGGTGGACTGTTCCCGCCGATCGGCTGCTGGAACGGATCAATCGACATCGGTGGGTAGAACACCGCCTTCCGATCCTGGCCGATCTCCACCCGCCATTCGGTGTGGTGCAGCGTCCGATGATGATGACCGCACAACAAGATCAGATTGTCGAGATCCGTTGGGCCACCATCACCCCAGTGAACAATATGGTGGGCATCGCACCACCCCGACGGTGTCCCGCACCCTGGAAACGCGCACCCACCATCACGCACCGTCAACGCTCGCCTTTGCGGAACCGTCGCGGTTCTTACTTCCTTGCCGCAGTCGAGCGGAACACCATTTTCATCCAACAGAATCCGGGTGACGGTGCAGTCGCAGGCGAGCATCCGTGCGGTGTCGATGCTGATCGGGCCCGCCCAATCCGCCCACGCGTACCCGAGTTCCTCGGTGGACGGCAGCAAGTCCTTCAAGGCCTGCATATCGGTCATGTCTTTCGCGCTGGCGGTGACCGTGATGTGTGGTTTCACGCCGCCCTCGATCGGACCCAGTCCCGCCCGCTCGTACCGCCGCAACAACTCACAGAACCCATCCGCACGTCGTAGTGCCGGAGTGCGAGTGTCTTTGACGCCGTCCTTCTCCGGCGTCGGCGCCGACAGGCTCGACAACAACGTGATCAACCGGGCACCGTTGACCGCGTCCAGATCACCTTTCACCGTGACGCGCCCGTACAAGCCTTTCGAGGCATAGAACTCGTTACGCTCCGAATCCTCACCCACCGGAACGCCATCCTCGCGGTTTCCGTACTGCTTCTCGATCCGCCGAATCGCCGCCCGCACCGCATCACAATCGGCAATGTTCTTCGACGCCAACCCCAACAAGATCCCGCGAGCTTTGTCCACATCCGCCGGGGTCATGTTCTTCGGCGGATGCTGACAAAACGACGCCACCTGCCGGGCCTTCAACGCATCCACGTCACCACGATGAAACGCATCCGCGACAACAGGTTCGAGCATCAACAACCGCGCCAACCCGACCAGTAAGCTGCACTCACCGATCTCCAGATTCGTCGAATCATGCAACCACTGCGCGATCGCCCGAAAACCCTTCCCACCGAGAACCTCCCGGGAAAACATCTCCACGATCAGCAACACCATCCGCGACTGCAACTCGTGCCGGACACGCACCAGATCCAGAACCTCACTCTTGAGGTCCTCACCATCCAGCTGCCACGCATCCCGACTGTCCATGCCCAAAGTCTAATCGAACAAACTTTCGATAACCAGAGACACAACGGACAACTTCAAGAAGACCGAAAAACTCGAGAGCTGTTGAAATGCATCGCTATTCGAGCCGACGTCCACGCGATTCGTTGACAGAGACGCGCAACTCGCCGAGCGGCACTTCACGCCCCGACTCGCTGCGCACCTCGACGCGAACGCGCTCACCGGTAGCGTCGTCCGCCACCGCCAGCGGTCCACCCTTTCCTCCGTGCAGGTACTTGTCCCCCCACTGCATCAGCGCGAGAACCGCCGGCAGCAGGTCACGACCCTTCTCGGTGAGCACGTACTCGTGCCGCGTCCGCTTTCCAGGCTCCTTGTACGGCACACGCTCGAAGAGGCCCGCCTCCGTGAGTTCCTTCAGCCTCGCCGACGCCACCGCCTCGGTAATGCCGACCCGCGACGCAAAGTCGTCGAAACGAGTTGTGCCGTAGTAGGCCTCTCGCAAAATCAGCATTGCGGAGCGAGTGCCGACCACTTCCATAGCCCGCCCGATCGAACAATGCGTGGCCCGCCAGGCGTCGCGATCTTCGAGCACCCCAGTCAGTCGTACAGCGTCCATGGGTTTCACCATACCCCCTGGCTTGCCATAACCATAGCCAGAGTCTAGATTGCTGACTATGGAACTTCATAGCCAGCCGGTGCGGACCGGACCCCTCCTCGCAATACTGTCGGGGGCGCCGTTCGTCGCCAGCCTCGACCTCTTTGTGGTCAACGTGGCCTTCGGCGACATCGCCAAGAGCTACCCGGGTCACTCGCTCGGCGAGTTCAGTTGGATCCTCAACAGCTACGCGATCGTCTACGCCGCGCTGTTGATCCCCCTCGGACGCTGGGCGGACAGGATCGGACACAAGCGCGCCTTCATCGCCGGCCTCGCACTGTTCACCCTCGCCAGCGCCGCCTGCGCTTTTAGCCCCTCATTGTGGGCGCTGGTGGCATTCCGCATCGTCCAGGCGGTCGGCGCCGCGGCGCTCACCCCGGCCAGCCTCGGCCTCCTGATCAGTGCCCTCCCGGCTGCGAAACGTCAATCCGGCGTGCGCATCTGGGCGGCGGCCGGTGCGGCTGCCGCGGCATTCGGCCCCGTCGTGGGCGGCATTCTCGTCGAGGCGTCGTGGCGCTGGGTCTTCCTGATCAACGTTCCGGTAGGGATCGTGTTGCTCTATTTGGCAGTCCGGCTCGTACCGGACACGACGCATAAAGACCCCGATGCCGGAATCGACTTCGTCGGCGCTGCCCTTCTCACGGTCGGAATCGGCTCTCTTGCACTCGCTCTCGTCCAGGGTCCGGACTGGGGATGGACCGACAGCCGCGTTCTGATGGCCTTCGCCGTCGCCGCCGTCACCCTACTCTCGTTCTGGTGGAGCAACTCTCGCCATCGCACTCCCTTGATTGCTCCCGACCTTCTGAAGATCCGCTCGTTTGCCTGGTCCAACGTCACCGCCATCCTGTTCAGCGCGGCATTTGCTGCCGGCCTGCTCTCGAACATCCTCTGGCTGCAAGAAGTTTGGGGATACTCGGCATTGCGAACCGGCTTCGCCGTCTCGCCGGGCCCGCTTCTGGTTCCGCTGTTCGCGATCGCCGGGGGATCGCTGTCGCGCAGGTACTCGGCCGGACTCGTCGCCGCACTCGGCAGCATTCTGTGGGCCGTCGGAACGGTGTTGGTCCTCGTCTCGGTTGATTCAACGCCCAACTACGCGACCGGACTCCTGCCGGGCTGGATCATCGCCGGAATCGGCGTCGGCCTTGCCCTCCCGACCATTCTGTCCCAGGCCACCGCAGATCTGGCGCCGGCCCGATCAGCCACCGGTAGCGCAATCGTCAGCATGAGCCGACAGATCGGAACCGTTCTCGGCGTGAGCGTTCTGATCGCGGTTCTCGGCTCCTCCGTCGCCCCTGACACTTTCCGTCAGGCCTGGTGGGTGATCTTCGCTGTCGCGCTCGCCTCTGCACTGGCATCGCTGGGAATGACCCCGGCTACTTCACCCACCCCAGTTGTCCCCGCTGAATCCGCCATCTCTGAAAGGAATTTGTCATGAGAGACGCAGTTATCGTCGAAGCCGTTCGCACTCCGATCGGCAAGGGAAAGGCTAACGGCGCACTGCACGGCATCAATGCCGTCGACCTGCTCGCTCACAGCCTGAAAGCGGTGGTCGAGCGAACCGGAATCGATGCCGCACTGATCGACGACGTCATCGGCGGCGCGGTCAGCCAAGTCGGCGATCAGAGCCAGAATGTCACTCGCACTGCCCTTCTCGCCGCCGGCTACCCGGAGTCGGTTCCGGGAACCACTGTCGACCGGCAGTGTGGAAGTAGCCAACAAGCGGTTCATTTTGCTGCTCAGGGCGTCATCGCCGGAGCATACGACATCGTCGTCGCTGCCGGAGTCGAGTCGATGAGCCGAGTGCCGATGGGCTCGAGCAGCGTCGGGCGCGAGTCACTCGGGGTAGGTTTTGAAGAGCGTTACCCGGACGGTCTGGTACCGCAGGGCATCAGCGCCGAATTGATTGCCGCCAAGTGGGAACTGAGCCGCACCCAACTGGACGAGTTCTCGGCGTCGAGTCACCGGAAAGCCGCGCTGGCAACCGAAAGTGGCTACTTCACCAAGGAACTCGTCACTCTCCCGCAACTCTCGATCGACGAAGCGATCCGCCCCGGCACCACGGTCGAGACCCTTGCCGGCCTACGGACCGCCTTCGAATCCGACTACTACGCAGAGCGATTCCCACAGATCGACTGGTCCATCACCGCGGGAAACAGCAGCCCGCTTTCGGACGGCAGTTCAGCGGTGATGATCACGACCAGTGAGATCGCCGCGAAACTCGGCCTCACACCGAAGGCACGAGTGCACAGCTTCGCCGTCGCCGGCGACGATCCGCTGTACATGCTCACCGCGGTCATCCCTGCTACCCAGAAGGTCCTGGCCCGTGCGGGGTTGACGGTCTCGGACATAGATCTGTTCGAAGTCAACGAGGCTTTTGCCCCAGTGGTCCTCTCGTGGGCAGCGGACACCGGCGTCGATCTGTCCAAAGTGAACGTCCACGGCGGCGCCATCGCGCTCGGCCACCCGCTGGGCGGCAGTGGAACGCGGATCATGACCACTCTGGTCAACGCGATGGAACAGCGCGGCGCGCGCTACGGGCTCCAGACCATGTGTGAGGCAGGTGGGTTGGCCAACGCGACCATCCTGGAGCGTCTGGGCTGAGCCAACTCCATGCACGGCGCTCGGACATCAGTGACCGAGCGCCGTCCATTCGGACATCAGTGACCGAGCGCCGTCCATTCGGACATCAGTGACCGAGCGCCGTCCATTCGGGATCCGGCTTCCTCGCCACCACCCGAAATACGATTCCGCCCCGTCCGCTGCGCTGCACCTCGTCGATCAGGAAACCGGCGTTTTCGAGGTATGCCACCGGTTCGCGAGTGAGGTGATCAGCTCCGAACCGAACAAAAAGCGGTTCCACTGCCTTCATCAACGCACGAGCAACAACGTTCTTGCTCGGCCCGTGCTCGGCGAGAACGAATCGACCACCAGGCACCAGGACCCGAAATGCTTCGCTCGCAACTCGGTCCGGATCGGGGATCGTACAAAAGGCGTACGTGGACACCAACGTGTCCACGCACTCGTCGGGAACATCGAGTGCTTGCACGTCTCCGAGACGTAGGTCGACTTCGGTCTTCACCCCCTCGGAGACCTTGACCCTGGCCTGATCGAGCATCGCACTCGAGATATCCACGCCGATGACGTAATCGACGTCATCCCCGTAGAGAGGCAGGTTCAGCCCGGTACCCACGGCGATCTCGACCACGCGGCCATGCGCCTGGTCCACAGCCCATTTCCGGGCGTCACCGAGCACAAAGCGTTCGAAGCGCCCGATCTGTCGGTCGTAGTGCGCCGCCATTGCGTCGAAAGTCTTGGCGACCTGTGCAGTGTCTGGTTCACGCATAGTGCCCCGTTTCGATCGATCTTCTGTGCAGTCTTACATGCGAGCACCGGGTCGGGAAGACCTTTCGTGACGAAGGGCAACCGACCGAGCAAGGTCGTCCCTGACGGAAGCCCCCGGTATCGTTCCAGGTGACCTGACCTCACCTACGACGATCATGGATAGAGACCTCGTGCGATCAAGTAACTGCGTCACCGGTTCGGTCCGGCCACCTTTTTCCACTGATTCCACTGGAGGTCTGTGATGGCCGGCGGACTCTTCGCCCTGCTCGACGACGTCGCGGCCCTGGCTCGTATGGCAGCCGCCTCGATCGACGACGTCGCCGCAGCAACCGGTAAGGCGACCGCCAAAGCTGCGGGTGTCGTCATCGACGACGCAGCCGTCACACCGCAGTACGTCCGTGGACTCGCGGCCGAGCGCGAACTACCGATCATCAAGCGCATCGCCATCGGATCGCTGCGCAACAAGCTGCTGATCATCCTGCCGATCGCTCTGCTGCTCAGTCAGTTCCTTCCCTGGCTCCTGACACCACTGTTGATGGTCGGTGGCTGCTACCTCAGCTATGAAGCAGTGCACAAGATCTGGGGTGCGATATTCGGCCACGGTGATCACCACGAAACGGCCGACGAGCACCCTCGCGACGAAGAGGCCGTGGTTTCGGGTGCTGTCCGCACCGACCTGATCCTGTCCGCCGAGATCATGGTGATTGCACTCAACACCATCGCGGGCGAAGGTTTCTGGAGCCGGTTGGTAATTCTTGCCGTCGTCGCCGTGGTCATCACCGTGGTCGTCTACGGCGTCGTCGGACTGATCGTGAAGATGGACGACATCGGCTTGAAAATCGCCGAGACGTCGTCGGGCTTCACCCACAAGGTCGGCCGTGGACTGGTTCGCGGTATGCCTCACGTGATGTCGGTGCTCTCGGTGGTGGGTACCGCCGCGATGCTGTGGGTCGGTGGCCACATCTTGTTGGTCGGCATCGACGAACTGGGCTTCCACCCGCTGTACGACGCCGTTCATCACGGGGAAGAAGCAGTCAGTGACATCGCCGGAGTCGGTGGCGTACTGGCGTGGATCGTCAACACCCTTGCCTCGGCAGCGCTGGGCCTGGTGGTTGGCGCCATCATCGTCGCAGCTCAACTGGGTATCACCCGCCTGCTCGCAAAGCGTTCTGCGACGGCCTGATCGCCTACCTGTGGCGGAGCACCATCTGCTCCGCCACGGTGCGCATCCCTTCACGCAAGGACGAGGGTTCGAGCACCTCGACGTCGGCTCCCAGCCCGATCAACTGTGAGAGCGCGACGGCTTCGCTCTCGAGTTTCAGCCCGGCGCCCACCCATCCGTCGTCGTCCTCGGGTCCCACGTCGACAGCAGCCGCAAGCTCGCCCACCACGTCGGGGAGCCGGCGCCTGCCCTCTGGTGACAACCGCACCTGGCAGTCGAAACGAAGCAGCGACCGGTCGAACTCGGCCATCGACGCAGCCCACCACGACGGCAGATCGAAATCCACCGGCCGGGTGAACGAATCATCTTCTACCACCGCATTTTTGATGCGGCCGACACGAAACGACAGCGTTCGACCGTTCATCCCCGCCACCAGGTACCAAACACCGGCTTTGATGACCAGACCCAGCGGTTCGACCGTCCGCTCGCGATCGCGGTAGGCGAAGCGCAGCCGACGCGAGTCGAGCACAGCGGATGTGACGATCGGAAGACCTGAGATGTCTTCGACTCCGCCGAACCAGCCGGGGACGTCCACCAGGATGCGGTCCTGCCACAAGCGCGCGCTCTCGCGCAGCGGACCGGGCAGGGTGCGCAGCAGTTTGGCCCCCGCAGAACCGACGGCGTCGGATCGCCCGAGATCCGCAGCGATGGACGGCACGCCCAACAGCATGAGTGCGGACGTCTCGTCGTCCGTCATGCCGGACAGCTTGGACTGCCAACCGTCGAGCAGACGAATGCCACCACCCGGTCCGCTCTCGGTCCAGATCGGCACGCCGGCAGCCGACAACGAGGCCATGTCGCGGTAGATCGTTCGCACCGACACACCGAACTCGTCGGCCAACTGATCGGCAACGACGCCACGACTGCCCTGCAAACGCAACATGAGTTGGAGCAACCGCGCGGATCTCATGACGCGAACATTACCGAGAATCACTGACAGAACTTGTCAGGAATAGGGGTGCACAATGACCGTCATGGTCACCTGGAAGCAGTTCTCCGAAGAAGTTCCCGCCCTCGCCGACGCGGTCCAATCACGATTCAAGGCCCACAAGCATCACGTCCTCGCAACGCTGCGCAAGGATGGTTCACCGAGGGTCAGCGGCACCGAAGTCGAAATCCTCGACGGGCGTCTGGTGCTCGGTTCGATGTTCGGTGCACTCAAGGCGAAGGACCTCATCCGTGACGGGCGCTACGCCCTCCACAGCAATCCCGGCGAGCACACGATGGAAGGTGGCGATGCCAAGATCGCCGGAATTGCACGCGAAGTGACCGGCGACGAGTTCGAAGCCGTGCTGGCAAGCTACACCTACGACGTTCCGAAACCCCTGCACCTCTTTGCCCTCGACATCGACGAGGTGGTGCACACGACTGTCGACGACGAGCACATGTACGTAGACCTCTGGAAGCCGGGCAAGGAGATCACCCGCTTCACCAAGTGACGTTCTTCTCGCAGTGCTCGCCGTTGGCACACGATTCCACCTGGACAGTGGCGTGGGAAAGACCGTGACTCTCGAGGACGGTACGCGCGGATTCCAGAACGTTCGACGAATTCGCGTCACTGGTCAGGTGGACCGTCGCGACATCCATTCCGGTGGTAAGCGTCCAGACGTGTAGGTCGTGAACACCCATCACGCTCGGCAGCGCAGCCAGGTCGGCCTCGACCGCTTCGACGTCGACGTCGGCCGGCGATGCCTGCGTCAGAATGCGCAGCGATGCTGCGGCCAATTTGATCGCACGCGGCACCACCCACAGCGAGATGAGAACACCGACGACGACGTCCGCCCACGTCCAATTGAACAGCAGGACAAGGCCACCGGCGATCAGAACGCCGACGCTACCGACGGCGTCGGCGAGCACTTCGAGGTAGGCGCCGCGCACGGCCAGGCTGTCCTTGGAGTCGCCGCGCAGCATCAGCATCACGACGATGTTCGCGGCCAGACCGGCAGCCGCAGTGATGATCAGGGCGCCGCCCGGGATCTCGGGTTCGTTACCGATCCGGCCGATTGCCTCGTAGAAGACCCAGGCCGCGACGGCCAGCAGCATCACGGCGTTAGCCATGGCGGTCAACACTTCGGCGCGATGCCAACCGAAGGTCCTGGCCGCGGTGGTGCTGCCCTTCTTCGCGAGTAGCAATGCCGTCAGGCCCATCGCCATACCCACCACGTCGGTGAGCATGTGACCGGCGTCGGCAAGCAGAGCCAACGAGTTGATCAGGATGCCGACCGTGGCTTCGAGCACGAGGAACGCAACGAGGATCGCAAGTGCGATCGCCATTTTTCTGATGCGCTGCGGTGACGGTCCTACGCCGACCGAATCTGCTGCCGAGTGGCCATGTGAATGGCCGTGCCCTGCTCCCATTTGTCCTGTTCCCTCCCAAGTCCTTCTCAGAGCATATGCATACATTCGCATACATACAATGAGTTGCTCAGTGAGCGGGAAAGGGCAGAGGTCAGTGATCCGGCTCGTACGCTGGATGCGGCACGGTCGGCGGCAGAGTGGCGATCGACGAGATGCGCTTCATGCCTGCAACCTGCAAGAGGTCGACCACCAACGATCGAATCTGGGCGAACACCACCGTCGAGGACAGGCCCGCGTTCTCGACTATCGCCGGTTTCAATTCCTTGGCCACCGAGCGCAGGACACGCGCTGCCTCGGCTTGATCGGGCTGCTCCCCCGGCTCCGCCAGGATCATGTCCTTCAGCACTTCGACGGCTTTCGACAAGCGCTCGACCTGAGCCACCAAACGGGGATCGAGAATCTCGTCGTCCCTGACCAACGTCAGCGAACGACGCGCGAGCACTCTGATATTGCGCAACGCATTGTCGATGGGATCGGCTGTCGCCATAAGCCTTTCGAGGCGCGGTCGACTGTTCCAATACAGCGGGGAGATTCGGCTGATCTCTCGCCCGCCGAGGAGGTTGGTGCGCAAGCCATCGATGGCACCTTGGGTTGCGCGCGCCTTCTGGAGCGCCTTCACGATCGGGTCCGGATCGTTCGCAACAAGGCCGTCTGCCACCAATTGCAGTACCTCGGAAGCTGTTCCGAGAATCGACGCAGCATCCTTGCGTGCGCGTCGGACAGGATGGGTGGGGATGATCGCGACAACCGCGATGCCCACCAGACCACCAACCAGGGCATCGATCATGCGATCGGGCCCGCCGCTGCCACCCGGTGGAATCAGCGTCGCCACCAGCACTGCCGAGTTTCCGGCCTGCATCGAGAAAATCGGCCCGCTGTTCAGAAGCACCGCGACGGACATCGCCAGCACGACGACCAAACTGATCTGCCACGGTCCGCTCCCGATACCGGAGATGATCAGGTCACCGATTCCGATACCGACCGTGACGCCCGCAACCAACTCGAACGAGCGCCGCAACCGGGCACCCAGCGACAGACCGAGCGAGACCACGGCGGCAATCGGCGCGAAGAACGGCGCATGGTGCCCGATCACCGTAGTGGCAACCCACCACGCCAATCCGGCCGCCAAGGCACATTGAATGATCGGTAGCGCCGACGTCTGAAGCCGACGCACCGATTTGCGAGCACGGTCCTTGATGCCGGCCCGGCTCGGACGGAAACTGCTAACCGAGGCCAAGCGCTTCGGCGGCGTTGGGATCGCAGTCTTCGAGCAGATCGAGGCAACGCGCGTACTCGTCGGCCTCACCGATCGTCTTCGCGGCCTTGGCCAGGACAGCAACGCAACGCAAGAAGCCACGGTTCGGTTCATGGCTGTAGGGCACGGGGCCGAAACCCTTCCAACCGTTACGGCGTAGTTGATCGAGTCCGCGGTGATAGCCGGTACGCGCGTAGGCGTAGGCAGTGATGGTTTCGCCCTTGTCCAGGGCAGCCTCGGCGAGGTAGGCCCACGCGATGGAGGCAGTGGGATGGTCGGCCGCGACCTGGGCCGGGTCAGCGTGGTTGAGCAGTGCCGATTCCGCGTCGTCGTCGCCGGGAAGCAGAGTGGGCTTGGGTCCGAGCAGGTCACCGAATTGGGTCATGCGCTCATTGTGCCCGCTACACCTTTCCGCCACAGGACCGCCTCGCCGACGGTGGGAGTTATGCAGGCTACATACCGGTCGTTACCCTGACATGGTCATTGCTGCATAAGACCGAAGGGTTACCCGTGCCGGACTCGAAAGACGACAACTCGAAAAAGAGCGCAGCCCCGAACGGTGCGCCGGAGAAGTCGGTTCCGACCGAACCTGCGACTGTGGCGATTCAGAAGGCAGGCAAGGGCTCGACGGCACCGAAGGCGGACGCCGGAGTCAAGGCGCCGAAGGCGGACGCCGGAGTCAAGGCGCCGAAGGCGGACGGCGAAGGCACGGCAGCGAGTGCGCCAACCGTCGCGATTCCGAAAGTCGCGCAGCCGACACCAACATCCCGGCAAGCTCCGACACCACCTCGAGCTCCGACACCACCGCCGCAGCGCGCCGCGCCTCAGCGGGTAGGCGTCGCGCCAACCCCACCTCCGGCCCAGCCGATGCCGACTCGCATCGAGCCCGCCGCGCCGGAAAAGACCAAGCGCAGCGGCAAGGGTTGGTATATCGCAGCAGCAGCGGCAGGCGTCGCCGTCCTCGCGGCAATCGGCATCGCGGTCTTCGTCTCGTCCAACAGCGGTAGCGGTGAAAGCTCACCTGAAGCTCAGGTCCAGACCGCCATCTCGACGTACGTCGACGCACTGCAAACCGGCGATCTGGCAACTCTGCGAACGTCGACGTGTGGAGCGCTGGGCGAGTACTACCGCACCATTCCGGACGCGGCGTTCGCTCAGGTTCACGACAATGCCGTCGCGCAGAAGACGATTCCGCAGGTCGGAGCCGTCGACGCGGTCCGCATCACCGACGACACCGCGATCGCTCAGGTGCAGGCAAGTTTGCCGAGCACCGGCGAGCAGTCGTGGCGCACGTTCGACCTCGAGCGCCAGGACGGCACGTGGAAGGTTTGCGATCCCAGCAAGTAAGCACCTGAACAGAAGATGCGCGCCGGCGAGAATTTCGCCGGCGCGCATCTTGTTTTCTGAAGCTGAGTTGTGAAGCCGATCAGCCTGCGGACACCGAGCGTCCGGCCGACTTCAGGTCGTTGCACGCCTCGACGACGCGAGCCGTCATGCCTGCTTCGGCCTTCTTGAGGTAGCTGCGCGGGTCGTATGCCTTCTTGTTTCCGACCTCGCCGTCGATTTTGAGGACGCCGTCGTAGTTGGAGAAGAAGTGTCCGGCGATCGGACGGGAGAACGCGTACTGCGTGTCGGTGTCGACGTTCATCTTGACGACGCCGAAGTTCAGCGAATCCTCGATCTCCGACTTCAGCGATCCCGATCCGCCGTGGAAGACGAAGTCGAAGGGCTGTGAGCCGGCGGCCAGGCCGAGCTTGGCAGCGGCAACCTTCTGGCCCTCTTCGAGAACCTCGGGCTTGAGCTTGACGTTGCCCGGCTTGTAGACACCGTGGACGTTGCCGAAGGTGGCAGCGAGCAGGTACTTACCCTGTTCGCCGATGCCCAGAGCATCGACCGTCTTCTCGAAGTCTTCACTCGAGGTGTAGAGCTTGTCGTTGATCTCGGCCTCGACGCCGTCCTCTTCGCCGCCGACAACACCGATCTCGACCTCGAGGATGATGCGTGCAGCCTTCGAGAGGGCGAGCAGTTCCTTGGCGATGGCCAGGTTCTCGTCGATCGGGATGGCCGATCCGTCCCACATGTGCGACTGGAACAGCGGGTTACGGCCGGCGTCGACCCGCTCCTGTGAGATCGCGAGCAGCGGACGCACGTAGGTGTCCAGCTTGTCCTTCGGGCAGTGGTCGGTGTGCAGCGCGATGGTGACGTCGTACTTTGCCGCGATCACGTGTGCGAACTCGGCGAGCGCAACAGCGCCGGTGACCATGTCCTTGACGCCCAAACCGGAACCGAACTCGGCGCCGCCCGTCGAGAACTGGATGATGCCGTCACTGCCGGCGTCCGCGAAGCCCTTGATGGCTGCGTTGATGGATTCGGAGCCGACACAGTTGATGGCGGGGAAGGCAAAGGAATGCTCCTTGGCCCGACCAAGCATCTCGGCATAGACCTCGGGAGTTGCGATAGGCACGGCGGGAGTCCTCCATTTACGTGTCGTTCGGAGCGCTCGGCGATGTGAAAGCGCTTCGTGTGGTCCTAGCAGTATGGCAAGTCCGACTCGTCACGTCTCTTTGCGGTCTCGGCCGCCGCACAACCCCGGCATCAGTCACCGCCACCGACGCGATGACCTGCGGTGGTGGGAAACACTCAGATTCGGCCGGTACTCTGGCCTCCGTGAATGTGCAGGCAGCAACTGAATCCGTGACGAACCTGGCCTTGCTGCCCGGCTTCCTCGATCCCGTGAACCTCTTGAATTCCTTCGGAACGTGGGTTCTGGTGGGATTGCTTCTGGTGGTCTTCATCGAATCAGGCCTGCTGTTTCCGCTCTTGCCCGGCGATTCGCTCCTCTTCACCGCAGGGCTGATCGCGGCTTCCAAGTCGACCGAGATCGAACCGTTCGCACCTCTGTGGGTGCTCTTGGTGACAATTCCGATCGCCGCGATTCTGGGCGACCAAGTCGGGTTCTACATAGGCGCCAAGGGCGGAACTGCCCTGTTCAAGACGGACGACGCGCGGTTCTTCAAGAAGAAGTACATCGACGAGTCGCACGCCTTCTTCGAAAAGCACGGCCCGATCACCATTATCCTGGCTCGGTTCGTACCGATCGTGCGTACTTTTGCACCGGTGGTCGCCGGTGCTTCGAAGATGAAGTACTCACTGTTCCTGACCTACAACATCGTCGGCGGCATCCTGTGGGGTGCCGGCGTGACTTTGCTCGGCTACCTCCTGGGGCAGATCGAATTCATCCGCGACAATGTCGACTACATCTTCATCTTGATCGTCCTGGTGTCGGTTCTGCCGATCGTCTTCGAAATCGGAAAGCGAATTCTGGCGTCGAGACGTGGTGAAACGGCGAATACTTCCACTACGGACAATTCGACGGTGACAGTCCCCGAAGACCCCACCCCCTGATTGCAGAACGAGGCGAAGTACTGACGACGATGACGCTCGCATCCGGCAGTTTCTCCCCGCTCGAGACTGCCGGGCCTCTGTTGGTCTGGATCATCGTCGTCACGTTCGTCTTCATCGAGTGCGCGATCATTCTCGGATTGTTTCTGCCCGGTGATTCGCTTCTGATCACAGCCGGAATCGTTCTTGCCGGCCACGAGTCCGGTGCAGGCCACGTGTGGGCACTGTCGGTGGGCGCGATGATTGCCGCTATTGCCGGTAACCAGGTCGGGTACGTCATCGGCCACCGGACCGGCAATCACATCAAAGCCCGTAAGGGCGGCAAGTACTTCACCGAGAAGAATCTGCACCGCGTCAACATCTTGTTGGAAAAACACGGTTTCTGGGCGGTCCTGATTGCCCGTTGGGTTCCATGGGTGCGCACTCTGTGCCCAATGGTCGCGGGCGCGGCCAAGATGAACCACACGCGCTACACAATCGCGAGCACCATCGGCGCGATCATCTGGGCGCCGGTGCTATTGCTGCTCGGCTTCTATGGTGGCTCGTTCCTCGATCGTGTTCCGTGGTTGCTGCCCGCCGTACTGATCGTGATGATGGTCAGCTTGGTCATCGGTACCGCGTTGGGCATCTGGCAGTACCGCAAGGAGATGGCCCGTCCGGCCGAAGACGTCGAGGTCGAAGAAGTCCTCGACTAGAAGATGTCTTCTCAGTGCAGGTGGCTCTGGTCCCACGCCGGCAGCGGATCCTCGTAGTGAGTCCAGGCCCGCGATCCTTCGCGTAGTTCGTCATCGGTCAGCAGAGCCGGATCGAGGATTCGTGACGGCGCCGACTGGTCGAGTTTCACTCCGATGAACACGATCTCCTGTCCCGGCACCTCCGCCGCCGACGCCCACAGTTGAGCCGGTTCGATGACGAGGTTGGGGCCTGCCTGCGACCAGATAGCGGCGAATTCGGGCCGGCTGGCGATCCAGCAGAAACCCTTGCTTCGCAGGAGTCCGGCGAACTGACCGAGCGCAGCCTCGAGACGCGCCGGATGAAATGGTCGCGAGGCGCGATACGTGACGCTTCGTATTCCGTATTCCTCCGTTTCCGGGGTGTGCCCACCGGCCAGTTCCTCGTCCCAGCCCGGTACCTGCGCAGCCAGTTCCGGGTTGTAGAGACCGGTTTCGAGGACGCGATCGAGGGTGACTTTTCCGTGGTCCGTCCGAATCAGTTGAGCGGTGGGGTTGAGCCTGCGGAGCGTTGCCTCGACGGTTCCTGCCGCCCGCGGACTCACCAGGTCGGTTTTGTTCAGCAAGATGACGTCGGCGAACTCCACCTGATCGACCAGGAGATCGGAGATGCTGCGTCCGTCCCCCTCCCCGGCTTCGAGGTTGCGCTCGTCGAGTCGTTCGCCTTTTGCCAGCTCACCGAGGAAAGTCGACGCATCCACCACCGTCACCATCGTGTCGAGCTTCGCGAGCGAGCCGAGGCTGAAACCGTCCTCGAATTCCCAGTCGAAGGTCGCTGCCACCGGCATCGGTTCGGCGATGCCGGTGGACTCGATCACCAACTGATCGAACCGTCCTTCTCGCGCCAGAGCGCCAACGGCGTCGATCAGATCCTCACGCAATGTGCAGCAGATGCATCCATTGGTCAGCTCGACCAACTTCTCCTCCGTGCGATCGAGGTGGCCCTGGCCCGCGACAAGGGCCGCGTCGATGTTGATCTCGCTCATGTCGTTGACGATGACGGCGACGCGTCGACCGTCACGGTTGGCGAGGATGTGGTTGAGGAGTGTGGTCTTGCCTGCGCCCAGAAATCCGGACAGCACGGTTACCGGTAGCTGCTTCATCCCTTAATGATAACCGTTGTCATTATTGGCAACGTGAAGCGGGCCTACTGCACTGCGGACGTACTACCCGAGAACTGGCTCTCGGGCCTCGGCAAACCGAAATGATCGCGAAGCGTCGTACCCGGGTATTCGGTCCGGAACAGGCCGCGATCCTGCAGGATCGGGACCACTCGCTCGGTGAAGATCTCGAGTCCACCCGGGTAGTACGGTGGCATGACGTTGAATCCGTCGGCAGCACCGCTGGTGAACCATTCCTCGATCGTGTCGGCCACCTGCTCGGCGGTTCCGGCAAAAACCCGATGTCCGCGCGCACCCGCCAATCGACGAAGCAGACCACGAACCGTCGGACGCTCGCGCTCGACGATCCCCGCGATCACCTGCAATCTGCTTTGCTTGTTGTCGGTGACATCCCCTGCAGCCGCGAACAATTCGACGGGTACCGGTGCATCCAGTTCCAGATTCCGAACATCGGTCCCGGTGAGTGTACCGAGTTGCGCGAGCCCGTACTCCGGCGAAGTCAACTCGTTGAACTCCTGCTCGAGCGCCTTCGCCTGCTCCTCGGTGTCACCGATGAACGGGCTGATTCCGGGCAGGATCTTGACGTGATCGGGGTTGCGGCCGAACTGAGCAGCCCTCGACTTGATGTCGGTGTAGAACGCCTGAGCGTCGAAAAGTCTCTGGTGCGCTGTGAAAATCGCCTCTGCGTACTGACCGGCAAACGCGCGACCGTCGTTGGACGCACCGGCCTGCACCAGCACTGGGTATCCTTGCGGCGTTCGCGGTGCGTTGAACGGCCCCCGCACCCGCAGATGCCGCCCGACGTAGTTGATCTCGTGAATCTTGTTTCTGTCCGCGTAGATTCCGCTCTCGCGGTCCAGACTGATCGCGTCGTCCTCCCAGCTGTCCCACAGCCGCACCACCGCGTCGACGAATTCCCGTGCACGCGAATACCGGTCACCGTGATCCGGATGCTTGGCCAGCCCGAAGTTGGCTGCTGCCAGATCGGTGCCGGTGGTGACGATGTTCCACCCCGCGCGTCCGTTGGAGATGTGGTCGAGCGAGGCGAACAGCCGAGCCAGGTTGTACGGCTCGTAGTACGTGGTCGACGCCGTCGCGATCAATCCGATCCGCTCGGTCGCCACTGCAATGGCCGTCAACAAGGTGATCGGCTCCAACGTCCCTGCGGGACCATGCTCGACGTCGCTGCGCAACGCGGGACCGTCGGCGAAGAAGATTCCGTCGAACTTCGCTGCCTCAGCGGTGCGAGCGATCTCCTGGAAATACGTGACGTCGAACAGACGTTCCGGTGTCGTCCACGGATGACGCCACGCCGCTTCGTGATGGCCGGCGGGGTGAATGAACGCGTTGAGGCTCAGTTGGCGCGAGGAATCAGACATGCCTGAATGCTGGCAACAACCACCTTCCTCCGACAGGGTTACGGTTCGTGTGATTCCAACTCCGAGCGGGCGCTCGGTATCCTCGCATAGGTGACTTGTGTAGTTGTAGCCGAGTTCGTACCGTCTCTGAGGACATCACCTGTTCTTCGGCAATGGTGCGAAGTGTTCTCCGAAGGCCAGCGTCACCTTTCCGGAGCGTCGCCGACAGCGACTGCGCTGATGGAAATGATCGAGGCCGAAGACAATTCGGCCGATATACGGCGTTGGATTGCACGCGACGCCGGCACCGACGAGGTCCTCGGCATCGCCCAGGCACGACGAAACTCGGCCGAAGTCGATCTCGCAGAGTTTCGAATGTACGTGACACCCCATGCGCAACGACGAGGGGTAGGACGAGCGCTTGCCGAACTGGTCGAGGTCGACCTCGCCGGGTTCGGCGTGCAGAGAATCCGGGTCACTGCGCTCGTGGGAAGTGCAGCCGAACCCTTCCTACAAAGGTTCGACGGCCACCGCGTGTTGCTTCGGTTGGCCAACCAGGTACAGCACCTCAGCCCTCCCACCGCAGACAGCACTCGCCCCGGCTATCGAATCGTCAGTTGGCGCAACCGAACCCCGGACGAATTTGTCCGCTCCTTCTCGGAGGCATTGAACCGACTCCTCGACGCACCGGGCGCCGGACTGCAGATGCCCGAACGTAATTGGGGAGTCGACGAGGTCAGATCGTGGGAACGGAAGATGACCGGTGGCTCTCAGATACTTCTGGTGTGCTGCGCGGTCGACGACGCCGTCGGCGAAGTAGCCGCAGCGACAGTGGTGACGGTGGACGAAAATGACAGCACCCACGCTTCGCAGCACGACACCGTTGTACTCCCCCGGCACCGCGGGCACGGTCTCGCTCAGTGGGTCAAGGAGCAACAAGCGTCTGTGTTGGCAGCTGAATTTCCTTTGCTGAGAGAGATTTACACAACGGTGAACGCGGAAAACCACCCGATGCTGACCGTCAATCGGAGACTGGGATACCAGACCGTTGCGGAGCGAATCCTGGTGGAGATTGGATCGCACACGCCTCGGTGACAATCTCTCTCCACAGGTCCGGGTGAGACTGCCAGAAGTTGTGCGCGACACCGTCGACGACACCGAACTGACCGTTCGGCACGAGCGCGGCCAGTTGCTGCAACGGCCACGACGGGCGAATGTCGTCGGCCGCCGCGAGAAACGTCATGGGCACCTGTGAGTCAGCCAGCTGCCGAAACAGCTGTGGTTCATGGATCCATTCGATGAACGACTCTTGAAGCGATTGCCAGACAACAGGTTCCCAAGGTATCTGCGGGTCCTGCTCGATCCCCGCTTCGTACTGCTTCGACCACGTCCGGTCCTTGTGGAGACCGTGCCCCGCGATTCCGACGACGCCGGACACCGATTCCGGGCAGTCGAGTGCGTACCTCACTGCCAAGTCAGATCCCCACGAGTGCCCCAGCACGACCCAGCTGTCGATCTCGAAGGTGCGCCGGACCAGTTCGAGGTCCGCAACCGCCTGCGCCATCGTATGAGCGCCGCCACCGGAACGGCCGACTCCGCGCGGCTCAGGGCACCACGCGCGCATTCCTTCAGGAAGCAACTCGTCGTTGCCGAGATAGTGAACGCATCCCGGGCCGCCGGAGAGAACCAGAACGTCCGACCCTGACCCACCGACATCGATGTGAAGACGAACACCGTCAGTGTCGATCACGTGCCGGGATTCCATGACGAAGAAGCCTAACGCTTACGCGGGTATCCCGCCGCCGAGACGACAAATGCCGCTTCCATGAGCATCCACCCGCCCACCTGCACCGAGAGGTCTCGCTCTGGGACGCTCGACGAGCGCACCGTCCCGGCGGCGAAGGTGGCGATGTCGCCGGACAGACTGGGCAACTGGGCGTCCTTTGTCCAGTCGTGTCCGAACAGCGGCAGTCCTTCGATCTGCAGTCTGTTGTTCCAGGCTGCTTCCGCGGAGGACAGAACGATCTGCGCTGCAAGTTCTCGCGCTCGCAGGTCCTCGTGGGTCTCCCACGACAGGTTCACCACCACGAACGCGAGGTAGCGAGCCAAGATCGCGTTGAACAATCCGCCGTCGCCCCCGCCACCGCCCGTGATGACTCCGTACTCGGTCATGCCGTCGTACACGGCGTCGACCAGCTTGTGGACTCGCTCGCGGTGACGCGGTTCGCCCAATCGCGTCGACAATTCGGTTTCCAACCCCAGCGTGACGCCCTGACAGTACGAATAGATCGCGCGCTCGAGGGTGCCGTCGCGTCGGATACCGTCGAAGATCAGTCCGGAGTCCGGATCCCGCAGCGTCTCGTCGATCCAGTCGGCTGTTGCCTGAGCACGCCAGAGTTTTCCGGTGCGCGCCAGCATGATTCCGGCGGGTCCGTTTGCCGGGGTGTTGTAGAAATCGGAGCCCTTGCACCACGGAATACCGCCGCCGTCGGCCGGGGACCACGAATCGAAGAGTTGCGATTCGAGCGCCTGGACCGCTGTTCGGTGATCGACCGAGAACATGCGTTGAGCACGTTCGAGGGATAGACCCAGCCACGCCATGTCGTCGTAGTAATTGTTGGTCCACGCCGAGACGTTGCGGACCCGAACACTGCGGGCAACCTTCGCGACCCGGCGACGACGCTTGGGTGTCGGGTCACGTTCGAGCGCGTCGATTGCAGTATCGAGCAGGTGTGCTTGCCACCAGTAGTGCCACGGCTTGAACATCCTCTCGCGCCGAACAGCAGGCCAGGCAACCACGCCGAGTGCCGTCCGGGGCATTCCCCACAGGCGCCGAAGGTGACGACTGACTATCGCGCCCTCAGCCGCATCGGCCCGCTCTGCCCACACTTCCTGCATAACTACCTATCCTGTCTGGTCGAGGCGCTACACGCTAGCCGGAATTCGCGAGCGAGATCAGCGGGAATCGGCGAGATCGGCATGCTCACGTACCCACGCGTGCATCGCAATGCCGGCCGCGACACCGGCGTTGATGCTGCGAGTCGACCCGAATTGCGCAATCGAGACCGTCATGGACGCAACCTCTTTCGCATGATCGGTCACTCCGGGCCCTTCTTGACCAAACAGCAGGATGCACTCTCGCGGCAGGCTTGCCGTTTCCAGCGGCACCGACCCGGGAGTGTTGTCGACGGCCACGATCGTGAGTGAATTCTCACGGGCGTACTCGACGAGCTCGCCGATGTCGGCGTGGTGAACGATGTGCTGGTATCGATCGGTCACCATGGCGCCCCGCCGATTCCAGCGCCGACGCCCCACGATGTGGACGGCGGCTGCGGCGAACGCGTTGGCCGTGCGGACCACCGTGCCGATGTTGGCGTCGTGCGCGAAGTTCTCGATGGCAACATGCATGGTGTGACGGCGCGAGTCGATGTCCTCGACTATCGCTTCCCGCGTCCAGTACCGATACTCGTCCAAGACGTTTCGACGATCACCCTCGACCAGAAGTACCGGGTCGTAGCGCTCGTCGGTAGGGGGTTCGGTGTCGTGCTCCTCGGTCCACGGCCCCACGCCGTTGGGGTTCTCACCCCATTCGGTGGGTCCCGGTTCGCCAGCCCCACCGGAAACGTCGTCGGCAGCGACTTCGGTCATCAGAACACCTCGTTGGAATGTGCAGCCACGGTGAAGCCGTGCGTGGTCTGATCGTTGACACACGAGACGTCTGTCGCGGTGGTCGTGCAGGTGAAACCCAGTTTGCTCAGTGGTTGACCGGCCGCCAACACCGGATCGGCGTCGGCGCCGCCCGACGTGTACACCTCACCGCCCGAACACATGAAAGCACCCTCGCCCTCGCCGGTGACGCGAATACCGTTGCCCCAGTTGACCATGCAGCTCTCCGGTCGCGGCGGAACCGGGGTGGTCGTGCCCTCGCACCCGGCTTCGGTCCTGGTGGGCAACTTGATGATGCCGCACTGGAAGTTCCCGTCCGGAGTGGTGAAGTAGTACGACTCGTTGCGCTCGAACTGCACGTCCGTGAGCGTCGTCGTCGGCGGCAGTGTCGTGGTCGGAGGTTCGGTGGTCGTGGTGACGACGGGCGCGACGGTGGTTGTTGTCGTCGGCACGGCTGTCGTGGTGGTCGAACTGGGCTGCGCCGCTACGGTCGGCGCTGAATCCGCCTCGCCGCCACACCCTGCAAGCAAGAGCGCCGACCCGACACCCAACAACACGAACCCCACCCGAACACGAACCACCCGACTACCTCCACACACGTCACCTTGGCCCAGCAACAGCCGACAGTGCACTCTATCGCGTGGTCGACTAAGTGCTGGTGACGCGCTTGTTCATCAACCGTGAGAGCCACGCGGGCGAGAACCGCGACGCGCTGAGGAAGAGTTTCGCCTGAGTTCCGACCGGGTAGTGAACCTTGTGTATGCGTCCAGCGCCGCGCGTGGCCGCCCACAACTCCTGGGCGACGTCGGTGGCGGTCAATTTGATGCCCAACGATCTGGTGGCACCGGTGTCCATTCCCGTGACCATCGCCGTCTGGACGAACAGGGGCCAGAGCGCGAGTACGCGGATGTCGTGCTGCGCCCATTCCAGATCGAGCGCCTCGGTCAAGCCGCGGATCGCGAACTTCGTGGCGCCGTAGGTCGCGAGTTCGGGTTGGCCGTAGATTGCCGAGGCGGAGCACAGATTGACCACCTGCGCCCCGGCGGTATCGCGGAGGTACGGGAAAGCCGTGTGCGTGCCGTTGAGGGTGCCGGTGACATTGATATCGATCATTCGGCGATGTGCCGCAAGAGAAATATCCTCGAATCGTCCTGAGGAGAGCACACCCGCGTTATTGATCAGGATGTCCAGACGCCCTGACTCCCCGGCAAATTCGGCTAAGCACTGCGCCCAGCCGAGCGAATCCGTGACGTCCAGGACTCCCGTCACGACGCTGCCAGCGAAACCGTCGATCTCGGCCTTCAGGGAGGCAAGGCCGGCGTCGTCGATGTCGAACGCACCGACGCGGTATCCGTTGCGCGCGAACAACAGCGAGGTCTCCCGCCCGATTCCCGCCGCAGCACCGGTGATGAAGACGTTCGGTTCGCTCATGCGGTCAGGCTATCCTGGATGTGGAGGAAATCTGATGAATCACCGTCGCGTCGTACACACCGTATGTTTCATCGCGGTGGGGTATCTGATCGTGCTCGCGGTGTGGCTCGGATGGCTGGTCGAGCACACTCCCCCTGGCACTCTTCCCTATCAGATCGGCGGACTGCTCGCCGCTTTCGGTTCGGTTCTCGGATTCGGGATGGCCTGGGCCAACCGCCCGACCCGCGCCGAACGCAAACTCGAAAAGCACGGTCTCGAAGGATGGGCACGAATAGACACGGTCACTCCCTTGCGCCGAACCGTCGACGGTGAACTGGCCAAACTCGCACTTCACCTCACGGTTCCCGGCTCCGGCTCGTACTCGGGCCGGATCGAGTACGAGATCCGACCCGAGTACAAAGACAAGATCACTCCCGGATCCACGGTCACCGTCCTGGTGGACCCGCAGAACCGAGACCGAATCATGCTGTGCCCGTGAAAACTAGATGCTCTTCTTGCGTCCCAGTGCCAACATGCCTTCCACCAGCATCAACTGTGCGCCCGCGTACGACGCCAAGATCACACCCTCGGCAGCGGCGCGGCCCGCGGTCCCGCGAATGAACAGTCTACGAACCACGATCAGCCCGTCGGACGCGGTGAAGAGCACTCCGCCCAAACCGAGCCAGGAGCGTCGATCCTTGTTCGGAACGACCACGTCGAGCACGGCCTTCGACTGCGGCGCCAGAGCGGGGTCCGCCGACAACGTCGAGGTGGTTCCCAACATCAATCCGTATCCGGTCAGCGGCGTCGACACGCTCGGCGCCTTGGCACGGAGCAGACCGGACGCCGTCGACCAACCGCTGATGCGGGGCCGCAGGGCAGCGCGGGTCGGGCGAGCGCCGCGGCGCAGCAGGAGCGCAGAGTAACTTGCCTGCATCACCGCGAACGACGACGCACCCTTGATCAGACGGGCATCGTTGTCCGGGTCGATCATGAACACGTCGCCGACGGTTGCGGCGGCGAGGCCGGCCAGAAGCAGTGCGGTATCGGCAGTTTCCGTCTCCGAACGCTTGCGCAGCACTCGGGCAGCCAGGGCGGGTGCGATCAACGGCTTCGCGATCTGCTGAACCCGCTCGTTACCGACTACTGCCCCGACCACGGTCGCTGCCGTCGCCGCCGCAAAAACTGCGTGCTCGATGCCCCACTTGCCCGCCATCACAATCCTCCTGTTGGTTACACGTCCAACAGCGACCGTACTGGGTCACTCAAGCGGCATCGCCGGATTTGACGTCCGCGCCGTAGACATCGACGTATTCCTGCCCCGATTGCTCACAGAGCACTGCCATCAATTCGTCCGTCGCCGCACGTACGACGGCCTGGTACCCGCGAAGTTCGCGATATCGCGAGAAGTCGATCGGCTCCCCTACCGTGATCCGAACCTTGCTGAAGCGCCACATCCGAGTACCCGGCGGGTTGACGGCGTCGCCGCCATGCACGACGACGGGGATGACCGGCGCCCCGGTTTCCAAGGCGACACGAATCGCTCCGGTCTTTCCCTTGTACAGGCATCCGTCGGGTGATCGTGTTCCCTCGGGGTAGATCCCCCAGACACCACCCTTGTCGAGAATCCCGGTGGCCGTGTCCAACGCCGCACGGGAGGCGTCGGCGCCGCTACGGTCGATCGGCACCTGACCCGCCCCACCGAAGAACCAGCGCTGCATCGCGCCCTTCACACCGGTCCCGGTGAAATATTCACTCTTCGCGACGAAGGTGATGCGTCGGCGCACCATGAGAACCAGGAAGAACGAGTCGACGACTGCCCGATGGTTGCCGGCGAGAATCACCGGTCCTTTCTTGGGGATGTGGTGCTGACCCTCGATCGTCGGCCGCCCGAACAGCCAGAGGACCGGGCCGATCAGGACGTATTTGAACAGCCAATAGAGCACAGGGCATCACCTTTTCCGTCTAG
The DNA here is from genome assembly GCF_033142465.1 of Rhodococcus sp. IEGM 1318. Lineage (NCBI taxonomy): Bacteria > Bacillati > Actinomycetota > Actinomycetes > Mycobacteriales > Nocardiaceae > Rhodococcus > Rhodococcus sp. IEGM 1318. The sequence continues at coordinate 82,324 of NZ_JAWLSC010000010.1, forward strand.
TAGACAGCGTCTACGTCGAGAATAGTAGACACTGTCTTCCATGACTGTCAGCAGCCTTCGCGAAACACTCGTCGCCACCGGCGTCGAGATTCTCGATGCCGACGGCGCCACAGAACTGACGCTACGGGAGATCGCGCGTCGTGCGGGCGTGTCACACGGCGCCCCGCGGAGATACTTTCCGACCCACAACAGCCTGCTTGCCGCAATTGCCTCACATGGCCTGCGCGATCTCACCGACAGACTCGACCCCATCCTCACCGGCAAACAACCCGCTCGTAGCCGATTGATCTCGGCAGCAATCGAATACGTGTCATTCGCCCAGGAACGACCGGCGATGTTCGAGTTGATGTTTCGCCACGACCTCCTCGAGGGCGCAGGCAGCAACCTCCGAGAGTCTTCACTCCCACTCTTCGCCACCCTGCACTCCCTGTGCGAAAAGGCCGACGCCTCCGATCCCACCACTTCTGCGTTGAACATCTGGACCGGAACCCACGGCATCGCAGTGCTGGCGGCAAATCGAAGCCTCGCGCTCGTCGCACCCGACCTCGATGTGCCGTCACTGGTCGCCACCGCCGTGACGGACCACCTTTTACAGACTCGTTGATTTACATAGTTAACCTATGCAATAATATTCTTCGTGACAGATGAAGAACAGCAACTGCACGAACTACTCGTCGACCTCGTGAGCAATACGCACCGCTTCGCGAAGCTGGCTGGTTCGTTCGCGTCCGATCAGTACCCACGCGCCTGGCTGCGCGCGCTCTCGCTACTCGAGGAATACGGCGAAATGCGGATCAGCGATTTCGCTCGACTCGACAGAAGCTCGCAGCCCTCTGCCACTGCGCTACTGCGCAAACTCGGCGAGAACGGTTACGTCGAACGCCGCGCCGACCCCGAGGATGCCCGGGCAGTTCGAGTCGCCATGACGGAAAAGGGACGAAAGATCTTGAACGACGGTCGAAACGAGATCGCCGACGCTCTAGTCCCCCACTTCGTCGAACTCGGGCCCGAACAGATCAAGAAACTCGCCGACGGATTGGCCGAATTGCGGTCCATCATCAAAACTTCCGACCCCAGCTGAAACACCCACCACTGAAAAAGGAGGTGGCCGTGAGCAACACGACCGCGACATCAACGCACCAGAACGAGGCTCCGCCGAGCCTCCTGAAGCAACCGAAAGCGGTGTGGGCGGTAGCCTTTGCCAGCGTCATCGCCTTCATGGGCATCGGTCTGGTCGACCCGATCCTCAAGCCGATCGGTGAACAACTCGACGCCACACCGTCCCAGGTTTCACTCCTGTTCACCAGCTACATGCTCGTCACCGGCGTCGCGATGCTCATCACCGGTGTGGTCTCGAGCCGCATCGGCGCCAAGAAGACACTCCTCGCCGGGCTCGCGATCATCATCGTGTTCGCTTCTCTTGCAGGCGCTTCCAGCACCATCGGTCAGATCGTCGGATTCCGTGCAGGCTGGGGACTCGGCAATGCGCTCTTCATCGCAACGGCGCTCGCGGCTATCGTCGGCGCGGCCAGTGGCGGCGTCGCTCGTGCGATCATCCTCTACGAGGCTGCATTGGGAATCGGCATCGCGGTCGGACCGTTGGTCGGCGGAGTTCTCGGTGACATCAGCTGGCGCGCACCGTTCTTCGGCGTCGCAGCCCTGATGGCGGTTGCCTTCATCCTCATCGTCGTGATGCTTCCCAGCGCACCCAAGCCCGAACACCACACATCCATCGCCGCGCCGTTCCAGGCGCTGCGGCACCGCGGACTACTCACCGTCGCCATCACCGCGCTGCTCTACAACTACGGATTCTTCACCCTGCTCGCGTACACACCGTTCCCCCTCGACATGGGGGCGTACCCGATCGGATTCATCTTCTTCGGCTGGGGACTGATGCTGGCGATCTCGTCGGTTTTCCTCGCCCCACGCCTGCAACGTCGCTTCGGCACACTACCGATGATGATGCTGGCGCTGACACTGTTTGCACTCGACCTCGGCATGATGGCGCTCTTCACCGAGAACAAGATCGTCCTGATCGTGGGCGTCGTCCTCGCCGGTTTGTTCCTCGGTGTGAACAACACACTCATCACCGAGACCGTCATGATCTCGGCTCCCGTCGAACGGTCGACCGCCTCTGCTGCTTACAGCTTCGTTCGATTCGTCGGCGGCGCCGCAGCCCCGTGGGTAGCCGGCAAGCTCGGCGAATCCAACGTCCACATGCCGTTCTGGGTCGGCGCGGTTCTCACCCTCGCCGCCGTGTTCGTCCTGTCGAGCGGACGCAAGGTCCTTGCTCACGTCGACGACCACGATCCCGCGCCGCACAGCGTCGACGAAGCACTCGCCGTAACCGTCGGCGACTGACCCCTGTGAGTGGTTGAGGAGTGCGAGGACTCCTCAACCACTCACGGGGCGTCAGCTCAGGTTCAGATCTTCCAAGCCCAGCAGCGATCGGTACTCGACGCCCTCGGCACCGATCACCGCATCCGCACCCGTCGCGCGATCGACGACCGTAGCGACTCCGACCACGGTGGCCCCTGCCTCGCGCAGGGCCTTCACTGCTGTCAACGGAGAATTGCCCGTCGTGGTCGTGTCCTCGACAACCAGGACACGCTTGCCGACGATGTCCGGGCCCTCGATCTGTCGCTGCATCCCGTGCGCCTTGGCAGCTTTCCGAACGACAAACGCGTCGATCGGGCGCCCGGGAGCATGCATCACCGCCATCGCAACCGGATCGGCGCCCATCGTCAAACCTCCGACGGCGTCGAAATCCCAGTCCGCGACCAGTTCACGCAGCAGTGAGCCGATCAGCGGCGCAGCCTTGTGGTGAAGTGTCGCGCGGCGAAGGTCGACGTAGTAATCGGCTTCCTTGCCCGAGGACAACGTCACCGTTCCGTGTACAACAGCCAATTCGCGCACCAGCGCAGCCAAATCCTCACGATCGCTCATGAGTGCTCAGCCTACCGACCACTGCCTTACGTTCGGCTTCTGCCTCTGGGCTACGTCCGCCCGCGGCCTCGTCCGACGATGTTGGTCAGCCGGCGAACCAGCCCCTTGGGAACCAGACGCCCGGCTGTCGTGAGGACCTTGTACTGGATCCCCGGAATACTGATGACCTTGTCGTCACCGAGATCCTTCATCGACGCCGCAACCACCTGGTCGACGCTCAGCCACATCGGCTTGGGGATGGTGGACATCTCGATGCCCGCACGCTCGTGGAACTCGGTGCGGATGAAGCCCGGGCACAGCGCCTGCACACGCACTCCCGTTCCGGCCAACCCGCCGGACAGTCCCTCGGTGAACGAAATGACATATGCCTTGCTGGCCGAGTACGTCGAACCGCGCCCGGACAGCAGGCCCGCGACGCTCGCCACGTTGACAATCGTTCCGTGCGCCGACGCGATCATGCTGGGCAACGCAGCGCGAGTCAGCCGCATCACGGCGGTGACGTTGACGTCGAGTTGCGACTGCAGAAGCGCCGGATCTGCAGTCCAGAACTCGCCGGAGGTACCGAATCCGGCGTTGTTCACCAACACCTCGACGCCCTTCTCCAGACGCAGCGCGACCGAATCGCGTCCAGCCTCCGATGCGAGATCGGCAACCAGAATCTCCGACTCGGTGCCGAACATCGTCTTCATCTCGGACGCGAGATCGTGCAATCTGACCTCGTCACGCGCGACGAGAACCAGGTCGTATCCGAGGGAGGCGTATTTCTTGGCGAAACCTGCGCCGAGACCAGAAGTAGGTCCGGTCACCAGGGCAACGGGACGCACGGGGCGATCCGAGTGGGAAGTCGACATACCGGCCACGCTAGTGGTTATTGCTACTGGACGGGAACCTGAAGGTCAGTCGACGGGGCGAATTGTGCCCGAGCGCTGCGACGCCGGACGCTGAGCCGGCTTGTCAGCCGCCTCGGGTTTGCGCAGCGATTGGTCCTGACGTGGCGCAGATTCACGCGGTCCAGACTCACGCGGCGTAAATTCACGCGGCGCAGCCTCACGAGGAGGCTGCTCCTGACGCGAACGGGGCTGCTCTACGGGATCCGGAGCGGGGCGAGACTTCTCGGTACCAGGCCGCGGGCGGCTCGGATCGTGATCAACCTCGAGTTCGTTGGGATCGGTGACCGGGGGCAGTACGTGCAAAATGCCGGACAGGCGCGCAACCGACTCGATTGCCGCGTCCCAATCCCGGCCGTTGCTGGTCACCGGGAGCGAACCGAGCGTCCACTGGCCTTCGCTCCACAGCATGCTGATGGACGAGGGAACCGATTCGGTGAACGCCACCATGCGCTGATCACAGACGCGACGAGCAATCTCGAGGTCCGTCGCAAAAACCACCCGGGAACCGATCGCACCCAGCAGGTTCAGGTCGCCGTCCTTGGGCGGAGCCGTCGACTTCAACCGAAGATCGATGTCGACGTCCGACCCGATCTCGCGGCGAACGGCCACGATCGTTGCGGTCTCTTCCAGGTCGAACAGCACGAACTGCTCTCCGCGACGGCGGCCGCGGACAACGTCGGTAGCAGTCAGGTAGTCCTGCTTGGCCATGACCGCGCGGTGCCATTCGCCTGCCAGCTGATCGTCGGTGGCCGTGTACGTGTAACCCTGCGCCTTTGCCCAGATCTGACGCACTCGCCCCGATTGATCTCGCCTCGTCCTGTCGACGTACAGAAGCGCACCCGCGCCTGCGAGTGCAATTACTGCCAGTCCGAACCACATTCCAGTCATCACCCTCCAGGGTAGCGACTCACGGCCTCAACCTCCCGCGACACCCTGGTGGACTCGCCCGATGTGTCGTGAACGACTCAGTTGCCGAACTTCGGCAACGACGTACTCAGAATCGTGTTGGCGGTCATCGTGCCGTTCTCCACCGGAGTTCCGTCGACGACGATGTTGTCACCCGGTTGCAGATCGGCGATGGTCGCACGGTTAAGCGCGATGAGTGTGGTGTCCGCAGTGGTCAGGACCGTCACCTGCGAGCCGCCGATCGAATCGATGACCAACGTGCCGCCGTCGTTCGACTTGACGGTGCCGACTGCTCCCCCGGCGTCACCGATCACTTCGCCGAGCCCGCCCGGAAGCTGGCTGAGCGGGGAATCCGTCGTCGGAGTCGGCGCCGTGGTGCTTGCCTTCGGAGGTGTGGTGGTCGGTGCCTGCGTCGTAGTGGTCGGGGGGACGAAGGCGGTCTGGGTGCCCTTGTCGTTCGAACCGAACGCCGAGAACGCGATGATCGCGATCACGGCGACCAGAATCCCGACCACGCCGGCGGCCACCCACGTCGCGAGCTTGCGCTTCTTGCCGCCTCCCGGTGACCCGTCTTCGATGAACGGCTGTTCCGGCGGAACCCCGCCACCACCACCGGCAACCGGGTACTGCTGCGTATTCCCGTACTGCTGGGCCGTGTACGGCGGATAGGCCTGCGTCGCACCGGGCGGCGGCGCCTGCGGATCGAACTGCGGGTTGTAGGCAGGAAAGGCCTGGGTGGGATTCGGCTGCTGCCCCTGCTGACCCAAGTACTCCGTGTTCTGATCCGGACCACCGTAGGGATACTGCTGTGCCCCTGGCGGTTGACCGAAATACTCCGTCGGCTGGTTCGGATTCGACTGGCCGGACACGGTCCCGTACTGCTCCGTTGGCTGGTCGGGCGTGCGCCCCCACACCTCGGTCGCCTCGGGATCCTCACGGCGCGCCCCACCCGAGTTACGCGGATCGTTCTGATCGGTCATGCCTGGCCACCTTCGGTTAGGACGAAAGAGCGTCGAAGTCGTTCGGAGAGGCGCGAGTGCAGACATCCCCAGTTCGAGCATCCAGCCATCCAGGGTAGAACAAAATGCGAATGCCCCGCCGATCCACTTGGATCGACGGGGCATTCCGCTTACCGAATCAGGAGAGAACCAACTGATCCGCGTCCTCGCTGACACCGACATGCACGGTGTCGCCGTCCTGGACCTTGCCGGCCAGGAGCAGCTTGGCGAGCTGGTCGCCGATCGACTGCTGAACGAGTCGACGCAATGGCCGAGCGCCGTACAGCGGGTCGTAGCCGCGCACCGCGAGCCACATCCGAGCCGCACCGTTCACCTCGAGGGTGAGACGACGCGCAGCCAGACGCTTCTGCAACTGCTCGAGCTGGATGTCCACGATGTGCTCCAACTGCTCTTCGGAGAGCGAGTCGAAGACAACGACGTCGTCGAGACGGTTGATGAACTCCGGCTTGAACGCGTGGCGTACCGCGTCCATGACCTGCTCACGTGTTCCACCGGATCCCAGATTGGAGGTCAGGATCAGGATGGTGTTGCGGAAGTCCACCGTGCGGCCTTGACCGTCGGTGAGTCGGCCTTCGTCGAGCACTGCGAGCAGGACGTCGAACACGTCGGGGTGTGCCTTCTCGACCTCGTCGAAGAGGACCACCGAGTACGGGCGTCGCCGAACTGCTTCGGTGAGCTGGCCGCCGGCTTCGTAGCCGACGTATCCCGGAGGGGCACCGACGAGTCGGGCCACCGAGTGCTTCTCACCGTATTCGCTCATGTCGATGCGGATCATCGCGCGCTCGTCGTCGAAGAGGAAGTCCGCCAAGGCTTTGGCGAGCTCCGTCTTACCCACGCCGGTCGGGCCGAGGAACAGGAAGGAACCGGTGGGCCGATTGGGGTCGGCGACACCTGCTCGGGCGCGGCGAACCGCATCCGAGACGGCGACGACGGCGTCGGTCTGGCCGACGACTCGCTTGCCGAGTTCGGACTCCATGCGGAGCAGCTTCTCGGTTTCGCCTTCCATCATCCGGCCGGCGGGGATTCCGGTCCAGGCTGCGACCACGTCTGCGACGTCGTCTGGCCCGACCTCTTCCTTGAGCATCACGTCACCGTCGGAGGCGGCTCCGGAAGCGGCTGCTGCCTCTTCCAGTTCCTTCTCCAGCGCCGGGATGCGACCGTAGCGCAACTCGGCTGCCTTGCCCAGATCGCCGTCACGCTCAGCGCGTTCGGACTCTCCTCGCAGGGTTTCGAGCTGTTCCTTCAGCACGCGCACCGAGTCGATGGCCTGCTTTTCGTTCTGCCAGCGGGTGCTGAGCTGATTGAGCTTTTCGCGGTCGTCGGCGAGTTCCTGACGCAGCTTCTCGAGCCTTGCCTTGGACGCGTCGTCGGTTTCCTTCTCGAGTGCCACTTCTTCGATTTCGAGTCGGCGAACAGTGCGTTCCACCTCGTCGATCTCGACGGGTCGCGAGTCGATCTCCATACGAAGTCGCGATGCGGCTTCGTCCACGAGGTCGATGGCCTTGTCCGGCAGGAACCGCGACGTGATGTAGCGGTCCGAAAGCGCGGCAGCAGCCACCAACGCGGAGTCGGTGATGCGCACGCCGTGGTGCACTTCGTAGCGCTCCTTGAGGCCGCGCAGGATGCCGATGGTGTCCTCGACCGAGGGCTCACCGACGAGCACCTGCTGGAAACGACGCTCGAGTGCTGCGTCCTTCTCGATGTACTTGCGGTACTCCTCGAGCGTGGTGGCGCCGACCAGTCGCAGCTCACCGCGGGCGAGCATCGGCTTGATCATGTTGCCTGCGTCCATCGCGGATTCACCGGTGGCACCGGCGCCGACGATGGTGTGCAACTCGTCGATGAAGGTGATGACCTGTCCGGCGCTGTTCTTGATGTCGTCGAGAACCGCCTTGAGGCGTTCCTCGAATTCACCGCGGAACTTGGCACCGGCGACCATGGACCCGAGGTCCAGGGACACGACGGTCTTGCCTCGCAGCGATTCCGGGACGTCACCCGCGACGATGCGTTGGGCCAGGCCCTCCACGATCGCGGTCTTGCCGACGCCGGGCTCACCGATGAGTACCGGGTTGTTCTTGGTACGACGCGAGAGCACCTGCACGACACGGCGAATCTCGGTGTCGCGACCGATCACCGGGTCGAGCTTGCCGCTTCGTGCGGCTTCGGTGAGGTCAGTGGAGTACTTTTCCAGCGCTTGGTAGGTGCCTTCGGGCTCCGGGCTGGTGACTCGAGCGCTGCCACGGACAGTGGTGAAGGCTTCACGCAATGCGTCCTGGGTGGCGCCATGACGTACGAGCAACTGTGCGACGTCGGAGTCGCCGCCGGCCAGTCCGTAGAGGACATGCTCGGTGGAGACGTACTCGTCGTCCATCTCGGTGGCGAGGTGCTGAGCAGCGGTCAGTGCCGCGAGTGCCTCACGCCCGAGTTGCGGAGTGGAGCTTGCGCCGGTTGTCTTGGGCAGGCGATCGACGATTGCCTGCGCTTCTCGGTGTACGACGGTGGGGTCGACGCCTACAGCTTTGAGTAGTGGGGCAGCGATGCCGTCGGTCTGGTCGAGCAATGCGACCAGCAGATGGGCAGGCCGGATATCGGGATTACCCGCCGACGACGCCGACTGCAGTGCAGCCGTCATCGCAGCCTGGGTCTTGGTTGTTGGTGTGAACGAGTCCACTTGTCACCTTTCTGGCGAAGTCGAACGGGAAGAGCCGCGACCGGTTGGTATTGCGACTGTGTCACTATGCTCAACGCGGACAAACTTGAGTCTATTCCGCTCAAGTTTGTTTTCGCCAGGCCGAGTTGGTTTCGTAGGTCACATTTTCGGCCGTACTAGAATTGTGGCGAGAGTTGCAGCTGGTGCGAAAGGGGGGATGGATTGGATCCGACAGTGATCGCCCGTCTGCAATCCAGCCTCGATTCTCTGACCGACGACGAAGAGAGCCGTGCGCACTTCTCGGCCGTGTTCTACACCGGCCTCTTTGCGGAACATCCTCTGTACCGCTCATTGTTCCCCGCCGGGATGGAATCGCAGGGCCACCGTTTCTTCAGAGCGATCGAGTTCGTCGTGAAGAATCTGCCCCAGCATCGCCGAATCCGGAAGTTTCTCACCCAACTCGGCCGCGACCACCGCCGCTACGGCGTCGAGCGTGAGCACTACGAGGCCGCCGGCGTCGCTCTGAAGCGCGCGGTTCGGTCGATGTACGGAACCAGCGCGCACAGTCGCTACAAGTGGACACTGGAACTGGAGGAGGCCTGGTCTCAGTTCACCGATCTCGTCGTCAGCACGATGGCCGACGGTGCCGAATCCGATACGTCCCCGGCGCTCTGGGGTGGGACCGTGGTCAGCCACGAACGAGTCCTCGACGACCTGGCGATAGTGCGACTCGAAGCCGACCCACCCATTCCGTACGGGGCGGGGCAATATCTCGGCGTTCAGATTCCCCAGCGCCCGAAAATGTGGCGGTACTACTCACCGGCGATTCCGACCAACCCTTTCGGCCAGCTCGAGTTCCACATCCGCAAGGTGTCGGGAGGATGGGTCAGCCCCGCGATCGTCAGCGAAACCAATGTCGGTGACCGCTGGGTCATGTCCACTCCCCTCGGCGGCTTGGAGGTCGACTTCACCAGCGACCGCGACGTTCTCATGATCGGGTCCGGCACCGGCATCGCTCCACTGCGGGCCCAAGTGATGGAAATGTCTCAACGCGCGCACAACCCGCGCGTGCACCTCTTCGTCGGCGGCCGCTATCCGTGCGACCTCTACGACCTCGAAACCCTCTGGCACATCTCGCTCAGCAACCCGTGGTTGACCGTCGTACCGGTTTCCGAAGAACCCGAAAACCCTTGGTGGCACAACGGACCGGTGCTCGAACCACCCTTCGGAATGCACAGCCGGCTGATCGGACCGATCGGAAAAGTGGTCGCGCAGTTCGGCTCGTGGGCCGACCGTCAGGTGCAGATCTCGGGGTCACCGTCGATGATCAAGACAACCGTCTACGCCTTGCGTGCCGGCGGAACTCCGCTCGATCAGATCCGGCACGACCCGCTCTACTGACTACAGGAGAACTTTCATGGCCCAGCGAACCTGGTCGAGCACAGTCGTCGAACATCACCGTCTCCGTGAGGATCTGGCGGTTGTCCGCCTGGTCGGCGACGTCATCCCGTTCCGCCCCGGCCAGTACGTCGACGTCAGCGTTCCGCAGAATTCGCGGTTGCTCCGCCGACTCTCCCCCGCCCTGCCTCCCTCACACGACGGGAAGTTGGAGTTTCACGTCAAGACGGTTCCCGGAGGTTGGGTCAGCGGCTCGATAGTCAAGGACACCCAGCCTGGTGACGTCTGGCAGATCCTCGACCCGCGCGGCGATCTGTCGGTCGACGAGAACGGCCCCACCGTCATCATGGTCGCGGGCGGAACAGGTTTGGCCCCACTCCGCTCGATCATTCTCGATCTGGCTCAGACTCCGAACCCGCCGCAGGTGTACCTCTTCTTCGGCGGCCGAACGCTTCGTGATCTCTACGCAGCGGACATGCTGTGGCTACTCGCCGACCAGTTTCCGTGGTTGCAGCCGATTCCCGTCGTCGAAGATCTTTCCGACGGCGGCCCGCCCGACGGATGGTTCGACCGTTTGAACGTCGACATCGGATTCGGCGACGACCATCTCATCGAAGGCACACTCGCCGACGTCGTCGCGTCGTACGGTGCGTTCACCGAACATCAGGTCCTGGTGTGCGGATCAGCGGCCATGGTTCGATCGACGCGTGATCGATTGATCGAGGCCGGAACGCCGGCCGAGGTCATTCAGTTCGATCCTTACTGACGGTCAGTACGTCGGATCATTGCGAACGGTGTCGACGTCGATGCCCACTGCGCGAAGCCTGAATTTGGTGCTGTTGACCATGGATTCGCTGCCGACGACCTGAATGTCGTAGCCCGCCCAGTCCCCGAACGAGGTCACGACCTTGCCGACCTTGCCGGTGATGCGCCTGGACATTCCGATCGGGGGCAGCGGTTCCGGCTCGGTGTGCCACCACGGATTCTCGTCTTCTTCTGAGACCGGGATGATCGTGAGCCACGGGTGCTTCTCTGCCAGCTTCCACAGATGCGGAAGGTCGTAGAGATCGCACGGATGCTGTCCTGAGTAGAACAGTTGGACCTTGCGGGTGTTGCCGCGTCGGATCAGTTCGAGGATCTGTGCGCGCAGCGGAGCCACTCCGGTTCCCGACGCGATCATCAAAATGTCCTTGGAGTTCTCCGGAATCCCCAGGGCGCCGATGGGTGAACCGACCACCCAGGTGTCGCCGACCGCGGTCTGGTTCACCATGACCGGGCTGACCCACCCGCCGGTGACCTGGCGAACGTGGAACTCGAGGATTCCGGTCCCGTCGTACGGCGTGGCCGGCGAGAGGTAGCGCCACATCCGCGGCCTCGCGGCGACCTGCACGCTGACGTACTGACCGGCGCGGTACTCCATCGTCTGGTCGAGTTGCAGCCTGACGACGGCGACGCCCTTGATGGCCGGGCGGCATTCGATGACGGTGGCGCTCCAGGCGGGCGGGCCGTCCTCCGCGTTGGCGGCGTCCATCATCGCTGCCGAGATGATCGCGAGCGCGTTACGCCACGCGCTGTCCACCTCGTCGGTCCACATTTCGGCGCCACCGAAGGTCTCGAGTGCTTCGATCAAGGCATTGCCGACTGCCGTGTAGTGCTCGTCGGTGACGCCGTACTTACGGTGATCGCGACCGAGCTGCGCGAGGTACTCGAGTATCGCGTCGGACTCGTCGAGGCGTTCGACGACGTGAGCGATAGCGCTGACAAGCCGATCACGCTGCACATCCATTGATGCCGGAAAGAACTCCCGGGTTTCGGGCGATCGAGCGAACAGGATCGAATAGAAGGTACGGGCGAGCCGTTCCGGACCATCTTCTACCGCAGTGACGGATTTGAAGCTCGACCGGACCAGAGAGATTGCTTGCGAATCCACGCTCATCCTCGTCCCGACTAGACGCGGCAAGACCCGCCGCGGAATTTCGTCTGCAGCTTATGTCACAAATGTCTGACTCGTAAATCATTCTGGACAAGTGTCACAATGCGACCCCATTTCGCGGTGTGACCGTCCCTTTCTTATTCTTGCGTGCAAGATAAACAAGAGCTTCGACACTCTCGATCGCCGAGCTAACGTTCAGCGAAATCTCAACCAGCCAAACAGGAGTCGTGCCGTGGATTTTGTTCGACAGGACGAATTGCCCACCGATAGCGGGCTTACGTCCCAGATCGCCTCCACTACCCCGACGCTGACCGAGCTTCAACGTCGGGAACTCGAGTGCGTCGAATTTTTCGACTCTCCGGAACTGGGCCACCTCCCGACGGCTCGACGGCGCGAGGCCTTGCGTGAGCTCCATCGGAGCGGCACCTACACGCACACAGCGGAGGAATTGCTCGTCGGCGCCAAACTCGCCTGGCGAAACCACGCCAGGTGCGTCGGTCGCGCACATTGGCGGACCCTCAAACTCATCGACGCGCGCGACGCCGTCACGGCTTCCTCTCTCGCAGAAGCATGCTGGGAGCACCTGCGGCTGTCGACCAACCGCGGCGCTCTGCAGTCGGTCGTGACGGTCGGGCCACTTCCCCGCGAGGACGGCCAGGAGTACCGCATCCTCAGCCCGCAACTGATCCGCTACGCCGGCTACCGGCAACCAGATGGCACCATCTTGGGCGACCCTTGGCACGTCGATCTGACCGCTCAGGTCACCGCGATGGGATGGAAGGGCGCCGGTACACCGTTCGACGTTCTCCCCGTACTGATTTCGGTTCCCGACGAACCCCTGCAGTACTTCGACGTCCCGACCGACCTCGTTCTCGAGGTCGAGATCGAGCATCCCGAATACAGCTGGTTCGCTGATCTGGGGCTGAAGTGGCATGCCGTTCCCGCGGTCTCGGACATGAACCTCGACATCGGCGGAATCGTGTATCCCTGCACCCCGTTCAGCGGTTGGTACGTCAGCACCGAGGTCGGCGCCCGTAACTTCAGCGACGGTGATCGCTACAACATGTTGCCCACCATCGGAGCGATGATGGAACTCGACATGAGCCACGACCGCACGCTCTGGAAGGATCGTGCACTGGTCGAACTGAACCGCGCAGTTATTCACAGCTACCGCAAGGCCGGCGTCATCATGGTCGACCACCACACTGTCGCAAAACAATTCATCGATCACATCGCGCGTGAGGACAAGGCCGGGCGCAAGTGCCCCACCGACTGGTCGTGGGTGAACCCGCCCATGTCCAGCTCGCTCACACCGACGTTCCACCGCCTGTACGACGAGCCCGATCTCGACATCCGGCCCAACTTCGTGACGAAAAAGAAGAAGGGCACCGACCAAGGCCGGTGCCCCTTCCACAACTGATCGCGCTCAGAAGGGGATCTGCCCCAATCCGACGCCGACCACGAGCATCGTGATCGAGATCAGGCCGGCTCGCCATAGAACCTTCTTGTGGTGATCCGCCAGGGACACGCCGGCGAGTGTGACCAGCAGCAGGATCGCCGGGACCAGCGGGCTCTGCATGTGCACGGCCTGCCCGGTGATCGAGGCGCGCGCCATCTCAACCGGCTCGATTCCGTACTGCGCTGCCGTCTCGGACAGCACCGGGAGCACACCGAAGTAGAACGCGTCGTTGGTCATGAAGAACGTGAGCGGAATGCTCAGGACGCCCGTGATGACGGCGAGGTGCGGGCCCATCGCGTCGGGGATGACCTGCAGCAGCCACTCTGCCATCGCCTCGACCATGCCGGTTCCCTGGAAAACGCCGGTCAGCACGGCTGCTGCCAGCACCATCGCGACCACCGAGACGATGCTCGACGAATGGCGTGCGATTGCTTCACCCTGATCCTTGACCGCCGGGAAATTCACCGCGAGAGCGATCGACGACGCAATCATGAACAGCACCGGAATGGGCAGGATGTCCATCACGAGCACAACCAGAAGGATCGTCGTGAGCGCTGCGTTGAACCAGAGCAGCTTCGGCCGCAAGGTGTCACGCCCGGGGGCAAGTCCGTCGATGAAGCGTCCGGTGTCGCCGCCGTCGTCCGCGGGCTCATTCGAGCCGCCGGTGCCGGTGCTTCCGGTGCTTCCGGTGCTGGAACTTCCACCGTTCCCGACTTTTTCGAGGATGCGCTCAGAAGTCAGGACCAAAGTCCCGATCCTTCGGCGCTCCATGATCCCGAGGTGAATCGCGAACCCGAGAACCATGATCAGGCCGACGATCAACGACGGCACCATCGGGACGAAGACGTCGGAAGGAGAGAGTCCCAGTGCGCTCGCTGCCCGGACGGTCGGGCCACCCCACGGAATGATGTTCATCGTCGCGTTCGACAGGCCGGCGATCACCGTCAGGACGACGGGACTGACACCGAGTTTGAGGTAGAGCGGGAGCATCGCGGAGGTCACGATGATGAAGGTCGTCGAACCGTCTCCGTCCAGCGAGACCACCATCGCGAGCACTGCGGTTCCGACCACGAGCCGCATCGGATCGTCACGCACCATCCGCAGGATGAGCTTGACCAGAGGATCGAAGAGGCCGACGTCGATCATGATTCCGAAGAAGATGATCGCGAAGAACAACAGCGCCGCGGTGGGTGCGAGCGACTTGATGCCGTCGGTGATCATGTCACCGATTCCGAGGCCGGCCCCGGCGAGTAGTCCGAAGGCCACCGGAACCAGAGTCAGTCCCACCACCGGGGTCGCGCGTTTGGTGAGGATCAGGAACATGAACACCGCAACCATGAGGAAGCCGAGTGTGACGAGCATGATGAACTCCTTTTGTGCTGAATTGCCGAGAAAAACGGCACGGCAAATCGAGCCGGTGACCTTCGTGGAGGTGAAACGAAACTTCGTTGCGCTTAGTTGATGCCGGGTGGATCGAGTGTTGCGTCGACGAACCAGGATTGATCGGCGAGGAATGCGGAGAACTCGGGTTCGGTGAGAACTGCACTGTTCCAACCGTTTCGGCGAGACAGCTCGTTCCACCGCGGGCTCGCCGCCAGATCCCGCACCAACTTCTGCAAGTGCTGACGCTGATCGTCCGTCAGGCCCGCCGGCGCCATGAGCCCGCGCCAATTGGTGAACGTGACGTCGACTCCCGACTCCGCCATGGTCGGTGCATCCACCGCCGGAGTACGCTCCGGCGAACTGACCGCAAGGACCCGAACCGTGCCTGCCGCAATCTGATCCAGGTACTCCCCGATACCCGTAGCGGCGACGTCGACCTGCCTGGTGAGCAGTGCGGGAAGCAGTTCTCCGCCGCCGTCGTAGATCCGGTACGGGGAACGCGACGGATCGACACCGACCGCGCGGGCGAACAGAAGGCGGAACAACCCGTCCGGTCCACCTTCACTCGAACCACCGCCGATCGAGATCGACGACGGATCCGCCACCCAGGCCTGCGTCAGATCGGCGAGAGATTTGTACGGTGAATCTGCTGGAACCAGTAGCGCTTCCGGTTCTTCGACCAGTCTCGCGATCGGCGTCACGTCGGCAAGTGTGTGCTCGGACGGCAGTATCTCGAGCGAACCGAGAACTCCGAGTCCCATGACCATGAGTAAGTCGGGGTTTCCGCGTTCGAGAGCCAACCGGTTGAGTCCGACGATGCCGCCCGATCCGGGCAGCACAACGACGTCGGCGTCGACGGTTCCTTCGTCGGCAAGTGCCTGCACCATGGTCCGGGCGGTCAGGTCGTAACCACCACCGGCCACCGAGGGCACCAGTACGCGCAGTTCTTCGGAACTCTCACCCGCACGGCCACCGGCAAAGAAGGACTCGACCGGAGCGCATCCGGTCGAGAGCACGAGAGTCATCGCACAGGCACCGAGCAGGGCGATATGCCTGCTCAGCCGCTTCGATGCGCCCATGGCGTTGTCCTTGTCTGTTGGCTGCCTGCTGGTAGCGATGTGTGAACAGGTTTCATACTGACGCACTTTGTGACTGGGGTCACTATTGGGAAAGCAGATTGATTTGTGCTCATTGTGCTCACGAACGGCCGCTTTCCCGGCATCGAACTGAAGGCTAGGGTCTGGCTGGTGTCCTCAGGAAACGTGCAAGCAGAGCGAGAGCGCAAGTCGCCTCTGCGGGCGCGCCTGCGTCGGCGCCGGCACACTCTGGCGACACAACTTCTCGAACTGCAACTTCTGATTGTCGTTGCGGTTCTCGTGTGCGTCACTGCCCTCTCTCTCGCGCAGTCGTCGGCGAGTTTCCAACGCGAGGAGGGACGTCGCGCTCTCTCGGCAGCTGAATCGCTCGCAGCCAATCCGGCAGTACGCGAACTGCTCCCCCAGGCTCAGACCCGCCTCCGCTCCGGACTACAGGGTTCGGTCGACTCGGTGCGCGCCATCTCGGGTGTCACCTACGTCTCGCTTGCCGATGCCGACGGCGGTATCGTGATTTCGACGCGTCCCGGTGATGTCGGCATCGACGCACGTCAGACAGAAGATCGGTCTTGGACGGGTTTGGTCGACACCCCCTCCGGCAAGGCCGTGGAGGCGCACGTTCCGATCCTCGGCAGTGAAGGAGCGATTACCGGAACCGCGATCGTCGGCATCGAGTACCCCTCGATCTGGACGCGGCTAGGGCAGTCGGCGCCGAATCTCCTGGTGTACCTCGCGGTGGCCTCACTTCTCGGCGGTGTCGGGTCGATCCTGTTGGCCCGCAGGGTCAAACGGCAGACCCTCGGCATGGAGGCCGGCGAGATCCTGGACCTGGTTCGCCAACGCGAGGCAATGCTGCGCGGCCTCAAGGAAGGCGTCATCGCATTCGACGCGCAGGGAAAAGTGGTGCTGATGAGCGACAGTGCCCACCAACTCCTCGACATCCCACGCGGCAGTGCCGGCAGATCGGTGCGGGACCTCGGTCTCGACGACCGCCTCCAGAGTGTACTGACTTCCGGCACAACCGAATCCGATCAGTTGGTTCTTGTCGGCGATCGCTTGCTCGTCCTCAACACCGTCTTGGTCGAATCGAAGGGCCGCACCATCGGGTCGGTCACCACTTTCCGCGACCGCACCGAATTGCGCTCCGTGGAAGAAGAACTCGACGTGACCAAAACCAGCACCGACGCACTACGCGCTCACATCCACGAGTTCGACAATCAACTGCACACCATCTCCGGCCTCATCCAGCTCGGCGAATACGACGAGGTGGTCGGCTACGTCGAGGGTCTGACCATGGAGCGCGCGCAGGTCAGCGCGACCGTGACCGAGAAGATCGCCGACGTCGGCACCGCCGCACTCGTGATCGCCAAGATAGGCGCCGCTGCACAGGGGTTGGTCACGGTTGAGCTGGCGCCGGACACACATCTGGAGACGGTGGACCGCAGACTCGGACGAGATCTCGTGACGGTGGTCGGAAACCTCGTCGACAACGCCGTCGACGCCGTCGGTGAGATGCCGGAAGCCTCGCGCCGCAGGGTTCGGTTGTCGATTCGAGACCGTGGCACCGCCGTCGAAGTGCGGGTCGAGGACGCCGGCCCCGGTATCGCGCCGGAGAATCGCGACAGAGTGTTCGGCCAAGGTTGGAGCACCAAGGGACAATCGAGTGACGGACACGGTTTCGGCTTGGCGCTGGTACGCCTGACGTGTCGTCGGCGAGGCGGAGACGTCACCGTAAACACTCGTTCGGCAGAAGGCATCGAGTGGACTGTCTTCACTGCAGTCCTGCACGACGGAGAGGGCGCATGATCCGGGTACTGGTGGTCGACGACGACTTCATGGTGGCGAAGGTGCACAGCGGATTCGTCTCGCGGATAGACGGTTTCGAAGTGTGCGGCGTTGCCCATTCGGCCGAGGCCGCACTGACCGCAGTCGGCGAATTGCAACCCGACCTGGTGCTTCTCGACGTGCACCTGCCCGGCACCACCGGACTCGATCTGATCGCCCCGTTTCGCGAGCTGGCACCGGAGCTGGATGTTCTTGTCATCACGAGTGAGCGCGAGGCGGGCTCGGTCAAGAAGGCACTGCGCAGCGGCGTCGTGCATTACCTGATGAAGCCATTCACGTTCGAGGTTCTCCGTGAGCGTCTCGAGCGGTACCGATCGACGTACGCGAACCTCGACAGCATCGGCGAAGCAGAACAGGGAGCGGTGGACGAGGCTTTCGGAGTGGCCGGTGGCGCGACAGGAGCGTCGTCTCTCAAGGGTCTACCGAAAGGACTCAGTCCCGAGACCCTTCAGCTGGTCGAGACAGCACTACGAGACGAAACCGAACCCGCTTCGGCTACAGACATTTCCGAAAGGGTCGGCATCTCACGGGCGAGCTCGAGGCGCTACCTCGAATACCTCTACGAAACCGGGCGGTCCACCACTTCGCTGAAGTATGGAGTGGTGGGCCGCCCGGAACGTCGTTACGTCTGGAAACGCTGACCCTTCGCTACACGACGCTGGTTCCTAGACCGCGCGGGCGCTGGTCTCCCAGTACCTCGCGCGCAGTGCCTTCTTGTCCAGCTTGCCCAGCGGCGTCAGCGGAAGGGAATCCACGAAGTCGATGCTCTTGGGAGCGTGAACCGACCCCTTGGCCGCCTTGACTTTCTCGACCAGCTCCTCGGTGTCGACGGTCAGTCCGGCACGAAGTACGACGCAGGCCTTGACGGCTTCACCCCACTTGTCGTCGGGCACACCGACTACCGCCACCGAAGCGACGGACGGGTGCGACGAGATCACGTCCTCGATCTCGCGCGGGAACACGTTGAAACCACCGGTCACGATCATGTCCTTCTTGCGATCGACGATGGACATGAACCCGTCCTTGTCCTTACGTGCGATGTCGCCGGTGTGCAGCCAACCGCCACGGAACGCCTCGGCGGTCTCGGCCGGCTTCTTCCAGTACCCCTTCATGATCAGCGGACCACGGACACAAATCTCACCGAGTTCTCCCTGCGGCACCTCGTTCAGGTCGTCGTCGAGCAGCCGGACGTCGAGCCACGGCACCGGACGCCCACAAGTGGCGAGGCGGGCCGGATCGTCGGCGAGGTGTTCTTCCTTGCGCAGCACCGAAATTGTCATGCCGCACTCGGTCTGACCGTAGAACTGGAAGAAAATCTGACCGAACTTCTTGATGCCCTCCTGCAACCTGGCTGGAGACATCGCGGACGCTCCGTAGAACAGCGTCTGCAAACTCGAGACGTCCCGCTTGGGCAGATCCGGGTGATCCATGAGCATGTAGATCATGGTGGGCACCAACATGGTTGCCGTGATCTTGTGCTTCTCGATCGCTTCGAGCACAGCACCTGGTTCGAAGGCAGGCAGGACGATCAACGCACCGCCGCGCAGCAAGGTCGGGATGAAGAACGCTGCACCTGCATGTGAGAGTGGCGTGCAGATGAGGAAGCGGTTGTCCTCGGGCCACTGCCACTCCGACATCTGGATCTGATTGAGCGCTGCACCCGAACGGAAGGATCCGACAACACCTTTGGGCTTGCCGGTCGTTCCGCCGGTGTAGACCATGCTGCTGGCGTCTTCTGCGTCGACACGCGCTGCCTTCAGCGGCGCGGGCTCGAATGTGGCAGCCAGCGCGAGGATGTCGATTCCCACCTCGGACGGACCCATCGAGAGCACGTTGGTCAACGAGGGTGACGACGCCTTCAACTCGGCGGCACGCTCTTCGAAGGCGTTGGGATCGAAGATGAGGGTCTCGATCTCGGCGTCGTCGACGATGTACTTGTGGTCGTCGAGCGATCCCATCGGGTTCAAGGCGCTCGCCCGGCAGCCGGTGATCATGGTCGCGCCCATGCTGATCAGTACCTCGGGGCGATTCTTCGACAGCATCGCGGTGCTGGTGCCCTGAGTGATTCCCAAAGACGCGAGAGCCTGGGCGAAGCAGCTGATCTGATCGCGCATCTGACCGCCGGTGAGGATCACGTCGCCGAGGTACAGCGCGGGCTTGTCGTGATTGCGTTCCAGAGCGGTGATGAGCAGGTCCGGACCGTATACCGGTCGGTGCAGGTCAGCGAACTCGTCTGTCATCTGGTCTTCCTTCTGCTCGGCGCGTGCAGTCATCGAGATGTGCTCCCGGTCACGGATACGATATCCAGAATTGCACAAAACTGGAACAGGTTCCACCTCTTCGATCGAATCCGAGAATGCTCCCGATCAGCGGGAAGCCCGTCGTCACCCGCCAGAGCGGTGGTTAGCGTCGATGTACCCACCGAGACGACAGCGTCTCGGTCGCGTCCAACGGAGAGTGTCATGACTACCAACCTCGGTACCGCCCACTTCACGGCATCTGCTCCCCGTACGGCCACCACGCTCCTCTCCGATTTCGACTCGTTGTACGGCACCGTGCGATCGGCACCCGACGGGTCCGTCGTCGAACAGGACGTCGTGTTCTTCGGCCGGCCTGATCCGGGCGCACTGCTTACCGGATCCGTAAGGCCGCTGGGCTCGACGCTCGAACGGATCACCGAATACCACGACCAGACCGGGCATCTGGTGGCCGAGGTCTTCGTCCGGGAAGCCCCGACAGCGGGCACAGGAACCGATTCCGTTGCCGCCCTTGCTGATTTCGCTGCCCGGCGTTACGGCTCCGCGTCGCTACGACGGTTTCGCGGACGCTGCACCGCGACTTCCGCGGGAGCAGATCTGAACTGCTCCGTGACGGTGCTCGCCACATACGAGAAGGACCACGAGAGCGTCGCCGACGTAGCTCTGGTCGCCACCGATCCCGCTGGGGTTGTCACCGCTCGGGCCTGGGCGACTCTCGCCGTCGACAATGCTGCGACTTACGCGATCGACGACGCGGCGACTTACGCGATCGACAACGCGAGCTGAATCTCTGCAGGTCACCGAGCAGGTGTTCCATCCAGCGGGAACTGCCGTATCTCCAGAGGACGCTTCGTCGTTGTATGAGACGGATCACATCACTGGAGCGTCGCAAGACGCGGCTCGGAGGAAGACATGGCACTCGGAACCGGCCCACTCACCACTACGGACGCCTCGACGCAGTCGGGCGCCGGCGAGGAAATTCGAGAAATCGAAGCGGCAGCGCCCCCGGCGCGGTTCGCGCGTGGATGGCACTGCCTCGGACTGAGCAATACCTATCGCGACGGTCAGCCCCACCAGATCGAGGCATTCGGCACCAGCCTTGTCGTCTTCGCCGACAGCAAGGGCGACATCAAGATTCTCGACGCCTACTGCCGCCACATGGGTGGCAACCTCGCTCACGGAACCGTCAAGGGCGATTCGATCGCCTGCCCGTTCCACGACTGGCGTTGGGGCGGTAACGGAAAATGTACGGCGATCCCCTACGCACGACGCGTTCCGCCGCTGGCCAAGACGCGGGCGTGGACCACACTCGAGAAGAACGGTCAGCTGTTCGTCTGGCACGATCCCCAGGGAAATCCCCCGCCCGCCGAGGTCACAATTCCCGACATCGAGGGCTTCGGAAGCGATGAGTGGAGCGACTGGAGCTGGAACACGCTCACCATCGAAGGCTCTCATTGCCGCGAGATCGTGGACAACGTCGTGGACATGGCCCACTTCTTCTACGTTCACTACTCGTTCCCCAAGTACTTCAAGAACATCTTCGAAGGTCACGTCGCGAGCCAGTACATGGAATCGGTGGGACGCGAGGACATCATCAGCGGCACCAACTACGGCGATCCCAACGCTGTTCTTCGTTCGGATGCTTCGTATTTCGGGCCGTCGTACATGATCGACTGGATCAAGAGCGAAGCCAACGGGCAGATCATCGAGACCGTCCTGATCAACTGCCACTACCCGATCTCGAACAATGCGTTCGTCCTGCAGTACGGCGCGATGGTCAAGAAACTACCCGGTATGGACGACGAGTCCACTGCCGCGATGGCAGCGCAGTTCACCGAGGGCGTCGAGATGGGATTCCTTCAGGACGTGGAGATCTGGAAGAACAAGGCCCCGATCGACAACCCGCTGCTCTCGGAGGAGGACGGCCCGGTTTACCAGTTGCGGCGCTGGTACAACCAGTTCTACACCGACGTCGAGAACGTCACGGAAGACATGACGAAGCGCTTCGAATTCGAGATCGACACCACCCGCGCAGTGGAGAGCTGGAAGCGGGAAGTCGCCGAAAACGTTGCCGCACGCGACGCCCAGGCGCTCGAGACCACCTCCTGATCCGCAGCCGAAAACACTGCTGAGACAAACTGACTGGATGCAAGGAACAACATGACGTACGAAGTGCTCGAACAGATCAACTCGATGGCCGACGACATCTTCGCCGAAGGCATCGAGGCCGAGCGGATCGGCCGGGTGGCCGACGACACCGCAAAGAAGATGAAGGCAATCGGTTCCATCCGCATGCTGCAGCCCAAGGAGCATGGCGGCATGGAGGCGCATCCGCGCGAATTCGCCGAAACCGTCATGCGCATGGCTTCACTGAACCCGTCGGCCGGCTGGGTCCACGGGATCGTCGGAGTTCACCCGTGGCAACTTGCGTTCGCGGATCCCAAGGTGCAGCAGGAGATCTGGGGATCCGATCCCGACACCTGGATGGCATCGCCGTACATGCCCGGCGGAATGTGTATCCCCACCGACGGCGGCTACAAGTTCTCCGGTCGCTGGCAGTTCTCCTCCGGCACCGACCATTGCGACTGGGCATTCCTCGGCGCGATGGCGTGTGACAAGGACGGCAACATGGAGATGCCGCCGCGCATGCTCCATGTGATCATTCCGCGCACCGACTACGAGATCATCGAAGACTCGTGGGATGTCATGGGACTTCGCGGCACCGGCTCCAAGGACCTCGTAGTCAAGGATGCGTACGTCCCCGATTACCGCGTCATGGACTGCGACGAGGTCATCGACGGCACGGCAGTGCGCAAATACGGGCGCACCGAAACGCTGTACCTGATGCCATGGTCGAACATGTTCCCCCTCGGCATCACCGCCGCCACGATCGGCATCTGTGAGGGAATGCTCTTCCACGCCAACGAGTACCAGGCCGATCGCATCAATGCACAAGGCACGGCGATCAAGGACGACCCGTACACCTTGTTCGCAATCGGTCAGGCGACTGCCGACATCCGGGCCGCGCGCGACACCCTGCTTGCCAACGTCGACCGCATGTGGGATCGAGTGGACGCCGGCAAGGAAGTGACCTTCGAGCAGCGCGCCGAGGGACGTCAGACTCAGGTGCAGGCCGCCTGGCGCGCGATCAACGCGATCGATCAGGTCTACCCACGCTGCGGCGGCAACGCACTGCGGATGGACAAGCCGCTTCAGCGATTCTGGCGCGACGCTCACGCTGGGCAGCACCACGCAATTCACGTACCGGGCACCGTATTCCACGCCGCCTCACTGAGCCGCCTCGGCGCCGACCCGCAGGGACCGCTGCGGGCGATGATCTGATCAGACTTCGACACAAGAAATCGACAGGAACCAGACACGATGACACACACTGACATCAAGGGACTTGGCTACGTCAAGATCTCGACCAACGACATGGCACGTTGGCGCACTTTCGCTTTCGACGTTCTCGGCTTCGCCAAGGGCAGTGGGCCGGACGAGAACGCACTGTACCTGCGGCTCGACGAGCGGGCTGCGCGCATCGTCGTCGTCGCAGGTGAGCGCGACGAGATCGTCAACATCGGTTGGGAGGTCGCCGATCACGCCGCACTGCGCCGTGTCCAGGAGGCCCTCGAAAAGAACGGCACCGAGGTGGAGCAGCTTTCGCTCGCCGAAGCGGATGCTCGACGGGTCGAAGAGGTCATCGCGTTCACCGATCCCGGTGGAGCAGCCATCGAGGTTTTCCACGGAGCGATCCTCGACCACAGCCCCGTGGTGACGCCCTTCGGCGCTCGATTCGTCACCGGCTCACAGGGTCTCGGCCACGTCGTGCTCCCGGTGATGGACAGTGCTGCGAGCTTCGACTTCTACACCGAGGTGCTCGGCTTCTACCCGCGCGGCGCCTTCCGCCTGCCGGCCCCGCCCGAATTCGGGCCGCTGCGAATCCGTTTCATGGGCGTCAACGAGCGTCACCACAGCTTGGCCCTGTGCCCGGCACCACACGGCGGCGCACCCGGCTTGATTCACATCATGGTCGAGGTCGACACCCTCGACGCCGTCGGCCAGGCACTCGATCGAGTGATGAAGGACGGATTCTCCGTGTCGTCGACCCTGGGTCGTCACACCAACGACAAGATGATCTCCTTCTACGTCCGCGCACCAGGCGGCTGGGACATCGAGTTCGGCACCGAGGGCGCGAAGGTGGATCAGGACTCGTACTCCTCCGAGGAGATCACCGCTGACAGCTACTGGGGCCACGACTGGTCCGGAAGCGAACCGCTGGCAGCTATGTAGTACCTGCCGGTGACGATGTAGTACCTGCCGGTAGTAAACCGACGAGGGGGCTTGCGCGAGCATTCGCGCAAGCCCCCTCGTCGTTTCCACCGTGACGCGCCCGAAAACAGACCGGTGATCCACTTCACAAATCCATAACTCTATGAAACTATTTCTAATTGAAATAGCCAGTTCACTGGTTGTGGAGCTCTAAGAGAAGTGAGGTACACGATGACACTGCAGGCTGTGGATGCTTTAGGCGCCGATTCGGCCCCGACAGCAATTCTTGATCGCGTCTCGCTGGTTCTCGACGCCTTCGACGGTCCCGGCAGGTTGACGCTCGCTCAGGTCGTTCGGAGCACGGGCCTGCCCCGCTCGTCTGCCCACCGCATGCTCGAACGTCTCGTCTCGATGCGTTGGCTGCGTCGCGACGGCCGCGACTACGAACTCGGCATGCGTCTTGTCGAGCTGGGATCGCTCGCGGTTCATCAAGACCGGCTCCACGCTGCAGCCATGCCGCTTCTCCACGAGCTCTACCGCGTCACCGGCTTCGTGGTTCACCTGGGCATCCTCGACGGGCCCGATGTGGTCTACATGGAGAAGATCGGCGGACGCCTCGCAGCTGCGGTACCGACGCGTGTCGGTGGTCGACGCCGCGCCGAGACCACTGCGATCGGTCAGGCACTGCTCGCGTTCGGTTCGCCGAAGTCCTCAGGCTACGCACTGCCCCACCTCGCCAGGATTCGCGAATCAGGGGTTGCATTCGAAACCGGAAACGGCCTACCGGGATTCAGCTGTCTCGCGGCACCGATCGGCCCCATCGGCCGCGCTGTTGCCGCAGTATCCATCTGCGCGCCATCGAAGGCTCTCCGACTCGACCACGTCAGCGCAGCGCCGGTTCGGATGGCGGCTGCTGCCATTTGGCGAGGCATCGACGGCGGATCGCTGAGCGTCACTCCGACATTGCAGCGTCGTCACCTGCTGCGCAACATGCCCACCGCAGCCGGGGCGTGACTCAGATCTTCGAGCCGTTGCCGGTGAGCCCGGCTTGCTCGAGCGCCAACACGTACTCCTCGACGTTCTTCCATCTGCCAGGCGTCGAGGGCAACGGTGATCCCAGTCGGTCATGCTCGGCGACGTTCGCATACTCGGCGGATGCACGATCGATGTCTTCGAGTAGTTCGCGAGCAAGTTCGATCTCGGCTCGGAAGTACCGTTCCGACCAGCGCAACGTCATGACCGGGAACGACCAGGCCGGCTCGTTCTCGGCATGATCTGCGTGGAGTTTCGCGCGTCGAATCTGTTCTTCGACGTTGGCGATGTGGGCTTCCACCAGTGCCTTCAGTCGCTCAGGTTCGTTGAGGTGCCCCATCCACAGACGCAACATCACGCCGTGCTTGAGCACCGGCACCTCCACTGGAGCTTCGCGTGACCACGTCCGGACGGCGTCGGTTCCCGATTGGGTGATCGAGTAGAGGCGCTTTCCGCGTACTCCCGGCTCGGAGACGACCCGGGACTCCACGAACCCGATGCTTTCGAGCTTCTTCAGCTCTGCGTAGACCTGGCTGATGGACGGGCTCCAGTAGAAGAAGCCGACGCTCCAGTCAGCCCACTTCTTCAGATCGTTTCCGGTCAGTTCCTCCCCGAACGTGAGCATTCCGAGCACTGCCCAGCTGGTAGCGGGAAGTCCTCGGGACACGTCATCAGGTTCGGACATGCCCGAAGTCTAACAATCACTGGTGATTTGCTGGTTTCGTTGAATCCGAACGGACCGCTGAGCGGGATCAAATTTGTGTGAGACCCCTTCACCTGGCACTCGGCGGTCCGGATCCGGGCAGAGACGGCATTACTGCCATTGAGTGGGACTGCCGCTGGATTACGGCCGCGCCGCCACACATCGTTGTTTCTGAAGTTGTTTGCAGAGCTTGAACAAGGAGACGATATGTCCGTGGAAAACGCCGAGCCGTCAGTTCTGGACGGGCGCACACTTCGTAACGTGATGAGCAATTTCTGCACCGGCGTCACCGTCATCACCGCTCACGACGGAGATTCACCGCTGGGCTTCACCTGCCAGTCCCTGGTCTCGGTATCGCTCGATCCCCCGCTGCTCTCGTTCTGCCCGGCGAAGACGTCGACGAGTTGGCCGAAGCTTCGAGAATCCGGGACTCTCTGCATCAACGTTCTCGCCCACGATCAGCAGGACATGTGTTCCGCCTTCGCACGCGGCGGGACCGACAAGTTTCTCGGCATCGAGTGGGATGCCGCCGGCAACGGTGCTCCGGCGCTCAGCGGCGCGCTCGCCCGCATCGAGGCAACCGTCGAGCAAGAACACGACGCCGGTGATCACACCATCGTCGTCGCACGCATCACCGATCTGAACGTGCTACGCCACGACGGTCCGCTTCTGTTCTACCGCGGTGGATTCGGACGCTTCGACGCCTGAGTTTCTTGTGTCCGTCCCGCTGCGTGGGAGATTGCGGCGCCGAATCGAGACAGCACCGATAGCGTCCGAAGTAGTTGTCAGACCCTGAACTTCTCGACTGATCGGACTAACTCGATGACCACTCTCGAACCAGACACCACGGCCGCGATCACGGCGACGGTAACCACCTACCTCGACGCCGTGGCTCGCGGATCGTCAGCGGACATCGCCGCCCTCTACACCGAGAACGCAACGCTCGAAGACCCGGTCGGCAGCGAACCCCGCATCGGCAAGGCTGCGATCACAGAGTTCTACGGCGCTCTCGAGGGCGGTACGCAAGAGACGGAGCTTCTCACGTTGCGGGTTAGCGGATCCAGCGCGGCCTTCCACTTCCGCGTCGTCACGCCGGTGGGCGATCAGGTCTACGAGGTCGAACCCATCGACGTCATGACTTTCGATGCGGACGCAAAGATCACTAGCATGCGCGCCTTCTGGTCACCGGCCGATCTGATTGCACGCTGATGCGGCAGGTCAGCTGCCGGAACTGCGGAAACAGCGTTCTGGTCGAGAAATACAGCGAAGCGCACACCAGCGTCCAATGGCTCGAAGAGTCGCAAGTGGTGTGCCCGGAACTGGGGCGTGAGAACGGTCGCGCCAACGCTCAGCGGACGTGTGGCGCTCTGCGCCAGACGATCAACGACCTTGCCGACGCCGGTGAGCTGGAGATGAGCCTGCGCAGCTACCCGGTGCCGGGCAAGCTGTCCTGAACGCTTCCGCGTAGGACTTCGGCGAACGTGCGCGCCGAATCCAAGTCGTCGGCGTTCGGCCGCCCCTTCCGGATACCGCCGAACGGCTTGAACGGAAAATACGTATCCCACGCGCGGGACGAAAAGGCTGCGACCACATCGAAGCCCTTCTGCTCGAGCAGCTGAACCAGCGGACGCGAGAAGCGGTGAATCCCCTTGTCGGGAAAACCACTGGTGGCGAAGACAAAAGCCTTGGATCGCCGTTCTTCGGGGAGTGCCTCGATGAACGCGCGTAAATCTTCGTGGTACGAGCGCAGGTAGATGCCGGAGCCGAAGCCCACCAGGTCGTAGTCGGCGAGCTGCGCGGCGTCGATGTCACCAGGCTCGACCACGCGAGCATCGAGAACTTCTCCGATGGCGTCGGCGATCCGCCGCGTATTGCCGTGGGAGACAGAGGTACACACGATGATTGCCTTCATCGGCTGCCTTCTTTCATCTCTGTGTTTGGAATGCCAACTACGTTCTCGCGCAGGTAGATCCAAGTGATGAATCCACCGCAGATTGCAAAGATCACGGCGACAATCGAATACGCGTCGAGGGGAAACCCAGTCCAGATCAAGCCGGCAACGAGGACCATCACACCAACAGCCAGACCCGCCGATACTTTCTTGGACATACGCACCCCTCCCCTGGCTTGTCACTGACAGTTCCAGGATAGAGGTCCCGGCGAAGCTACGGATAATCGTGACGGTGGGGAATGATGCCGGTATGTCAGCACGATTGAAAGGACGTAGGCGCGCAGTCAACTTGTTGCTCGTCGACGTTGAACGATGGGCCGATGAGCACGACGGCGTCAAAGCTGTAGCGCTGGTCGGGTCGTACGCGCGCGGCGCGGAGCGTATGGCGAGTGATCTCGATCTGATGATCCTGGCCGAAAACCCGGAGGCACTCGCCGATGAAGGCTGGTTCGTGCAGATCCGTCCCCACGCCCGATTCATCAGAGCCGCGAACTGGGGTCCGGTCCGAGAGCGACGCTTCCGCCTCGGGTCCGGTCTTCTCGTCGAACTGAATTTCGCGACTGAAAGCTGGGCGGACGTTCCGCTCGACGGGGGCACGAGGCGCGTGCTCGAAGACGGCCACCGAATTTTGTACGACACGGGAGCTCTTCATGTCGCTGCGAGTGCCGTAAGAACTGATCGATGAGCACTGCGACGGCCTTCGAAATCCTGACAACCGAAATCTCCGCGCTGCGCGGCTCGCCTCTCATCGCGATTCACGTCGACGACTTCCTCAATCCGTCGGAGATTCGTCATCGTAGAGGGCGACAATCACCGGAAGGGTTCTGGCTCGACAGCTACGACTACGACGCCCTCGAACGCCATATTCTCGACCCACTGACGCCGGGAGGGAGCCGAGAGTACCGACAACGACGGGACAGCGACGCATACCTCGTTGCAGCCGATGGAGCTATCGTCCTCATCGAAGGCCTGTTCCTGCATCGTGACGAACTCGCTTCCCGATGGGGCTACTCGATCTTTCTCGACGTGCCCTTCGGGATCACCGCGCAGCGTATGAACCTTCGCGACGGAACAAACGCAGATCCGGGACATCCGTCGATGAACAGATATGTCGGCGGCCAACGACTTTACTTCGCCGCTGCGAAGCCCTGGACCCGAGCCGACTGCGTCATCGACAATTCCGACCCGAAATTGCCTCGTATCACGACGCATGCCGCGCGCTAGAAGTTACCGCTCCTCATCGCCGACCTCGCGCTTCATCGGTGCGCTGTGGATGTGAATTGGTAGGTTGCCGCATCCACGATCTCGGCAGGCGTGATGTCGATCTCGCCGTTCAACCAGGCCGTCACCAATTCGGCCAGGCCGCCCACAAAGAGTAATCCGTTGATCTCACCCTGATGGGGAGGCCAAGCTCGGTCGCCGTACAAGAGTGCAGCCTCGTCGGCCACCATCTGCGCGAACCCACGCAGCGCTCCGCGTCGGTGAGTGCGCAGCGGCTCGTAAGCCACCGACTCGACCATCGCGACGCGCCCTTTTCGGGGATCGTTCGTCAGGATGTTGACGAACGAAGCAATGGCGCTCCGCACGCGCTCCTCCCTCGTCCCGTCGGTCGCTCGGAGTGCAGCCATTCCGGCCACGCGCACCTCGTCGACGATTCCGTCGAAAACCTGCTGGAGAAGTTCGTCTCTACTGGTGAAACTCTCGTAGAAGTATCGCTCTGTCAGCTTGGCATGCGCACATATGGCGGTCATGGTTGCACCCTGTCTGCCCGCGGCTGCAAACACTTCCAGTCCTGCTGCGAGCAAGCTTTCACGCCGAAGCGCTGCCCGCTGCTCACCACTCAGACCGGCATATCGACGGGGTGTGGGAGAAGCCATGAGTCGATATTGACAGACGACGCGACTCTGACGCAGACTACCCACATCTGACAGGCATCGCTGTCAGATGTAAACCGGAGGCAGGTACGTGATGTCGAAGACCCTGGCCGTTCCCCCCATCCGGTCGCGTTTGCGTCCCATCTCAGGCAATTCGGGACTACCCGGAATTGGGCAGACTCTCAAATACATCCGCGACCCCCTCGAATTGATGCAAAAACGTTGGGATCGCTACGGCGAAGTCTCGTGGTTCTCGACTGCGAAGAGCACCTACGACAACGACGCGTTATGCAACATGCCTTCACCAGATCGCGTCTCGAAAAGACCGTGGACCTGCTGAATCCTGCGATCGCCTCGGCGCTCGACGCCTGGAGTCCGTCCGATGGGTTGCGCGCATACACAGCCCTCAAAGCTCTCACACTCAACCTCGCGACCGACATCTTCATGGGCGGCACGGAAGGGACTACTGAGAACGAAATTGACTCAGTGAAAGAAGCTTTCGTCGATTGCGTGCAAGCCGAGCGGTGTGCGAAACCCAGATACAGGACCACTTCGCACTCGCTGGAACCGATGTGTCAGTGGTGCCACATTTCACTCACCACATGCCGCAGTACTGGCCTGATCCCGAACATTTCGATCCCGAACGCTTCGCGGACCACCGACGCGAAGACAAGGTACACCGGTATGCCTGGGAACCGTTCGGTGGAGGCGTGCACAAATGCCTCGGCATGCACTTCGCCGGCGTCGAAATCAGAGCGATCATGCACCACCTACTCACACGCTTCGATTGGCAGGTCGCGCCCGGCTACACCGCCCCTCTCAACTACACGTCCTTGCCGTTCCCCTCCGACGGACAGCCGATCGATCTGAAACTACTCACCACTTCTCATGACCGGTAGTGACCGAACCGACGACAAGATCTACTCGCACATGACTACCGGCACAGAGGCTTTCGAAATCAAGAGGAAAACATGAGCACTCGGCCCGCCCGAAACCGGCACGCACGCGCTGCTCCGAAACCAGAGGTCGTCGCCGCGGCGGAATTCTTACTCGCAGAATCCGACGCCCATATCTTCCGTCGCCGCTATCTCGAACTGCTCACCCACACCACAGCGCCGGATGGCGCAACCGTCACGGACTACACGGTCGCCGAAAGGTATCTACTCAACGCTGCAGCAAAAAGACGTGCTGCGCGGCGCCCGTCCAATCCTTAGCCACGATCGCCGGTTGGGCAACGCTCGCGAACTTCGAGCACACCGGCACTGGGGTCACGAAGTCGTCGTGGGGTAACGACGAAGAATAGAGTGTGCTGCCTGGGTGACAGTGGTGCGATCGTAGGTTTGCACGAAGTCGAAGGTCCGCTCGAGATCTGGACCGTTGTCATGAAGATCTCGCGCCGACAGCATCGCCGCATGGTGTGGCCCCAGAGTGACTACCGTCCACTCGTTGACGAGATCGTCACTCGGGTCGAGCGGTGCGTGTTGCACTTTACCGTCGAGCATCACAGACAGTCCGACACCGTAGACACCGGCAAACCCTACGGTATCGGCGAGATGACGCCACCGCGCTGTTGTGGATGCAGTGAAATGTTCGGCGTGTTGAAAGGTGCCCAGAACAAGCATCGAGGAACCCGATGTGGAGGCTTGTGCTTCGAGGGACTTACTCAGTTGGATCAACAGACGCTTGGTACCGCGCCGAATCTGGCTGTGAGCCGACACGATCGAGTAGGGAGTGCCCACGTCGGGGATGGGATCACTCCACACCGGCGTAGCGGGCATCGCGACGACCGGTTCGGACAACAGTGAACTCGGATCATCGACTGCGGGATACAACTCACCCGTTCCGTAAGTGGCTCCGATGGTGAGTGCGGCGAGACGGGCGGATTCCGAGTCGACACCCTCGGCCACGATAATCGCATTCGATCGCTCGACGTAGGCGCTGAGCGCGTGCACCGTCGTTCCGATTTCGAAATATGCTGCCTTGGTAAGTAATTCAGCGGAGGTGATAATGATGTCGGGTTCGACCAAGGACAGCAGTGTCGCGGAGTGCCTGTCGATGCCGACACTGTCGAGTGCAATCAGACGCCCGCCCGCGCGGGCTTCTCTGATCACTGCCAGCGAGTTGTGAGGATCGGCGAGCACCGCCGTGGCGTCGACCGTTACGACGATCCGTTGCAGATTTCTCGTAACTCCTTCGATACCAGGAGCGTTGAGAGCTCTCCGGGACGCCGAGTCGACGGCCACCAGTAACGGCAGACGATCCGCGACGGCGCTTGCGAGTGCAGTACGAGACATGGCCAGTTTGTGACTGTCGAACTCCGACCGTTGCTGCATCAACTGCGAGGCGCGGCGGAGGGCATGAGCCGAACTCAGAGAGGAATTGCCAGGCCCACGCAATTGCAGCTCAGCGCCTGCAAGTGCGTGGTCGTCGAGCCGGCGAATCGGTGCGAACTGCATGCTTACTTCCAGGCCAATCACATCGGAGAACAGGGTGATCGGAGGGTTCGACGCTGTCGAACTGCTGCTGGTGTCATACGCCATGGTGTGGTTCTTCCGTACGAGTCGGGACCACCAAGCGTTCATGCGGCCGGACGCATCGATGGCGGCGCCGGCTGCTCGACACAGAACGAGGCTACCGCAAATCTCGGCGCGACCCGGTGACGACAACCTGATCCCGCACCACAAAGTGCACATCCGCACGCAGATCAGACCAGGATCGAAGTCAACGCATATCGAGCGCTGCGCACTTCACATCGTTCGTGGGAGTTGTTTCCGGCTCAAGCACCGAGAGCGTCAACGGTCGACGTGGCGTCGCCCGCAAAAAGTTCGGAAGCGCCGAGAGCCTGAAAGATCATGGAGACCGCTCGCGTGGGGGCAAACAAGCGAATACGGTTGCGGCCACGCCCCGCAGCATCGACAACGGCATTTGCCACTCCGGACGACATGAAGGTCACGCCGGAGAGATCGACGTGAATATCGGTGTCGACCAAGAGAAGTCGGTCGAGCGCATGCACCAATTCGACACGCTGACCCATATCCAATTCTCCGGCCAGCCTCAGCACCGCATACGCAGGGGTATAGCTTTCCACCTCGATACTGTACCGATGCCCTTCTCGACCGGCGCTGTCAAAGAGATCGAGAACATTTGCAGCTGAAGAACGTTCGTTGATCGTAGTCATGAAAGCCTCTTGTCTGGACTCGTCGTGCCCCACCGCCGGAATCAGCGATGAATCACTGTGCGTCGGATATCCGTGTCGGTCACTGCGTTCCAGACGAACTCTGCCATCGGCAGGTTTCGCTGACACCTCCACATCTATAACGCTAGGGTCTCGAAAACGTCACAGCGCGATATCGCTCGTCAGATACCGCCCCCCCGACGCCTAGAACGCACAAGCCCGCGCCTGGTCCCCGACGCACCTGCGAGTCGGCATCTATGCGGTGTTGACCACTACCTTTCTCGCTGACTGGGAAGGTGTGTTCGACCCACCGCGCTGCCGCAATACCTTCTGTGACATGGACAACATTGTCGACGTACTTGTCATCGGATCGGGCGCTGCTGGATAGGCCGCAGCGCTGAAAGCGCACGCCGACGGCGCATCGGTCGTCATTCTGGAAAAGTGTGGACCTGATTCCGCGGGCGGCAACACTCGACTGTCCGGCAGCGGATGGTTCGTCAACCAGGACCCTGCCGCCGCCCGCACATTCCTGCGTTCATTGAACGGATCGTTCCCCGTTGCCGACGACGTCATCGATGCCTGGGCCGAGAACACCTACGGACTGTCCGACTGGCTCCGCAGTCTGGGTGCAACTGTAGCGATGACCGGCGATTTCCATTCCACGGCAGAGTTCGCCGAACTCGACGGAAGTTCTTGTTACGCAGGGATGGACACCGTCGAAGGGAAGATGGACAATGAACTTCTCTACCGGTTCCTCGTCTCTGCTCACTGAACGCGGCATCACAACTCTCTTCGATACCGAAGCGACCAGACTCCTGACGGATGAATCCGGAGCGGTGACCGGAGTCGAGATTCGTTCAGGTGGAAAAATTTCGCAGATCCAAGCGCGCCGAGGTGTCATCCTTGCCACCGGAGGTTTCGAAGCGAATCCGGCCATGGTGCGCGATTACTTACGCTTGGAGAATCCGAAGATCTGGGGCTCACCTTCGGCAACGGGCGACGGCCACCGGATGGCACAGGCAGTGGGCGCCGATCTATGGCACATGAACAACATGATGACCATTACGGGAATTCCCGGCGACCTCGAAAACCCGACGGGATTCTTTCTCGCTCTGTGGAACGCACACAACTATGTGTTCCTCAGCCGGGAAGGTAGACGGTTCACCGACGAGTCAGCCGAAATGCGGCACGGTCATGTGTTCAGAGAGGGTTCCTACCAACACTTTCCGGTGCAACCGATGAACATCGTGTTCGACGAGACGATGAGAGTGGCCGGACAACTGAGTCCCGGTCGTGACGCATTACCTGTCGGCCACAGGGTTCTCGACGAAGGGTACGAGTGGAGTTCGGACAATCAAGCCGAGATCGACAAGGGTTGGATCGTCAAAGCGGACACGCTTGCCGAACTCGCCGAGCAGCTCGGCTTGGACCCCGCCGTCGTGGAAACCAGTATGCACCGCTACAACGAGGCGTGCGCGGACGGCGTCGACCATTCCTTCGGCCGCAATCCGGAAACTTTGGCCGCAGTAGCCACGGCTCCGTTCTACGCTGTCGCCGCACCGCCACTGCTGGGTTGGAGTAACGGCGGACCGCGCCGCGACGGTCATTCCCGCGTTCTCGATACTGCCGGCAATCCGATTCCAGGACTGTATGCGGCGGGCGCCGTCAGTTCCACGTACAGCGCGGCGAAAGACGGTGGATTCCATATCGCCGATGCCTTGGCGTTCGGCCGGGTTGCCGGCGCGCATGCTGCCGCGCGAGCGACAGCGGGCGACCGAGTCATGTACGAGCGGCCTTGACCTCGTCGAAGAACGCGACGACGGCGGCTTCGTTCTCCGGCGGAACGGTGAGCGATGCTCGTGGCCCCGCTACCGCGATGGAGTCGTCCGCGAGCCTGTTCCCGATGGTGAGTTTCAGTCCCGACTTCGACGGTTTTGCCTTCACTGCAATGTATTCGACATGCCAACGAGCCACTTCGCTCGTGCTCGCGGCGGTGCGGTCGAAGACCTCCACCGTGCGGTGGTCGAGGACCATCACGATGTTGGTCCCGACGGTGACTTCCAGATAGCGCCGTTCCGCCACGGTGTACGCCTTTCGGTTAGGTGAAACCGACGCTACACACCGTGGCTGAACTCAGCGTGTCAAAACCTCAGCTGTTCAAGATTTCAGCTGTTCGAAACCTCAGCGGGACGAACTTCCTGCATCCACCGGCAGGGCGACCGACGTGATGTAGCGAGCCTCGTCGGAAGACAGGAACAGAGCAGCGTTCGCTACGTCCACCGGTTCGATCCACGGAATGGCGAGCATGTTCATCGTCATCGCTGCGGCAGCAAATTCTTCGCGCGTCGGGTTCTCGAGATCGGGGCGGAACTTGCCGCGCACCAACGGGTTCTGAATCATGAGGGTGTCGACGTTGGTGGGATGGACCGTATTGACGCGTACGTTGTGCGGAGCCAGTTCCTTTGCCAGCGAGCGCATCAGACCAACGACTCCATGCTTGGCTGCGGTGTAGTGCGCAACTCCGACCAAC
This sequence comes from Rhodococcus sp. IEGM 1318, assembly GCF_033142465.1. Classification (NCBI taxonomy): domain Bacteria; kingdom Bacillati; phylum Actinomycetota; class Actinomycetes; order Mycobacteriales; family Nocardiaceae; genus Rhodococcus; species Rhodococcus sp. IEGM 1318. Next base: position 117,642 of record NZ_JAWLSC010000010.1, read on the forward strand.
CCCCGCTGTCCGGCGATGGAACTGGTGAGCGTCATCGATCCCCCACCTCGCTCGATCAAATGCGGAGCTGCAACGGTGGTGGTGTGCCACACGCCGGTCAGGTTCACGTCCAGCATTGTCTGCCACATCGTTTCCGACATGGTCAGCGCCCCGTCAGAGGACGTGATACCGGCTGTAGCGCAGACGATGTCGAGACCACCGAGCGTTCCGACGGCCGAGTCCACGGCACTGCGTAGTGCCTCGAGATCCCGAACGTCCACTACCGCAGATTCGACCTTTCGCCCCAGCGCCCGGATCTGCGCCACTGTCTCATCGAGATCGGCCTCCGTCGCGGGCGGCGTGACTGTGGTTTCCACCGAGGTGCACACGTCGACCGCGATGATGTCCGCGCCCTCTTCGGCAAAACGCACGGCCTGAGCCCGCCCGATTCCTCGTGCCGCACCCGTGATCAGCGCGATCTTGCCTTCCAATCGAGAAGTCATCAATTCACACTTTCTGGGTCAGGCCGGCGTCGACAACCAACTGACAGCCGGTCATGTAGCGGGACTCCGCGGATGCGAGAAACAGGACCGCATTACTGACGTCCACTGGATCGACCCAGGGAACGGGCAGCAAGTTGCGAGCGCTGAGCACTGCAGCAGCGTCTGCTTCGGTGGGATTCTCGATGTCCGGGCACAGGTTCGCGAACACTCGCTCGTTGATGATCATCGGGGTACGTACCGAACCCGGATGCACGGAGTTGACGCGGATACTCAGCGCCCCCAACTCGTTGGCCAGCGTTCTGGCCAGGCCCACCACGGCATGCTTGGCTGCGCTGTAATGACTTGCTCCGGCAATACCTTTGATTCCCGCTGTCGAGCTGACCAGAACGACGGATCCACCGTCGCCGAAGTGCGGAACGCAGGCCTTGACGGTGTGCCACGCCCCGGTCAGATTGACGTCCAGCGAGCGGTTCCACACTGCAGGATCGATGGTCCACGACGGTCCCGGCGTGTCGTAGACGCCTGCATTCGCGACCACGACGTCCAACCCGCCGAGTTCGGTAACGCACTCGGCCACGACGGCGGCCAGACCGTCGAAGTCCCGAATATCCGCCACACCGGTGACCGCGACACCGCCTCGATCACGCACTGCCTGAGCGGTTTCCGCCAACCCCGATTGCGCCTGTTCGACATCCAACGCGATCACGGACGCGCCTTCTTCGGCGAGCCGCTCACAGTGTGAGCGTCCCATTCCGCCGGCCGCACCCGTTACGAGCACCCGTTTGCCCTCCAGCCGGCTCATGCGTGCACCGCGCTGTTCAGTTCGAAGCCTCGGTATCCCGCTGCTGCCACGTCTGCACAGATGTCGGAGTAGACACCGAAGCCTCCGATGAAGGGCATGAATATCCTCGGCTTTCCCGGGATGTTGGCTCCCATGTACCAGGAGTTCGCGGATGGGAACAATGTTGCCGACGCCCGGCGTGAGCACTCCTCGAGCCAGTTGTCCACGGCTTCGGCACTCGGCTCGATGGTGTCGATCCCCGCCGAATCGAGGTGGTTGATCGCGTCGGCGATCCAGTCGACGTGCTGTTCGGCAGCGAGAATCATGTTGGACAGCACACTCGGGCTACCCGGCCCGGTGACGATGAACAGGTTCGGGAAGCCGTGCACTCCCAAACCAAGATAGGTTCTCGGACCCGCATGCCAGTTCTCTCGCAAGGTCTCGCCGTTGCGGCCACGGATCTCGATGCGATCGAGTGCCCCGGTCATCGCATCGAAACCGGTGGCGAACACCAATGCGTCGAGTTCGTAGTGCGAGTCGGTCGTCTTGATCCCGGCCTCGTCGATTGCCTCGATCGGTGCGCTCTTGAGATCGACCAGGCTCACGTTGTCACGGTTGTAGCTCTGGTAGTAGTCGGTGTCCGTCACGATCCGCTTGGTCCCGATGGGGTGGTCGTTCGGGATCAGCAGGTCGGCGATGGCCTGATCTTCGACCACCGATCTGATCTTGGCCTCGGCAAATGCGGCCGCCGTCGCGTTGGCGTCGATGTTGCTGGTCTGGTCGGCGAAGGTTTTGGCGAACAGGACACCGCCGAGCTTCCACCGCTCTTCGTAGGCCGCGTTTCTCTCGGCCTCGGATACCTCGAGCGCACTGCGAGGGTCCGAGACGAACGGTGATCCACCGCCGCTGCGCTTGGACAGCGCTCGACGCTCGGCGTAGTCGGCCTTGATCTCTGCGCGTCGTTTGTCATCGAGAGGCGTGTTTCCCGCCGGCACACTGTAATTCGCGGACCGCTGGAACACGAAGAGGTGATCGGCCTGCTCGGCGATCAACGGAACGGACTGGATGCCCGACGATCCGGTGCCGATCACTCCCACTCGCTTGCCGGTGAAATCGACGCCCTCGTGCGGCCAGAAGCCGGTGTGGAAGACCTCACCGCCGAAAGTCTCGCGACCTGCAATGTTCGGAACGTTCGCGGTCGACAAGCTACCGGTAGCACACACGACGAAGCGTGAGGTGACGTCATGACCACCGTCGGTGTGCACTCGCCACGTCGACGAGTCCTCGTCGAACTGTGCGCTCAGGACACGGGTATCGAAAGTGAACCCACTGCGTAGGTCGAAGCGATCGGCGACGTGATCGAGGTAGGACAGGATCTCCGGCTGCGCGGCGTACTTCTCGCTCCAGTCCCAATCCTGTTGCAACTCTTCGGAGAACGAGTAGGAGTAGTCGAAACTCTCGACATCGCAGCGTGCGCCCGGGTAGCGGTTGAAGTACCACGTGCCGCCCACTCCGGAGCCCGCCTCGAAGCCGTGGACACGCAGCCCCTGCTCGCGAAGTCGGTGCATGGCGTACATGCCGGCGACGCCGGCGCCGATGACTACGACGTCGAGTGGTGCGGTGGAGAAGTCAGGATCGGTCATGGTGGCCACGCTACGAGTGGGTTGAATGGTAGAGGAACAGGTTCTCCCGCTGGGTGGGCGAAGCCTCCACCCCATGACACTGGGTGGGCGAAGCCTCCACCCCATGACACTGGGTGGGCGGAGCCTCCACCCCATGACACTGGGTGGGCGGGCGGGACGGGTTTGTCCACCGATCGGGGGACATCGATGTCGTCCAGCACTCGGACCCGTAGGTGGACAGACCCGAAGGGGTTTCGGGGCCATAGTTGTCTCATCACCGAAACACACGGTCACCGAGACCGACAAATCGAGGAGAAACATCATGAGTACCAACACAATTCGACCCGAAGCAATTTCCTTCTCCGGCCTCAGCATGGCAGCTCTGGTTGCCCGCGCCGCCGGTGCGAACGCTGTGAAGTCGATAACCGACACTTCCGTCACGACGGCGATGATCAGCAATGCGGGCTTCGGTGCCCTGCATCTGGTCGACGCGTCCAACCCGAACGGTGACTGGATCGTCCCGCCGGCCGACTACATCCTCCCGAACATGAACGTAAACGTGGTCGCCACGAGCAAGAACCAGAACGACTTCCCCATCGTGCTCACGTACCGCTCCGACGACGGTGGAGTGTTTGTCTTCAGCGCCACCAACTCGAAGACCAGGGCGGATGCCGGCGGTACGTACGCCCCCGACAGCCACGACGTCACGGTGACGATGACCTCGGGTTACCCGGCCATGAACGTCACGTACGTCCTCCGGTGACGCCTGCTCACTCCAACAAACCCTGCCGCATCGCGGCGGCGACGGCGGCGCCTCGATCGTTGACTCCGAGTTTCTCGTAGAGGCGCTGCACGTGGGTTTTGACGGTGGAGGGCGCTAGAAAGAGCTGAGAGGCGATGGCGGGGATGCTGGCGCCCTGCGCGATCAATCCGAGGACTTCACGTTCGCGGGCGCTGAGCGTCGGGCCGGACGGTTCACTTCGACGCCGAACCTCCCCGATCAATCCGGCGGCGATACTGGGCGGCAACACATCTCGGCCCGCAGCACAGTCGAGCACGGCGCTCACGATCTCGGCGCGAGTGGATTCCTTCGGCAGGAATCCGGCAGCACCCGCTTGCAGAGCCTGATAGACGACGGACGACTCGTCGTGAGCGCTGAGCAGTAGCACCCGCGTCGGAAGCTCGTCTCGAACCACGGCGGCGGCGACCTGAGTTCCGTCCAGGTGCGGCATCCGGAAGTCGAGCAGTGCGACCTGCGGGCGTAGTTCGCGGATCATTGCGAGCGCTGCCGCGCCGTCGTCGGCCTCGCCCAGGACGTTGATGCTGTCATTGCCGGTCAGAGCCCGAACCACGCCCTCACGGAACAACGGGTGATCGTCGCCGACCACCACGGAAACCTGGCCGGCCAGCGGCTTCGTGCCTTCGCGCATTTCTCACTTTCTCACGCCCGTACCAGCAATGCGAGCACTTACGCCTCCCCCGATCGGGGGACAGACGGTTCAACCCCGCCGAGGCCCCGTCGGCGGACATACAACAGCACTCATTCGCGACAAGATTGGTTCATCGCCGAGAACGGCAACCACACACCATCCCAGGAGCAGACATCATGCGTACCAACACCACTCGCTTCGTAGCAGTCACCGCAATCGCCCTCGCTGTCGGCGGAACCGCACTGGGAACCGCAGCGGTCGCCAACGCCGGCACCATGCCCACCGACGGACCGACGGTTGCCATGACCATCACCAACAACACCGACAACCCGATGCTGCTGGACAGCGCGTCCAACCCCTACGGACAGTGGATCAACGGCCCCCGCTCCTACCTGGCCCCGCACACCACCGAGATCGTCACCGCGTACAGCAGCGATCCCCGAGGCGTCGGTGTCGACGTCACCTACAACATCGCAGACGGCGTACAGACGGTCATGGCTGCCAACAACTACGCCGGCAACCCCACCCTCGACGGGACTCGCATCATCGGCGACCCGACGCACGTCATCCTCACCGACTACATGGCCACCGGCTACCCCACGATGAACGCCTCCTACGACGTCTTCACCCAGAACTGAACCAAGCGTTGATGCAACCACGAACTTGATCCGCTACGGCCCACGACCCGGTATCCACATGGATGTCGGGACGTGGTGTGTGCCGGCCCCTAGACCCGCTCGACCAACACGCAGCGGGCGCCACTGAAGATCGTAGGCATGCACTTGTTGCAGTGGATGCACAGTGAATGAGTATCGGATTCGGCTGCGATCCGATTGATCAGATCGGGTTCTCTGAGCAGCGCCCGCGCCATGGCGACAAACTCGAATCCCCCCGCCATCGCCGTATCCATACCCGCTTTGTCCGTGACACCGCCGAGGAGCACGAGCGGTAACTTCACCGCAGCACGGATCTGTCGAGCCTCTTCCAGCATGAACAGCGGCTTGTACGGATAGGTATGCAACATGCTCTTGCCAACCAACTGCACACCGAGTCGAACTGGTTGCGGCATCGCGGCGGCAAACTCGCGGATCGGCGCATCGCCCTTGAACAGGTACATCGGGTTGAGCAGTGAGCTACCCATCGTCAACTCGAGCGCATCGACGCTTCCGGATGCTTCGAGCCACTGCGCCACCTGGATTGCTTCGTCCACCCAGAATCCGCCTGGCACACCGTCATCCATGTTCAGCTTGGCCAAGATCGCGATCTTGTCGCCGACGGCATCGCGCACACTGCGCGCAGTTTCCAGTACGACGCGAGCCCGGTTCTCCAGTGATCCGCCGTAAGAATCCTTACGACGGTTGAGTTTCGGACTCAGGAACGAACTCGCAAAATAGTTGTGACCGAAGTGAATCTCGACGGCGTCGAACCCTGCCTCGACGGCAAGTTGCGCGGCGCTGCCATGTGCCGCAGCAATTCTGGCGATGTCCGCTGTACTGGCGCTGCGAATCATCCTCATGCTCAACGGATTGAACGAACTCGACGGCGCCAGCGCAGGCAAACCGGTCGACTTCTGATTTGCCACCGGACCGGCATGCCCCAGCTGCGCCGACGCTGCTGCCCCTTCGGCGTGAATGGCATCGGTGAGTCGTCGCAGTCCGGGGAGGGCTTCGGGCCGCATCCACAGCTGGCCGTATTCGGTCCGCCCCTCCGGTGCGACGGCGCAGTACGCGACGGTGGACATCCCGACTCCGCCGGCGGCTGGGCGACGATGGAACTCGATCAGCTCGTCGGTGACCAGGGCGTCGGGAGTTTTGCCTTCGAATGTCGCGGACTTGATGATTCGATTTCGAAGGGACACCGGGCCGAGCTTTGCCGGGGCAAGCACGTCGGGAGCAGTGGTCATCGAGTTTGCCTCTCGCGGGAGTTGTTTGCAGGACGGTAAATCGAGGGCCCCGAGCCGGCTAGTACCTGTGCCACGGAGCGGGAAACGACTTCAGCCCGGCCGAGGCGGCCGGGCTGAAGTACCTCACTGCTGTTCAGACGCGTCCGAAGTACGCGTCCTTGAGAACTGCCAGGTCGTCGATGTCCTTGGCGTCGGCGTCGAGAACCACCTTGCCGATGTCGAGGACCGTCACGTGATCGGCGACGCTCATCGCGGCCTCGACTGCCTGCTCGACCAGTAGGACAGCCAGCCCTGTTTCCTTGAGTTGTTGGACGCGGTCCATCACCTCACCGACGATCACGGGAGCGAGACCGCCCGAAGGTTCGTCGAGAAGGAGCAACCTCGGCTGCGCCATCAGCGCTGCGCCGATTGCGAGCATCTGCTGCTGACCGCCCGACATGGAACCGGCGGGAAGCGAGCGCTTCTCCCCCAGGATCGGGAACATCTCGTACATGGACTCGACGGACTCCATGAGTTCGCTGCGCTTCACCTTGCGGGTGTAGCCGCCGAGCAGGAGGTTCTGCTCGACGGTCTGCTTGTGAAAGACCCGCTTGCCCTCCTGCACGTACGCCATCCCCTGCCGCACCCGCTTGTGCGCGGGAACTCCGGTGATGTCGGCGCCGTCCATCTCGACGGTCCCCGAGGCCACTTTGTTGAGTCCGGACAGGGCGCGGAGCGTACTCGTCTTGCCGGCTCCGTTGCGTCCGAGCAAAGCGGTCACCTGACCGGGATAGACGTCGAACGACACATCCCAGACGACGCGCAGATCGCCGTACCCTGTCTGCAGGTTCCGGACCTTGAGAATCGGTTCCATCACTTCACCTCACTGGTCTGATGGTCTACTGCGCCGATTTCTTCGAGAAGCGCTTCCTCATCGCCGGACTTCACTCCGAGGTACTCGCTCAACACGCGGGGGTGATGTTCGATCGTCGCGGCGTCACCGGTAGCGATCACCTGTCCCTGAGCCAACACCACGATCTCATCGGCCAACGAGAGCACGAGGCGGAAGTTGTGCTCCACCAACACCACTGTGGCCCCGGCATCACGCAGCACCCGGATCAGGTCTGCCAGGCGTTCGAGTTCGTCCTCGTCGAGTCCGGATGCCACCTCGTCGAAGAGGACGACCCTCGGCTCGGCGATGACGGCGCGAGCAACCTCGAGCATGCGACGCATCCCCAGGGGCAGCGACGTCGCGATCTCGTTGCGTAGGTGCGACATCCCCACGAGTTCGAGGACACGCTCGGCCTCGACGATGTCGGCCTTCGCGATCCTGCGGAAGCTGGGCAGGCGAAGCACGGCCGACGCCATCGACGCGTAGTGCACCGAATAGCGTCCGGATGCAACAGCTTCCAGAACCGTGATGTTCTCCGGAATCGTCGGAGTTTGGAACGTCCGCGCCACACCCACACGCGCCACCTTGTGCGGCGACGACTGCGAGACGACCGTGCCACCGATCGTGATCACGCCCGCATCCGCGGTGTAGAACCCGCAGATCATGTTGAGCATGGTCGTCTTGCCTGAACCGTTCGGCCCGATCAACGCAGTGACCTTACCGGCTTCTGCAGTCAGAGTTGCCGCATTGAGTGCCTGGTTGCCACCGAACGCTTTGGACACTCCGTCGACCACCAACCGTGCACCGTTGATCGGCGGCAGTTCCGGTGTTCCACCGCTGTTTCCCTTCACAGCGACAACGCCCAAGCCGGCCTTGCGATCGAGTTTCGAGACGATCGCTCGCCCGACCTTGGTCAAACCACCGGAGAGCAGCACACCGCCGATGATCAGGAAGCCGCCGTAGAAGATCAGCGAATACTCCTGGAATGCCGTCGACTGGTTGGGACCGAGCTGCATGATCGCGGCACCGACTACGGCGCCGTACACACTTGCCGCACCGCCGAGGATCGACGCCGCCAGAACTGCTGTGGCAAAGGTGAACCCGAAGGCCTCCGGCGAGATGAACAGGTCGGTGTTGGCGAACAGCGCACCCGCCAGACCGGCCGGGAACGCACCGATGGCATAACCGAGCAGCTTCATCCGGAACACCGATACACCCTGCGACGACGCCAGAACCGGCGACTGCTTGAGTGTGCGGAACGCGATGCCGTGGCGCGAGACCACCAGGTTGCGCATCACCGCGAACCAGAGGACGGTCACCACGACTACCACCATGTAGTACTGCTGGGTGTCGAGTTCGGAACCGAAGAGCGTCGGCGGCTCCATACCGGTGAGGCCGTTTCGGCCGCCGGTCTTGCCGCCGAAGATTGCCAGTACGTCCGGTACCAGCAGCACCAGGAAGAACGACGTCATCGCCAGGGACCAGTTGCCCAGGCGCAGACCGGGAACACCGGTCAAGATGCCGACAGCCAGTGCCACAGCTCCGGAAGCAGCAAGCTGGAGCAGGATGTCGGTGTGACCGGCCTGGGACATCAGACCTGCGGTGTAGGCACCCGCCGCGTACATCGCGGCCTGACCGAGAGCCAGTTCACCGGCAAAGCCGAGGCTCAGGTTCAGACCACTGACGACAAGCGCCAGGATGCAGGCCAATTGAATCTGCCGTGATGTCGACAGATCGAGTCCGAGGACCGGGAGCAGCAAGATCACCACGGCCAGGACCAGCGGGATGATCCAGCTTGGAAGGGAACGGAAAGTCCGCCACGCACTTACCATCTCACACCACCCGTTCTCGGACATTGCCGAACAAGCCGGCAGGTTTGACCATCAAGATGACGATCAGCACCGTGAATACGGCGATATTGCTGTACTGACTTCCCGCCCACAGGGCAGTGAACGATTCCACCAGACCGACGGTCAACCCGCCGATCAAAGCGCCTGGCAGAGAGCCGAACCCGCCGATCGCCAACGCCACGAACCCCTTGAGCGCCAGTGCGGCACCCAACGTCGCAACCGCAAACGTCTTGGGACCGACCAACAGTCCGAGGACACCGGCCAATGCACCCGAGAAGGCAAAAGCACCCAGCGCCAACCGTCGTACGTTGACTCCGCGCAGCATCGCCGCTTCACGATCCTCGGAGATACCGATCAGAGCCAGACCCGTCATCGTTTTCTTCGAGACGTAACTCAACCCGATGACCAATGCGATCGCAGCAACCAGCAGTGCGATCTCGACCGGGTAGGTACGGCCGCCGAGCAAGGTGATCGGTTCGTTCGATCCGAAGAACGGAACGGTGAGAGGTTCACTACCCCAGATCAATTGGGTGGCGCCGTTGAGCAGAGTCGCAACGCCCAACGTCGTCACCAATTGGTTCTGGTGATCAGCCACCGGTCTGATCGCGACTATCTCCTCGACCGAGGCGAGGAGCATCACGGTCACGGTAGCCATGACGGCCACCACGAGAACGGGGAGTTTCAGAGTCACCAGACCGGTGTAGGCGACAAAGGTGCCCACCATCATCAGCTGAGCTTGAGCGAAGTTGAAAGTGTTGGAGGAAACGAAAACGATGTTGTACCCGATGGCAACCAACACATAGACCGCGCCGAGCGCCAAACCGGACCACAGAATGGTCATGACGCAGCCGGGTTTCCGAACTGACCGTTGAGGATCTTCGTCGGACTGATGAACTTCAACTCACTGGTGTCCGGGTTCGGGCCGTGGTTGTCGGAGCTGAAGTTGTAGCGCGAGAGGAAGGCAGTCTTGGCATTCTCCTGGACCTCCGAGGTTTCCAGCGCCTCGGCGAGCTTCTTCGGATCGGTCGAACTGCCGACCTTCTCCGCGGCTGCCGCGACGAGAGGGAAGGCGTCGTAGTTGTCCGCGAGGATGAGTGTCGACGGGATGGAGCCCAGCGACGCCATCGTGTCCACCATCGTGGTGACGAGCGCATTGTTCGGATCGAACACCGTGCTGGTGAACACCTGCGTCACAAGGTTCTGCTTCACCTGGGGCGTACCAAGCACACCGGCCGGCGGATCGTTCGCGATCAGGTTGGTGGCAGACACCGAGGTGTTTCCGACCAGCGGCACATCCCAGCCGAGTCGCTCGAGGCTCTGCAACACGTATCCGAGAGGAGCACCGTACGCATCCAAGGCGATGGCCGCGGCACCTGCATTCTTGAGCGACTGCAACTGAGCCGTCATGTCCAGCGCTGCAGCGTCGTACTCCTCGTTACCGGCAGCCTTCAGACCGACCTTCTCTAGTGCACTGGTCATCTCTTCACCGAAGAGTTCACCGTAGGCGGTGCTGCCGTGCAGCACTCCGACGCTGCTGTAGCCCTTGGTCTTTGCATACTCGGAAATTCCGCGAGCTGTGTCGGTTGCGCCCGGAGCCAGGTCGAAGTTCAGCGGGAACTTCGAAGGGTCCGTCGAATCAGGCGAGGGTGCCATGCTCAACGAGAGGATGTTGTTCTGCTTGAGGATCGGGAGAACCGCAGCAGCGATCGACGAAGGACCCGAGTTGAGGTAGAGGTCAGGCTTGTTGCCCGAGTTGATGGCTTCGCGCAGCTTGGTGACGGCGATCGTTGCATCACCCGCGTCGTCCACCGTGGTGAGCTCGATCTGGCGGCCACCAATTCCCCCGGCCTCGTTCTGGACCTGAACGCCCGCCTTGGTGGCGAGCAGCGAGGTCTGCGAGTTCGCCGAGAGGACTCCCTGCGCACTGATCCCGCCGGTCAGCAGCACTCGGTAAGGCGAGTCCGCGCCACCGTCGGACTCCGAGGAACCACTACACCCTGCAAGAGCCAGAGCCGTCACGGCTACTGCCGCAACAAGAATGGGCCGACGATTCATGTCTGCACTCCTAGAACACATGTATGCACCGAACGTCAGGCGAATACCTGACGAAAGAAGGATCGGCTGGTGGACACGCCTGATTTCAAGCACCAACCAACCAAGCACCCGCTTGATGATCTAGCAAGCAGTTGCTTGGGTTGGAGCATAGAATGTGATCTGGATAACGTCAAACGCGCAAAAGAGAAGTCATGGAAGCGGACGCTATGCACGTACGAGCCGTCTCGACAGCACGATTCCCGCTGGGTGGAAACACCAAAACGGCCCCACGCCCTGCGGGATTCGGTGAGGTGAATCCCGCTAGGCATGGGGCCGTGTTTCCAGAGTTCCGACTAGCGTTGGTTGCGAGGCTTCCAAACCACCAACGCGTTGTTGCGCGGGATCGGCACGAGGTCCCGGCGATAGCCCGCATGGACTTTCGCGATTTCCTCGGCCAATTCGCGGACGCGATGCTGCAGAGCCTCGACCTGGTTGGTCAGTTCGATGATCCGTTTGATTCCGGCAAGGTTGACGCCCTCGTCCTGCGAAAGCCGTTGCACTTCACGAAGAAGCGCAACATCACGCGGAGAGTAACGCCGCCCACCACCGGTGGTTCGGTGCGGGGTGACCAACCCGAGTCGGTCGTAGTTACGCAAAGTCTGCGCATGCATCCCGGCCAACTCGGCTGCCACCGAGATCACGAAGATCTGAGCGTCAGGATCGACCGTCGTATCCCATTGATTCTGCGGTCGCTCGGTCATCATGCACCGGCCCACCCGGCCCGTGGATCGAACCCGCTCGCCTTCTCGGCTTCGAGATAGGTTTTCAGCGCTTCGATCGCCGGGTCGTCCAACTTCTGCGGGACGGATACCTTGACGGTGACCAGAAGGTCACCGGCTCCCTCGGGACGCTTGGGGATGCCACGTCCGCGAACTCGCAGAATGCGTCCGTCCACCGTTCCGGCCGGAACCTTCACTCCGACACGGCCGTCCAAGGTCGGCACCGACAGTGTCGTTCCCAGTACCAGCTCGCCGTAGCTCACCGGAACCGTCAGTGTCAGGTCGTCACCGTTGCGGCCGAAGACGCTGTCCGGCTTGACGCGAATGTTGACGAACAGGTCACCCGCCGGAGCTCCGCGGAGTCCCGCTTCGCCCTTGCCCTTGAGTCTGATCTTCTGACCATCGCTGACACCCGCAGGCACCCGGACCGTGATGGTCCGTGTGCGATTGGTGACGCCGCTACCGTGGCAGTCCTCGCAAGGCGAGTCGATGATCGAGCCGGTTCCCCGGCAGTCGTCACACGGCTCACTGAATCCGAAAGCGCCCTGGTTCCGGCTCACTACTCCGGTTCCGTTGCAATGCGGGCACACTCGCGGGCTGGTGCCTGGCTTTGCGCCGCTGCCGTGACACGTGGTGCACGACGTCGGGCTGGTCAGACGAAGTGGGACGGTGACACCGAGCGCTGCTTCGCGGAAAGCGAGCGTCGTCTCGGTCTCGAGATCCTTGCCTCGACGCGGACGGTTGGGCGCAGCTGTGCGCTGGCCCGCTCCCCCACGGTTGAACAATCCGCCGAAGATGTCTCCGAGACCCGAGTCCTGTCCTCCGGCGCCGCCGCCGAACAGGTCGTTGATGTCGAAACCACCGGCGCCGGGGTTGAATCCGCCGCCGCCTTGCGCGCGGGGACCGAAGCCGCCGCTGGCAAACAGACGCCTGGCTTCGTCGTACTCCTTGCGCTTTTCCGGATCGGACAGCACTGCATGAGCTTCGCTGACTGTCTTGAAACGCTCTTCGGCCTTCGCGTCGTCAGGGTTGGCATCGGGATGCAGATCCCGGGCCAGCTTGCGATACGCCTTCTTGATCTCGTCGGCCGTGGCGGTGGACGAGACGCCCAGCTCTTTGTAGAAGTCCTTCTCGATCCACTCCCGTTGACTCACTGGGCGTCTCCTCCTCTCACTCTTACTTCGCTTCTTCCTCTGAACCGTCAGCAGGCTTGTCGCCCACCCGGTCCGTCACGGCCACCATCGCGGTCCGAAGGACCCGGTCGCCGAGCTTGTAACCCTTGCGCATGACCGTCCCGAGTACGGGGTCGTGGCCTTCGCCTTCATGCTGCACCGCTTCGTGGAGCGCGGGATCGAAATCGTCACCCTCGTTACCGAAGTCGGTCAAACCCAGACCCGTCAGGGTCGTGTTGAGCTTGTCCGCGAGCGCACGCAACGGACCTGTTTCCAGATCACCGTGTGCCCGAGCACGATCCAGATCATCGAGAATTCCGATGAGCTCGGTGATGACCGAAGCCCGCGCGGTTTCCTTGATGACCTGCTTGTCACGCTCGACGCGACGACGGTAGTTGGTGAACTCCGCCTGAAGTCGCTGCAGATCCGCAGTTCGTTCGGCGAGCTGATCGGTGGCGGATGCTTCCTCCACGATCGACTCTGCTTCCTGAACTACCCCTGTGTCTTCCGAGTCGAGCGGCGGCAGGGATTCCCCCGCCGCCTCTCCCTGTGCACCGGTCTCGGGGTCGACCGGGTTGTTCTCGGAGTTGTCCGAGGTCACTTCTTGTCCGAGTCGGTGGGCTCGTCGACAACCTCGGCGTCGACGACGTCGTCGTCATTGCCTGCGCCGTCGGTGTTTCCGGCCTCGTTTGCAGCGGAAGCCTCGTAGATGGCCTGGCCCAGAGCCTGCGACTCGGTGCCCAGCTTCTCCACTGCGGTCTTCACTGCAGCGATGTCGGTGCCTGCCAGGGCGTCGTTGACGTCCTTGACCGCTGCCTCGACCTTGGTCAGGATCTCCTCGGAGACCTTGCCCGCGTTCTCACCTTCACGCTGCTCCTTGACGAACTTCTCCGTCTGGTGGACCAGCGACTCGGCCTGGTTGCGGACCTCTGCCTCTTCGCGACGTGCCTTGTCTTCCTCGGCGTGAGCCTCGGCGTCCTTGACCATGCGCTCGATCTCTTCCTTGGACAGACCGGAGCCGTCCTGGATCTTGATCGTGTTTTCCTTGCCGGTGCCCTTGTCCTTCGCCGTCACGTGCACGATGCCGTTGGCGTCGATGTCGAAGGTGACCTCGATCTGCGGAACGCCACGCGGGGCGGGCGGCAGATCGGTGAGCTCGAAGGAGCCGAGCAGCTTGTTGTGCGAAGCGATTTCGCGCTCACCTTGGAAGACCTGGATCTGCACCGAAGGCTGATTGTCGTCAGCGGTGGTGAAGGTCTCGGAACGCTTCGTGGGGATGGTGGTGTTGCGCTCGATAAGCTTGGTCATCACGCCACCCTTGGTTTCGATACCGAGGGAAAGCGGCGTGACGTCGAGGAGCAGAACGTCCTTGACCTCGCCCTTGAGCACGCCGGCCTGGAGTGCGGCGCCGACGGCGACGACCTCGTCCGGGTTGACACCCTTGTTGGGCTCACGGCCACCGGTCAGTTCACGAACCAGATCGGAGACTGCCGGCATACGGGTGGAGCCACCGACGAGCACGACATGGTCGATGTCCTTGACGGCGATTCCGCTGTCCTTGATCACTGCCTGGAACGGCGCACGGGTGCGATCGAGCAGGTCCGAGGTGATCTTCTGGAACTCGCTGCGGGAGAGCTGCTCGTCCAGGAAGAGCGGGTTCTTGTCCGCGTCGACCGTGATGTACGGGAGGTTGATGGAGGTGCTCTGCGAGCTGGAGAGCTCGATCTTCGCCTTCTCCGCAGCCTCACGCAGACGCTGCAGGGCCATCTTGTCCTTGGTCAGATCGATGCCGTTCTGAGCCTTGAACTTGTCGACCAGCCAAGCGACGACGCGCTCGTCCCAGTCGTCGCCACCGAGGTGGTTGTCACCGGAGGTTGCGCGAACCTCGACGACGCCGTCACCGATTTCGAGCAGGGAGACGTCGAAGGTGCCGCCACCGAGGTCGAAGACCAGAATGGTCTGCTCGGTGTCACCCTTGTCCAGTCCGTATGCCAGTGCAGCCGCGGTGGGCTCGTTGACGATACGAAGGACGTTTAGGCCGGCGATCTGGCCGGCTTCCTTGGTTGCCTGACGCTGTGCGTCCTCGAAGTATGCGGGGACGGTGATGACGGCGTCGGTGATGTCTTCGCCGAGGTAAGCCTCCGCGTCACGCTTGAGCTTCATGAGCGTGCGGGCGCTGATTTCCTGCGGCGTGTACTTCTTGCCGTCGATTTCCACGTTCCAGTCAGTGCCGATGTGGCGCTTGACGGAGCGGAGGGTGCGGTCGACGTTCGTGACTGCCTGGTTCTTCGCGGGCTGACCGACGAGAACCTCGCCGTTCTTGGCAAATGCGACCACCGAGGGGGTGGTACGTGAGCCTTCGGCGTTGGCGACCACTACGGGCTCGCCGCCCTCCAGCACTGCAACTACCGAGTTGGTCGTACCGAGATCGATACCGACTGCACGAGCCATAGTGTTCCTACCTTTCGTTCTGCGGTTCTCTGCCCGAGTGGTTGATCTCGAACATGACCGCGAGTTTTTCGCTTGGTGAGCGTCCTCCGCTCAAGTTTGCCTCCGACCGTGGCCGGGAGTCAACTTGAAGTTGAGCCGAGGGCGCTCAAGCTTGTCGAAATAGTCAACTACAGCCCACGTAGATTTGTTCCCGCCTTCCCCGAAAAGCCGAAAAAGTGCGCCACATCACTTCCGAATCTCTCCGAATGGCTACGATCGGCCGGTGACCGATCCCGACAATTCTCCCGTTCGACCTGCTCGACCGGCGCCGGCGCGCCCGGCACCCGAGCGACCCGACGTCTCGGTTCGGCCGCTCCGACCTGCAGCGAACGACGAGATACCCAAGGCCGTGACCTTGTCCACCTCTGCCTGGATCGGCTCGTTCGTCGTCCTGGCCGGAATCGCCGCAGTGGTAGTCACCAGCCTCGACGACGTCCGATCCGCTCTCGAAGAATCGACTGCGCGCGACAACCCCGGATACTCGTCCACCGACATCTCCGACGCCGTGACCGTCGTGCTGGCAGGCAGCGGCGGCGGCGCTCTCGTTTTGGTCCTGCTCGCACTTTTGAGCCTTCAACTCCTCCGCGCACGCAATAACGCCGGGCGGGTGATGACGGCGATCGTCGGAGCCCTGAGCGTCGCGGCCGGGCTCGGCTTCATGTCCCTGGTCGACGGCGCAGCGGATATCGGCGCTGGAGTCCTGACGTGGGGTCCGATTCTCTACTGCGTCCTTGTCGCGGTGGCGGCGATCGCGCCATTTGCTCCCGGGGTCAGCGATTGGCTGCGAACACGCAGATGAAGATTCACGTACAACTCGACTCGGCGCCGGGAGCAGGCGCTGCTCGCAGCCGTGAACTCGCGGAGACCGGCGCCGGCGGCCTGTTCACGTTCGAGGGGCCACACGACGTGTTCTTCCCACTCGTCGAAGCCGCTTCGGCCGTCGACCTCGACCTGATGACCAACGTCGCCATCGCGTTCCCCCGCAGTCCCATGCATCTGGCTCATTCGGCCAACGACCTGCAGTTGCTCAGTCGCGGCCACTTTAGGCTGGGACTCGGATCGCAGATCAAACCGCACATCGAAAAACGCTACAGCGCAACGTGGTCGCGTCCAGCGGCCCGCATGAAGGAGACGGTCGCCGCGGTCAAAGCGATCTTCACGGCGTGGGAGAACGCCTCGACGCTGAACTTCCGCGGCGAGTTCTTCACCCACACTCTGATGCCGCCGACATTCGACCCCGGACCCAATCCCTATGGGCCGCCGCCCATCCTGATGGGGGCACTCGGGCCGGTGATGACCCGTACCGCCGCGGAGGTTGCCGACGGACTACTGGTCATGCCGTTCCACTCGGAGCGACATTTCCTCGAGCGCACACTTCCTGCCGTCGATACAGGCCTTCGCGAATCCGGGCGCACCCGAGACCAATTCACGGTCATCCCGCAGGTCATCGTCGGCGTCGGCCGCAGCGACGATCAACTCGCCGCGGCCGCCCGAGGCGTCCGGGCACTGCTCTCGTTCTACGGATCGACGCCCGCATACCGTCCGGTGCTCGACGTCGAAGGGTGGGGCGAGGTCCAGCCGGAACTCAACGCCCTGTCGAAGCGAGGCGGCTATGCCGACATGGCCTCGTTGATCACCGATCCGATGCTGACCACACTCGCAGTCGTCGGCACCCCGGAAGAATGTGCGACCGAGATTCGGCGGCGGTTCGGCGAGCATGCCGACGAAGTGTGTTGCTACTTCCCCGGTTACGACGCAGAGCCGGAAGACGTGGCGTCGATGATCTCGACTCTCGCCTGAACCTGGTCAGGCGCCCTGATCAAACCCCTAAGGTACGGGCCAACTCGACGAGCGATTCCCGGGCAGCGCGCAGGCTCGCCTCACCCTGCTCGATCAGCGGTGCCATCGCCGGAATACGCTGCGCCAAAGTCAGTTCCGCATTGATGACGGAGACATCCATTCCCATCGACACCCCCAGTACCTGAACGAGCGGCGGGACGGTGTGATCGTTTGCCTCGTTCCCCGAACCCGGCGCATAGGTGTTTCCGCGGCTGGACACGATCACCACTGGCTTGCCTGCCATGGGCTGAGTGCGAGTGTCGAAAGGCACCGTTGTACCCAGGACGTGTACGTAATCGATCCACGCTTTCAACGTGGACGGGATCGACCAGTTGTACATCGGTGCACCGATCACGACTACGTCCGCCGCGGCGAGTTGCTCGATGACCCGAGCCTGCAGTGCTTCTGCGTCGGCGTCCGGCCTCTCTCCGTCGACGCGCAAGCGTGGTGCGTAGTGCAGGGCCGCGTCCGCGAGGTGCGGCAAGGGATCTCGGTGCAGGTCCAACGTAACCGTCGTGTGATTCGGGCTGATCTCCGACCACTGCGCAGCGAACAGTGCGGTCAGGTCACGCGAGGTCGAGTTGCGGAGTTCGGCAGACGAATCGATGTGAAGTAGTCGTGGCATCCCTCATCAGTACCAGAGCGTGCTCAACTCTTCTCCGCGGCGAGATCGGATTCGGCCGCGTACTGCGCCAGCAGGACACGCTCACGCTCGCGATGCGGATAGAAGAAGGTCACCACTGCGGCACCGGCGCACACGATGATGATTGCCGCGACGTAGGCATGTGTATCCCCGTCCAGGAAGGCATTTTTGGCGGCGGTCATGATTTGGTCTGCGTATTGCGGGTAGCGTTCCGCGAGAACTTCAGCGCTGGAGAAAGATTTGGTGAGCGCGGCTTGAGTTTCGGGAGTCACCTCGGATGCGTTCGGCGAGGACGAGATCGCATTCCCCAACGATTTTGCGTACCCGGCCGTGAGTATCCCGCCGAGAATCGACTGCATGATGGCGCCGCCCAGGTCTCGTTGCAGGTCCGAGGTTCCCGACGCCATACCCGCGCGGTGCACGGGAACGGATCCGGTCAGCGAACGCGATGCCGGTGTGCCAGCCAGGCCGACGCCGATCCCGACAAGCGCATAGGCCAGCGCGACCTGCCAATACTGTGTGCTTTCGTTCCACAGGAAAAGCGCGACAAACAACCCGAGAACCACGAACAGGTAGCCGGAGAGCAGCGTGACGCGGGCGCCGTACCTTTCGATCATGGTCGCCGAACGCGGCGCAACGATCACCATCGCCAAGGCCGCCGGAATGATGGCCGCACCGGCTGCCAGCGTCGAGTAACTCAGTACGTTCTGCAGGAACTGCTGGCCGATGAACATCGCGCCCATGAGCGAACCGAACACCACCAACCCACCCACGGCTGCGACCCAGAAAGTTGGGCGCGCAGCTACGTGAAGGTCGAACAGTGGATTGACCGCGCGTCGCTGTTGCAGGAAGAACCCGATACCCGCGACGACCGCTATCGCCCCGAGCACCAGTGCCATCGTGCCCGAACCCTTGACCGGCGCGAAGTTGATGGACAGCACCAGCGCCCCGATGAAGACGATCGAAACTATGCCGCCGAGATGATCGACTCGCTCGGTC
Source organism: Rhodococcus sp. IEGM 1318 (assembly GCF_033142465.1). Taxonomy (NCBI): domain Bacteria; kingdom Bacillati; phylum Actinomycetota; class Actinomycetes; order Mycobacteriales; family Nocardiaceae; genus Rhodococcus; species Rhodococcus sp. IEGM 1318. The sequence goes on from NZ_JAWLSC010000010.1 coordinate 136,537, forward strand.
GTCTCGTTGACGTGAGCAGGCACCAACATCAGTGAGCAGATCAGTGCCACAAGAGCCAACGGAAGGGTGACGAAGAAGACCGATCCCCAGTGAAACTGCTCGAGCAACGCGCCCGAGACGATCGGACCGAGTGCTGAAATCGCGCCACCGATTGCCGACCACATGGCAATCGCCTTGGTCCGTGCCGGTCCGGCCCACAGCGCCGTGATGATCGCCAGCGTGGTCGGGAATGCAAGACCTGCCGAGACGCCTCCGACTATCCGAGCGAGGAACAGCACTTCGAAGTTCCCGGCGAATCCAGCCACGATCGACGCCGGAATGGACAGCGCCATGCCGGTGACCAGCAGCATCTTGCGACCGTATCGGTCTCCCAAGGCCCCCAGGTAGAGCACCGTTCCGGCCAGGCCCAGCGAGTAGCCGACCGCGATCAGATTCAGTTGCGTCTGACTGGCGTCGAAAGCCCGCCCGATGTCGGGTAGCGCGACGTTCGCGACCGAGAGATTGAGGTTCGCGACCGCAGCCACCAGGATGAGCGTCCCCAGGACGAAGGTGGCTCGATCCGGTGATGCGGACTTGATGTCACTCGCCATGCGCGTGCTCCCATCGAGGTGGGACCCGAACCTGGGAGTTATGTCCGGATCATCCCGAACTCAAGATAGAACCCTCGTCCGGCGCTCGCATAGTGAACGGGTCCCTATTCGGGCACAATTTCAGCCAAGGCGCCCTCGGCGCTGCGGGCAGCAACCAGGCAGGCGCGCGAGGTGAATCTGTCGAATAGCGGATGTCTGGACAACTCGCGCCATCGCCGGACGGCCGCGGTAGCCCGCGCACGCTGCACCTCCGGCGATTCTTCCGGTTCGCAGCCCAGTCGGTCGCTGGCCCGGATTCCGTAGCCACCGATCAGCCTTTGCAGTTGTGCCAGGTCGTCGGGTGGCAGATCTGTGTGTACCGAACGAAGTCGCCCGAGCAGGCGAAGTTCGTGGAAGCCGTGAACATCGGCAAGCAACCGTTGCGCCTCCGCCGCGATCTGATCGCCTTCCTCACTCGGATCGGCCTCGAGTATCCTGCCCAGCGTCACCAGCGCAGTGTGCGATTTCAGTTGATCTGCCCGCTGCCCGAATTGAACGTCGATCACCTGACGCAGTTCATCGAGGCCGCTTCGCTCCAGCAATTCGGCGGCCAGAGACGGTGAATCAGTGGCCCCCAGCTTGATCGATGTCACGGCGAGGCGAATTCCGAAGAGCCCGAACCGATCGGCCAACTGCGCCCGCATCGCCGCATCGACCGGGAGTGGACTGTCCTGCCTGGCAAAACGATCCGCGGAGAGCAGTGCCAGGCTCAGATCCTCGGATGGAACCTGCGCGAGCGCCGAGAAGGCCGCGAACTCGCTCTGCCTCATCGTCCGAGCAGCGAGCGCGAGCAGACCTGCCACCGGAACCACCGACTGGCACAGGCCCGTTCGCTCCAACTCCTCGGCGAATCGTGCCGCGACGTCCTTCGCCGAAGACAACGCGTCGAGCCTGCCTGCGCCGACCTCGTCGGCACGCGAGAGAACACCGATCACTCCGAGCGGCCCGGATTCTCCGCCCACGTGATCCGCGATCTTCCCGAGAAACTGCATGTCACTGGCGTTCAGGGCCCGAAGAAGATAGACCACTGCATCCGCGCCCGGTGCCCCGCCGTCAGGAACAAGCATGTCCCAGGTGCGGGCCGAAACCTCGGTCGAGAGCGAAGAGGTACCCGGTGTGTCGATGATCGTCGTACGAGCCAAAGCCGAAGACGGCCAGTCGACGTCGATGCGGTCCACCGAGCCTGCGGTGTACTCGCCCAGATCGAAGGTGAGCCTGCCGTCGCGGCGCGTCACCGGCACGTTGAACTCGGCGCCGTTCTCGGCCGTCGCGGTCACCTGCGGCGTTGTCCCGTTCCGATACCAGGTGACGACGCGCGTGCACTCGGTCGCGTCGGTTGGCGCTATATCCTGTCCGACGAGCGAATTGAGCAGCGTCGACTTACCCGCCTTGAGGGAACCGGCGAGCGCCACCCGGAGTGGCTCGTCGAGCCTGGCCGCACATTCTTCCAACTGGGCGCGCGTCTGTGGTTGATCGGCGTAGACCCGTCTGGCGTGATCGATCAGTGCGTGTGCCGACTCCACAGCGGTCACGGCGGTCACGGCATTCATGCGTTGGTCACCTTTGCCGAAGCGGGAGTTTCGCCGATCAGCGTTCCGGCAACGGCGTCGAGTTCCGCGACGACGCGCATATCGGTCTCCAGACGCTTGATACGAGCGGCATGTTCGCTCGACTCCAACTGCGCGGCTTCCTGCGTGGCGCGAAGGGATTCGTTGATCGAGCGCAGCGCCTGCTCGGCGATGTCGGTGAAGTGATCACGCAACAGCCGCTGCACCAGGCGGAGGCGATCCTTCGACTCCTTGCCCACCTGGAAACTGACGTCGTCGGCGAACCGTCGGATAGCCGCTTTCGCCTCAGCCCGACGCTTGAGCACCTGGGCCTGCTTGTCTTCACGATAAGCCTTGGTACCCAGCAGGACCCCGGCGCCGATGGAGATCGGGTTGACCAGAGCCATGCCCATCATCGTGGTGATCAAGCCGAACATCAGAACGCCTCCGTACGAGCCGCGCATACCGACCAGGACCTTTTGAGTGATGCCGATTCGTCCGGATTCGAGGTCCGCCAACGCGCCAACCGGTTCCAGGAAACCGTCGGTGTCGGCAACGTCGAGATGCGGGAGCGCGACGTCGCCGGTCTCCGCAAAGTGCTGCGCCACAACCTCTGCCAACCATTGAGCTCGATCGTGAGCCCACACGAAGTTGTCTCCGATAGCGGTGGCAATCTCCTGTTCGAGCCACTCCCCTACTACGTCCCAGTCCTTACCGGGATCGCCTTCGTCGACAGTCTCCTCGGCCTGGCGGGTGACCCGGCGCAACCGGTCCCGGAGGTCGTGATCGATGTCGGCGGCGAGGTCTGCAATGCCGTCGCCGAGGCTCTGTTGCCAGAGTGAGGTCTTCTTGTGCAGTTCCTCGGCCGCTGCCCGGGCGCGCTGCAGACCCGCGACCGCCGCCTGTGCCGTCGACGGATCCTTCAGCGCCGCAAGCTCACTGCCCATCTCCAACGTCAGATGCGCTGCCGCAGAACGCACGTCCATCGCTACCGCGCGTCGAGTGTTCGATTCGGCACGCGCAACGACGTTGTCCCGCAGGAACTGATAGAGGTCCAGGAAGCCTGATTCCGCTTCGAGTTCTTTGTCCCCCAGCCTCAGCGCGTGCGAGCGCAGTACCGAAGAGATCGGAATGAGTGGCAGGTCCAACCCGGCGCGCTGGAGGTGTCCGCGGTCGGCGTCGAGGATCTGCCGCCAGTGCGGGTACAGATCGGTCTTGCTGATCAGCCCGGCCACCGCAGGACACAGATTGACGACCTGGCGGATGAATCCAAGCTCGGGTTCGGTGAACTCCTGGCTGGAGTCCGACAAAATCAACACGGCATCGGCCGCGGTGATCAACCCCAATGTTCCTGCAGCATGCGGATTTCCATGACCACCCACGCCGGGGGTGTCGATCAGCACCAAACCGTCGGCCAACAGCGGACTGGGAACACCGACCTCGACGCGCAAGACCTCACGCCCTTCGGCGCGAGGTGTGGCCGGGGTGATCCCCATGAGTTCTTCGAGCGGGAGTGGTACCCGGATGGGCGCCGCGCCCGGATCGGCGAGAATCAGTTCGGCAACCGCGGTCTCCGCGTACTGCACGACCGTCGCCACGGCAGTGGTCTCGTCGTCACCGACCGAGCAGACGTCGATGCCGAGCAGCGAATTGACGAACTGGCTCTTGCCCTGTTTGAGGGGGCCGACCACCACGATACGAATACGCGGGTCGTTGACTCTGACCTGGGCGTTCTCGAGTCGCCGCACCAGATCCGTGCGCCCGAAATCCTTCGCCACTACAGCTGTTCGTTCGAGCAACGACGCCGTCGACGACGCGACGCGCGCCTTCCGGTGGCTTACCTGACTCGCTGAATCACTCATGAGCTACGTTGACCCGCAATTCTTCCCGACTCGAATATCCGGCCCTGCGAACGCATAGCGCACGCAGGGCCGGATTTGTTACATCAGGTCATTTTGACCGACTTCAGTTCCTGCGTCAGCAGATCAGGGATGCAGGTGATCGACAACCGCAACCGGGTCGATGTGATCGACCGGTGCTGCAACCGAATCCTCGGCGAAGAGCGAGTGTTCGGTATCGGCGCTCAGGCCCGAAGCGGAACCCGAACCGAAAGCGTCGGTCGCATCGATCGACGACCACGGGTTCAACGCACCGGTCAACGAGCTCGTCAGGTCGGACACTCCGCTGACCGCTCCACCGAGAGATCCACCCAGGTCAGCGACTCCACCGCCGCCAACGGTACCGCCACCGTCGACGGTGCCACCGGCAGCGGCGGTTGCGTCTGCTCCGATCGAACCGGTCACGTCGGTGACTGCCCCGACGGCTCCGCCGGCTCCGACGGCTCCGACGGCTCCGCCGAGGGATCCACCGAGGTCAGCGACACCGTTCAGTGCACCGCCGAGCGACCCACCCAAGCCGGCCGCCGCGTTCGTGGCTGCATCGAGACCTGCGGTTGCGTCCAGACCTGCTGTTGCGTCCAGAGCGCCGCCCACAGTTGCTCCGAGATCGCCGGTCACAGCGCCGAGGTTCAGGCCGTCCGCCGCGATGCTTCCGAGGTCGACTGAAGGCAGTTCAGCGGAGATCGGGCCGAGGTTCACTGCGCCGAGGTCGACGGAAGGCATATCGGCGCCGATCGCACCGGTACCGATTCCGCCGATGTTCAGTGCCGTGTCCAGCGCTCCACCGAGGGCCCCTTCGGCACCGACAATGCTGTCGAGAGAGCCGCCCAATCCGGCCCCGAGGCCTGCGCCCAGTGCACCGTCGAGCGCGCTGGTGAGGTCTGTACCCACCGAACCGACAGCACCCAGGCCGCCTGCACCTGCGAGAGCGGTGTCGAGAGCCGCCGCCACACCGGCAGCCAAGCCTGCTTCGCCGCCCAGGCCGAGTGCACCACCGAGGTCGATTCCGGTAAGTCCGCCTGCGCCCAGTGCTGCGTCGAGTGCGCCGCCGAGGCCGCCCGCGAGCCCGGCATCAACGCCGAGTGCCGAACCGAGGACGCCTTCGAGGGCCGTCGACAGATTCGCGCCGCCGCCCAGAGCCGCCGCGAGGTCGGCGCCGAGTCCACCTTCGGTGTCGAGTGCTCCCCCGAGCAGTCCGCCGAGTGCGCCGCCCAGGTCGGCTCCGACCGTTCCGCCGGCACCGAGAGCGCCGGAGAGTGCCGCGCTGAGTTGCGCGCCGAGGTCTGCGCCGCCGCCGAGCACTGCGTCGAGGTCAAGTCCGCCGCCGAGGCCCATTGCTGCGTCGAGTGCTCCGCCGAGTGCAGTTTCCAAGTCTCCACCGACGCCGAGTGCTCCGCCGAGGGCGCCGCTGAGTGCAGCACCGAGATCGAGCCCGCCCGCGATATCTGTGAGGACACTGACGTCGGTGATCGCGCCGAGAACGCCGCCGAGCGATGCACCCAGATCGGCGCCGATCGTGCCGCCTGCTCCCAGGACACCGGAGAGCGCGCCGGACAATGCCGTGCTGAGGTCAGCCGTCAGAGCGCCGGCCAGGTCCAGGCCGCCGCCGAGGGCAAGGGCGGATTCCAGTGCGCCGGTCAGGCTTGCACCCAATTCGCCGCCGATGTCGAGAAGACCACTGAGGTCCGCTGCGCCGCCGAGGAGTCCACCGAGAGCCAGTCCGAGGTCGGCTCCGAGGTCGCCACCGACGGCGAAGACGGGTGCGAGGGCTCCGCTGAGCCCTGCCGTCAGGTCGAGTCCGCCGACTGCGCCGATTGCTGCGTCGAGCGCTGCTCCCAGTTCCGCGGTCAGGTCGCCGGTCACTCCGAGCGCGCCGCCCAGAGCCGCGCTGAGCTGTGCACCGAGGTCGAGTGCGCCGCCGAGATCGAGTGCGCCACCGAGACCGAGGCCGGCTTCGATCACGGCGCCGAAGGCTGCACCGAGGTCGGCACTGATCTCGCCGCCGAGGGCAAGCGCAGCACTGAGGGCTGCCGCGAAGTCGCCGACCAGATCGAACTGGCCGCCGAGGGCGCCGCCGACTCCGAGGCCCGCGCCGGCGCCGAGACCCAGGCTGCCCCCCAGACCGCCACCGAGACCACCGGTGAGTCCACCACCGATTCCGAGTCCGCCGCCGATCGCACCGGCAGCGGACGCGCCGGCGTTGACGATCGCGGACAGGTCGGCGCCGCCACCGGCAAAGAGTCCGGACTCGGCGACCAGCGGAGCAACAGCGACGATGTCGGCGGGGCTGACGTCGCACAAACCTGCAGCGTTGAGAGCCTCGGTCGGGTTGGCGCAGTAGTTGGCAGCTGCCTCGTCGTCGCGAAGTAGCCCGAGGATGAATTCGAGTACGGCGTTCGTTGCCATGGCGGGTTCTCCTGAAGTTCGTTGACCGTGATGTTGCCGGTGCTCCGGAAACTGGTGCGCTGCCAGAGGTAGCGAGTGGAATCAACGCTAAGAACTTTTGTGACCGGGGCCAACGGGGAGCATCCCCCTCTTCTACGGGGGCGGAGGGGGAAGTCCCCTACGGGCCACGACTGGCCTGGTTAGGGGATTTGCCCCGATTAGGGGATCGGCCCCCTACTTCGTCGGGGCGCCTCCAATCCGGTAACGATCTTGGTCCTGAAACCGACATCGCAGACAACCGCGACAGTCCTTCTGTCGCCCACGACCAGGGGAGTTCGTTCATGGCGGCAGGGCTCGGCATCAGCATCGGTTCGGCCACTCTCGTAGCTGTCAGCGACGGCTCGACCGGTGAAGCGCAACAGGTCCGCTTACCCAGTGCACTGCAATTGGACGACGGATCCGTCATCACCGGATTTGTCGAGCGCGTCGGAGACCCGATTCCGATACTTGCCGCCGACGGCACCGAGTACCGCGGCGAGGATCTCGCGGCAACAGCGGTAGGCGCGCTCGTCGGCCAGGCGGGCGGCGACGAAGGGCCAACGGTCGTCCTGGCTCACCCTGTGGGGTGGAACCGCCACACAGCACGCACCATGGAGTCCGCGCTGGATGACGCCGGGGTTCACGGGGCGACTCTCGTCACCGAACCCGCGGCCGTCATGGCGTGGCTCGCCGCTTCCGGAACTGTTGTCAACGACGGTCTGACCGTCGTCTACGACCTCGGCGCCCGTTCGCTCGACGTCACGATGATGTCCACCACCGGCGGACGAAGCGAGATCTTCGGAAAGCCTCTGCGCAGCGAGGACATCGGCGGCGACGAATTCGATCATCTCGTCACCGTGCACCTGCTCGATGCGGTGTCGGATCACTTCGCAGCCCTTGATCCCTTTGCTCCTCAGACGATTGAAGCGCTGGAAACTCTGCGCGAGCATGCTCGCGCAGCCAAGGAGGAACTTTCCACCGAGACGGAAACCGTTGCCCCCGTGGCACTTCCCGGCGCCGTCAGCGACGTTCGTCTCGTTCGTTCCGAGCTCGAGGATCTGATTCGCCCCGCCCTCACCGAATCGGTGGCCTTGGTTCGCGAAAGCCTGCGATCTGCAGGCGTCGAGTCCAGCGATGTCAATCAGGTTGTTCTGGCGGGCGGAAGCTCGTCCATTCCCCTTGTCGCCGAACTACTGTCTGCGGAGCTTCGTGTTCCGGTGATCGCCGACGCCGATCCGGCGTCGTGCGCGGCGTCCGGCGCAGCGACGCTGGCTGCGGAATTGACAGCCACCACGGCACTCGCTGTCCCTGTTGTCCCCGCCGAGCCCACCCGCAAGCCCGCGCCGGTTCCGGCCTTCTCCACTCCGCTCCTTGCCGAGCCGACCGAGGAAGAGAACACGGCGACTCGACGCTCGTCGAGGGTGGGCGTCGTTGCTGCGGTGGTTGGTGCATTCATCGTGCTCGCCGCAGGCGGGCTCGGAATCGGAACAGCCATGGACAAGATCAACGTCCCGTCCAGTTCGGCGAACACCACCAACGAGTCCACCTCCTCGACTGCTTCGACCACCCCAGGCTCTACTCCCGGCAGCACCACGGCAGCCGAAGCGGCAGGCACCGGATCCACGACTGCGAACAACGGAAGTCAGAACAATCAGCCGGGTTCTCCTGCCGCCGCAGGCGGCTCCACGACGGCACCAGGGGCAGTTCCGGTTGCCGGCGCACCAGCTGGATCTGCGCCCGCACCGGGCGAGACCGCCCAGTCGGCGCCTGCACCTGCCGCACCCGGCGCCCCGGCGCCCGCACCGGTTCCCGCCCCGGCACCAGCGCCCGCGCCCGCACCTGGAGCTGGCGTCGGAACCGGCATCGGTGATGCTGCGACCGGCATCGGCAACGGAGTCGGCGGTTTGGTCGACGGCGTCGGGAACGGCGTGGGCGGCGTGGTCGGAGGTCTCGGAAACGTCGTCGGTGGTGTCGGAAACGTGGTCGGTGGTGTCGTCGGCGGCGTCACCGCGCCGATCCGCTGACCGGCAGGCTTTCGATGAACCGTGACAGCGGCACCGAATCGTCTTACATCGCAGGACTTTTGCGCGGCATTGATCTGACTGCATCGCCACTGCGCCTGTTCCTCACCGGGACCGACGCCAGCGCTCGGCCCCAAGTGTCGAGGGCAGTGCGGAAAAGAATCGAATCGGGTGACAAGCCCGTGGTCACCACGCTCGCACATGATGCCCCGGCCGATGCGATTGTGGTGATCGCGGACGCGCAGGCTCTGACCTCCGATGAAATCCGAGCCCTGAACGAGCTTGTTCAACGCGACGACCTCGGAGTTGTCATCGCCTCCGATCGGATCGATCCTCCACTTGCACCGATCTACGCGAACATCTCGAGTTTCGGTACCGTCCTTCACCTGAACCCGTTGAACCGATCCGATATTCGGAAGATCGCCGCAGAGCGAAGGGTCCCACTCGACGACCGTGCCGTGCTGACGCTCGAGCACCTTGCCGGGGGCTCCCTCGGGGCCGTCGAAGCGTACTTCGCCGCCGCCTCGGCGGGCCGCCCGGAAATGGCGCCGGCCATACGCACACATTTTCTCCATCAGGTCACCGCTCTGCATCCGATCGAGCGGGAGATCCTGGAGGTTTCACTCGCCGTCCCGGACATCGACTCTTTCGAACTCGATCTGGGACAGGAGAAGTTCAGCCTCACAGCCGCATTCGACCGTGCACTGGCGACCGGACTGTTCGGGTCGCGATCTCCTCTCGTCGCGAGCGTTTTGGCGGAGTCGACCAGCACAGGGCGTATCCGCAGCGAGCTGATCAGAATCGTCGAATCACGCGCGCACGCGCGAACTCTCGACATCGACACAGCACGAAGACTTTTCGACTCCGGCATCCGCCACCGTGATCTCACGGCCGTACTACGAGACGCAATCGACGCCAGCATGCCGGCGGTCGCGGCAGATCTCTTTCGTCGTGTGCATTCGATCGAGCCTCTCGACCTGGCCGACACGCTGCTGTACGCCCAGGTCTCGGCTCGGAGTGGTGACCTCGACACTGCGTGCCGCCTGGCAGATTCCGTCATCGCCGAACCCGATCTCGACACCGCGAAACTGGCGACGGCAGTGCGGATCCGCGCAGCTTCATCCGCTAGCTGTGGTCAACTCGGCGCTGCTGCAGATCTCTACGCCTGGCTCGGGCCAGAGCGCACCAGAAGCGAATCCCCCTTCGCCGCAATCACCTTCCTAGGCATCGGCAAGGTCGACGACGCGAACGCGGCGCTCACCGGGCACACCGGATCACCGTCGAGCACCACGGTCGGCGCTGCCACTCTGGCCAACGGATTGATGCAATCGGTAACGGTGAGTGCACCGGGTGCGCTCAACACAATGTCACGCGCGCTCTCCCTCCCCGGCGGCGCCGACACCTCGCAATTCCAGCCTGATTCCGCCCCGGCACTCGTCGCGCTGGCGCTCCTGCACAACGGTGCCCACGAACGCGCCGCCGCTGTTGTCACCGCCGCGATCACCGCCGACGACGCAAGCAGTCACACGTGGGCACGACTTCACATTCTCGGTGCCTGGATCGCGATGATCCGTGGGAACGACACTGCTGTCGAAGACTTACCGGAAGAGGTAGTCCGCGGTCCCCTCCGCGAACGTGACGCACTGTTTCTGCATGCTCTGATCGTGGGTCTCGCTCGGCGCTCCGGCGATCTCGCTCAATTGCGTCGGGCTTGGTCCGGCGCGGCAGGCGCCCTCTCGTCCTGCAGCGTGGATCTCTTCAATTTGCTTCCCATCGGCGAACTGTGGCTTGCTGCAGTACGACTCGACGAGGCCGAGCAGGTCGAGCATCTTGTCGACGACGCGCGCTCACTCCTCCGTGCCCTCGGCGAGCCGCCGCTGTGGTCTTCGCCGCTTCATTGGTACGGCGTCCAGGCATCGATCCTCGCGCAGTCGCCGGCCGACCTTCTTCCACACGCGCATGTACTCGCGGAATCAGCAAAAACCCACACTTACGCATCCGGTTTGGCGACCGCCGGACGCCAGTGGCTCCTACTCATGCAGGGCACGGTGAACGCAGACGAAGTCGAAGCCGCTGCGCGAACGCTCAGCCGAATCGGACTCCCCTGGGACGCGGCCCGCCTCGCCGGCGAAGCAGCGCTGCGCACCCCGGACACCAAATCGGCGACGGCCTTGCTCCACGTCGCGCGCTCGCTACGCACAACGTCGACGGCCGAGACGAATGCAACCGATTCGGCCGACAGCGCGACACCACCGTCGGTTCTCACCGAGCGCGAACAAGAAGTTGCCGAACTCGTCGTCGTCGGCCTGACGTATCGGGAAATCGGCGAACGTCTCTACATCTCCGCCAAAACCGTCGAGCACCATGTCGCACGCATCAAGCGACGCGTCGGGGCACAGTCTCGTTCGGAATTGCTCACCATCCTTCGAAGCATGACACCGACGAACAAATAGTCAGCTGCATGTTGCGCAAAGGCCTGCGCATCTCCTCTCAAGGAGAGTTTTCACACGAAATGGAGCACGCATGCCGAGCGGTTCCGGCACCCGAAAATTCTCGACGCACAAGCTCCATGTCCCCCGGCACCACGCCCGCCACCGCGGCGAGTCCGTCCGGAGCGGTTTCGCAATCAGCGACCTCGCTCCCGTCGGAAGTACCCGACCTGGTGGTCCCGAATCCCGACATGCCCGCAATGCCAGTGGCCCGAGACCCGGAATGCGAAGTTAAACAGAAGGATTCAACTGTTCGAGGGAAGGCACATATTCCTCGTCAAAATTTTTCCCCTATGGTGGGTGCGGTACCTACCGGCTTGGTGCCGGGGACTTGAAGGGATTTCATGCGTAACTCGTTGGCGATCCGTACTGCTGTGGTCGGCGCCTCGGCACTACTGCTCGCAGCTCCATTCATCACGATTGCATCGGCAGAGCCCGCCTCCGACACGCATGTCGAACAGCTCGAAGCCGACCAGCTTCCGGCTGAGCTGGTCGAGGCAATCACACGCGATCTGAAGATCTCCCCGCAGGAGTACCTGGACCGCGCTGCCAAAGCTCAGGAGCTCGGTGCGTACGCCCAGGATTTCAAGTCCGAGCGCCCCGGCGACTACGCCGGCTCGTGGATGGGACTCGACGGTCAACCCGTCGTAGCCGTCACCACTACCGAAGCTGCACGCATCGCCGCCGACGACGGTTACCGCACGCACGTCGCCCCCGTCTCCGCCGATACTCTCGAGAAGACACTGGCCGACGTCAACGGATGGATTGCCGGGCTGCCCAAGGAAATCTCACGCGCAGTCAATTCGGCGACTATCGACGTCCTGAACAACCAGGTCGTCATCGACGTCGCGAACAGCCCCGTCGGGCAGGCACTCAATCTTCCGACCCTGCTCGAAAACACCAAAATCGTTCTCAGCCCGGACGGTGGCGGATCGGTTGACCCCCGAGCGCTCGGCGGCGACACCTACATCACGTCGACGGGCCCCATTCGCGAGACGCCGACCGAGAACATCTCGGTCTGCTCGTTCGGGTTCAACGCCGTCGACAATCAGAACAACGCACTCAATATCAGTGCTGGACACTGCAATCCGGCTGAGGGTTCGAAGTCGCCGGTCTACCTGCCGAATCACGCGAACGTCGACGACAGTCAATTGATCGGCGCCTTCTCACAGTCTTCCGTCGGCAACAACGCCGGCGATCTCGATTACTCGGTCATCAAGTTCGACCAGTCGGGCATCGACGCCGGCCTCGATCGCGCTGCCGTCCGCGGCGCCAACGGCACCACCCTGGCGATCACCGGAACAGCACGTCCCGTGATCGGCGCCCCCATCTGCAAGTCGGGCCAGACGTCCTCCTTCACCTGTGGCGTCGTGGCGGCGGATCGAGTCGAAACACAATTAGTCATGGCCGACAGTGATTCGCGAACCGTCCGCGGATTCGCCGGTACCGCGTGCACCCTCGCCGGCGACAGCGGCGGCGCCATCGTCTCCGGAACCTTGGCGCTGGGCATCACCAGCGGCTCGAACAGCAGCGGCGCCCCCAGTTGCAACGAAGCGAACCTGGTACTGGCGACCTCGGGTGGAACCTCGAATCTCGGTATTCCGGTCGGAGATATTCTCGACGCGGCAGATCGCGCATCCGGTGGCGGCGTCGGTTCCGGAATCCGCGTTCGCACTGCGGGTTGACCAACCCTGATCCACTCACTGTGCCCGCCGATCCGTTTCTCGATCGGCGGGCACAGTGCTGTCGTCGGCCGGGGTCAGCGCCGTGTGCTCCTGTAACGGGTGGGATTAGTGCGTTCGAACCCATATAGTCATGGTCGACTGTGATCGGCTCACCACAAGTCCGTGAGCCGTATCCGTGTGCTCCCAGGGGGGTGGTACGCGGTCAACGAAGTGGAAAGGCCCTCATGCGAAGCTCCATCGCACGTCGTGCCGCAGTGTTCGGTTCGGCCGCGCTGCTGCTCCTCGGACCGATTACCGCGGTCGCGAACGCAGAACCGAACGAATCCGGGGTATCCGATCAGGCAGCCCATCTGCCCGTCGAACTCGCCGAAGCTCTACAGCATGACTTGGCACTGACGCCCGACCAGTTCGTCTCGCGTTCCGAACTCGCGCAGAAGCTCGCGGAGTTCGCCGCCATCGCGCGCGTCCAGTTCCCCGACTCCTTTGCCGGCGTGTGGCTCGACGACCTCGGCAAGGGAGTCGTCGCTCTCGCTGATGGTCGCGACAAGGACGCTGCCCGCGAGGCCGCCGAAAAGGCAGGCTTCGAGGTCAAGGACGTCGCTCAGAGCGAGCAGGCTCTGCAGGGTCAGCTCTCCGCGCTCAACACGTGGCTCGATTCGCAGCCTGCCGAGGTCGCTGACCTCGTGCGTGGCATTGCCGTCGATGTAGTCGGCAACGGAGTTGCCCTTACAGCCGATCCTGCCGCCGGCATCGAATTGCCTGAATTCCTGAAGCGGACAGTTGTACACACCGCTGCTCCGCTGCTGGTTCCCCCGATCGTCGCGGACCTCATCCCCGCAACCGGATCCGCCACCGGCGACGCCGCACTGGGCGGAGACGCCTTCGGCGCAACCTCCGGCAACACCGGACTTCGTTGTTCGTTCGGCTTCAACGGCACCGACGGTTCAGGACGCACGGTCAACATCAGCGCCGGCCACTGTGATCCCAACCGCGCCGCTGCCGGCACCTCGAACTCCAGCCAGGTCTTCCCTATGGTGAACAACCAGACCGGGCCCCGCGTCGGATACTTCGCCAAGAGCAGCTTCGACGGGCGCGACTACTCGATCATCAACATCGACGACAACGCGAAGTACCGCTTCGAGAACAACAGCGTGCGGGTCCCGTTCAACCGTTCGGTCAACATCACCGGTACAGCCGATCCTGTTGTGGGAGCCCCGGTCTGCAAGGCAGGGTCGACCACCGGCTTCAGCTGCGGCGTTGTCACCGGCGTCAACCGCGTCGCCAAGGTTTTGGATCACACGCTCGACAACGGTTTCACCACCAACATCTGCGTCCTGCAGGGTGACAGCGGTGGCCCCATCGTCTCCGGAACATTGGCAGTGGGCATCACGAGTGCCTCCAACGTCGCCACCTCCCCCCTGTGCGAGATCGCACAGGTCGAGACATTGTTCGGACAGGAAGCACCGACGCAGTACGCGACGCCGATCAACGACATCCTCGCGGCCAATCCAGGCCTGAAGGTTCGCGACTACTGATCGCATGCTTTAACTGAGGTAGCAAAACGGGCGCCACACCTTCAGAAGGTGTGGCGCCCGTTTCCGCGTTTGTGACGTTCTACTGGAACAGCTGCTTACTGGAAGAGTTGCTTACTGGAAGAGCGTCGTTCCCGCGGGAGCGTTCAGGACCTTGATCAGGTCCATACCCGCGACGATGGCGGTTCCGCCGCCGGCGAGGATCGTACCGGCGACTCCACCGATACCGGCGCCGGTGACTATTCCGGGCAAGCAGCCGACGATCAGGCCGGCCAGACCCACGATGCAACCGATGACTGCACCGACGATCGTGCCGGTGAGACTACCGATCTGCGTGGCAAGCCCGAGCTGCGACTGGAACTTCTCGATGGCCTTCTGATCCTCGTCAGGCGAAGCCACCGGAGTGAACTCGGCAGCGACCGGCTTCGGCTTGGAGCTGGCCGGATCCAGGTTCGGCTTGAGGGTGAGGGTCTTGCCGTCCTCGCTGACGGTTTCGTCGAACGGGAACTGAACGTCGCCGAGGTTGAACGCGAGCGGCAGGCTCACGAGAGTTGCGCCCTGACTGTTCTGCAGATCGACGTGTGTTCCGTCACCCGATACTCGGAATGCCCCAGCGTCGATGGTGGTGACGACAGCCTGGTCGACGACCTCGGCGGTGTACGAAACGTCGGGTGACGTCTCCGGAGCTGCATAAGAAGTACCTGCAGCGATGCCCATAGCGGCAATGGTCATCGCTGCGACGGCCGCAGCTTTACGAATGAACATTTTCAATCCTCCCCGGGATCGGGCGGGCGCAAGTCGATGACTCACGCCACCCGTTTCCCCTGTGCGTGACGGGCGTAACGATAACAGTCGGTCGGTTGTCCTCACCTGCTCGGAACCCGAGTTAGGGCTGCCTGACAGATGGACACCTGATGGGCACCGCCTAACGTGACGACCAGACATGTCTGCGTCTGACCAAGCCCGTCCGACGCAGAAGATCGATCTCTCCAGGCCACGAGCGGTTACCAGCCGGTACCTACAGGCTGGTAATGCTAGTTACTGGCGGGTAACATAACGCAGGTTAGTATCAGTGGGCTGTCCCGAGGTGGCCGACGCGTCGCCCTGAAACGAAAGGCCGCGACATGAATGCCCTGACGATTACGTTGGGCACGATTGGTGCACTGCTGAGCTTGGTGTGTTGGTACATCTTCCTCTCAGGTGCATTGAGGATGTTCAACACCGTGCGCATCGGCCAGTCGGCACCCGATCGATGGCGCCCGTTCTTCCCTCGCTTCAAGCAGATGATCATCGAGTTCATCGCGCACACGCGCATGAACAAGTTCCGCAGCGTCGGCTGGGCCCACTGGCTCGTCATGGTCGGCTTCCTCGGCGGATTCCTGCTCTGGTTCGAGGCTTACGGCCAGACGTTCAACCCGGAGTTCCACTGGCCTATCTTCGGTAACACGTGGGCGTGGCACCTGTGGGACGAGATCCTCGGCCTTGGCACCGTCATCGGTATCACCACGCTGATCGTGATCCGTCAGCTCAACCACCCGCGTCTGCCGGCGCGCCTGTCCCGATTCGGCGGCTCCAACTTCAAGGCTGCCTACGTCATCGAAGGCATCGTCCTGCTCGAGGGCCTGGGCATGATCATGGTCAAGGCCGGCAAGATCGCGACTTACGGCCACGCCAACCCGTGGACCGACTTCTTCACCATGCAGGTCGCGAAACTGCTTCCCGCCAGCCCCGTCATGATCTCGGTGTTCGCGTTCGTCAAACTGATGACCGGCATGATCTGGCTGGCGATCGTGGGCCGCAACATCACGTGGGGCGTCGCGTGGCACCGCTTCTCGGCGTTCTTCAACATCTACTTCAAGCGTGAAGACGACGGCACCGTCGCCCTCGGCGCCGCGAAGCCCATGATGTCCAAGGGCAAAGCCCTCACCATGGACAACGTCGACCCCGACACCGACACCCTCGGCGCCGGAAACATCGAAGACTTCTCCTGGAAGGGCTGGCTCGACTTCACCACCTGCACCGAGTGCGGCCGCTGCCAGTCCCAGTGCCCCGCGTGGAACACCGGAAAGCCGCTCTCCCCCAAGCTGCTCATCATGTCGCTCCGTGATCACGGCTACGCCAAGGCCCCGTACCTGCTCGCTGGTGGACGTAAGGACATGGGCGGCGACGAGATCGGTCTCGTCGACAGCGAAGGCAACGTCAAGGAAGCCGCCCTCGCCGCGATCCCGGAGGCCGCACGCCTCGAGGCCGACCGCAAGCTCGTCGGTGAAACCGTCGAAGGTGAGATGGCCCCGGTCATCGACGCCGAAACCTTGTGGAGCTGCACCAACTGCGGCGCCTGCGTCGAACAGTGCCCCGTCGACATCGAACACGTCGACCACATCATCGACATGCGCCGCTACCAGGTCCTGATCGAATCGGAATTCCCCTCCGAGCTCGCCGGACTGTTCAAGAACCTCGAGAACAAGGGCAACCCCTGGGGCCAGAACTCCAAAGACCGTCTCAACTGGATAAACGAGATGGACTTCGAGATCCCCGTCTTCGGCAAGGACGCCGACAGCTTCGAGGACTACGAGTACCTCTTCTGGGTCGGCTGCGCTGGCGCCTACGAAGACCGTGCCAAGAAGACCACCAAGGCCGTCGCTGAACTCCTCGCCACCGCGGGAGTGAAGTTCATGGTTCTCGGCGCCGACGAAACCTGCACCGGCGACTCCGCGCGTCGTGCCGGCAACGAGTTCTTGTTCCAGCAGCTCGCAATGCAGAACATCGAGATGCTCAACTCGGTCTTCGACGGTATCGAGCAGCGCAAGCGCAAGATCGTCGTCACCTGTGCGCACTGCTTCAACGCGCTCGGCAACGAGTACCCGGAGGTGGGCGGCGACTACGAGGTCGTGCACCACACCCAGCTGCTCAACCGTCTGGTGCGCCAGAAGAAGCTGATCCCCGTTGCATCCGTGAGCGAAGACGTCACCTACCACGACCCGTGCTTCCTCGGACGCCACAACAAGGTCTACGACGCTCCCCGTGAACTCATGGAAGCCTCCGGCGCCAAGCTCGTCGAAATGCCGCGTCACGGTGAACGTTCCATGTGCTGTGGTGCCGGTGGCGCCCGCATGTGGATGGAAGAGAACATCGGCAAGCGCATCAACGTCGACCGCGTCGACGAAGCGCTCTCCACCAACCCCAAGAAGATCGCCACCGGTTGCCCGTTCTGCCGCGTCATGCTCACCGACGGCGTCACTGCCCGTCAGGAGCAAGGCCAGGGCGAAGGCGTCGAGGTTGTCGACGTCGCACAGCTGATGCTCAACTCCGTCACCCGCCTCGAACCCACCAAGCTCACCGAGAACATCAAGGTGATCCCGCGGGAGAAGGCACCGGTCGCTGCTGAGGCAAAGGCCGAAACTGTCGAGCAGGATCGGGTCGCCGAAGTCGAGGAAGCAGCCGCGACTCCGGAGGCCAAGGCCGCACCCGCCGGCAAGGGCCTGGCCATGAAGGGCCTTGCCAAGG
This sequence comes from Rhodococcus sp. IEGM 1318, assembly GCF_033142465.1. Taxonomy (NCBI): domain Bacteria; kingdom Bacillati; phylum Actinomycetota; class Actinomycetes; order Mycobacteriales; family Nocardiaceae; genus Rhodococcus; species Rhodococcus sp. IEGM 1318. The sequence goes on from NZ_JAWLSC010000010.1 coordinate 154,269, forward strand.
CACCCGGCGCGAAAGCTCCCGGGGCCAAGGCACCCGGCAAGGGACTCGGAATGGCAGGCGGAGCAAAGGCTCCCGGCGCCAAGAAGGCTGCTCCCGCTGCAGCCGACGCAGCTCCCGCTGCCGAAGCCACAGCACCCGCCGCACCTGCGGCGAAGCCCAAGGGCCTCGGTCTTGCGGGCGGAGCCAAGGCACCCGGCGGCAAGGGACTGCAGATGAAGGGCGCTGCCAAGGCACCCGGAGCGAAGGCTGCGGCCACACCGGCAGCGGAAACTCCCACTGCTGAGGTTGCAGCACCCGAAGCTGCTGTACCCGTCGCCAAGCCGAAGGGCCTTGGCCTGGCCTCCGGCGCCAAGGCTCCCGGCGGCAAGGGACTGCAGATGAAGGGCGGAGCCAAGGCGCCTGGAGCGAAGACAGCCCCTGCTTCTGAAGCACCTGCCGCTGCACCCGAAGCACCCGCCGCTACACCTGCTGCACCTGCTGCACCTGCTGCACCTGCAGAGGCTCCGGCCGCCGAGGCGGAAGCCCCGAAGGCTCCACCGGTTGCCAAGGCCGGCGGACTCGGATTCAAGTCGGGCGCAAAGGCCCCCGGTGCCCGGAAGGCAGCTCCCGCTGCGGCCCCGGCACCGGCCGCGGAGGCCGAACCCGTCAAGGCGGAAGCACCCGCCGAAGCACCTGAGGCGTCCGCACCCGCAGAAGCTCCGGCTCCTGCTGCCGCGCCACCCGCTCCCAAGGCAGGCGGGCTCGGATTCAAGGCCGGCGCAAAGGCTCCCGGCCGCAAGAAGTAGACGCACCACACGCGAATGCCCTCACCGTCATGGTGGGGGCATTCGCGTTTGTATGGGAGCCCCTAGCCGACCGAGCACCCTTTCCCTCGACCCAGCACACAGTGCAGCACGCGGAAACCGGTGCTCGCCCTATGCAAGTGGTGCTCACTCCCCCGCCAAACTCGAGGCCGGCGTGTCAATCAGCGACAAGCATCACCGCACCGCGCGCACGCCCGACTCCCCTTTCCTGCTGCCGTCCGATGACATAACGCCCCGGGCCGATACCGGTCGCGCCGTGCTCCGGATGGATGAGGTACGCGGTCACTCGGGTGTCGAGCACGCCGAGCGCAAGGCCCCGAGCATCTTTCACCGGTGTCGACCAGGTGCACTCCCCTGCGTCTGCAACCAAGCTGTGAGGGTTGCCGCCCGCCGCGCTCCGCAGCAGTTCCACTCCGGAGAGCGGAACAGTCACGGATCGAGTCCACGGCAACGGCGCGACGATGTTCGCAAGCAGCGAGAACGGGATCACGATGAGATCGCCCTGTGCCTGAAGACCGTCGACCACAGGAATGGACACTTCCTTCTCGAGATAGTCGAAGACATCGAGGCCGGTAAGGGTGGTAAGAGCGGACAAGGTCATGTTCGAGTTCATATGTATCACCTGGGGTTTGAGGTTGAGGGGGGTTTGACGTTCAGGTTCGGCGAACGAGGCATGCATAGTCGGCACCGGTGATACCGTAGGTCCAGCCGGCGGCATCCATCGCGGACGTGAACCATCCCGGCACGTGAAGTCCGTATCGCCGCCGATGCCCATCGCGTTCGAGAGAGCCGTTGACCGCGAGTAGGATTCGCCCACTTCGGCCCCAGCCTTCCGGCGACGCATAGAGCTGCAGGAGACAACCTGCATTGCCGGGATCGTCAGTTTCGTCGACCAGCGTCAGTCCGGCACTATCAATGTAGGTATCCCAGCCGATGCGCTCGATCGCACATCGGCGGATCTCGACATTGCGCTCCTGCGCGATCCGTTCGGCGGTCGGGTCGAGCACCACCCAGTCGGGAACGATCGCCCCGTGCAGAACGAACGCGTTTGTGCCGTCGCCGAATTCGATTGCAGGGGAATCGGAATGGTGCAACCGCCGCGCTCCCTGCACGCTGCCCGGAATCGGTTCGGCATTCAAGGCGGTGGGTCGTTCAGCCATGATGCACACATTGTCGAACGCCCACCACCACCCGGTCGAGTCAGCCAGCGCCGTTTGCACGTCCAGGAGCTCACGATCTTCCGAATCGAATGTCGCAAGACCATATCGACGGAACGTCTCGTAGTACGCGATTCGATGGGCTTCTTGCTGTCCGTACCAGGTCACCCTGCCGGCCACCGGGGTCAACGTCGTTCGTATCGCAGCTGCGACGCCGTCGAACAGCGTGGTGTGCAACGATTCCCAAACGGATGCCCTGATCAGGCGTTCCCTCTGCCGGCGTTCTATCTGCCAGTCAGTTCTCCGACGTTCGATTCGCGCGTCCATGCGTCGGCGCGATGCCGCAAACATGCTCGCGATATACCCAGATGGGCAGTCGAGTCCGGTGCCGTCCACAGACATCTTGGTCAACAGCTCTTCGGTCGCAATCAGGTCCGAACCGGCACGGGGAGACGGGACCCAGACAAACTCCGGTTTTGAGAGCCCGGATCGCCGATACAGTTGCACGACAGAAGATTCCGCGGTCGATCGATCGGCGGGACGAGTACACAATCCGCGTTCGAGCCAAACGTCGCGGATCTTTTCCAGGGCCTGACTGTCTTCATCGAAGAGATTGAAGTTCTCGGGCAATGTCGCTCGACGTGATGCCGACGAGCGAATCGGTGCGGCGCTCACGCGACGGTGGCGGTGTCCGCCTTTCCTGTAGTCATAGTTCTACAGCGTGGCACGCAAACGCTCCGAACGCAAGGAATGCCCGGGCGCAACGTCGAGAACCGGCCACCGTTTCCGTTAACAAAACACCCCCTCCAGTGAGGTGAAACCAGTTCGCACTGTGGACAAGTGGTGACCGATCGACATGGGGGAACAGACACATATCATCCGCAGGCCGGACCAACTGTCCCGCCTCGATGCCAACGGACGACATCGATTGCAAGTCGAGGCCGTGGCCGGTGCAGCATCACCCGGTGCCGCTGTCAGCCACATCTCGGCTGCGGTGCTGCACGGTTTCGAACTCTGGAGCACTCCGCTCGATGTCGTCCACCTGTCCCGGAGTCGGCGAGGTGGTGGCCGAAAGCCCGCTCCCCGAGTCACAGGTCGAATCCACGACGCTCGCGGGCTGGTCGGTCGCGTCGACTTCCTGTGGCGTGAACAGCGCACTGTCGGAGAGTTCGACGGCCGCATCAAGTACGGCCTACTGGTGCCCGCCGGTCGCAGCGCCGAGGACGTGCGCTGGAAGGAGAAACTCCGCGAAGACCGGCTCCGTGACGCAGGTTGGCAGGTCGCGAGGTGGAACTGGTCCGACCTGTCGACTCCGTCGCTCGTGACAGGTCGGATCACGGCGGCCTTCTCGCGCGGGCCGGTCAGGTACTAGCCGGCTCCCACAGCTCCAGCGCCGGAATGCCGGGTGGGGTGAATCCGAGCACCTGTCCGTAGAAGGACAACTCGGCGTTACGTGAGCTGATGATGGTCGACTGCTTGCGGAATCCGTGAGATTCACCCTCATAGGCCAGGTACGCGTGCGGGATGCCCTTGGCCACCAGAGCATCCCGGAATCGCTCCGCCTGCGAGGGTGGCACGATCGGATCGTCGAGACCCTGGAGCAGCAACACCGGGCAGTTCAACCCGTCGACGTTGTTGAGCGGAGCACGTTCCGCATACAGGTCGGCAGATTCCGGCAGCGGGCCGATCAAACCGTCGACGTAGCGCGATTCGAAATCGTGAGTTTCCTGCACAAAAAGGTCCAGTTCGGCTACGCCGAAATAGGAAGCACCACAAGCGAACACGTCGGACGTCGTCAGTGCGGCCAGCACGGTCCATCCACCCGCAGATCCGCCCTCGATGGCAAGGCGGGCCGGATCGGCAAGCCCCTGCTCGGCCAACCCGGTGACGGCGGTGACGACATCCTGCACGTCGACGACGCCCCACTCTCCGCGCAGTCGGTTGCGATACTCACGTCCGTAACCGGTCGACCCTCCGTAATTTACGTCGACGACGCCGATTCCGCGGCTGGTGAAGAAGGCGTAGACGAGGTTCAGTGCCGGTGCAACGTGTGCCGTCGGGCCACCGTGAACAAACGCGACGTACGGCGGCAGTTCACCGTCGAGACCTTTGTACCGCGGACTGCGCGGCGGATACGCGACGGCATGCACTTCTCGTCCCTGTCCGTGGGCGACGACGGCTCGCGCTTCCGGAAGATAGGCGGACTCGGGCAATCCTTCGACCGACGAACGAATTTCTTCGAGTTCGCCGGTACCGAGGTTCAATTCACGTAGCGCACCCGCCAGCTTTGCTCCGCCCGAGGTGAGCAGCAGCCGGTCTCCACGGACCTGCATGAGGCCGATGCTGGTGACGCCGGCGATCGCGATGTCGCGCAGTTCTCCCGACGCCGGGTCGAGTACCGCCAGTGTGTCGGTTCCCACGGTGCGTGCGGTGAGAAGGTGTCCGTTGTCGAGTTCGACGAACCAGCGCGCGCCGAATCGCCATTGCGGCCCACCGAAATCCGCATTCACCGGGCAGATCGGGGTGATCTCCGCGCCGACTCGGTAAATGTTCCACCAGCCGCTGCGATCGCTGATTGCGTAGAGCTCGTCGTCGGTGATCCACTCCGGTTGCAGGACAGACTCTTCGGGTCCACCGACCAGCACGGAGTACGCCTGCGCGACGCCGTCGACGAGTGAAGCGACCCGTAGTTCGGTACCGTCCCAGGGCATTTGGGGATGATTCCACGCGATCCAGGCGATCTTGGTTCCACTCGGCGAAAGCCTCGGCGAGGAGAGGAAATCGGATCCGCCGACGATCGAGCGAATCTCACCGGGGCCATCCAGCGGAATCGCACAGATGTCGCGCGTGATCGTCCCGTCAACAGCGTGCGATTCCCGAACCGCCCAGACTTCGCCGTTCACGATCTGCAGGTCCGCGTACCGCAGCGCGGCCGGCGACGCCGGCTCTGGCGTCAGAGCCCGCGGAGTGAGGCCGTCGAGGACGTACACGCGCTGATCGGAGAATTCACTGAAGACCAGTTTCCCGGACTCCGTGACGGTCCAGGCGCCACCGCCGTACTCGTGAACCCTGGTCCGCGCGTTCCACGGCGCGGGGAGAATGTCGACGGGTTGGTTGTCGAGACCAGACCGACGAATCGACGTCCGACCGCTCTCGGTCGGCCGGAGTTCGGCCCACCAGATCTCGTCGCCGACGTATCGTCCGCCCTCGACGGGGTGCCCACCTGCAGCGAGATCAGCTGCTGTGATCGGCGACGTCCACGATCCGTACGGGGCTGCAATCTGCTCGCTCGGGGTCATCGCTCGACAATAGCCAACGGGTCGTGCGACGCGGTCCCCGACAATGCACTGCACAGTCCCCGACAATGCACTTGCACAGTGGTGGGATCATGTAACTCGTGAGCACACCAGAACCCGTCCGCCATCGTCAGCCGCAGCGCGAGCTGGAGCAGTCGTCGAAGCTCCAGAACGTCCTGTACGAAATCCGTGGACCGGTGCACGCGCACGCCGCCCGGTTGGAGGCGGAAGGGCACCGGATCCTCAAGCTCAACATCGGCAACCCGGCACCGTTCGGATTCGATGCTCCCGATGTGATCATGCGGGACATGATTGCTGCTCTGCCCTACGCGCAGGGCTATTCGGAATCCAAGGGCATTCTGTCGGCGCGGCGCGCGATCGTGACGCGATACGAGCTGGTTCCCGGCTTCCCCGAGCTCGACGTCGACAACATCTACCTCGGCAACGGTGTTTCCGAGCTGATCACGATGACCATGCAGGCCCTCCTCAACAACGGCGACGAGGTGCTGATCCCAGCACCGGACTACCCGTTGTGGACCGCGATGACGAGCTTGTCCGGCGGCACACCCGTCCACTACCTCTGCGACGAGGCGAACGATTGGAATCCCGATATCGCCGATATCGAATCCAAGATCACCGACAAGACCAAGGCTCTCCTCGTCATCAACCCGAACAACCCCACGGGTGCGGTGTACTCGATGGAGGTTCTGCAGCAGTTGGTCGATCTGGCGCGCAAGCATCAGCTTCTGCTCCTCGCCGACGAGATCTACGACAAGATCCTCTACGACGACGCAAAGCACATCTCGCTGGCGACGCTTGCCCCTGATCTGCTGTGCCTGACTTTCAACGGCCTCTCGAAGGCCTACCGTGTCGCGGGATACCGCTCCGGCTGGGTGGCGATCACCGGGCCGAAGGATCATGCGGCCGGTTTCCTCGAGGGGCTCGATCTCTTGGCGTCGACGCGGCTGTGCCCCAACGTTCCCGGACAGCACGCCATTCAGGTCGCCCTCGGCGGACACCAGAGCATCGAGGATCTGATCCTGCCCGGCGGCCGCCTGCTCGAGCAGCGCGACGTCGCTTGGGAGCGGCTGAACATGATTCCTGGTGTCTCGTGCGTGAAACCTCGCGGCGCCCTCTACGCGTTCCCTCGCCTGGATCCGAACGTCTACGAGATCCACGACGACGAGAAGTTGGTTCAGGACCTACTTCTCCAGGAGAAGATCCTGATGGTTCAGGGCACCGGGTTCAATTGGCCGAACCACGATCACCTTCGCATCGTTACGCTTCCGTGGGCCCGAGATCTTGCCGTGGCCATCGAGCGATTCGGCAACTTCCTCACCAGCTACAAGCAGTAGATTCTCCGGCCGAATCCGGGCGAAATCGAGTAAACAATTCGTTGTACAAATGCCCCGTAAACGTAAAACGGCGGGGCATTTGTGCGACCTTGGTCACATATTTCGCAAACCACGCGGTTTGATTGACACTTGAACTATTTAGTGACCTGCCCTGATGTGAAAACGGTCCAACCGGTACGTGATTCGTTGTGAAATTGGTAGTTGGACAACACGCCAAATCGGTTTGAAATTGGGTAGATTAGATATCAGCACTTCGGTGCCGCGAGCACCTGGTATCCCTCCCCCCCTGTGGATACCAGGTTGGTGGCGGGGACAACCCCCCCTGTTCCCCGCCACCCAGCTCGACCAATCCTAGTTTCACTCTCCGGTACTTCTATCCCGGATATTGTCTGTGCCGACACTGCCGTTAATCAACACTGCCGTTGATCGACACTGCCGTTGATCGACACTGTCCTCAGAAGCTGACCATTCGCTTCGGAGCCGATAACATTGCACCGGTGCAAATCCCCAGTCCGACACTCCGTTTCCGATGAGTCACGGCCACGGCCACGGCGGACCCATTCAGATCGGGCCCACCGCATCCCGCGTCGTCATCGGCTTGCTCGTCGTCATCGGCATGGTCGTCGTCGCGGCAGCAATCGCGCTGTGGCCCGACAAAAACTCTTTTCCGGTCCCGCTCCCGTTTCAGAATGCCGACGGCAGCTCGGTGGAAACCGAGGCGGGCACGGTCACCATGCAAGACCTCGGCGACTGCGGAAGTTCTTCCGCTGGAAGGGTATTCGTCGGCGCACCGCAGCCGCCGCCCACCTCGGCTTATCAATGCCAGCGGAGCATCGTCGATATCGAATCCGGGCCGAATGCCGGCACAAAGACCTTACTCGAGGTCATTCCGGGCGCCGGTCAGCCGGACCTTCGCGTGGGTGATCACATTCGCCTCGTGCGTCAGACGGACCCGAACGGCAATACGCAGTACTCCTTCGAGGACTATTCGCGGGGACTCCCGCTGGCGCTGATCGTCGTCGCGTTTGCCGTGGTCATCATCGCCGTTGCGCGGTGGCGCGGATTGCGCGCACTCGTCGGCTTGGTGATCGCCTTCGGCGTTGTCGTCGGATTTCTCCTCCCCGCCCTACTGGACGGCAAGCCTGCAATACCCGTTGCACTGGTCGCCGGGGCGGTGATCTTGTACGCGGTTCTCTATCTGGCGCATGGCGTCTCATTGAAAACCAGTTCGGCATTGCTGGGCACCCTCGCCGCGATGGTGCTCGCTGCCGTTCTCTCCTACCTCTGTATCGAACTGACGCATCTCACCGGACTGTCCGAAGAGCAGAACACCAATGTTCAGACGTACATCGAGCACATAGACATCACCGGCCTGCTGTTGGCGGGATTCATCATCGGCTCACTGGGCGTTCTCAACGACGTCACCATCACCCAGGCGTCCTCGGCATTCGAGTTGGCCGAACTCGACAAGCATGCGTCCCGCCGAAAAGTCTTCAGTGGTGCGATGCGGGTCGGACGCGATCACATCGCCAGCACGGTCTACACCTTGGTTCTCGCGTACGCAGGCGGGGCGCTGCCACTGCTGCTGCTCTTCAGTGTCAGCGGGCGCCCGCTTCAGGACGTTTTGGTCGGTGATGCCGTCGCGATCGAGATCGTACGGTCCGCGGTCGGCGGAATAGCTCTGGCTCTTTCGGTTCCGCTCACCACTGCCATCGCCGTGATTCTCGCACGTCCCCCCGGCAGTGCGGTCCAAGCCGGTTCGACTTCGGGTGGACGCCACTCCAAACGCTGAGAACCGGGCCTCAGAGTCCAGGAATCGGAGGAAGAACCGGCAACAGAATCGGCGGAAGCCCGGGAATGTAGATCGCGGGCGGCGGAGGCGCAGGCGCGGGCGCGGGTGCGGGCGGCACGTAGGTGTCCTGCACAACCGGCGGTGCCTCGACGACGGGTGGGGCTTCCTCAGTCGTAGTCGGAGGCGGAGTCGTTGTGGACGGCGGCGGCGTAGTCGTGGTCGTCGGGGCCGGCGTGGTCACCTCGGTTGCCACAGGTCCAGCTTCCTCGGAGTCTCCGAAGACCTTTCCTCCATAGCCCAACCCCAACCCGACGATGACGACTGCCGCGATCACACCGGCGCCGAGGCCTGCAAAACGCAGTGAATTCCTCGGTTCGGTGGACGTGGATTCCACAGTCTGGGTTCCGGAGAGCCACGACGGGTGTGCGGTTCCCGCTCCGACTCCCTCGTCTTCGCGCACTGCCGAGTACGCCTGGGCGTCAACCATCACGGCCTCGGTATCGGCGTCCCGTTCGGCCCCGAACCCGTCCGTGGACGGTTCACCGTCTGCGACGACAAAATCTGCACTCTGGTCGAATCGTTGCTCGTGCCGGTTCGGTCGCGGCTGCGGCAGTTCCGCAGCGTACGGACTCGAGATCTGTTCCTGCGGAACAGACTTCGCCTCGACAGCAACCTCAGGCACAGATTTCGGTCGTCCCAATTCGGGGAGCGTCGCGACTCCCCCATGGCTGAACGCCTGTACCGGGAGGGGCACCTCTGCCGGTGTGTGAATCGGATAAGGTGCGAAGATCGGCGCCATCGCGGGGACCTGAACCGGCGCGGCGACAGGGCGTGACGACGGCGCCATGGACAACTCCGCGATCAGCGCAGCGCCTTGCGCTGTCACCAGTTCAGGCTGCTCGGGCGCGATGACGGGGCAATCCAGCCACGCCGCGAGAATCGCTCGCACGATCGGGATGCGCGCGCCGCCGCCGATAAGGACAATCGCGTCCGGGTTACGGCCGGACGTTGCGATAACCTCTCGTATCTCTCGCGCGAAAGCCTCCACCGACGTGACGACCAATGAATCGAAAACTTCCCGCGACAACAAGAGAAGTCCACCGGGTCCGGGCAGGCACACCGCGCTCCGTGTGGACAGCTGTTCCTTGGCAAGTCGGCATCGCGCCTGCAGTTCGGAGTCGCCGCCCGGGTCGGCCGGCGTCGCAATTCGGCGACGCACGGTCTGATCGGAGTAGACGAGGTCGTCGAAGTGGTCTCCACTGACCCGAGTCGACCGAGCGGTCACCACGGTCGATCTCGTATGCCTGTCCACAACACTGATCGTCGATCCCGAACTACCCATGTCGACGACGACCAGCGTGCTCTGATCGGTCAATGCGCCGGGTTCCTCGAGCATCCGGAGCGTCGCTGATACTTCGGGAACCAGCTCGAAGTTGTCGATGCCTTTCTGTTCGAACGCGGACTGGAGTGCACCGGCTTGCGCTTGATCGCGGTAGACGACGACCGTATGGCTGCTGAGTTCGGCGTTCTCGGACAACGCCACTCGGGTCGCTTCTGCAGCGATGTCCTCCGGGACGTCCCGCCCCCGATCAACCGATCTCGATCGAAACACCGGACCGCTGTGGTCGGGCGTCCCCGGGCGCGCCAAACGCACAGCGCTGGCTCCCACCGTCACGCCCAAAACCAAGTTCATGATCCACCTTCGTCGACCGTGGACGGGTCTTGTCAGCAGACCCCGTCATTCCCCGGCCGGAAGTCTACCCACTAGGGATGGGCTACGAGGTTCGCGCATCGCATCCCACGCCCAATCGCAGCTACTATTTCGCTACCTGGACGTTCGACCTATCGACCTAAGCCGCGATAGTTCCAACCTGCAGCACGCCAGAGTTCCGGATCGAGGCAATTTCTGGCGTCGACGATCACGCGTCGACGAACGAGGGGTTCCAGATCGGCAGGCTTCAGTGAGGCAAACTCGTCCCATTCGGTCGCGATCAAAACGACATCGGCATTCATGCAAGCGTCTGACGTGGAGGTTGCGTAGTGCAGGGTGGGAAACAGTCGGCGAGAATTGTCCATCGCCTTCGGATCGAAGACGGTAACTGCCGCCCCGTGCAGCTGCATCATTCCCGCAACGTTCAGCGCAGGCGAATCGCGCACATCGTCGGATTCAGGCTTGAATGCGGCCCCGAGCACCGACACGTTAGCTCCCAGCAAACCACCATCGCAGGCTGCCGTCACCAGTTCCACTGCTTTTGTACGTCGTCGCATGTTGATGCTGTCGACCTCACGAAGGAAGTACAGCGCTTGGTCTACGCCCAACTCTCCGGCGCGTGCCATGAAAGCCCGAATGTCCTTCGGCAGGCAACCACCGCCGAACCCCAACCCGGCATTCAGAAACCGCCTGCCGATCCGAGCGTCGTACCCGAGAGCGTCGGCCAAAATCGTGACATCGGCACCGGTGGCCTCACACACCTCCGCAATCGCGTTGATGAAGGACACCTTGGTCGCGAGAAACGCATTCGCAGACCCCTTGACCAACTCGGATGTCGCCAGATCGGTCACGAGGAACGGCACCCCCACACCTAACATCTCGGCGTACACCTCACGAAGAACACCTTCGGCATTTCCCGGTCGATCACGATCAACCCCCAGAACCAACCGATCAGGGCTCAGGGTGTCCGCGATGGCGTGCCCCTCACGCAGAAACTCCGGATTCCAGGCCACCTCGACGGCGCCACCCGCGGGCGCAGTGGCCCGCAGTCGCTCGCCGAGAGCCGCAGCCGTGCCCACCGGAACGGTCGACTTGCCGACGATCAGCGAAGGCCGTCGAAGGAACGGCGCCAACATGTCGATCACCGAATGAACGTGACTCAGATCCGCGGCGTACTCCCCCTTCTTCTGCGGAGTCCCCACCCCGACAAAATGGATGTCGGCAAAATCCGCGGCGTCGGCATAGGACGTCGTGAACCGGAGCCGACCCGACTCCAGATTCTTCTCGAGCATTTCGGTCAGACCCGGCTCGAAGAACGGGACCTCCCCCCGAGACAACTTGTCGACCTTGGACTGGTCGATGTCGACGCCCAACACGTCGTGACCCAGTTCGGCCATACACACTGCGTGGGTCGCCCCCAGGTATCCCGTTCCGAACACGGTCATTTTCATGTGTTGTTGGTATGCGCCCGAACTTTCCGACACACGTACGCCAGGTGGGCGCGAAACCAACATCGGGCGTACGACGAGTGCGTCGCGCCTGCGACCTATGCTTCTGCCATGCACGTTCTCTTTGTCTGTACGGGAAACATCTGCCGATCACCTACCGGTGAACGCCTCGCGCGTGCCTACGCCGCCGAAGCCGGGGCCACCGGATTCACCGCTTCGAGTGCCGGCACCCGGGCGATGGTCGGACACCCGATCGAGCCGACTGCGGCACGGGTGCTCGCGGGTCTCGGCGGCGACCCCGGAAATTTTCAAGCCCGCCGACTGACGACGGCGCTGGCTGCGGATGCAGATCTCATTCTCACGATGACCGAAGGTCACCGGGACAAAGTCCTGGCGATGGCTCCAACGCGACTGAAGCGCACCTTCACCCTTCGAGAGGCCGCACGGTTGGCCTCGCTCGCGGACGCCGGCAGTGTTGACGATCTCGCCGCCGCCAGACCGCGTTTTCGTGCCACCGAGCCCGAGGACGTCACGGATCCGATGGGCAAGGAAGAGAGCCTCTTTCACGAGATCGGACTTCAGATCGCCGATCTCGTGGGCCCGCTGCTCAGCCGACTTCGCTTCGGTGAGGGCTGAGCGACGTCACCGCGATCAACTGTGGTCGGGATCTGCTTTCTCGGCAGTGTGTGAAGTCCACACATCCGGGGCTAGCAGAACCGCTGCAAAGCTAACGGGCCCCCGAGCAATGCTCGGGGGCCCATTAGCGCGGACGCGGGTGAAACCAAAAGGTCAGTACTGGATCCGATCAGTTGACTGTCGACGGAGCCCGCACTGCACTGGCACCGGCGCTGGCCGAATTTCCCAGAGGTACGTCAGCGACAACAGGATCGGAGTCGTAGTAGTACTTGTACTCGTAAACCCCGCGACCGTTCAGTGGGGTCATCGTTATGACAGTGCCAAGAACCGTCGCACCCACGCTGTGGAGGTTGCCCACCGCCCTGCTCAACTGTTCCCTCTTCGTCGAACCATGACGAGCAATGACGAGTGCGCCGTCAGCCAGAGCAGACAGAACTGCAGCATCCGTAACCGGAAGCAACGGCGAGGCGTCGATGATGACGTAGTCGAACCTTCTGCGTAGATCAGCGAAAACTGCCTGGGCAGTGTCAGTCCCCAGCAATTCGCTCGGGTTCGGAGGAATCGGACCCGAGGCAAGAACTGTCAGGTCCGCATTGCTCGTAACCTGAAGCACGTCGTCCAGATCTGCTTGCCCGGCCAGGACCGAACTGAGCCCGACGCTTCCGATCAGTCCGAGGTACTTCGACACCCGCGGCTTACGCAGGTCACCTTCAACGAGACATACCTTCTTGCCCGCCTCGGCCAGCACGAGTGCGATGTTGACGGCGGTCGTGGTCTTACCCTCCGACGGAAGCGAACTCGTGACGACGATGACACTCGGGGGGCGATCCACTGCCAGGAACTGCAAATTGGTACGTAGTTCACGGTATGCCTCGGCACTGGCGGAGTTGCCTTCGTGGAAGTTGATCGCTTGATGAACTTCACGTTCCTTGTCGAACGGAATTGTTCCCACCATCGCCGCACCAACGATGTCCTCGACTGTCTTTCGTTCTTTGACAGTGTTGTCCAAGCGGTCACGCACCACCGCTAACCCGATCCCCAACAGAAGCCCGATCGCGGCGCCCAGTGCCACGTTCCGCGACGTCTTCGGCGAGACCGGTTCCGCCGGAGTTTGTGCTCGCTGCTCCACAACGACGCGCGCCGGCGCCGTGCCCCCGTTGGCCGGTGTACCCAGATCTTTGACCATGACGACAAATTCGTCCGACAGCGCATTTGCAATTTCTCGAGCCAGGTCAGGCGACGCATCTTTCACGCTCAAGTCGAGAAGTACTGTCTCCGGTGCCGATGTGGCGGTCACCTTCGATGAAATCTCCGCAGCAGATAGCCCGCCGAGCCGATCCGGCCCGACTGAATCGATAGTCCTCTGTGCCAGCGTCTCGCCGGTAAGGAGCTTCGCGTAGGAAGTGACCAACTGCTGCGAGAGTTGGTTGCCTTGATAAGCCTCGTTCACGGTTGTTCCGGTAGAGGTCGACACGAACAGGCGCGTGGAAGCCTGGTAGATCGGCGTGGCAATCAACGAGGCGCCCAATGCACCCAAGATCACGACTACAGTGACGACAGCGATTATCTTCCACCGTGCCTGCAGAATCTTCAGGTAGTCCCGTACATCCATCGTCGAATCTCCTTCGGCTCGAACACGAATCACGTCTTCGAGTAGTAATCGACAGCCGCTTGTCGAGCCGCTGCACTCAATCCAGGCTGAACGAGGCAGCCAATCTTCTATCGCAAACACATAGTGTGATTTCGTGTCCGGAACGAGCAGGTTCGCGTTCGCACATGGCACGTCATGACGCAGCCGATACATGAAGGCGTAGCGACGGGCTCGAGGTAGTGGACATCAGGGCCCTCTCCCACGTTTCCAGTTCCGGCCTTGCTTGCCGAGACCGCCCTGCGGCTACCCCAGCGCATGCATTCAGTCCGAATTGGGAGCAAATACTACGAACAGCTGGACTGAACTCTACTGTGTCATTAACCTTTTCACCACCGCAACAACAATTCGGCGCAGCTGTGCAGCAACATTCGATCCCGCCGTCCGAGCGAGGATCACCCACGGCCAATTGGCGACGAGGACCAAAGTCCATCCAGATGCATTCACGGATCACTGGGCCGAAAGCTGCTGCACACCAGCAGAACAAGGCACTATTCCACACCGCGACACCATCGGCGGGACGAGACCGCCGCGCCGCGCCGCCGCAGCGAATCTGTTGACGGACCTTGGTCCCGAGCTTTGGCGAATCCACCCGAAGGCGGATTCGCACCAGGCGCAGACCACTGACGGTTGCGACGATTTACGGCTGGTTTCAAAGATTTACGGCCTTCCGAGCCCTCGATAGGTCCACCCGGCGTCGCGCCAGGTGCTCGGTTCCAGGCAATTTCGCCCGTCAATGATCACCTTCTTGCGCACGATCGTTTCGAGGTCCGACGGCAGCAATTTTCGAAATTCGGTCCATTCGGTCAGGACCAAGACGACGTCAGCCCCTGCACACGCTTCAAGTGCGCTCGACGTATAGGTGAGAGTGGGGAACAAAGCCTTCGAATTTCCCATTGCCTTTGGGTCGTAGACATTGACGGCAGCGCCTTGCAGCTGAATCTGACCCGCGACGTTGAGAGCCGGCGAGTCACGAACGTCGTCGGAGTCAGGTTTGAACGCGGCACCGAGAACCGCCACACGGGCTCCGAGCAGCGAGCCACACGCTTCACGGGCCAGTTCGACCATCCGTGTACGACGGCGCATGTTGATATTGTCGACTTCACGCAGGAAGGTCAGTGCTTGATCTGCTCCAAGTTCACCCGCGCGTGCCATGAAAGCACGGATGTCCTTCGGTAAACAGCCACCACCGAAACCGATCCCGGCATTGAGGAATCGCCGGCCTATTCTCTCGTCGTGACCGATGGCATCGGCAAGTACCGTGACATCTGCACCCGAGGCCTCGCACACCTCCGAGATCGCATTGATGAACGAGATCTTGGTCGCCAGAAAGGCATTGGCTGATGCTTTGACCAACTCCGAAGTGGCAAGGTCGGTGACGACAAAGGGAATACCTTCGTTCAAGAGCTGCTCGTACACTTCACGTGCAACCGATTCTGCACGTCCAGGTCGATTGCGGTCTACCCCTAGTACAAGCCGGTCCGGGTGAAGCGTGTCCTTCACCGCGTAGCCTTCCCGGAGGAACTCCGGGTTCCACGCCACCTCGACATCTCGTCCTGCAGGCGCCAGCTCACGCGCCCGCGCACCCAATCGCTCGGCAGTACCCACGGGCACAGTCGATTTCCCGAAAATGACAGCCGGCCTGGTCAAGAGCGGTGCGAGGGTCTCGATCACCGAATCGACAAAACGCATGTCGGCCGCGAACTCCCCCTTCTTCTGAGGCGTACCCACACCGAGGAAATGGATGTCCGCGAACTCTGCAGCCTCCTCGTAGGAAGACGTGAACCGAAGACGTCCCGCGGCTATGTTGCGGCGCAACACTTCCTCGAGCCCTGGCTCGTAGAAAGGAACCTCCCCAGCTTCGAGCATAGCGAGCTTGTTCGGATCGACATCGACCCCGAGAACCTCGTGACCCAACTCGGCCATGCATGCTGCGTGTGTCGCCCCCAGATAGCCGGTGCCGAATACCGCAATACGAGAAGTCATAACGATGTCTGCCTGTCGAAGTCGGGTTTACGTCGAATAATCCTGTAGTACTTCATGTCCTGATCGAATCGACGTTCTGTCGATACCACTCCACGGTCGATGCGATCCCCTCAGACAAGTCAATCCTGGGCTGCCAACCCAAATCTCGAAGCTTCCCGATGTCGAGCAGCTTCCGCGGCGTTCCATCAGGTTTCGTGTGGTCCCATTCGATCTCGCCGCCGAACCCGACCTCGTCCGCCACGATCGCGGAGATCTCCGCGATGCTCTGGTCCTCGCCTGTACCCACGTTGACGTGCTCAACTCCGTCATAGTGGTCGAGCAGATGAAGGCAGGCATCCGCCATGTCGTCGACATGGAGAAACTCACGCCGTGGGGTCCCGCTGCCCCAGTTCACAACTGATGCCGCTCCCTCACGGCGCGCGTCGTCGAAGCGCCTGATGAGTGCCGGCAGCACATGAGAGCCCTTGGTAGAGAAGTTGTCACCGGGACCGTAGAGATTGGTCGGCATCGCGGAAATCCACGGACGCCCGAACTGCTTGCGAACAGCCTGCACCTGCAGGATTCCGGCGATCTTTGCGATCGCATACGCATCGTTGGTCGACTCCAAGTGACCGGTCAGCAGATACTCTTCGCGAATCGGTTGAGGAGCGAACTTCGGGTAGATGCAGGATGACCCGAGGAATAGCAGGCGCTCGACATCGAACTCGGCCGCCGCATCCATCACGTTCACCTGAATGCGAAGGTTATCGGAGATGAAGTCCACCGGCAGTGTGCTGTTCGCCAAGATCCCGCCCACTTTGGCTGCCGCGAGAACCACGTTCTTCGGCCTCTCCTCGGCGAAGAAGTCGAATACTGCACCGCGGTCGCGAAGATCGAGCTCGGAAGACGTGCGACCGACAAGGCGATCGAAACCGTCGGCTTCCAAACGGCGCCATATCGCTGAACCGACGAGCCCACGATGGCCCGCGACGAACACACTCTCGCTCCGATCGAGCGGCCGCTGCACGTAACCTCCTGTCATCGAGCGTGCTCCCAATCCACCAAGTTCGGACGATCGATCCAAGGCTTGCCCTCACATGTCAACGCCTCGATGTCCGCGTCGACCATGATTCGAGCCAGTTCGGGGGTATGCACTGTCGCTTTCCAACCGAGCTTCTGCTCGGCCTTTCCGGCGTCCCCGATCAACGCATCGACTTCCGTCGGACGGAGATAGCGCTCGTCGAAGCGCACATGATCTTCCCAGTTCAGGCCGGCATGCTCGAAGGCCACCGTCAGGAAGTCCTTGACCGAATAGTTGCCGCCAGTCGCGAGAACATAATCGTCCGGTTCGTCAGCCTGAAGCATCCTCCACATTCCCTCTACGTACTCCGGCGCGTATCCCCAGTCACGAATTGCATCGAGATTGCCCATGTACAAATTACTTTCAAGGCCAGCTTTGATTCGAGCGACTGCTCGCGTGATCTTGCGGGTCACGAACGTCTCACCACGGCGGGGGGATTCGTGGTTGAACAGAATTCCATTCACGGCAAAGATCCCGTATGCCTCACGATAGTTCTTCGTGATCCAATACGAATAGACCTTCGCAGCGCCGTACGGCGACCGAGGGTAGAAGGGGGTCTGCTCGTCCTGCGGAGGTGGTGTTGCACCGAACATCTCGGAGCTGGACGCCTGGTAGAACCTGCATTCGAGCCCTGCCATTCGAACAGCTTCGAGCAACCTGATCGACCCGATTCCCGTCGTGTCGCCGGTATGTTCAGGCTCGTCGAAGCTCACCCGTACGTGGGACTGCGCCGCGAGGTTGTAGACCTCGTCCGGCCGTATCTGTGCGAGAAGGGTGACCAAACGCGCCCCGTCGCTGAGATCTCCGTAATGGAGGAACAGCTTTGCATCCGGGGTGTGGGGATCTACATACATATGATCGATGCGAGATGTATTGAACGTGGACGACCTACGAATAAGTCCGTGGACCTCGTATCCCTTGCTCAACAACAGCTCGGCCAGGTAGGAACCGTCTTGGCCTGTAATTCCGGTAATCAGTGCGCGTTTCACTTGAAACCCCGTCCTCGAAGCAGATACTCGTCTGCGGATAGTCATCGGCCGAATTGTGTTGTGTGGGAGTACCGACCCCACAACCAGAACTGAGAAACCCTCACGGCATTACTGCCTCCTTGATCCGCGATCTCAAATCCTCCAGTTCCGCGGCAGCGGAATCCATTCCGTGGAAGATTCGGGCAGATTCGTCGTGCCCGAGATTCAAGCTGCCACCCGTCGAGTCGTCCATCCACAATGCCTGCGGCGCGAGTACCGGTTCCAGCGAATCCCTCAGCTTCGGTACCGAACTGCTGCCCGACATCACCGGTATCGATCCACCGCGAGCGCTCAGGATCAAAACATGGAGTCGGTCACTGATGGTCACAGCCGCGCGCTCGTACAGGGCACGGAGAGTGAACTCCTGTTGCCGATGGGTCACGTCATCGTCCCACCCCACGTAGGGAATTCCGAGCGTCGCAGCAACTTCACGGTTGTGGTTGTCGTCCTCGGCAACCTGGCAACAGGCCATCAGATCCAAACCATTTGCCGACACCTGATTGTGGATCGACCGAAGGTTCGCGTAGTTCACCGGTCGGTCATGCCGAAGCGAAAGCAAGGCTATTTCTCGGGCCGCAGATCCTTGGCCCGCCGACTTCGCTACGCCAGATGCGCTGCCCCGGAACGCGAGATCGGGATAGAACCGGCTCTTACCTCGCAGATATTCGCACGTCCGTTTATCACGTGCCGCGTAGACGTCGGCGACGCCGACGAGAATCTTCTCGGGTATTGCCGCGACGGAGCTTCGCACCTCGATCGATCGCCCCAAAACGAGGATTCGTGTACCGAATATGCGAAGCACCGCAAAGACTGTCACCAGTAACGAGTGTTTAACGACGCTCGCGACCGAAGCTCCCAGAACTGCAGGCCCTGGCGCCATGACGATCACTGCCCGCTTGCGGCGCACCGTATCGGCCAATACTGCTCGCCAGAAACGAAAGCCCGAGTTCATGACCTCGTCGGTTGGTTCCCAATCGAAGGCATCGACGTACTCCGCGCTCATACTGCCCGAAAAAACTACGGGGCTCAATCCCAGGCCGCGCATGTAATCGACTGCTGCTCGGCGTATCTCGATGTCTCCCAGATTCCCCTGGGCTGCCGCAATACTCATGAAGAACCTACGCATGGGGATCCCTCCTCATTGCAACGACAACGACGCAGGTCAGGAATACGGTTTGAAGTACGTAGCTGAGCGAGAGCGACCATCCAGCTCCGAGCGCCCCGTAACAGGGAGCCGCCACCACGATTCCGACTAGGCAGATCAACGTGCTCAAAACAGTTATGTAGGAGACAACTTCAACTCTG
Source organism: Rhodococcus sp. IEGM 1318 (assembly GCF_033142465.1). Taxonomy (NCBI): domain Bacteria; kingdom Bacillati; phylum Actinomycetota; class Actinomycetes; order Mycobacteriales; family Nocardiaceae; genus Rhodococcus; species Rhodococcus sp. IEGM 1318. The sequence goes on from NZ_JAWLSC010000010.1 coordinate 173,494, forward strand.
CCCGTGCCTTGCAGAATTGCGTTCAACTGCGACGAGATCGCTGCGAAGATCAAACTGAAGCAGACGACCTGCATTACCGGTACCGCGTCTACATATGCAGCGCCCAATACCGGTGGCACGACTACAGGTATGACTGCCGCGATCACACCGAAGATCACCGCGCTGGCAAGACACACATACATCGCGGGTCGCAGAATGCTCTGGGTGATTCGCCCAGTCGTCGAGCGCGCCGCTGCAGGCATGAGAACTGCCGCAAATGAAGTGGGAATCAGCCGCAGCGGAGTGGTGATACGACTCGTCACGCCGTAGATTCCGGAGACTGCCGGGGATGTCACGAGTCCAACCAGCAGTACGTCGAAGTTACGCGTCTGAGTGGCAACGGAATTCAACCAGAAGTGCGATGACTTACGAAGAATCGACGTATACGATCGCCTCGATCTGATACGAGTGATTACCGGTCCGAGCCGAATGGCCACGAAGACAGCGATCATCGAGGAGAACGCGAGACCCACTGAATACCAGAACACTGCATCGACACCCGAGAGCCAAGCGGCCGCGACGAAGACGAGGGCAAGTGCTCGTCGAAGGAGCAATGATACGGCGTTCTGCCAGGTATCCCCGTCAGCGAGTGGTAGCGAAAGCAGCGTCTCGACGTAATTGTCCAGGACAACCCACACTGCCAATGGCACAACGAACCAAAGCCTCGGCTCGAACGCCGAGGCCACAGCCGCGATCATTACCAGCAACGCCCCAACGGCCAGATTGGCGCGGCGCGAGAACTCCAAAGTCGAAGCTATGAGAGGTTCCTGGTCACCCAACGCACGGATTCGAACCAGAAATGGGGTGAAGCCGAAGTTCAGAACGGTTTGAAGCACCAGTCCGACGCCATAAGCCGCAGCGAAGATTCCAAAGCCGGACGGCCCGGAGATGCGAGCGAGGAGAACCATGCTCAGTGCCTGAATCAACGCGCCGACAAGACGTCCGCCGGCGATTCCGGTGAACTGCACCACCAGGGGGTTCGTCATCACCTTCACGTGGCACCAACCAAGTGGTGGAACGACTGTACGACTCCAGCGCAAAGCGGCCGTGTGCTTCTCATGCTCGTCCGATCACCGCGACCGGGGCACGGACAATTGCACTCGCCGGAACATCCGATATGACAAGGCAATTCGCGCCAATCACCGAGTGGTCACCAATCGACGTACCACGGAGGACGGTGGATCTGGCCGCAATCCATACGCCATCGCCGATGACGATCGGTCCATTGTCGAACTCGAAAGTCCGTGATTTCCTGCTATGACTGCCCGAGCACAGGAAAACGTCCTGCGAGACGCAACTGTTCGACCCGATGCTCACCGGTTCGAGATTGAGGATCCACGCTCCCTCACCCACCCAGGTGTTGTCGCCGATCGAGAGCTTCCACGGCCAATGGATCTTCACGTTGTGCCGTATCAGGACTGCTTCACCGATCTGAGCGCCGAACAGTCTGAGAATGGCGACCCTCATGCGTGCCGGCACGAACCAAGCCCGAAAGAGCGGTGCCACCGCGAGCCAGGCGATCTGCACTGACGCCGGACGTCCCTTGTCATATCCTGCCCCGGTGAATTCGCCGAGGGAGAGCTGTGGATGGGTCACCGCGCTCGGGCTTCCGTCAGTCGAGTCGGCGAACTCGCTCGGTTGACAAGTCGGTCGAACAGTTCGCCGAACGCGATAGTGGCAGAACCGGGAGACAGTACTTCGTGCACGTACTCCCTCCCGTTTCGCGCGAGTTGCTCCGAACGGGCGGGGTCAGCCACCAACATCTCGATTTCACGAACCAATGCCTCCGGATTGCCGGCGTCGACGCGCACTCCCGCCCCTGACAGGGCGATCTCTTCGCCTGACGCACTATCCGCAGACGTAGCCGCGACGACTGGCACCCCTGAGGCGAAATACGAAGTGAGTTTGCTCGGAACAGCCATACTGCGAAGATCGGCCAACTCGTTGAGAAGTAGCGCATCCGCTGCACGTAGCACGTCGGTGAAGGTTTCGCTGCCAACAGGATCCATGAATTCGATCCCCGCGCATCCCTTGGACAACTCTTCGAGATGGGCTCGCTGATTCCCGTCTCCCATCAGCACGAATTTGATATCGGACTGCCGTGCATCGAGCAAACGCGCGGCGTCCACCACGTTTTCGAGACCTTGCTTTGCACCCATGTTTCCGGCGTGCAGAACTATCTTCTGGTCCGGCCCCCATCCTAATCGTCTTCGCGAATCCTCTCGGGCGCAAGCAGACTGGGTGAGGTCGAGGTGGGTCCAGTTCCTGATTACCGTAATGCTGCTCGAATCGACGCCGAGGTTCTCCTGGGCATGCTTCGCGAACCGCGGATGGATCACGACAACCTGATCGGACTTTCGCAAGATCCAAGACTCGACTCGATCGACGAGAGACGACAATCCACCGCTTAGTTGGCCGGTCTCGGAAGCGCCCAGTCCGTAGAAGTCCTGCACCCACAGCACCACGGGTGTGCGCGACCGAAAGAGCCTGGTCCTGATGACAAAGGCCGCTGAGGACAAAAGTGTTGGGCTTACACACAGAACGAGGTCTGCCCGGTGGAAAAGAGTCGCCCAGGACGCCCGCAGAGCGAAGCTTGCCTCCATCAGGATTCTTCGCAGGAAACTGGGATTCCGAGGGATGTAGTGACGGAGTCTGTGCACTGTCAGATTCTCTGACTTCTCGACCGAAGACAGTCCCGAGAAACCATCCATCTTTTTCCAGAATGGATAGTGCGGATACCCCGTCACCATCCTGACGTCAGCACCAGCATCCGCTATCGCATTTACCAAGCCCTCAGTGTAAGGAGCGATACCGGTTGGCTCAGGGGAATAGTTGATTCCCACGATCAGGATTTTGTTTCCCCGATTATCCATCGTGCTCATTTCCCTTTTCAGCTCACTCAGGACGACAGTCCGTGCACAGCTTGCAGGTGTGCACTTCTCTGCGTATCACTCTCGAATCTTTCGCCGACTTTCCGTGCGGGAACTCCGACATTCACAGAGAAACTCTCGACGTCACTCGTCACGACCGAACCTGCTCCGATCACGGCACCGTCGCCTATCGTCACACCGCTCAATATCACCGAACAAGCGCCTATCCATACATCTGTTCCAATTTCGACAGAATCACGAGCGCCAGGCTCTCGGTCCCCCACCCACGTCGAGGCGAGCATCGGAATACCCACTTCGTCGATCGCGTGGTCTTCACGCCCTACGATGTAGACATTCATTCCGATCATGACGTGGGATCCGATCGAACCGTCTACCTGGATAACAGTCCGAGGCCCGACACTGACATTATCGCCGATATTCAATCCGTGAGGCGCACTGATGATTGCCCCACGGCCGGCGTTGAAGTCACGTCCTACTGAAACATTGCCGTTCGATATTGCCAGCCCGTTCATGAATCCTCGAAGGGCTCGCCTAACCCCTGACGGGAGGCGGGATCGGTTACTCATCGTGCGACCATCTCCTTGGGCCATCCGTCTTTGTCGAATTCAACGACCTGCCCTCTCAACGCGGCAGAGATACCCGATGCCATCGACTCAGCGGAATAGAGTTCTCCAACCTTCGTTGATATTTCCCTTGCCGATACGGGATTGGAGTCCAGATACAGAAAGTAATCGCGTAGTGCCACGGCCAGCGATTCCTCGGTTGTCGGCGAGTAGCTCTGCATCGGACCGACTACGGCAAGCTCGATCTCAGGGGCGTGCGGGGCATCCTCGGGATACAGCATCGGAACTCCGAATCCCAGGCTCTGAGTGACACTCAATCCGACGTATCCTGGAGAGACCGACATGATTGATCGTGCGTAGATTTCGGCAAGCTCGACGGGGCTTTCGATACGTCCGTGTAGAACAACGGATTCTTCGAGACCGAAATCTGAAATTTGCTTCTCTATCGTTTCCGTAGCATTTCCGAAACCTACGATTTCCAAGACGGCACCCTTGTCTTTGAGGCCCGATCGATGGAAAGCCGGAATCAATTGATCCACGTTCTTCTCGGCAACCAATCGACCGACATAGACTATTGATTTACGTGATTCAGTGGCGTTCTCGACGTTGATATGAGCACGCTTGTACAAAGAATTCGGCGCTACCCACACTGGCTGGTCCGGTATCTCGCGCCTGGCCGGGACTACGCTGGCGTATCCGTAGAGAATAGTTCCCTGAGACAACCGGCGCATCGTCCGTCGAAGAAAAGCCGTCTTCGATGAAGACCCTTCTCTGGGATGAAGGTGACCCCAAACCAAAGTACGGCGTCGCATAATTCGCCGAAGGGCTAGAATACCCCACGCCGTGAGACTCCGAGGGTTCAAATCCAGGATGGTCACAGAAGCAGAAAGCGGATTTCTCCAGGAGCCAACCTGAAGAAGAACCTTGCCACCGAAGATTCCGATCCGTCGAACTCGCTCATAGAAATCCTTGTCGATACCAGTTCGAACCGTAGGATCCAGTCCGTAGTCCGAGGCAAGAATGCGGAGATTACCATTTTCCATCTCGCGCAACACTTCGATGCACGGATTCCGATACGTTGGAATTACCGCCAAGTACATCGAATATTTCGACGATGACATCGAAACGGTTCCCCCAAAGTTCTCATCGAGTACGACCGATTGGCCAGTGTGCATTGCGCAATTCCCTCTACATCGGATCCCAGGCTGCATTCACCGGGAATAGTCAATCGGATTCGCGATTTGAATACAAAAGAATGACAGAACCGATCAGTAAGCGCCGTCACTTGCCATTACGGCTTTGAGCGTTTTCACGACGATCATGACGTCCCCAACCATCGACCAGTTGTCGACATAGGACAGATCCAGTCGAACGGTTTCTTCCCACGAAAGATCCGAGCGCCCACTCACCTGCCACAAACCGGTGATCCCTGGTTTGACCAGCAGTCTCCTTTTCACGGCCCCGTCGTACGCCTCTACCTCACGCCTCAACGGCGGCCTGGGACCAACCACACTCATCTCGCGACGGAGCACGTTGACGAACTGGGGCAACTCGTCTATTGAAAACTTTCGAATGACGCGTCCTACCTTGGTAACCCGAGGATCGTCACGCATCTTGAACAGAACGCCGGCGCCCTCGTTGTCCGACAGGAGACTGTCGACCTGCGCGTCGGCATTTTGAACCATAGATCGGAACTTCAGCATCGGGAAAGGAACCCCGTCCAATCCCATTCGCTCTGACCGATAGAGCACAGGACCCCGACTGGTGAACTTAACTGCCAACGCCGTCGCGATCAACACCGGACTGATCAGGATGAGAATGACAGACGCGAAGACGACGTCGAATGCCGTCTTGGCGAACCGTTGCGCACCGTGGTAGCGCGGACGTTCGACGTGAATCAGTGGAAGACCGGCCACCGGCCGCATCGAAAGCCGGGGACCGGAAACGTCCAGGATTCCAGGTGCCACAACAAGATCAACGTCCTTGCACTCCAGATCCCAGGCCAGTTTCCGCATACCGTCGTACCCGAGGTGTTCCGTCGCAGTGACCGCCACAGCATCGGCACCGACCAAGTCGAGCGCGTCAGTCACGTCGTGCTCGTCCCCGAGGACCGGTATTTCGTTGCCGTCGACGACTATGACTCTGTCCCGACGACCTAGTTGACTCGGTTGGCAAACGCCCACTACCCGATAACCGTCGCCGGGAGCTCGTTCGAAGGTTTGGGCCAGTTTCTTGACTGCAACGGGGCTTCCTACAACCAACACGGATGTCTGGAAGTCGCCTCGAGACCGCTTCCGCGCGATGACCTTTCGCCAGATCCAGCGGCTTGCCATCAGCGCCGTCAGCCCAACCGGGAATGCAAAGGCCAGATAGAGTCGCGCGATGTCCAACTGCAGCAGAAGACTGACAATCGCGATGAGTCCGAAGAGGCGAACTGTCGCTACGAAAATTCGCCTGTACTCTTCGGGGCCGCTGCCGATCACACGGATCGATCGAGTGCGGAAGATGCCCAGAGACGATAACCACATTGCCGCCAACGCAATTGACACACCGGTGTAACTCAGTTGCCCGAGGATGCCGGAGCTCACCGCACGGCCGTCCCCGCCGAACCGTAGCCACTGAGCCAGGAAAACTGTCCCCACGATGATCACCGAGTCGCCCAGGAACAGTCTCCTGCGGTATGCCGTTTCCCATTCCCGCCGTGAAGTCGATCCGCGGCGGAGGTCGGGCACTGCACGGGGAAGCGTGTGCTTGTTCTTGCCCAGCGTGGACACGTCGAGCGCCGTCACGTGATCAGTCCCTTCCTCATTCGTGGAATCCGTGCGTCATTGAATTCGTACGTCGTTGACAGGTGTTGAGCGTGATTCGTCAGATCGAGCAATACGCTGAAACAGCAAATCGCTCGCTTCGATCCGTTAAGTGCAATTCCTCGAGAATCGGAACGCTCTCACGCTCCGAGTGGATTACATTTCAGCACTGTCTGCGCGCAGGATCAAACGCAAAGTCGCCCCAGTTCAGGCCCGTAGCCGCGCACGCCCCCGCGCATTCCAATCTGACCGCAGCGCAACCGCTTTGCGACTTGCCTTTCGGGCGCCGCTCGATCGGAACAACGGGGCGAAAGATCGATTCAGAAGCAACTTTCGCGTTACTTCGTCGAAAGTGCAGCAAACAGAAGGACCTTACTCGTCAGTAGGCGGTTGCCACAGCGCACCGCCTCACCGATACCGCCTGAATAGAGGATCATTTCCATCGGTAACCGACGCAATGACTTTCGCCGACAGAAGGTGCCTCCGCTGTTGGGGACCTACGTCCCCGGCAGGGATCTTGGTCCCTACTGCCGATTCGATGTGCAATTCGAAGGCGAATAGCCATACAGCCCTTGCTGATACAGGTAGCGCCCCCGAAACAAGATCAGGTCGTCTGTCCAGTTCACGACAAACCGACCGCTGAAATGAATTTTTCATTCGTCTCACTATGTGAGATTTCTACCCGGCTCCAGCCGTCCACATCGGGGTGTTAGGAATTCGCACCTTGTAACCGATCACGTAAGGTCGACAAAAGTCGGGTTCGTTGACACATGCTCACGCCGGCCGACACGTCCGGCGCAGCCCGAGTAGACGACCAGTTCGAATAGGACTACATATCTTGAAGATTCGCGACCTACGCACGCAGTCGGGAATTGTCCCCCGCCTCACTGTCCGTTGGCTGATGATTGCAGCCGCGACAATCTTTGCTTTCTGGCCTACCTGGACCAATTTGTGGAGGAGCACTGCGAGTGGCACCGCCATCGGATACGTTTTCGTCCTCCCCCTGCTGTGCCTGATAGCTGCCGTCGGAACAGATTTACGACGAGGCCCGGACCTCCCGATCCATGATCGTGAGACGGACAAGATTGTCGGCGGTATCGGCTTACTGGTGTCGCTGGGGTTGCAGGCACTCCTCATGCCACGTTTTGCCGAGAACTACGAATTGATGCATATCGATGTAATCGCGGCTTGGGTATTTGTCTGGAGCGCAGCGGTTCTCATGTTCGGGTTACGTCCAGTGAATCGTTACTGGGCAGTATGGGTTGTCCCGATCCTTCTGGCTCCGCTCATCTACCGCACGTTGGCGACTGAACTCGGCGGCACACGCTTCGACTACAGCATCATCATGGTGCTGGTCGCTTCGGCCGCCACGACGATCGCCGTCAGTCGAACGTGGAAGAGGGGATTCGCCGGGTTCGTCGGCTCGTCCGTCTTGGGTGCAGGCTTGGTCTACTACCTGTCCCGTCAGTACCCGACTGCGCCGTTGTTCAGCATCCAGCTGCTACCGGCATTAGGTAGCGCATTGCTGGTAGGCGGATTCTTCTACCTGTACGAGCGACGCGGAAAGTCTTGGAAGCCGTTCGAGCGTCCGCTCCGGAATCCTTCGACGTCAACCAGTAACTGGACGATCCTGGTGGTGTTCGCCGCAGCGATTGTGATGTTCTTTACGCCAGTGCCCACCGCACAGAACGTTCCGGTCTCGGTAGGGCCGCCTGCGACATCCGACCCACGACTCGTCGTCCCCGCTGGTTGGCGTGAAATCTCGACCAACGAATACGACTGGCCGAGAAAGTACTTCGGTTCCACTTCGGCACTCACTCGCCAGTCGATTCGTGCCGACACACCCAACCCTGCATGGGACAGCCAGATGCGCCCACGCACCGTCCAAATGGACGTTGTTCAAGTGCGTCGCCCATCCACTTTGGCTGTCTATCCGAGCAACACAACCTATGATCTCCAGAATGCACGTGTCAGCCCGCCGGTACGAGTTGAGTTGAGCCGTGGGGTGGTCGCAGAAATGTACACCGTTGTCGACGACTCCCTCCTCCTCACCTGGAGCAACCTCAATTTCGTGTGGACACGTGGCGACGGTGCCGCACAGCGCGTCACACTCTTGACAGTGGACAATCATGAACCGAATGCCTTGTTCCCCGAACCGAAACCATCGATGGCGTCGAATGGAAGCAACACCTTGGCCGTTCTACTCAGAGGCCGGATATCGACGGTGGACAGTGAATCTCAGTACAAGGACCTCGGTATGCTCCAGTCACTCGGAAGGCTTGTCGTGGAGGCACAGAAGTGGTAATTCCCAATCTCTCGGTTGAGGACGAAAGCTCCGAGCAATTCAAACGAGCCGCACTCCACGACGCTGTGAACGGACTGCGTGAGCGCAAACCGATTTCATCGGCATCAGTTGCGTTCTATCCATGGCAGCGCAACATCCTGCTCGCGATTCTCGCGATCACAATCGCGTGTCTTGTCTTCTTCCTGACTCCCACGCTCATCGTTCTCACATTGGTGTGCACGCTCGGGTACGTGTGGGCGATGGTGGATCGACTTGTGTTGTTCACACGAGGTTTGGATGCTTCCTCGATCGTGACGATCAGCGATCAAGAGGCAAGCGCACTTTCGGATGAAGATCTCCCGCACTACACAATCCTTGTTCCGGCGTACAACGAACCGGAAGTAGTCGGGGACCTGATTTCCGCCATGCGCGCGATCGACTACCCCTCGGCCAAATTGCAAGTGCTGTTGCTCCTCGAAGAGGATGACGCTGTCACGATCGACGCTGCAACTGCCGCCGGAGTCGATGAAGTGGTGAGCATCTTGAAGGTTCCCGCTGCAGATCCACGTACCAAACCCAAAGCCTGCAACTACGGATTGCACTTCTCAACCGGCGAGATAATCACCATCTATGACGCCGAAGACTCTCCGGATCCTCTTCAGTTACGCCGCGTAATAGCGACTTTCGCGAAGCTTCCAGCGAATACTGCGTGTGTGCAGGCGAAACTAGCGTTTCACAATGGAACTCAGAATCTATTGACTGCATGGTTTACGGCCGACTACGCACTCTGGTTCAATTTCATCCTCCCGGGACTGATGCGGAGTCAATCACCAATTCCTTTGGGAGGCACGTCCAATCATCTTCGCCGAAGTGTGCTCGACGAGATCGGCGCCTGGGATCCCTTCAACGTCACCGAGGATGCAGACCTCGGAGTCCGCATCGCCGAGAGCGGTTACCGGACCGCAGTTCTGAACTCGACGACGCTGGAAGAGGCCAACAGCGACACGATCAACTGGATCCGCCAACGCTCACGCTGGTACAAGGGTTACCTGCAGACTTGGTTGGTTCATATGCGTCAACCGTTGAAACTGTGGCGCGGACTCGGCACGGTCGGATTTCTACGCTTCACCATCTTGATGGCGGGGACGCCCATTGTGGCGACACTGAACATGGCGTTCTGGCTGATCAGTCTGGGTTGGATCCTCGGCCAACCCGAGGTCATCCACGACGTGTTTCCCAACTACGTCTATTTTCCCGCCCTCGTGTCACTCGTGTTCGGTAACGCCGCAGTCCTTTACATGAACTTGGTGGCATGCCGAGAGACGCGAAATCCTATGCTGCTGATAGCTTGCCTGACCGCTCCGCTTTACTGGGTATTGATGAGCATCGCAGCCATCAAAGGCACATATCAGTTGATACGCAACCCGTCTTACTGGGAGAAGACCTTCCATGGCTTGAACACGTAACCTCAATTCCCGATCAATACTTGTTGCGCGGGTTGAGCTTTGGAGCTTGCTGTCCGATCACTCTCCGTCGACAAACATGCAAAGGCGAGAACGACTGGTAGCCAGTAATACGCCTGCTCGAAGAACGCCGATGTCAGAGCGAATGTCATCATCGAGACCAGCACGCCGGCCGCGGCAGCGTTCTTGCCGGACTTCATCGATCTGAACGCGACCAGTGCCGTCGCGCAGATGATCAGTGCCACGGCAAGGGCAAGCACCACCCCGCCTTGGTACCAGGATCGTAGGAAAACATTGTGAACGACTGTGACATTGTCGAACGAGGCAGCATTCGCCGAGTTCAAACCGACTCCGGACAGCGGATGCGCACGAATCGCGTCCCACGCGAATCCGTAAGTGTCGTTGCGGATCTCGAGCGTGCTGACAGCCTTGGTCTGGCCGGTGACCTGGAGGTATCGATCGGCCGGCGTCTCCAGGTGCTTACCGAACTCGGTGTAGGTGATTGCGATCCAGAAAAGAATGGCGGCACCGACAAAACTCTTGGCGATGGTGGTGATCTTCACTCGCGAAGAAATCGCCACGACGATCAATCCGATCGCGCAGGCCGACAACGAACTCAAACTACCGGTCGCCAGCAGTCCCACCGCGTTCACGATCGAGATCAGCACCAGAACGAGCCGATTCTCTACCTTTCGCACCGCAGCCCCCAGGCAGAGAATCAATGCAAGTGAGGACATGATGCCCAGAACGTTCGGATGACCTGCCAGCCCTGGAGCACGACCGTTCACAACACCGAATCCGAAGACGGATGAACCAGCCAGTTGGATGGCGGCGACCAGAGCAGAAACCGATTGGCTTGCGATGAACGCAATACAGACACGCCTGACAAAAGCCGGATCACGCTGGACATTGGCGACCATCACAAATATCCCGAGCCCGAGAACAATGAAAAGTTGGACTCCAACATAGAGATTTCCGGTGACATCACTGCCACGCGTCGCCGTTACCGTCGCGACGAGGGCTGCGTAGCCGGCCATCAACCAGATGCTGACAAACTGCGGCCGAGCGACTCGTCCCAGCGCTACTGAGGCCACGATGACCACAAGCACCGCCATCGCCCATAGCTGTGTGACGGTGCCGGGCAACGAGCGGTATATCGGAACTACGATCGCAATCGCCATCCAAATGACGGTGGTCGGCGAAAATGGAACTCTGGCTGTTCGCCTTGCCGTCGGAGCGACACCATCACGAAGGCCTTCAAGTCTGACCTGACTCGGCGTTGTCATTGAGTTCCTGCTTCCGACAATCGAATTTTTTGCATTTCACCCTCAATTTCACCCTTCACCAACGGCCGACTGAATAATCCCCGCTCAGAGAAGAAGTCAGTCCCCGTCAGCGCCGTCGCGTAACTGCAAATAAGCGAATCGCCGGCGAAAAACTTTGCCACGACATGACAGATATCCGAATGTCCTCGACTTGTAGCCGAAAGGAAGTGGCATATACCTCTCGGCTCAGGCAATATGACCGCTATGAGTGGTTTCTCCGCATGGGTCGAGCATCAACTGGAACTTCGCTCGTTCAGCGACATCCAGGAAGCTGCGCGTGCGCTGAAGATTCGACCTTCCGAACTGAGTCGATGGCTTTCGGCCAAGCGCCCTCCCACGCAGGACACGATGCGGACGGCATGTCAGGTCTTCGGTGCTCCGATTACAGAGGTGCTCGTAGCCGCCGGTTATCTGACTCCTGAAGAAGCGCGGCCGGGAACGACCCCACCGTCGGTTCTGAATTCGATCGCGACGCAAGCCCTGGTGGACGAACTCGCCCGCCGCGGTATCGATCAACACAGCGGTATCGATCAACACTGAGCTGCCAGAATCGCATCTAGCTTGGAGCAGGAGATGATCGCGAGTGTGCCCGAATGAGCCCGGGCTACCGACGTTCACATGCACGCACGCAGAAATGGTGCGGATTCTCTTGCACCAAAACATATTTCGACCTCTGGTGTCATGGGCGGGATTCTTCAGTAGGTCAGCTGCGGATCGGGCTGATCCAATCGTTCCTTGAGCCAGACTCTCAATTCCGGTCCGTACTCGGTGCGGCTGAGCGCATGGTCGAGAGAAGCTCGCAGAAAACCGCCCGGGTTACCCAGATCGTGGCGGGTACCGTGATGGACGACGACGTGAACCGGATGGCCCTCCGCGATCAACAGCGCTATCGCATCCGTCAGTTGTAGCTCTCCACCTTGACCTGGCAAGATTCGCCGGAGTGCATCGAACACGGCTCGATCGAGGAGATAGCGTCCGGCCGCCGCGAGTGTCGACGGGGCATCCGCAGGGTCCGGCTTCTCGACCATGCCGACGACTGCGAGCACGTCTGGGTCATCGCCTTCTGCCGGTGCTCGTACGTCGAACACTCCGTATGCGCCAACAAGATCCGGTGCGACGTCGAACGCGCACAGCACGGAACCGCCGCGCTCGGCACGCACCTTCGCCATCGTGTCGAGAACGCCGCAGGGGTGAACCAGGTCGTCGGGAAGCAGCACCGCGAACGAGTCCTCGTCCGCATCCAGCACCGATTCGACAAGACCGACAGCGTGTCCCAATCCCAGCGGAGACTCCTGCACAACCGGCTCCACCGAGATCAGGCCCGGAGCACGCCGCACGCGCTCGAGCAGATGATGCTTTCCGCTGGCCGCAAGCTTGCCTTCCAACACCAGATCCTCGACAAAATGCCCGACGACCGATGCCTTGCCCGGCGCAGTGACGATCACCAGACGTTCCGCGCCTGCCTGCGCCGCTTCGCTTGCGACCAGCTCGATCCCGGGTGTATCGACCACGGGGAGCAACTCTTTCGGAACCGTCTTGGTGGCCGGGAGGAAACGAGTCCCCATCCCAGCAGCCGGCACCACCGCAGTCTTGAAAGACCGTTCAGCGCACCCTGTCATCGTTCACCTCTCCGCTCACGCGATGTTTCACACACTTACCGTTACGCGCATGCAGCGGTCGTCCCCTCATTTAGACGACCGAGGCTCACACCGCATGTACAGCCTGCGCACAAGGTCTACCGGGCGACCGATGCCGTCGCAAGTTGACTCGAACTCGGAATTCGTTGCGCGCGAGAGCTACACACCACCCCTCGTTGTCACTTCTACGAGGTGCACACCGCGCTCCGCTCACTACCCGTTACCGCGGCGAACGGTTGTGTCCCTTTTTCGACGTTGACCACGGTGGGACATAGCTACTGGCCAAAGAGACAGGTACGACGCAACTTACGAGCTCAGCACCTCGACCGGACCGTCCCCAGTCGACCCGGACGTAGGTCCTGGAGGGGCCGCGCAAATGGTCCCGTGCGACTCCACCGGCCTTGAAGTTCGGTTATCCGCAGGTGAATGCCACTGAATACGAACGAAATACGGTTATCACGTCACAATGCCAGGTTCAGGTTGTTATCAAATCGTGACAACATTCCCACTGGATGGCATCGTTGCGAGAGGTCGACCGGAGACCGCGCTAACCTGCCAGTGAGGTGATCACGTCGAAGAGTGGATCGTCAGGCCCGATGTCCATCGTGCACTCGTTCGGACGTGGATCCGGAACGAAGGCCCACAGGAGGGCTCCCGCCGTGCCGGCCGCCTTCTGCCCCGTCAGCTTCGTCTCGATATTCGTGGCTCTGGTCGCCAGTGATTCGCAACTGCCCGCCAATTCGCCTGTCTCAGCGACCAACAACGGCTTCCCGACGGTCGTCGCCTGTTCGATGCGACGCGCCAGTCCGTTCCACTGATCGCCCGGAAGCGGTACCCCGTCCGCTCCGTAGTCGTGATACTGCAGAACGTCGACGAAGTCGGACTCGCTCACGTATTGGTAGTCGTCACCAGCAGTGCCGCACTGACCGCCCCCGACGTATCCCGCCGTGATCGGAGTGTTCGGATCAATCGCGCGAAGCTCGGCGCCTGCCGTGTCGAAGAACTCCCGCAACACCTGCGCGGAATCAGACGGACACGTTCTCGTCCACCAATTGCAGGCCGCGTCGGTACACAGACTTGGCTCCGGCTCCCCCACCAATTCCCACGCCGCGACGGAAGGTTCGTTCTTCCAGCGGTCGACGGCGGTGTGCATCCAGTCCTGGAAGCTCATGGTGGCTCGACCCGGGATCAGGTTCGCGACCTTCCAGTCGTCGGTGTACCAATCCCTGGATTTGAATTGCCCGTCATCGCACCCACTGTCCTGGGGTGAGAGCACCGGAATCGTGAACTGGTTGTGCCGCGCCGCAGCGTCGAACACCGCGTCCATCGGGCCGAAATCCGTCTCTCCGGAGAATTTGTTCACCGCAAGAGCTTGGAAGGCGTTGAAGCGTGTGACGGAGTTCGGTGGCAGCGAACCGAAGTACGCGTCGAGGTCGACCATGGCGCCACAGCCGAAGTTCACCGACCAATCAGTGGCCAGCTGATAGGCATTGAGCCCGGTAGGCCACCACGGCTGTCCGTCCAGTGTCAGTCCGTTCGACGACGCTCCGACCCGAACCTGCTTGGGAGAATCGGCTCCCGCGGGCATCACGAACATCCCCACCACCGCCGCGACGGCCACAACACCGGCTACAGCGGAAGCGACACGGCGCCGGACTGTGCCACGCTCACGCGGACGCACTTCTTCAGAAGACATCTGCAACCATCCACGTCATACGGACAATCCTCCCATACGAATTGCCTCATCGACCCGTCTGGCGTTCACCGGTGATGCGATACAAACGCCAGGCCGACGGGTCCATGCCGCCGTCGTTGGATACTTCGAGCGCCAGCGCTCCGACCCCTCCGGCGCCGGTGTCGTACATCGTCGGATAGCGCCGATTGACGGCGTCCGAAACGCCACGACCGGTATTCGGAACCGACAGGATGTACTCGACGTGATGTTCGGCGGGGTTGTTAAGTACGCGCACGAAGTCCGCATCGGAAGGCACGACAAACTGCCGAGGGTTGTTCGAGGACGCCACGACGGCATAGCTCTCCACGGTGTCGAGCAGAACCGAACCCTCCGGCAGATCCAAGTCGTCCAAATACTTGGCGATGCGACGCTCGGCCGCAAACGTGCGGAGATTCGTCTGCTCCTCGAGGTTCTTCCGGCCCGGAATGATCGCGCTGGCAATGGAATGCTCGAGCACTGCGAGCCGGGCATTACCCATCGCGACAAACGTGACCAATGTCGACCCGACCAGCAAACACAGAGAGATCACAAGGGGCAGAGAGGGTCCCGACTGCTCAGGGTACGTCGTCACCGAGCGTGACGCAGCAGACCCCGGTCGGCGCGTGACAACCGGAACGCCGCGCGGAGCGATCAGCACGACCAGCACGAAGCACAGCGGAATGATCGAAATGTAGAAGCGCAGAAGGGGAAACGTCGAACCCATCACGTAGAGCAGTGTCTGAGCGCCGAGGATCGCGCCGAACAGCACAAGAGGCACGACCACTTCGGCGTCCCGCCGCCGGAGTGCGTAGATGATTGCCAGGACCGCGAACACCGGGAACGCCGGCCCGAGTACGGCCATTTCGGTAATAGAGAAAGCAAGGCGTGTAATCGGCGGGTCGGTTCCGGCCCCAGCCTGCTCGAGGATGGAACTGTTCCCGTACACCGACGAGAACTGTTGGAACGCTTGACCCGTGATGAGCCAGCTGGCAAACGACCACAAGACGAACGCCAGGAATCCCGGCATCATCACGACGACACCGTCGAGTGCCGCTGCCCAGAGCCGCAAGCCAGGTCCCGCGCCCTCGCCCCGTTCCTCCTCGGTCGGTTGAAAACGAAGCCAACTCACCACAGTCACCAGCACAACCGCGACGAACAGCGGTGCCAATGCGTCGTATCGGGTGAGGTACGCCAGTGCAAATGCGAGGCCGGCACCGATGAGGTCGTGTACGTCGTCGCTGCGAATCCACCGAATCAAACGACGTGTCGCCCACAGAACGAAGAACAGGAACGGGGCTTCGCTCATTCCGCTCGCCGCGTACATGACGATCATCGGATTGACAGCGAACAGCACGGTAAGGACGACGGTGACCCATCGCGCACACCCACGGTCGCGACTGATCCCGCGTATCTGAATCACCGCACCAGCCATGAACGCCGCGGACATCACGACCGCAGTGATGTTCCACCGCAGCAGGTCCGGCCACCAGTGGCCCATCAGGCCCATCGGAATCTGGACGGCCGCCGTCAACGGGGTGAACACGAATCCGATCGCCGCGAAGTGCGGATCACGGCTGAGCAGCATTGCCGACACCGCGGCAACACGGCTGAGCGAGTCGGTGAAGATGAAGCCGATGCCGGCGTTCATCCACACACCCAACGCGGTGTAGATCGCGAAGAGGACAACAAACATCCGCCAGGGCTTGCGGCCCGGCAGGTCGTGGACCGCGACGGACGGGGCCGGGCGATCGGTGACGGTCACTGTCCTCTACGCCTCGTCACGAGCACACCGCCGACGGCCACAGCGATCAGAACCACGGTCCCGAATCCGATCCAGCCGATCGTGACTGCACTCGGGCCGGTCTCTTCTTCGGCGGATGTCGCAGTGCCCAACGGTGAGACGTTGACTCCGATGTCGAACGGCTCGCCGCCCGCAGGCGCCACCAGTAGATCGCCCGTCAGTTCTGCGAATCTGTCCTTCCCACCTTCCAACCAGTTGAGCAGAGCGTCGGCGTCGGCCGCATTACCTTCAGACGTCAGTGCTACCACTTCGTTATGCGAACCCGAAACCACCTGCAAGGCACCGTATTGCCCACCGAATTCCAGGCCTTGCAAGCGCAGGAGCCCTTGATCTGCCGTGTCCATGGGGAGAGCAACCGGAGTGGGCAGGGTTCCGTCCGCCGCGATCAACAACGCCGGCAGCGAACTGGTCGCGGCGTCGCCGAACGGGAGTACACGCGGTTGCATCGGCAGGTAGCTCAACCGCTGCATCGCGACAACGAGGCGCTGAGCCCGAATGAGATCTGCAAAATCACCTCGACTCAAACCGACGTCGAGCGTGGGCAGCATCGACTGCGGCAAGGCCTGGAATCCTCCTGGCGTCGGCGGAAATCCGGTAGAGGAGGTGATGGTGCTTGCCGGATCGACGGTGAGGGAAGAAGGACTACTCGTGCCGCACTGAAAGTCGCCAGTCACGTCCATCGAGACCTCGAACGTCAAATCGCGCCGCAGGAGTTCGTTCGGAACATCGACCCCGATGTCGAAGCGCCCGGTCTCGTTCACCGTTTGCGAGGCAAGTCTCGTATCCCCGAGCGAGATCGAAAGCTCTCCGTTTCGCGAATTAGGCAGCGGCACATAGGAACCGATCATTCGTACCGACACGTCTTTCATCGGACGCCCCAACTGCGATTGACTGAACGGAACGTCGACCTCGATGTGATTGAGACCGGAGGCCGTCAACGTTCCGAGCTTCAGTTGACCGACGGTGATCGCGTCCTGGGAAATCTGTGCGACTGTGTTGTCCGGCGACGCCAGCGCTCTGCTGGCCGCCCAGTAGCCGTCGAAGTTCGCCGCCAAGAGACTGACCTGAGGGACGAGGGTCTTGTCGTCCCCCGAAATCCGCAGCACGGGTGAACCATTGGGAGTCGCCGCAAGATCGATTCCGGCGTCCCCGCTGTTGCCGAGCACGACAGCTCGCTCGAACAGTCCCGGCTCGGCGGACGGTAGGCTCTGGCCGTTCGGCAGCTGTTCCACCACCACGGCGTGGGGCTGACTTCCGTACTTGTTGACAATCGCTGCACTCAGTTGCAAAGCCGCACTCTGCTGCGACCCCGACGAGCCGTCCGTAACGTAGATGGTTGCCTTCCTCAAAATCGGAGGAAAGAACGTCGCCACAGTTCTCGGCTGCTGCTCGGTACCGTCGTAGGCGACAAAGGCATCCCTCAGCGCGAGGGGCTGGTATCTCGTTCGGTCGTAGCAACGGTCGTCGACGGGAACGAGGTGAGCGATCATCGACACGGTCACGCTACGGTCGACTACTTCGAGCCCTTGCAACGGAACCGAAATCGGTAGACCGGTTCCGGCTTGACCTGCGTCGAAATCGACGCGGCTCACCAGCCGGCCGTCGGCAGTCACTTCGAGCCAACCCCGACTGAAGTCGGTCGGAGCGGTCAGGATACCGGTCACGGCAGTTGCGGTCAGTCCGTCCGGCACCGGCACGGTCACCAACACGGGCGCGTCATCGGAGGAGAACACGATGTCTGTGCCCCGCCCGAGTTCAGTGAAGGAGATCGGGGTTGTCGCGCCAGCGGCCACCGAAGTGTCGGAGTCGTCCTCGAAATCCTGGGCCGAGGCCACACTGCCGAGCGGAAGTAATACAGCCACCGCGACAGCCACCGGCATTGCCAGCGCGCGCGTCAGCCAGGTTCGAGTGTGGCCCATCAGTGTGTCTCCTCGACATCTTTTGTTTCCGCGCAATCACCAAACACAAATCATGAGTAGCAATCTCGCCAGTTCGCTACGGTCCCAGGTCCGATCGCACCGTTACGGACAAACAAACCATAACGACCAATTTATGTGTTTGGCTAATTATCCCGTCGGGCGAGACTTTTGTTACGGCGCGTCACATGATTAGCAATCACCGCCACTGGGAAGCCGAAAGAATCCGCACGAAAGCCCGTCCATACGCCTGAACGTACGTCCAGTTTAAGCGATTCGCAGGTGGAAAGTTCTCAGATAAGGATGCCGTGACGATTAATTCGATCATTCCCGTCGGCAAGAACGCGATCGGAACACTGATCGGCGCACCGTTCCAATTCGCATCATCGCTGCGCATGGCCAGGGCTTTCCACCCTTACGGGCTCGAACTGAAGGGAACATTGAAACCGGCCACTCCCTGGTGGCCGGTATCGGAATCGTCGACGATTACCGTCAGCGCTCGAATGTCGAAGGCACTCGGAACACCGGGGGACCTACCAGACGTACTCGGCCTAGCTCTTCGATTGCATGATGTCGGCGCCGATGAAATCCCGTGGGACATTCTTCTCGCAACATCAGGACTTTCTACCTTCTCGAAAATGTTTCCCGCTCCGGCATTCTCATGGAACGGCGCGAGATACAGCACACTGGTTCCTTACTCACGCGCGGGCGGCGCCGCAGCGTGGCTGATCGTGACACCGCGCGGCGTCCACCCGACCGGCACTTCACTGCCCGCACTGAAGGCGGCCGTCGATCATTCCCCTCTGCACTTCTCCGTCTACCTAGCGAGAATTCAACGTCAGTTGATTCCGATCGGACACCTCTGCCTCGACGAAGTCGCGGACCACCCGGATTGCCTCCAGCCTTCCTTCGATCCGATTCTGAACAGGCCGACCCACATGCGCATGCTTCCGGCGTGGCTCGCGGAAACGCGGAAGTTCGCGTATCGCGGTAGCCGTAACGGTCGAGGAGACACAAAAAAGCGCGGTTGACCGAACTTGCCGATCAACCGCGCCGAAGCTCACTCAGCTGGTGAACTTGTCCTTGATATCCGAGACCTTGTCACTGACAGCGTCTCCGGCCTTCTTGACCTTTGCCTCGCCCTGATCGGCAACACCTTCGGCCGCCAGATCATCGTTGCCCGTGGCATTCCCGAACTTTTCCTTCGCCTCGCCGATGAGATCCTCAGCGCGGTGCTTTGCCTTGTCGATGAAGTCAGACATGTGTTTCTCCTTCTTGAATTCGGTGTGGATTCGGTCGTGCGTTCGGCCGTGGGATTCGGCCGTGGATTCAGTCGAACTCGAACTGCGTGGACAAATGTGTCAGCGCTTTCCGGTGACTGCCTTGACCAGGAACAGCAAGATGACTGCACCGAGAAGGCAAGTGAGGAAGCTGAAGATCCAGCCTGCACCCTCGACATCGACGCCGAAGACTCGAAGCAGGAAACCACCGATCAGGCCGCCGATCACACCGACAACGATGTTGAGGAAGATCCCCTGCTGCGCATCGGTTTTCATGATCTTACTGCCGATCCAACCCGCCAGCCCACCGATGATGATCCAGGCGATGATACCAAGAGGAAGCATTTGAACTCCTTAGAGTAATGAGGGACGGCGCAATGAGAGACTGCCGGTGAAGGGAGGGTTCCGAGCGATCGGCCCGCGCAACTAGACCGTGATCGCGGGTTGTGTTTGCACACAACCGGACTCTCCGCCGCACGACGCGGGGGATCGTGCACTCAGTAGCAGCCACATTGTCTGCTTACCTTTCTATCAGGTGTTCACGACAGAACCAAAATGGCTGGCGATTCACCACATACGAGAAACGACACTCACCGACGCACACATGATCAGCGTCACTACGATCGCGATCGCCATCGAAGTGACGCTCGCAAGGAGCACCGTGACACACAGTGCCACAGCAACATCCATGGCTCTGTGCACGATCGGGAGGTCTACCAATACCCGGTCGTCACGTGGCTCAAACCTCGACTGATCAGAGAGTTCTCGGCTCATCGTGTTTCGTACTTTTCACGGCGATGCGAATTCTGGTCGCGACGGACGAATCGCCGACTACCGCCTGGACTTGATCGCCTGTGTTGGCAACCCGAGAAACCAACTCGGGCAGCGTTTCCGATCCGGATACGACGCTCCGTCTCAAGGTCACCCGCAAATCGATTGTTCGAACTCCGCGGTCGACCAACGCTTTTCCTCGGACACCCGATACTTCGTCGAAGTCCTCCAATGATGCAGTCACTCCTTCGGCGACCGCACCCAGATCCGCGGTGATCGAATTGTGAGAGTTCGACCCCGGAACCGTGATCTCCTTCGCCCGCCGAAGCGGCACGTGAGAGATCAACCACCGCAACGCGAGGAGGGCAAGCAGAACTCCCCCTACCCCGACGGCCCACGGCCACCACGAGCGGTCGCCGAGATCTTCAGCCCACGGGATGTCGATTCGCTCCGGCAGATCCTTGATCACGTCGAGATTCCAGAGGATCGCTGCGACTCCCAGCGCTATCGCGAGTAGTCCTGCGATGCACGTCGCCACGCGATCTATCACCGTCGCCGTTCGGGTCATGATCTTTCCCCCGTCTGGATGCGAATCCTGATTCGAGGGGACGGTGACAACGTCTGGGCCAAGTTCCCCAGCACGGCACGGATTTCCGATTCCGCGGTCGCGGCACCATCGGGCGTGACCGAGGCCTTCACTTCGAGCTTGCGCCGAGTCGCGTGTGACGAAGCGGAGCGAACATTAGTCAGCGACTCGACGCGTACCGACGCTATCGCTGCTACATCGGCGGGATCGATCCACGTGTCAACGACTCCGACCAAGGCATTGGCAGTTTTTCGCCGCGGTTTGAGTCCGAGGATCACGAACCACAGGCCGAGGACGACGGCTGCGATTCCGGCCGGCAACATCCAGCCCTGGTAGGCGAGCCCGTCCACATATTCGAAAGCCCCTGATATCCAATGCGACCCAGTGATCGCGCCTAGGTCCACAAGGGCGTCTCGAATCCCGACCACGCCGAGCGCAAGTACCGCCGCTGCGATCAGAAATCCGGTGAACGCCGACCCTGGCGTCGCCAAAGGAACCGGAGCCGCAACCCTCGAGGCGGTAGGTAGTACGACCTTGTCCGAAGTCATTGCACTTTCCTTCCCGCATCACCCTTGGTCGATGCCGGGAGAACGCTCACGATCGAGACGTCCACGCCGTCTACGTCCAATCCCGAGACCGATTCCAACTGGGCCCTCACATTGTCTCGCACCGCGGTGCCGATGACCGACAAGGATCCGGGCCACTCGATCGCGATGTCCACCTTGGCTCGTACCCGCCTGCCGGACACCAGCACTCGCGCCCTCGGCAATTCACGCCCGGTCAGTTTGTCCATGCCGCCGGCGTGGTGACGCACCCCCGGCGTTCCGCGAGTCGCCTCGAGCACCAACTTCTGCGCGACTCTGTCTCGAATCGTCAGTGATCCGCGTTCGCCCGGCTCGCCAAGCACAGACTCCGGCAGAGCTGTCTCAGCCACGACCGCGACCCTTCAGCATCACACCGAGATCGAACTCACCGTCACGCTGACCACCGACGAGGTAACCGACCACGCCGAGAACCAGCGCGATGAGGAATCCGGTGAAACCGCCTGCAGCAGCTGCGACTCCGAGAAGTAGTCCTGCCAGAAGGCCGACAGTCGAGGTGGTCATGTGAATCCTCCGTTGTGGATGATGTTCAAATGTGCGAGTCAGATCTCGGTATAGGTCTTGGCGCCCGGTAGCCGAGCGCGCACCCGGGTGTACTGGGCCCGAACGGGTCTGACTATCTGTCGCATCGTGCCGCGCAGCGTCGGACGGACACCCACATCGATCGGGGATGCGAAGTCCCGGTCGATGCGTTCGAGCGCTCTATTGAGCGCGTCGGCTGATCCCCCAGCATCGGGGTGGTGCTTCCTGATCGCCGCTCGTCGTGCAGAACGTCGATCAGGCTCTGTACCGCGGGAACGCTCAGGCATTGTGCGGGCGGCCTACTACGTCTTCCACTGTCACATTCACGGGGCCGGAAATGAGTCCCGAAATGGCTTGGCGGATGCGTAAAGCGGTCTCTCGAACGGCGGCGTCGGCGAAGATGCAGACGTGGACGTCGGTCGACGACTCCGTCACCCGCACGCCGACGACACGACGACCGGGAAGGTAGGTGCCGACCTCGCCGAACATTCCGGCATGAAGTGATGCGACGCCGGGTACAGCCGTCACGGCCTCAGCGACGGTGTCAGCGATTTCGGAACTCACTGCACCCGGGTGGTCTTGGGCTCGCCTGCTTCGTCGTCGCTGCCCTCGTCGAGGTGAACGTCGTGAACCGTAATGTTCACCTCGGTCACTTCGAGACCTGTCATCCGTTCGAGCGCTGCGATGACGTTGCGGCGAATGCCGGTGGCCAGGTCCGCGAGTGATACGCCGTACTCGGCCACGATGTCGATGTCCACCGCTGCCTGCTTTTCGCCGACCTCGACCGATACTCCCTGGGAGTGGTTGACACTCGCGCCGGGAATCCGCTCGCGCAGTGCCCCGACGACCCGGGATGCTCCGCCGCCGACGTCGTACACACCGCTCACCTCTCTGGTGGCGATGCCGGCAATCTTCGAGACAACGGTGTCGGCGATCGACGTCTTTCCTTGCGAGCTCACCAGAGCCGAGTCATTCGATGATGCAACATCCTTCGTAGATGCTGTCGCAACCTGCGTGCTGACCATTGTCATCTCCTCCTGTTGATCGATCTACCTGTGTAGTCGTGACTCGAAGGCGAAACCGAATGTCCCAGTCGGGTGACGTGCGTCACTGACATTTATTAGTTACGGTCCGTAACATCCAACGCCCCGGCTGGACGAACAATCCTCGAACGCAGCCGAGTTTCCGCATTTCTGTGAGAGGAGCGACTGTGGCGTTACCGCACACACAGGGGCTCACGGGAGCGCCTGACGGCCTGGACACCGCGACAGTGGACGCTGCGATACTCGGCGACCGAAAAGCATTCGAGTCACTGGTGCACCACTACGGACCAGCGCTCCACCGCTATGCACGTCGAATGCTCGCGGACGAAGGCGACATTCTCGAAGTAGTTCAGGACACCTTCGTGGCCGCGTGGCGTCAACTCGATTCGTTTCGTGGTGAATCGTCGATGCGAACATGGCTTTTCGCGATCTGTTCCCGAAAGATCGTGGACAGCTACCGAATCAAGAGAGCTCAACCGATCGACGACAAGCTGCTCGACCCTCTTGTACCGTCTCCCGAAGCCGGTCCATTCGACACGACCTCGAACTCCGCCTTCCTGGAGGCGCTGGAGGAAGCGTTGGGGGAATTGCCTTATCGCCAGCGTGCGGCCTGGACGCTGCGAGAGGTGGAGATGCTCACGTTCGTTCAAATCGGAAAGATTCTAAGACTCACTCCGGATGCGGTGCGTGGGCATCACCACCGTGCACGGGCTAACCTGAGTGAACGAATGACGAGGTGGCGATGACCGAATCACGAACCGACGCATTGATGGCCCACGCATCCGAGGCCCTGCGAAATGCCCCGGAGCCAGGCTGGGATCGAATCAGCGACAAGGTGATCCGGGCGCTCCGATCGACCTCGGCATCGGGCTGGCCACTGAACGCACACGCGTCCGAGGGTCCACGTCTCGGCACGGTGTCGGTAAGCGATCACGTACTCCGCACCCACCTCGCCGCAGAGATACGTTCTCGACACCACTGCTCACCGAGCAGCATCGAATTCTTTGTCGACGGCCACGAAATACGTTCACTACGTATCGAACTGGCTGCGCCCTACGGAGTTGATCTGGCCGAGCTGTCGGATCGGGTGCGATTCACGGTCGTCGATGTCGTTCACATGATCCTCGGCAATATGGAACTACCGTTCTCTGCAGAGAGCGTCCACATCGCCGTGACCGACATCGTGGACGATCTACTTGCCGAGGAAAACACCAAAAGCCGTTCCGAACACTAGGTGTTTGTTCAGCACGTGTTTGGGAACCCGGCACTCATGACCACTCCCCCACCCCCGGATCCGGGCCCTGTTCCCGACCCCGGGTCGCCGACACCACCCGATCCGCTGAATCCGCCACCCGTGCCGCCCACTCCAACGCCACCGAACCCGTATCCCCCGGATCCGATCCCGCAGATCTGAAGTCGGCTGCCGCAGGGAGTTCAGCCGCCGAGTTCGGCGATCATCTCGCTCAACGATTCTGCGGCGATACGCAGTTCGCCTTCGTCGGGATTGTCGGGCGAGGAAGGCAGGCGTTCGGCCAACTGCTCGCGAGTGACAAGCGAGATACCCTCGAGGCCGAACCCTTCTTCATCGGGGACGTAGATCTCGATCTCGCCCCCGACCGCTACCAATTCCGAATGGGGGCCGCTACCCAGCAGTGCACGCAGGTGTTCGGTCGTCACGGTCATATGGTTCACGTGAAATCTCCTGCTTCGGTGACAGCTGACTTCGCTGGTTGTCGATTCGACCTGACGCACTACCCCCTACTGAGTACCCCCCGCGGGTGAGCAGGAAACGACGAGTACATGAACAACTACTTCCCGAAGGGAACGCAGACACCATGAGCGAACAGAATCCCACCGACCACACCGATCAGACGGACGAGCCGCGGACCACCGGCACCGACCACGATCCCGGCACCAGTCCCGACACCGCACACAAGGACGTTCAGACCGATCCGTCGGGCGAGCCTACGTGGGCCGACGAGGGCGGGGCGACAACCACCGGTCCGGCGACTGACACCGCCTGATCTCGCCCGGCCCGAATCATCGGGACCAAGGTCCCGTGAGCCCGCGCTCACGGGGCCTTGAAATCCTCACGGATCTAACGCTTTTCACCTGCGGTTTCGTGATGCGGTAAGGTAGGCACTCAGCACGGTTGAGCACCCAGCCGTTGAAGACGTGCACGGTTCGCGTGTTGCTTCCCGTGCCGTTTCCCGGTTTCGCAAGAAACCGTTTCGAACTAGGCCGTTTCGAACCAGACCGATTCGAACGAACCGTTTCGAGCAATCCGTCAGGAGTTTCGATGAACGAGTTTTCGAGAACTACAGATGAGCGTGCCGACAGTCCCCCGATTTTCACCGTCACGTCCGCGGAAAGCATTCAGTCACTGGTGGTCAGCGGCGAGATCGACATCCAGTCCCGAGCTGATTTTGCTGCCTGCGTCGATGATCTGATCAGCGAGCGTCACCCGTTCGTAGTCGACTGCTCGGACGTCCAGTTCATCTCCGTCGGAGGTCTTTCCATCATCGAAACTCTGTCGGCCAAGGCTCGAAGGCTCGGCGTCCCGTGGACACTGATCGCAGCGCACCCCGTCAGGCGCCCGCTGTCCCTGTTGAAGATGGATGCCGACATCGTGTTCACCGACTCGGTGGCCGAGGCGGTCGCCTACCTGTCCGCTACCGCCATCATGGACGAGACCCTGGCGGAGCCGATGTCGGCGTGAGTAACGATCTCGAAAGGCTCTCCGAATTCGTCGTTGTCGCCAACCGACTGCCCGTCGATCTGGAAATCGACGACACTGCAGCCGACGACGACACTGCAGCCGACGAGGACGGAAGCAAGAACTGGAAGCGAAGTCCGGGTGGACTCGTCACCGCGCTCGAACCCATCCTGCGGCAGCGAGACGGCGCTTGGGTCGGCTGGCCGGGCGTCGCAGACGAGAAGGTCGATCCCATAGTTGTGGACGGCCTCCGCCTCTTTCCCGTCGAACTGACCTCTCAGGACCTCGCCGAGTACTACGAGGGGTTCTCCAACGACACGTTGTGGCCGCTCTACCACGATGTTCTGGTGGCTCCGACGTTCGAGCGATCGTGGTGGCACACATACGTCGCGGTCAACCAGCGGTTCGCCGAGGAAACCGCACGTTGCGCCGCGGACGGAGCTACCGTCTGGGTGCAGGACTACCAATTGCAACTCGTGCCGGCGATGCTTCGTGAGCTGCGGCCGGACCTGACTATCGGGTTCTTTCTTCACATTCCATTTCCTCCCGTCGAGCTCTTCATGCAGCTGCCGTGGCGCAAGGAGATCGTCAAGGGGATGCTGGGCGCCGACCTGATCGGCTTCCACTTACCCGGTGGCGCAAACAATTTCCTGTTCTTGGCCCGCAAACTACTCGGCTTGAAGACGACAACCGCAGGCGTCGGTGTGCGAAGTGCGCTGGGGCATGTCGATTTCGATTCTCGCGTGGTCAAGGTGGGAGCATTTCCCATCTCCGTCGATTCCGCCGAACTCGAGCGCCAGTCGAAGAGCGAATCGGTGTTGCGCCGCGCACGCGAATTGAAGGAAGAGCTCGGCAATCCCGAGAAGATCCTGCTGGGAGTCGATCGCCTCGACTACACCAAGGGCATAGACCTGCGGCTGCAGGCCCTGAAGGAACTTCTCGACGAGGGCCGCTTGGACCCGGAGAAGTACACGATGGTGCAGCTCGCTACGCCCAGTCGTGAACGCGTGCAGCACTATATCGATCTACGCAGTGTCATCGAGGAACAGGTGGGTCGCATCAACGGCGACCACAGTCAGATCGGCCGCCCCGTCGTTCACTACCTGTATCAGCCGGTCGACCGAGAAGAACTGATCGCGCTGTTCGTCGCTGCCGACGTCATGCTCGTGACTCCGATGCGCGACGGGATGAATCTCGTGGCCAAAGAGTACGTAGCGTGCCGCGGCGACCTCGGTGGCGCTCTCGTTCTCAGCGAGTTCACCGGCGCTGCAATGGAATTACGACAGTCATATCTGGTCAACCCGCATGATCTGGACGGCGTGAAGAATACAATCCTGACCGCAGTTCATCAGGATCCGAAAGAGGGCCGTCACCGCATGGCTGCCCTGCATCGCCAGGTCATGTCGCACGACGTGCATCAGTGGGCCGAATCGTTCCTGACCGCACTTGCCCCGACTGAACCGCGCCCGGAAGATCAGTTCGTCACGGAGCGCGAGTCGGACTTTGCGCGCAACAACTGACCACCGAGGGCTTGAGTCAAGGGTGTGCAGATACTCGAGCTAGGATTGGTTTCAGTTCATCGTCAAGCAGCGGCTGCGAACTGATCTCCTCGCCATAGCCGTGCAATGCTGCATCGGCCCAGAAAGACAGGCCGACCATGCCCCTCACGATGAAGTACTCAGAGACCTACAACGACGCTCTCATTGCGCTCGCCGCCGCCACTCATCGGCCGGCCAATGTGGTGAATCTGTTCGGCGAGTACGCTATTCGTGTTGATCTCGAGTACAACCGATACCTACTCGCCACCAATACCGTTGCCGGGCTTTCAGATCAGCCTGATCTGGGCGACTTGTGGCTGGTGAGATTCTTTCAGTCCGAATTGGCCGACACTCCCGATCAACTGCTCGCAGAGGCGTCGCATCAATGGCTGGTCGATGCCCTGGACACAGCGCTGGAGCAGATCGAACGTGCCGGCAACAAGATCGTCGCAGATGCAGATTTCGGCGACCCTGCGCGCACCGACGCACCGTCGCACCCCACGGAAACTAATCGGCTTCCGCAGTCAACTGACTGATCCGAGCCGCCAGAACGGCGTTCTCGGCTTCGAGAGACAAGATCAAACGAATTCCGACAAGATTGACTCCGTCGTCGATCAGCGCGGTGATTCGTCCGAGCGTATCCAGATCAGCCTCGCTGTACCGACGCGTACCGCCATCCGTGCGCGTCGGTGTGAGCAGGCCCCTTCGCTCGTAGAGGCGCAGCGTTTGAGGTCCCACTCCGGACAGTTCTGACATCACTGAGATCCCGTACACGCCACGCAGCGCCCGGGTCTGAGATTCCGACGTCACTGGAACCTCCTAGTTCGGTGTCGGCTGCCTTCGTCGGCGTTATCCGACCTTAGCACCATCGCGCAGTGAATCTGACGCGGACGACATAGATTCAAAGGTGTCCAGGACCACTTGCGGCAAAAATCGCGGAGCCGACAGAGCATGTAAGGGCAGGTGAAGCGCATTTTCGTCGAGAATCGGCACACAACTTGCTTCTACAGTTGGAACGACGCAACCTTGCCAATTATCTACATTGGCTGATATAGATTTTGTAGCACCTGAAAGCGCCATAACCGGCACTCGAAGCTGCAGAACACCCAGACGTCGGAGTTGGTGGTTCAGCTGACTCCCACACGGCACACTCTTCACCGGGAGCAAGATGACGACGATCGACATCCCGCCAACACAGGGCGAGAGCAACACCGGCATCGGAATCACTGCCGCAAGCGCGACTTTGACGACCGTAGAGGTCAAGCGCCGAATCGCGATGATGTTCGGCGACCCGGTGACAGAGGAACCAGTCGCACTCGCGCACTGAACCTGACCGACCCGCGATCCGATTGACGATGGCGCGCGACCGCCCCATTGGAGGGCGATCCCCATCATGACGAGAGGAAAACATATGTCCGAGTTCACCGTACCGGGGCTGAGCAGCGCAGACGGCTCGACCGTCGCCGACACCCTGCAGGAACGCCTCAGCGCCTACAACGACCTGCACCTCACGCTCAAGCACGTCCACTGGAACGTCGTTGGACCCAACTTCATCGGCGTGCACGAGATGATCGACCCGCAGGTGGAGCTGGTTCGCGGTTACGCCGACGATGTGGCGGAACGTATCGCGGCACTTGGCAACTCGCCCAAGGGCACCGCAGGAGCGATCGAACGCGACCGGACGTGGGACGACTACTCCGTCGGCCGCGACGATGCCCGCGCTCACCTCGCGGCGCTCGACCTCGTCTACACCGGGGTCATCACAGACAGTCGCGCCGCAATCGAAAGCGTCGGAAAGATCGACCCGATCACCGAAGACATGCTGATCGGCCAGACCGCACAGTTGGAAAAGTTCCAGTGGTTCGTTCGCGCGCACCTCGAGAACTCCGGTGGCAGCCTCGTACACGAAGGCGCGTCCACCGAGCAGGATGCCGCAAATGAGGCACGCCAGAACTGATTCACCGTCCTCGATTTCGGCCGATCGGGGGTCGGCCGAAATCGCGCCCCCAGAACCGGAAAGGGTAGGAGCATGTCTGCGGACTCGCGCGGCACGTCAGCACAAACCCGTCGCGAGTATCAGATGTTCGTACTGCAGCAGCGCTTGTTGTTCGGATCGATCGTGGCAGGCACTGCGCTTGGGGTCCTCGCAATCAACTACTTATGAACCACCAGGCGCCGCAGCCGTCGAAGACAGGACAGAAACGACACAATCATGAGTTCGAGCACTCTCCGCTCGATCGCCCGCAGCGATCGGTTTGCGGCAAGCACTTCTTCTCTTCTCCTCGTGGACAGCGATTTTCGTGTCCGGGGAGCAAACGAGGAATACCTTGCCATGTCCGATCGCAGTTTGGATCAGCTGCACGGAGTGGAAGTGTTCGAGGCCTTTCCAGACAACCCCGCCGACTCTTTTGCCGACGGAATCTCCTCGTTGACAATGTCGTTCGACCGGGTGATGCGAACCAAATCTCGTGATGCGCTGCCAACTCAACGGTACGACGTGCGCGACGAGCGCGGTTCCGGGCTGTTTGTCACGCGCTATTGGAACACGGTGAATTCCTCGGTCACCGATGACGACGGCCGGGTGATCGGGGTGCTTCATCGTGTGTACGAGGTTTCACGACCGCAGGCTCAGCAGTCCAGTTCTGCGCCAGACGTACTCGCCCGCCTTCGCGCGGAAAATGACGAACTGAGAAGAGCTTTGGATTCTCGGCCCGTGATCGAGCAGGCCAAGGGATTGCTGATGGCCGAGCGTGAGTGTTCAGCGGACCAAGCTTTCGACCTACTGGTGGAGATGTCGCAAGAGTGGAACGTCAAGGTGCGCGACATCGCCGGCGGTCTTGTCGCCGCAGCAGAGAGACGATCCGGCGGTCTTGTCGCCGCAGCAGAAAGACGAGCCGTGGATCAAAAGAATTCCTGACGACCGGGATTCAAAATTTGTACGGCTGGGTAATGACCGACCAGAGGTACCCCCGAAATCCTCCCTCTCGAGGGAGGAGCCTCGAAGGTCCCGCCGGCGCAGACCATGCACCGGCGGGACCGAGCTTTGCACTAACGCCCGACCCGGGCCTCGATCCGAGTCGAGTTCGTCACGCAGCGAAGGGAACGTCCATGTTCATGCGCTCCTACACATCTCCCAGGCCCCTTGCCGACGAGTGGGACTGGCAACTGTCCGGCACCTGCCGCGACACCGACCCTGCTCTGTTCTACGACGACACGAACGAGCGCGGATCGAGGCGGGCGAAGCGCGAGAGTTCGGCGAAGCTGGTGTGTGCCAGATGCCCCGTCGTGCAGAGATGCCTGGTGCACGCCATCCAGACCGGGGAACCTCACGGCATCTGGGGCGGGATGACGGCCACCGAGCGAGAATCGTTGCGTAAAGCGCGAACTGCACCACTGGTCAGTGCTGTGTCGAGCTCGACCGAGCAATAATTTCTGGGGCAGGAACTGGTGGTGCGGAAACTCAGGGCCGCGCCTCGTGGTGTCGACGCCCATGCGTGCGTCGACGCTCCTTCATCTCGGATTCGAAGAGATGCGGCACTCCACCGGCCAGTCGGTCGCGCACCACCTTCTCGCATTCGCGGAAGAACGACCAGTAGTTCTCGTCAAACTCCTCGACCAGCTGGAAAGTCCAACGCCCCTCGACCACGTTCCGGCCCATCAGCTCGTCCTCGACTTGACCTGCCAGTTCGTCGTTGCCGCTGGTGCGCAGTAGCTCGACGACCTCGTCGAGCATCAAATCCGCGTGCCCGATCAGCTGATGGAAGTCGTACAGAGCACCGCGCGCACGCTCCACCGTTTCGAGGGCGTTCGGCAACACACCGGCCGCTTTCACTCCCTCGTCCGTGACGCCTTCCGGTCGAACGTGCACAGGGATCTGTCTTTCTGCATGGGTGTCCATGATGCGGAAGTACCCGAACGAGCCGCACATGAAAGATGGGATCAGGTACGAGTGCACCACAGGTGATGTGTCTCACAATTCATCTTCGAGTTCGATAATGAGGGTTAGTTCGCCGGGCGAAGGGTAATCGAAGGCTATGAACACCTCTGGGGTCGAGATGGTCGGCACGCATGGCCGCTACCGGTCCTTGCCTCGTTCTGCCGGAATACCGCCACATCTACCCACAGGAAGTCCCTTGATCCCTCTGTCGAGTTCGACCGAAGCCGAACTTACTCACGACTCCATCGCCTCGCTCCGTGTCCGGGCGTCGTACTCTCAACTTCCGACTCTGCGTGGAATCACCCGCACGGTCGCCAACAACACCGGATTGGATGTCGATGGGACAGCCGATCTCGCTCTGGCGATGGACGAAGTCGCAAGTATCCTCATCGGCCATGCGATACCGTCCAGCGATTTGACCTGCCGTTTCGAGACATTCGGTCGCACACTTCGGACCGTCGTTTCAGTGATTGCGCACTCCGAAATTCCCGACAAGTCGCACAGCTTCGGATGGTTCGTTCTCGAAGCACTGGTCGACTCCGTCCGTTTGGAACAATCGGAGATCGACGCGGACGGTCACATTACCCTGACGATGACGCTTGAAAAGGGCTTGATCCAGGAGCGTGCGTGACCGCTGTCCCACCGGACAAGAAGGACCAGTACGAACTAGCTGTCGAACTATTCGTCTCGATGGCTTCGCTTCCGCCTGATGATCCGACCCGAGAAAAGATCACCAACTCGATCATCGAATTGTGCCTACCGCTCGCCACCCACGTCGCACGCCGCTACCAGGGGCGAGGCCAGCCTTTCGAGGACTTGGAGCAAGTTGCGCGCGTCGGGTTGGTACAGGCCGTGCAGCGATTCGATGTGGAAAAGGGATCGGATTTCCTGTCATTCGCCGTCCCGACGGTAATGGGTGAGGTACGCAAGCATTTTCGCGATCATGGCTGGTCCGTTCGCGTCCCGCGAAGTCTTCAGGAACGACACCTTGCCCTGAACCGGGCGCTCACGTCGCTGTCCCAGACTCTCGGGCGTGCTCCGACCGTCGCGGAACTCGCGAAAGAACTCGACATCGAGCCGGACGAGGTCGAACAGGGGCTCACAGCCGGCAACTCGTATCGGACCGCACCGCTCGACACCGCATCCGCCGGCGACGGGAACGGACTGACTCTGATCGACACCTTGGGTCAGTACGACGAAGCGATCAGTCGGATCGACAATCACGAGACATTGCGGCCCGCGCTCCTGGCATTACCGGAGCGGGAGCGCACGATCGTCGTTCTGAGATTTTTCGGTCATCTCACCCAGTCTCAGATTGCCGAGAAGGTCGGTCTTTCCCAGATGCATGTGTCCAGAATCCTCACTCAGACGCTGAAGCAGCTACGCACCGAGATGGGCGAAATCTTCTGACGGTATGTCTCGAGGATCAGATGTACTCCTGTGCAAGACGTTCCATCTCGTCTCGGTCGATGAGCCCGGGCTGGCCGATGTCGAGAGCCTCGAGATACTTGTTGGCGAGGCGATAATCGTGACCCCACCTTCCGTGCTCACCGTCCTGCTCGGTGCGCTGCAGACTGGAACCGGGCGGAACCTCGTCCCGCAGACCGTTGGTCTCTGCTCCGATCAGCGTGTCGAGCTTGGTCGAGATAGCCGTAAGTGCATCGCGGTCGTTCATCTGAATCCCTTCGTCCGGTGACACTGACCCCCACCCTACCGAAGCGTATAGCCAAAAACATTGCACCGCTTAATGTTCGACTCCACGCCTGGACCGTTTTTCACCCTCGAGCTACACTGAGCGGTACCGAGGTTGAGAATACAGCCGGGGTTGAAGCCACTGGCGCTCGGTTCGCATCAAGGCTCTGGATCAGGTGAGTACGTTCTGCGCGTATCCGTCCTGCGCATATCCATTGAGCTCTAGAGCTTTCCACAGCTGGACGCGTTCACTTTCCGCGCCGCCAGATCGGTCGTCAGCCTTTCGATGAAAGCACACAGACCGGATCTGCCATGAATCTGAATGAACTCGACCACACTTCGATTGATTCCATCGATCCCTCAACACAATTGGGGCCGATCTTGGAAACACAAGGCTTCGCTGCCTGGCGGGTAGCACCCTCGACAGTCCTGATCCAGGTCAATGTCGATCTCGACAGACTCTCCGCGCCCGAAGTACAAGAACTTCTCAGCTCGTACGCTGCGGAGTGGACTCGCGTCATCTTCGACCTGTCCAATTCACTGTTCGTCGGTGCGGTATGCCTCGAACTGTTCGCCGAGCTGAACTCCCGTTCGCGAACCCATGACTTCCAGTGGTCCGTTATCGGGTCACACCCACTTCGACGCTTGCTTCGGGCAGCGCGGGCGGAAGAAGAATTTCCGGTTACGAACTCTGTCGAGGCCGCCATGCGCGCGCTCCGCGAAGCCGAGAAGTCGCTCGAAGTCTCCTGACGGCACGCCCGGCACCGACGTCGAGCGCTGAGCGCTGAGCGCTCGCAGCGACTAAGGTTCGTCGGGCTGTCCGACGAGCTGAGAGAGACCGAGAATGACAATCGCCAAGCGCCTCGATGCCTTGCAACAGAAGCATCCGGCACTGGGGTTCCCGATAGCGGTCCTCTACAAGTTCCTCGACGATCAAGGTGTTTATCTCGCCGCGCTGATCGCTTACTACGGATTTGTCTCGCTGTTTCCGCTGCTTCTCCTGCTCTCGACGATTCTCGGCTTCGTGCTGTCGGACAACCCCGAACTTCAGCAACAGATCTTGGACTCGGCACTGCATCAGTTCCCGGTTATCGGTGACGACCTGGGCAACGCGCAACAGATCGGTGGCGGCGTCACGGGTCTGGTGATCGGAATCGTCGGCGGCCTCTACGGTGGCCTCGGTGTCGCTCTGGCTTGCCAGAATGCGATGAACACGGTGTGGTCTGTGCCCCGAAACATGCGACCGGATCCCATCCGCGGGCGGCTTCAAGGGTTACTGCTGCTCGGCACCATCGGTCTCGCGATCTTGGGGACCACAGCTGTCTCCAGCATCGGTGGCGCGCTTCATCTGGGCGGTTCGTTCAGCTTCTTACTGACCCTCGCGGCAGTCGTCTTGAACGCGGGTATCTTCATCGTCGCTTTCCGGCTCACCTGCGCGAGGCCGCTGTCTGTGGCCGATGTGGCACCCGGAGCGATCGCCGCTGCTGTTCTCTGGCAAGCACTTCAGTCCTTCGGTGCCCTCTACGTGACGTCCGTGGTGCGGGGTGCTTCCACCACCAATGGCGTCTTTGCCATTGTTCTGGGTTTGTTGGCCTTCTTGTTCCTGGCTGCCGCCTCGATCGTCATGTGCGCGGAAATCAACGTCGTGCGAGTCGACAAACTCCATCCGCGGGCGTTGCTGGCTCCGTTCACCGACAATACCGAGCTCATCGAAGGCGATCGGCGCACCTTCGCCGATCAAGCAAAAGCGCAACGCGCGGTTCCGCACGAGAACATCCACGTGACATTCGACGGGCACACCAAATCCGACGAATCGGACTGATCTCGACCCCGATCGAGTTGGGTATTTGGTCCCGTCCTGAGCATCGGGGTGACATTCTGCGCCGCGAATCCAGATTTAACACAGGTGTTGTCATTTCGCGCAGTATCGAAGCGACGAATACATCACAGCAGGTAGACGCGCATAGTTGAACAATCACCTGCTTCCGGCGCGGCCCCACGACGGGACAAACCCGCCAAATACTGCAACTCGCCATGCATGTAATTGGAGACAGAAAAAGAAGAGCATGGCAGGATCAGGTGTGAGACCGGACTCTCGATGGGAGGGCTCGGCTCGATGGATCCAGGAGAATTTGGTTATGGCTCAGGGCAGTGTCAAGTGGTTCAACGGTGAAAAGGGCTTCGGATTCATCGAGCAGGAAGGTGGCGGACCGGATGTGTTCGTTCACTACTCGGAGATCCAGGGCAGCGGCTACAAGTCCCTCGACGAGGGCCAGAAGGTCGAGTTCGAGATCGGACAGGGCCAGAAGGGCCCCCAGGCTCAGAATGTTCGCGCCATCTGAGCTCGATCCCAGTCTGAATTCAGACTGAAAAGGCTGGACGCTGCACCGCACGGTGCCGGCATCCAGCCTTTTCTTGGTTTCTGGGTCTACTTGGTTTCCAGGTCGGACGCGTGCCGAGTTCGGTACCGGTTAACTCGCTCGCGCCCGCTTCTTCTTGTGGGAGCTGTCGCAGAACGGCGCAATGGCGGTCCGTCCACATCGGCACAAAGCGACCGTAGAGCGCTTGTTCTCTATCGGAGTGCCGTCGTCGCGGAGCAACTCGAAGTCACCACGTACCAGCAGCGGTCCGTCCGAGCAGGCGGTTATGGTGGTGTTGCACCCGGAACTATCCGGTGTTTCGGCAGATGACGATTCGGGAAACGCGGTCATATGTCCTCTTCACTTCTCGATTCGGCCACTGGCGTGCCTACTTCCATGCCCGTTCCGCAGGCTCGCGGCCCACTGAGCGCCACTCTCGTTTCCATTCTGCTCTCCTCCGCCGATCCGAGGGAGCTGAAGGCTGCCGCTGACGCGTACGAAGACGCACGATCCACCGACCTCACCTACGACATTCTTCGAGACGATGACGCCCAGTTGACGCTGGCGCTCCTCTACGAGCTTCATCTGCAGGGAATCGAGAACGTCGCGGACGAGTGGGAGTGGAATCCGGACCTGCTCGCGGTGCGGTCTCGTCTCGAAACGCACTTCGAGTCCGCCATCGCGCAACTCGTGGGGACTGTACCGTCGTCTGGCGACGTGGTGGCCGACCTGTGGGCGATGACGGCGCCCAGTGCCGGACCCGGTCTTGCGGCCTTCATGGCGAAGGACGCCACGGTCGATCAGTTCGCGGAGGTGCTGATTCACCGTTCGCTCAATCAGCTCCGTGAAGCGGATGTGCACACCCTTGGAATTTCGCGGCTCTCCGGTGCCGTCAAGGCAGCCCTCGTCGAGGTGCAGAGCGACGAGTACGGAGGCGGCCGCGCAGAGCGTATGCATTCGCGTCTGTTTGCCGACACGATGCGGGCCGTCGGTCTTTCGGACCGCTACGGTCACTACATCGATGCCGTTCCCGCAGTGACCTTGGCGTCGTTGAATGCTCTCTCGCTCTTCGGTTTTCATCGCCGACATCTCGGCACCCTGGTCGGGCACCTGTGCGCCGTCGAGACCACGTCGGCGCTGCCGAGTAAGCGGTACAGCGCCGGCCTGCGCCGACTCGGATTCGGTTCGGACGCGACCCTGTTCTACGACGAGCATGTAGAAGCGGATTCCGTCCATGAACAGATCGCCGTTCGGGAGCTTGCCGGCGGTCTTGCTTCTTCACAGCCACACCGCGCCGGCGACATCTTGTTCGGCGCCGCAACTTGCCTCGCGTTCGACGATCTTCTCGGTGAACATCTCACATCGAGTTGGGAGAAGGGTGAGACTTCGTTGCGCGAATGACCACCAGTTGTTCGATTTCCTGACCGGTGGTGATCAACCCTCGCGCCTCGAGCATCGTGCGTCTCTCACGCATCACGGGCCCGAAAGGAATGTACTTCCGAGCCGAAATCTCCACCGCCATACCGTGTTCCTCGAGTATCGCCTCGGTCTTGTCGACCCCGCACAGTACCGACTGCAGGAGAAGAAGTGTGCCGCCGGGGACGAGTACGTCGTGAACGGTGGCCGCGATCCTGTCGATGAGGGCGCGTCCGTCCTTGCCTGCGTCCCAAGCACGTTCGATTCCAGCGGTAGGGAGATCATCTGCAATTGCAGGGACGTACGGCGGGTTGGAGATCACCAGATCGAAGAGTTCGCCGTGCACGGCCTCGGTGAGATCGCCACGACGGGAATCGATGAAGGTTCCGTTGAGGATTCCGTTGAGACGAGCGTTGGCGCACGCTCGGCGAGATATGTCGACTGCGACAACGTGGCCTGCACCTGCCGCAGATGCCGCGACGGCGAGGGCGCCGGTCCCCGTGCACAGATCCAACACCCGACTGCGAGCGGTGAGGTGCTCGAACAGCAGTGCATCCGCGAGTAACGACGTGTCGTGTTGCGGTGGATACACACCAGGTAAACGCAGGATCATCATCGGCTCCTCTTTTTCGGGCGACATCGCACATCGCTGCATGCGGCTACCCAGGAACCTCGAATTTCATGCAACATTGGAGTATCGACCGCCTGGAACGGTCACATCGCCGCAGTTTGCGGAGTAGACCTGAGTCATGACAGGCAATGCGGACACTCCACAGGGAGCCGCGGCGTTTGCTTCCGCAGCAGATTCGCTCGACACCCTCGCCGAGGCGATTGCCGGACTCCGGTCCAATCTGAACACGGACGAGCACCTGGACTCCATGCTCCAACGTCTGGCCGAGACGGCGGTCAAAGCACTGCCGGACGCCGACGCAGTCAGCGTGACCGTGTTGTCGGCCGATGGCCCGCGAACTGCTGCATCTACCGCGGACTATCTCTCCGGGATAGACGACGCCCAGCACTCCGCCGATCGTGGTCCGTGTGTGGACGCCGCGCGATCAGTCTCGTCGGTCCGGGCAAAGGTGGGTGATCACGAAGCCGAATGGCCGGAATTCACCGTCGAGGCCCGCAAACAAGGCGTCCGGTCCTACTTGTCCGTGCCGATCACCATGGGCGAAGGGAGCGCCGAACTTCTCGGCGCTTTCAACGTCTACGGATTCGCATCGACCGAGTTCAAGGCCTTCGACGAAGAGTTGATGAAATTGTTCACCGCCGGTGCGGGCGCGGCGATCGCAGATTCACGACGCTGGCGTCAGGCACACGAACACATCGAACAATTGCACTACGCCATGGAGTCTCGGGCCGAGATCGAGCAGGCCAAGGGCGTCCTGATCGCCGTCCACGGTATCGACGCCGAGGAAGCATTCAGGCGCCTCGTGCAGCAATCACAGCACACCAACGTCAAGCTGCACGACGTTGCACGGATGCTCATCGATTCGGTGCGCCACCGCAGTTTCTGAAGATTCTTCAGTCGCAAAACCCCGTTTGGTACCCCGAAGGTACCGCTCCCAAACGTATCCAGAGATGTTTCACCGAAACAGGTTTCGACCTGCGCGACTGCTGGCGGTCGAGCGGCGGCACTCGTCTGAAATGTGGTTATCTGTTGAGAACCGGGACGAAAGAAGACCCGACCGTACCAGGGTGAGGAAAGGATCGTCACTGTGCCAATCGACCAGGTTCTTGTCGTAGTTCCCGCCCACAACGAAGCCGAAGACCTTCCTAATTGCCTTCGTGCACTCGCAACAGCGGCATCGGCTTGCGTTGTCCCCGTCCGACTTGTTGCCGTCCTCGACAACTGTTCGGACGGAACCGCGGGGGTCATACCCGACGGGGTGGAAGTACTCCGCGTCGAGCATCAGAACGTCGGACGTTCGCGAGCGACGGGCTTCTCCGCGTTCGGCTTAGATTTGGGTGCCTCAGCGTGGTTCACCACCACCGATGCCGATTCGGTGGTCGGCCCCACGTGGATTGCGCGCCAACTGGAGTATGCGCGTACTGCGGACGTCGTCGCGGGAACCGTGCGCATCGCCGACTGGGAAGGTCATCCACACTCTGTCCGCGAACGATACGAACGTATGTATCACGAGCATCCGTACGGTCGACACGGTCACGTCCACGGTGCCAACCTCGGTGTCCGCGCCGACATGTACTGGAGCGTCGGAGGATTCTCCGATCTCGAAGAAGACGAGGACGTCGATCTCGTCCGGCGGTTGAGCGAGGCGGGTGCCTGTATCGCGTGGGCAGAAGATATTGCGGTCACCACGTCTGCACGTCTCGACGGCCGAACTCCGGGCGGTTTTGCCGGACATATCCGTAACCTGGGTGATATGACCGCCGATAACGAAGAAGCGGAGTTGGCACGATGAAACGACTACACACACTCCTGGACGCAGGTGGACTGTACTTGCCGTTGCCCGGCGGCGGCGCGACGGCCGCACGATGGACCTCCCTGGCAGAACTCACTCGAGAGAACGTGGTCCTCGGCCGAATGGCCGAGGCTCACACCGACGCCGTCGCGATACTCACCGAACTCGACGGCCCCGATCCCGAACCGGGACAGCTGTGGGGCGTGTGGGCAGCCGAGCCACCCGAACCAGTCGTGAATGCATCTGAGCACGTGGGGATCTGGACGCTCACCGGTCGCAAGTTGTGGTGTTCGGGCGCTAACACCTGCACACATGCACTGATCACCGCGTTGGTCGACGGTGTCCCCT
This sequence comes from Rhodococcus sp. IEGM 1318, assembly GCF_033142465.1. Classification (NCBI taxonomy): domain Bacteria; kingdom Bacillati; phylum Actinomycetota; class Actinomycetes; order Mycobacteriales; family Nocardiaceae; genus Rhodococcus; species Rhodococcus sp. IEGM 1318. Next base: position 213,168 of record NZ_JAWLSC010000010.1, read on the forward strand.
CGCTCTTCGCGGTTGAGCTCGGACTACCTGGGGTACATCCCGTTCCCGATTCATGGAAGGCCGTTGGTATGGCCGAAAGCGACTCCAGCGCGGTCGACTTCGACATGGTTCCGGCAATACCGGTTGGCACGGCAGGGGACTATCTGAGCCGGCCGGGGTTCTGGCACGGCGCGATAGGGGTGGCCGCATGCTGGTACGGCGGTGCGTGTGGAGTTGCAGATCCGTTGTACGACAAGGCCGCAAGCAGCGAAGATCCCTATGTACTCGCGCACCTCGGTGCGGTCGACGCGGCGCTGGCCGCAGCGCGCAACGCGCTCGCAGTCGCGGCGGCGGAGATCGACGCCGACCCTTTCAACGAAGACGCCGAGGCCATGCAACGGGCACTGCGTGTGCGGGCAATCGTCGAACGCGCCGCCACCGAGACCCTGGATCGGGTGGGACGCGCTCTCGGGGCCGCACCGCTCTGCATGGACGCCGAGCATGCCGCCCGCGTCGCCGACCTCACCGTCTACTTGCGGCAGAGCCACGCCGAGAAGGATCACGCAGAACTGGGCCGGATTGCGGCTAAGGGGAAACGGCCGTGGTGAACTCGAAACTGTTCGCGCAGAAGCCCGTCGACGACGGCGGCACCCCCGAATCGACATGGCAGGCGTGGGGACGCAGTTTTCCGGAACTGGACCTCAGCGGGTGCTCGCGATTGATCGTCGTCGCTCCCCATCCTGACGACGAAATCCTCGGACTGGGTGGAACCGCGCTCCTGGCAACACTTTCCGGCATCAATGTTCAAGTGGTGTCCGTTACCGACGGCGGCGCTTCACATCCCGACTCACCTACGGTGACTCAGCCCGAGATGGAACAACTTCGACGGTCCGAGTCGGATCGAGCAGCGCGTGTGCTCGGAATTCCCACACCGGTTCGATTGAGCATCCCGGACGGGAGGATTGGCGAGAACCGGCGAGAGTTGACCGACCGCCTCAGCTCGATTCTCGGTGATTCCTCGGCCGATACTTGGTGCGCCTCGACGTGGCGCGGGGACGGCCACCCGGATCATGAAGCTACCGGGGACGCTGCGGCAAGGGCGTGCGCGGATACTGGAGCACGATTGATCGAGTACCCCATCTGGGCGTGGCATTGGGCCGCGCCGGATCATGCGGCAGTCCCGTGGGAACGAGTCAGAAGAGTGACCTTGCCGTCTGATGTTCAGGCTGCAAAATCTGCTGCTGCCCAAGAGTTCACATCACAGATCGCACCACTCTCCGATCACCCTGCGGATGCACCCATACTCCCCCGACACGTGATGGAACGCTTACTGCGACCGTACGAAACGGTGTTCGTATGACCGATCGTGAACTTCCCGCGGACTACTTCGCCAAGATGTATGCCGCACAATCCGATCCATGGGACTTCGAATCTCGTTGGTACGAGCAGCGAAAATACGCGCTCAGTATCGCGATGCTCCCGAAACCCCGATACCGTCGCGCGTTCGAACCTGGGTGCTCGATCGGGGTCCTCACCGAGAAATTGGCCGAGCGCTGCGACAGCGTTCTCGCCACCGACATCGTCCCGGCCGCACTCGAGAGTGCTCGTGCGCGGCTTGCCGGTCGCGACGCCGAATTCCGCCTCTGGGCTTTGGGTGACGACTGGCCCGGCGAGACCTTCGACCTCGTCGTCATCAGCGAGGTCGGCTATTACCTGACCTTCGACAAACTCGTCGACGCAATGCTGCAGGTCGTCGAGCATCTCGAGCCTGGCGGCACTCTGCTGTGTGCCCACTGGCGTCACGTCGTACCGGAGTATCCGCAGAACGGTGACGCCGTTCATTCGGCTGTGCGCCAGACGCCGGGGTTGGCGCAGTTCGCGTCGTACCAGGACGAGGACGTGCTGATCGACGTCTTCGTGAAGGGTCCGCCGTCACCACCGTCGGTAGCTCGTTCCGAAGGTCTGATCTAGAACACCTGTGCGCGGTTGAGGAGTGCGGGGACTCCTCAACCACGCACGGAGGTCAGTCTCGCTTCTCCAACGCGAGGTCCGTATCCGAGTGCAGTTCACCGACTTCGGTCTTGAGGATCCGCATCGACCGACCGAGGCCGCGGGCGGCGTCCGGCAGCTTCTTCGAACCGAACAGCACCACGAGCACTACTGCGACGATCGCCCAGTGGGTCGGGCTGAGCGCGCCCATCAGGCGGGTTCCTTGCCCTCGGGGTACACCGCGTCGACCTCTACCTCGACGAGCCAACCGGCCACCGGCAGTCCCGCAACCTCCAGCGCGAAGCGGGTCGGCCGGGCACTGTTGCGTTCGATCGGAGCGATCGGCTCGGCAGTGCCCATCGGCACCAACTCCGTGTCACCCGTGTCAAGATTGGTATTGGCGAAGAACTGGCGGTACGCGCGATTCCATCCGGTGTAGTCGGCCTTGTCCGATCCCGGCGCGTTGTCGAGGAAGACGCGCATCGTCACGACGTCTTCTAGACTCAATCCCTGTGCTTCGAGGTTGTCGCGGATCTTCTTGAGTACGTTGATGCCCTGCGCCTCGGTGACGGTGACACCGGCCGGCAGAACACCGCCGGAGAACTGACCGTCGATGTACGACTCCGGCGAACCTTCCGGCGCCGCCTTGTTTCCTGCCGACGGGCCGATGCCGCTGGTCTTGTAGATCGCGGTGTCGCCGCCGATCGCGACACCCTGAGCGATCATCGGGTTTGCCTGCCCCGCTTCGAGAATCGATTTCGAGACGAACGAACTCGATGTGGTCTCTGCGTCCGCCTCGTCAGACGAGCAGGCCGTGGCGAACCCCAGTAGCGCAGTGGCGGCAAATGCCGCTGCAAGGACCTTGGTGCTGCGAGAATTCATGATTGGACCTCCAGAAAAAGTGATGGAAAACGAAGCACGTCAGGCAGTTTGCGCAACACGCTGATGCAGGTGGGTCACGACGTCCTGCGCGGACGTGAAGGCCCCGTGCTGCCAGGCGATGGCGTTGGAGAGGTGATCGCCGGCGAAGTAGATCCGGTCGACGGGTTCGAGCAGCTTGGTGTACTCGGGAGTTGCCATGCCGCCGTGGGAATCTCCCGCGCCGGCCCACGACGCCCAGGCGGATTCCGAATACTTGGTGCGGCGCCAGCTTCCGGAGAAGGACGACGAGATGTCGCGAGTGTATTTGTCGCCGTGGATTTCTGCGCCTTCGGCGATGGCCTTCGCCAGCCGCTGACGGTGAGTGAGCGATTCGAAAGCCTGTTGACGCTTACCCGAGCTGTAGTACGCGACGACGACGCCGCGGTCGGAGTTGTAGTGGTCGTAGGGGAACATGATCTGGGAGATGTCGCGGTCGGTGTTGGACGCGCCGCCGTAGATGCGGTCCTCGGTCTCCCACCACCGACGCGAGTATTCGATACCGAGCTTGCCCGACGACGACGGCTTGGCTGCATCCAACGCGAGCAGGATGTCGGAGGGCAGGTTGTTGTTCAGCCGCTTGATCAGGTGCGGCGGGATCGTGCAGATTGCGTAGTCGGCGGTGATCGACTTGGTCTTGCCGTCGACGACGTAGTCGACGGTGACGCCTTCCGGCACGTTCTTCATGCCGCTGACCTCGGCGCCGAACTCGATGTTGTCCATGCCGATCGCGTCCTGGAACTTGTAGTAAATCCGGTCCATGCCGCCGACGGGGGTCATCATCGTCATGGCCTGGTCGTAACCGAACTCGAAGGAGAATGCACGCCCGATGCCGCCCTGGATCACCTCGCTCATCCCGAATGGTTCGATCTCGGTTCCGAAGTTGAGGCCGGCGCCCGGCTCCACGGCGTGCCCTCGACGCGAGGATCCGACGTAGCGGCCGTCGCTGGAGAGATCACCGAAGTCGGTGAGGAAGGACGAGAGTGCTTCCTTGTCTTCCTTGCTCAAGACCTGGTCGAGAGCGCCCTGATTGGTGGCCTTCTGCAGCAGCTCGGACATGTATCCGTAGGTGTCGGCCTTGGCTGCTCGGTAGGTGATCGACTGATTGGCCAGCGGCTTGTTGCCGGTGTAGTTGACGAAGGTGTTCGCATTCTGGTTTCCGAACATCTGCAGTTCGACGCCCAGTTCGCGGCAGTAGTCGATGGTGTTGTGATTTTGCGGAATACGCGTCGCACCGAGGTTGTAGAAGTGTCCCTCGGAGAACGTACAGGTCTGTGTCTCGCCGTTCAGGTCGGTTTCTTCGGTGCCGTTGCGGATCGACCACACCCGACCACCCGGCCGGTTGCGCGCTTCGAGGACAGTGACCTTGTATCCGGCCTTCTGCAGTTCGTAGGCGGAGCACAGACCGGACGGTCCGCCGCCGAGGATCACGACGGAGTGATTTCCCTTGACCTTTCCGATCAGGTCACCCGCGGCAGGTGCCTGAAATCGCCTCGGCGTCGACGCCACCGCCGGCGCCAGGCCGATGGACGACATAGCACCGAGTGCCAGGCCCGCGCCGCCGGTGATTCCCAGACTGCGCATGAAAGATCTACGTGTGTATGGCATTCGAGCTCCCCAGTGTGCTCCCGGTGACCCGGGTGGTTGGTGTTGAACACAGACTTCAGGAGCGTTGGGTCCGGAACTTGACGCACAGGAAACAGTCAGTGGGGGTCGAGTGAGAAACCTGCGAGCATCAGCATCGGGCTCTCTCACCCGAGTGCGATCAGCGGAAGCATGTCCGCAATATCGGCGTTACAGGACCGGACTAGCGTGACGCGACATGTCCGCTCTCACCGAAGCCATCGCGCGGTCCTTCACCACGCGCGAGAAGCAACCCCCGGCGCGATCACCGCTGCGCGCGTTGGGCCGTCGGCAACTCTCGGGCGCCGAAGTGCTGGCCCAGTCGGTGGCAACCACCGCCCCCGCTGTGTCGATGGTCGTTCTGCCCGTCACCATGCTGACACACGGCCGATTGTTGAGCGGGATGATCACCATCATCGCGGCCACCGTGCTGGTGACGCTCATAGCCTTCTGCGTTTCGCAGTTCACCCGCCGAATGGCTGCGTCGGGCGGATTGCACAGCTTCGTCTTTCGTGGCCTGGGCACCCGGGCAGCATTGACCACCGGCACCGCCATGCTGGTCAAGTACGTCGGCAGCGCGGCGATGACGCTCTATCACGGAGGACAGGCCGCAATCGCATTGCTCGGCTTCGCGGGTGTGCACGTGGACAAGACTTTTCACGTCATCGCGCTCTATCTGGGGATAGCCCTGCTGATTCTCGGCGCCCTCGTTCGAAGTGTCAGATTTGCCGCTCTCGCGATCCTCGTCGTCGAAAGCTGTTCACTTCTGTTCATCGTCGGGCTCATGATTCTGGGCGGTTCCGGAAGTCAACAAGCACAGATCGTTCCGCCCACCTCCGGCCACGGGCTGTTACTCACCGCCCTGGCTGCCGTGTTCGCTCTCGCCGGATTCGAGAGCGCGGCCTTCTTCGGCCCCGAAGCTCGTCGTCCGCTGGTAACCGTCACCCGCACAGTCCTTCTCACACCAATCATCTGTGGATCGCTCTTCATCTTTGCGGGCTGGGCCGCTTGGTCGGGACGTAGCGACACCCTCGTCAACGCCTATCTCCACGGAACAGCGACGGGTGTGAGTCCAGGTGTCGTCATCGCGCTCAACGTCGGTCTGGGGTGCTCGTGGCTGGCGTCGTCGATGGCGTCGTCCAATGCTGCGTCGCGTCTGGTCTACTCGTTCGGCGTCGAACGCCTACTCCCCCGCCGGTTCGCCTCGGTTCACAGCGCATTTCGCACGCCCTACTTCGCGCTGACCGTCGTCGTCTGCACAGTTCTGGTGGGCGGCGGAGCCTTTGCCATCCTTGGACGCGGAGAGATTTTCGACGACGTTCGACTGACGGTTCGCGGTGCCGTCATCGTTGCCTATGCACTGGTGGCGATCGCATCGGTTGTCTTCCTGACGCGTATCGGAGAGCACACTCCCGGTGTTCTCACAGCCGCGTCGTGTGGAAGTGGTGCCGGTGCGATAGTTCTCGGTTACCTCGTTTACGCCAACACGATCGACCATGCGTACGTTGCACCGATCGCTGTGCTCGTGATCCTGACCTCGGGCACGCTCTGGCAGTTCTACCTGCGACGCCGAAGCCCCAAAAGTCTGCTGCATGTCGGAGCTTTCGACAGTCCCGAAACCGAGGACGTACTACCAGGAGCTGGGGTGTTCGCCACCGACGCAGCCGGAAACATCGTGCTGGTGGGCGAGCCGACTGCCGGCGCTCGCTGATGGTGGGCCGACCACGCGACCTCGGTGGGCACGAACCCCGAGCGGTTCAGCGCGCCCTTGCCCTCCTCGAGTCGGCGGCCAGGCTCGGATCGGGAGCCACCGCCAAGGACATTGCCGCCCTGGCCGACATCCCACCTGCCACTGCGTATCGGTTGCTCAACATCCTTGTCGCCGACGGTTACCTGGTTCGGATCGCCGACCTCTCCGGCTTCGCGCTGGGCCGACGCACCCGTGAATTGGCCGGGGCTGCCGCCGAACCCACCCCCGTCGACAATTCGGTGCTCCTCGAAGAACTTCGCGAGCAGCTACGGTTCGGCGTCTACCTCGCGTCGTTTGCAGAGAACAGAATTCGACTGGTCGATCGCGATCCCGACCATGAGCTCAGCGGCGAACGGACGCTGGTCACAGCCGTTCACGCGTCGGCTATCGGGAAGCTGCTCCTCGCCAGCCGACCCGAATTGGCCGAGGCCCCATTGCGAAAGGTCACCGCACACACCATCACCGACGGCGACCAGTTGGAACTCGAACTCTCTCGGATCCGGCGCGGCGAGCCTGCCCGTGAGGTCGACGAGATTCGTGTCGGACGCTCCGCCGTCGCCGTCCCGATCCACGACGCGGAAAGGTGTGTGGTCGGCGCCTTGGCTGCGATAGGTCCGACCGGCAGACTTTCCGTCGACGACGCAGAACTTGTGGCGCTCTTGCGGGAGTACGCGGAACGCATCGTTGCACCGACGATGTCGAAGGCAAGCTGAAAATCAGAGGCCGAACACACGTTTGGCGAAGCCGAGATGCTCGTCAGCCCAGCCGATGACGCCGAGCGTGGAATCGAGATTCTGCGGCGGAGTGCGCACCAAGGTGTCGCGTCGGACGAGACGGTCGAAATCGACCTGCACGCGGTCGAACTGGACTCCGGCCGTGACCATGATGTTCGCCAGTTCTTGCGCCATCACCCCGTACGCGACTGTCGTGGGATGAACGCCGTCGAGCGAGAAGAGTCCGCCCGAAGCGCGACCACCGTGACCGTCGGCGGAGAGGAACAGCGAGTCCGGCACGGGTTGCAGGTCGGTCAACGCTTTGGGGAGGGGGTACGGCGTCCACCATGACGGCCGCGCATTGACGTCGGTGACGTAGCGCCGTGAAGCCACGCGCTCGAGCAACCCGGCGATGTCGCAGAGGTACCAGTCCTTCCCTACTCGACGGGCGTTTGCGACTGCCTGCTCGATACCGTCGTTGTACATGTCGATTGCGGTATCGACGGCCCACGCCTGCGCGCCGGTGATGTGTTGATCGTGCTGTGGGTCGAAGTCTGTGTCACGCACCCACGGTCGCGCGTAATACGGGAAATACCGTGATCCGATTTCGATCTTTCCGCCGAGCCCGTGAGCGATCGGTGCGATGGTCACGTGTGGGACGGTGCAGAGGATGACGTGCTGCGCGTTGATCTTCCGGATCGCGGCGAGCACCTCGGCATACTCCGACGCGAAGTGCTCGGGCTGCCACACCGTGTAGTCGCGCTTACCGTCCGGGTCACGGAAGTTGTTGCCGCTCCACTCGACTCGGAGTTCGGTGACGGTGCGGAGCGCGTTGTTGGCACCAAGGAAGACGATCAGAGTTTCGATGCCCTCCTTGCCCAACTCCGCTGCTGCGTCGAACACCGTCATGCGCTTCTCGGCGTCGGAGCCTCGCGGCAGAACTCGCAGTGCGGCGCGCTCACCGTTGTTCTCGACGATCTGGCTGATCAAATCGTCGTGCGGTTGGCGAAGAGCATCCTCACAGCCCTGCGCCGTCTTGGTCAGAGCGTCACGAAGATCCCACCCGTACACCGAGAGGTTGTGGTTGATTGCCGAGAACGTCGGGGCTTCGCTGCCCGGTCCGCGTTCCCAGTAGTCCTCCACCTGGTCCGTGAACGCACGTGCAGCGAAGAGTGCGAGCGGAACCTCCCAGAGGTCGAGCCGTGGGCCGAAGCGCTCCTCGAGGGTGCGGAGCAACAGTTCGATGTTGAGCGGAAGCCCGCCCGGGCCGCCGTAACGGGGAAAGCGGAACTGGTCGAGCCGGCCCAACTGGTGAGCAATGATCGCCGGATACGACAGATCGGTATTGAAGATCGCCCCGCTTTGAAATCCCTGCGACAGCGAATCGCCGATGACTACCAACCGGTGGGGAGCATCGCCCCCAGGCGGAACTACCGAAATCCCCACCGTGGGATCGAACTGCGGAACCCTGGGTCCGCCGGCGGCCGCGGCCACGACGTCGTCGGGAGTATCGGATGGAAGTTCCATGCCCAACTCACCTCCGGAAAAGTCCAGCTGGTCAGCTGATCAGTGGTGGCTTACGCCGATCGGCGTTGGCCTGATCCGATTGCTTCTCGATCGACCTGACAACCTCGTCGGCCCACTGTTGATTTCGCCCGTCGAACTCTGCGCGGTCCCGCCGCGCGATACCGCGTCCGACCAGGATGGCAATCGGAATGGAACACACGACCCATACGAGTAGTACGCCACCGACAATCCACCACATAACCAGTAATTGTGCCCGATTCGACGACTGTTGTGCTCCAGGTCGAAACATCTGTCCGAATCGTGGCGGTCAATCCAGATGAGCGTGCAGGTCAGAAACGGTCTGCGTCGACGGTTTCACGGACTTTACGAACCTGATTCCATCCCCGGACGGCGATGCCGAAGGCAACAAGCGACATCAGATCCGAGACCGTCAAACCGTGTTCCCTGTTCAACGACCACAAGACCTGACCTTCCATCGGTCCATTGAAGAACAGCCACGCCACCCCTGCACAGGCGGTCGCAACAACACTGGCTTTCGACGGCTTCATCAAACACACGGTGCTGGTCACGAACAACAAGTTCATGAAAACCAGACCGTAGAAAATTCCGATCATGCGACTCCCCCCAAAGCTCGTTCGTTCAGCTGCGGTTGAAGTTCAGGTACGCCTTCGACGGTGTCGGGCCGCGCTGGCCCTGGTACTTGGATCCGGCCTCGGAGCTTCCGTACGGGAACTCTGCAGCGCTCGAGAGCTTGAGCAGGCAGAGCTGTCCGATCTTCATTCCCGGCCAGAGCGTGATCGGCAGGTTTGCGACATTGGACAGCTCGAGTGTGATGTGGCCGCTGAATCCCGGGTCGATGAAACCGGCGGTCGAGTGCGTCAACAGGCCGAGGCGCCCGAGGCTCGACTTACCTTCGAGGCGACCGGCCAGGTCGTTCGGCAGTGAGCACACTTCGAGAGTCGAACCGAGAACGAACTCGCCGGGATGAAGCACAAACGGCTCGCCCTCTGCCGGTTCGACCAGGCTGGTCAACTCGTCCTGGCGAAGTGCCGGGTCGATGTGCGTGTACCGCGTGTTGTTGAAAACCCGAAACAGACCGTCCAGGCGCACGTCGACGCTCGACGGTTGCACCATGGAATCGTCGAAAGGGTCGATACCCAGACGTCCAACGGAGATTTCGGCACGGATGTCACGATCGGAGAGCAGCACAGGTAGAGGTTACCGGTTCCGCGGGCAGTGCCGACCCATCGCCGGGGCGATCACATTGCGGTGACGAAGCGCGATGGGTGAGTTCGGGACTCCCCCGCCGTGCCCCTGCCTCACATTGCCTCGAGCTATCCATACCGAAAGGCTCTCCCGCGCAGAACTTGTGGACAAAACATCCACCAATCGTACCGACTTCGACACGCGCCATCTGATCAATGACAGCCAGGGACACGCTGCTTGAGAGCTCGTCTGATAATGTTCGGAACGCACGTTGGTCGGCGGTGAAAACACGCCCGGTCGCTGCGACGCCGATGTAGTTCAATGGTAGAACATCAGCTTCCCAAGCTGAATACGCGGGTTCGATTCCCGTCATCGGCTCCACAGAAAAGCGGTTCTGACCAGTGTTGGAGCCGCTTTCTTCATGTCACACAGTTGTTCGATCGCTACGAAATGTCACAGCGATGTCACTGCGCCTCCGAGAACCTTCGCTGCATCCTTCAGCGCGTCGTTCTGTGAGTGCGCGTAGACCTTCATTGTGAAGCTCGCATCCGAGTGTCCGATCCATGCAGCAATGACTGCGACTGGGACGCCCTGGAGATGCAGTGTCGTCGCCGCAGTGTGCCGAGCATCGTGCAATCGTATGTGCCGGACTCCGGCTGCCTTTGCAGCCTGAGCCCAGTACCTCGACAGCACAGCTGGGTTGTACGGCTCCCCCGCCTCGTTACTCATTACGTAATCGCCTGAACCATAATCGGGCCCCAACGCGAGCCGTTCGCGCTTCTGCCGGAGCTTCGCAGCCTCCAAAGCGGTTTTGAGCGTCCCGGTCAGCGGGAGCGTGCGACGTGAACTGTTCGACTTCGGATTACCCTCGACCGTCTTCCCACCTGCGCTCGTTCGATTGTTAGCGATCGAGAGCGTGTTGTTGACGAAATCGATATCGGTCCATCGCAAACCCGCGATTTCACCGCGCCGCAGTCCGGAGAGCGCGAGATGCCAGGCTTGGCCGTTACGATCTTGATCCGCCTGAGCAAGGAGTTGCTTTACCTCCGCCGGTGAATAAGTGTCCATTTCCTTGTGCGCGGCCGGAATGCGATCCACCTTCGCCGCGACATTGCGAGCCACGAGCCCTTGCGCGAGCGCGTCCTCGAGCATTTGCGCGACGGTCGCAGTCACCTTATTTACCGCTGCTGGCGACCACGGCTTCCGAATGCGACCCTTTGCTGTCTTAGTGCCCCCTGCCACCAAGTCCTTAACGAGGTCGTCAATGTGCCGCTTGGTGAGCGACTGCAACAACATTTCGCTGTGTCGCTCACGCAATGGCCCTAGATCGTATTCGAGCTTCGACAACGACGTCGGCCGAAGCTTGTGACGCCCGGCAACGTAGTCAGCACAAGCCTTTTCGACCGTGACCGACGATCGAGCTACGTACGTGCCCTCATTGACCTGGGTAGCAATCTTTGCGTATGCATCGTTCGCTTCATCAAGGCTGACATAGCGCTTACGGGTCTGTCGACGCTTTTCCGTGACGGGGTCGATCCCGGCGTCGAGGATGACTTCATAGCGTATTGCTCCACTCGCCAAGGTCACCTTCTTCATTCCCGGAGGGAGCCGCTTGCGACTACTCATCACCACCCCCAGACTCCCCATCGAATCGGAGGCCACGCTCCCGAACCAACGCAAGAGCCGCCTCGACGCGAGCTTCTGCATCCTTGGCAATGTCACGCCGAGTGTCTAAACCCTCCGTGTACCCCTTCTTGCTTCGCTCGATGGCAAACGACAACCGCTCCATTGCTTCGTCACGAGCCTTTTGAGCAGCTCGCAATTCGCGCATGACGCCCAGCCCCGCCGCATTGCTTCGAAGTTCTTCGATCGCGGCTCGCGCGCTCCGAAGTTCCTCTCGATCCATTTTTTCTAGATCTCCACCGAGCATCATGGGACGCTCTCCGGTAAACCACTGGATCGCATCATTTGTGGGCACTTCGGCCCCTGGGACAATCTCCACTGGGCCGTCAATCAAGTCCGGGTAAATCAACGCTACCGGGGGCACATTAAGCGCCTGCGCAATCAGGACCACCTCCCATATATGCAAGACATTCCCCCGATGGCCCGAATCCAACTTGGCGATCACTGTGGGCGAAATTCGTTGCCCCAGTTCCGCTGTGCGGTCCGAAAGCCATTGCGCGCTCCGCTTTCCGCGCACCTCTTTCGCGGCAGCGCCGAACCGTCGCACGAATTCCTCGGTCCACAGAACCTCACGACTTTGCCCTCCGCCAGTATTCGCCATACGAAGATTCTAGACGACTTCTTGCGCGTGGGGAACCGGGCGCGTACGCTTGCGTTCAGCGCAGATCCTTCCAAATATTCTGCGCACTGCGAAGACTGGAGAAGTCATGGCACAGCTACATCCCATCCCCTATGTGTGCGGCAGAACCGGCCTTGGGCGCACTTCCATCTACGGGTACATCGCGGCCGGCAAACTCAAATCAATCAAGGTAGGGCGGCGACGACTTGTCGCAGAGACTGCAATCGAAGAGCTCATCGCCTACTTGGAATCTCAGTCAGACGCGAGCGTTGCGTCTTGAGCCTCGTCGAAGCAAAAAGAAACGGCATCGGCCGCCGGGGAGTTGCGTTCCCATTTGCAGCCGATGCCGTTCAGAACCCCAACCCTTACGAAGGAGTATCTATGTCCACCATTGTAGTGCCCAATGTCTTCGAAAGTGAAGTGAGAGTCGGGTCACACCGCGACTCGCTCGGCAATAAGCAGCGCGTTGGCGTTGGTGTCACCGAAAATGGTGGCATCGAAGTAACGCTTCCCGGAGCCGGGAATTGCTCGCTCCGTTTGTCTTTCGACGAGGCTGAGGAGTTGGCAGCCGTTCTCGGTGATTCGGCCCTCATTGTGCGGTTCTCGCACGGTGCCGGTTTTGCGGAGGTGGCGTGATGAGCAACCAGAATTTTGATGCCGCCAAGGCGGAGTGCGCGCAGTTTCAACAGGAAATGGAACGGCACAGGGAGTTTCAGGGCTACGTCCCGACTGCAGCCTTTGATCGCGACAGGCCGGCTTGGTCCGACCCTGACCATGACGCCATTGATTGCTACGAGGGGGACGTCGCACAACCGAGCCAGTCCGAGTGGCGTTCAAGCCCGTTGACGATTCCTCGCTCGCTGCAGCTGGCAAAACTTGAAGAGAAGACTGAAACATGGCGACTGGCATACATCGCAATGAACGTCAGTCAGCAGCCCGAGCAGAGTGCACCCCGGATTAGCTTTGAACGCCACGGATGGGGCCGTAACGGAGAACCTGTCCACCCTGAGCGTCGGTGGAAGTACTCCCTGACGGTCGAGGAAGCGGTGTGGATGGCACGGGGACTGCTCTTGTTGGCTGACCTCGCCACGGGCGCCAAGGACGATATCGGGGAGGTGGCCTGACATGGCTCACGTGAACCACAGTGCCACGACGATCGAACCGCTGGAAGTCACTCTCACTGAACGCAATCGGATCAACATCCAATTCGCGCAGCACATGAACCTCACACTCACGATCGCGGAGTCGGTAGACCTCATCACCGAACTCGCTCTCGTCCTTGGCGAAGCAGAAGGCGAAGAGATCCGCACTCTCGTCCGGGATGAGTCCGAGATCCGCACTGCGGCCGAGATTCGAGAAGGACTCTGATGGAACAGAATTCGGCACAAGGTCCCTGAGATCTGCATTAGTTAGTCAACGCCTGGCGCGGCATCACTGTTGACGAAATTCGGGAGAGCTCGACCTCCCCACCCAAAGGAAGTCGAGCTCTCCCGCCTCACAAGAAAGGCATGCCTCATGCCTGAAGACAATTCTACTCGAAGTGGCATCGCTCACGCGTTGCTCAATTCCCACCCGGACCTCATGCCGCTGGCACTACAACGGCTCTCTGGATTCTCCACTGGTGCAGAGTTTACGGCCGCGCAATTCGCGGAGGATCTACCCGGATATGTCGACGACAAGCCATCCCGGCTCGGGGCAGTGATCCGAGAACTTAACCGGCACGGGTACATCGAGTTCTACAGCTACGGGCCAAGGGCGATCCCGGGCGATTGGGATTCGCCAGCCCGGGTCTGGCGGCGCACCGCGAAACCAGTCATCCAGGGTGGTGCTGCATGACAGCCCTCGACGTACTTCGTGCGCGCTGGCAAGAGAATGGGCTTGCCTGGAAAGACAACGGTGACAGCGCATCAGCGCAGGCTCCCGGACACTCCGACAGTGATCGCTCCGTCACTTTCCGGCAGATCTCCGGCCAAGTCCTAATGAACAGCCACGCCGACGACAAAGAGCAGGTCCTTGCGGCGCTTGGGCTGACCACAGCTGCCCTGTTCGACGATCCGAAGGGAGTGACGTACTCCTATGGTGACGGCCGGACTGTTCATCGGTCACCTGCTAAGAAGTTTCGGCAGGCTGGGAACACTTCCGGCACTGCGCTCTACCGTGTCGAGCGACTCGACCAGCATCAGACTGGATCACCGGTCTATGTGGTCGAAGGCGAGAAGGACGTCCATGCACTCGAATCGATAGGTGCAGTCGCGGTGTGCTCCGCGATGGGCGCCGGCAAGGCGAATCGATTCGACTGGACTCCATTGACCGGTCACGTGGTGATCATCGTGGCCGACAATGATGCTCCGGGCGACAAGCATGCTCAGCAGGTCTACGACATTCTCGAACCTCTCGCAGACGGGGTCGTCGTCGTTCACGCAGCACAGGGCAAGGATGCTGCCGATCATATAGCTGCAGGGTGCGGACTCGACGAGTTTCAGCCGATAGATATGGGCGGCGGTCGCGGTCGCAGACTCAAAGTCACACGAGGATCGGAGGTTCAGACTCGACGAGTCACCTGGATCATGCCGGACTGGATCCCGACAGGCTCGCTGACCCTGCTGGCGGGGCGTGAAGGGTTGGGCAAGTCGACGATTGCGGGCAGCATCTGCGCGGCGATCACTCGCGGCGCGCTCGAAGGGGAACTGTTCGGCGCACCCCGGAATGTCCTCTACGTCCACACCGAGGACTCCAGGGAGTTCACTGTCGCACCGCGGCTGAAAGCAGCCGGGGCAGACATGGATCGGGTGTTCTTCGTCGATGTGCAGACGGAGATGAGTGACTCCGGAACATTGATCTTGCCGCTTGACACGCTCGCCCTCGAAGACTTGGTTACGAAATACGACATGGCCATGGTGGTCCTCGATGCGGCCACGTCAAGCATGTCGGCCGAGCTCTCAGGGAAAGACGATCGAGCGGTCCGTCAGTATCTGGAGCCGCTGGCTCAGTTGGCCGCACGACGTGACTGTGTCGTCTTCGGCCTGTGTCACTTCGGAAAGCGCGACGGAGCGGATACGGGCAAGTTGATCCTCGGCTCGATCGCATGGTCCCAAGTTGCGCGTTCGGTTCTTTCCGTAGCGCTCGACGAGGACAGCGGGCACTTGGTGGTCACCAACACCAAAGGCAATCTCGCACCGAGAACACGGTCGATGGAAGCGCAGATCGTATCCACAACGATTCCAACTGAAGACGGTGACGCAGAAGTCGGCCGGATCGAATGGCTCGGAGAGTCCACTCGCGATGCCCGAGAGTTACTTCAAGGCGCCGACGATAGCGACCGAGACGACCGATCCGAAGCCGAAGCATGGCTCGAGGACTACCTGACCGAGCAAGGTAAGCCCACCGCAAAACAGGTCAAGGATGACGCCCGAAAGAAGGGCATCTCGGAACCGACCATCAAGCGCGCGGCGAAGAAGCTTGGGGTGGTTTACGCCTTCGAGGGATTCCCTCGAACGTCGGTCTGGTCGCTGCCCGTGCAGTCGGCTCAACCGGATCACTCAACTCTCTCACATGAGCTGACTGAGCCAACTGAGCCAACTGGGGCTGACCTGCGCAAACTCGATGAGCCAACTGGAACGAAATTACAGTCGGCTCACGCTCCCGTGAATGAGCCGACTGTGGAAATTCCCCACTTGAGGACCGGGACCCCGTCATTGATCAGGCTCTGCCCCGAGTGCAATGAACGACTCCCCGCGGGCATCGTCAGACACCTCGAATGTGTCCTGAACAAGGTTCGGTCCGCATGAGTCGACGCCGGCAGTCGCACATCCCAGAACTTCTTCAAGCTCTCGTAGATCCAAGGCTCGAAGGCGCCGCATGCGTCGGATTGGCACCACTCTTTGATGACTTCCCGGACGACGCCAGCGAAAGCGCCGACCAAAGGGAAGCCCGTCATCACAAGGCTCGCAGCATCTGTCACCGCTGTTCGGTCCGAGATTCGTGCGATACCGCCGCACGCGAACAAGGCCCCGAAGCAACAGGTATCTGGGCAGGAACTCTCCATATGCCAACCACCCCACGAAAGGCAGCGTCATGACCGAATCGTTCCATTTCCGGCCACGCCCACCAGTCGAAGAGCCAATCGCTCCATGGACTGAACTGCCCTCAGACCCGGCACACCCGACGTTCGAAGATGCACCTCGATTGTTCGTCGAACGACATCACCACAGCCTGTATCAACCCCAATTGGAGGAATGGCAGACCATCCCAATCACCGCGGTCTTCGTCTCCGATGGATTGACGGGTAATTGCATCGAGTTCGGCCCCTGGACGTTGGAGCCCGACGAAGCCAGACTCCTCGCACTCTCCCTCACCACGCTGGCGAACGCACTCGACCAGAAGGGCGACGTCAATGGCTGACAACATCAACCCCACCGGACCTATGCCCAAGAGCGCCATGATTATCGGAGACGACGGCATCCCCACGGCGATCATGGATTTCGACGTGGTCACTCAATCTGCGATCCAGCTGATGTACGACATGGCATCCAATAGCTCAGATCAAGAAGCACTTGCCGAGATCAGTGCTCGATACCTCGACGAGGTTGGGGCGGACCTCTTCGGGTATGTGACCGCCGCTGCGCTCAAGATGATGACTTCCTACGTGCTCGAGCCCACCCTCGAAGTCTGCGACGGCGTAGGGGTCAATCTCCGACAGAGCTTGTCCGATGCGGCCGCGAATGCGCGAAAGACGTTGTAGTGCCACGCATGCACCTTGACGTCGACGGCCCCGTCACTGTCGCTCGGAATAACAAGAACCGGCTGCGAATCACCCTTGGACACACGGGCATCGGCGTCGTCGTGACACCGCGACAAGCGATAGCACTGGCCAATCAATTAGTCGACGTTGCAGAGCAACTCACCCGAAAGCAGGAAAAATGACCGACAAGACACCCGACACACGATTCCATCTCAACGACCAAGGGCTCCCCGATGGTGTGACTGACTTCGACCAGGTTCGGGCCGATGCATGGGAGTTGTTTCAGGACATCCTCGACGCGACACAAAACCCGAACAAGGTGGCCGCGCACCTGAATGCGGCCGAGAAGAAGGTCGGCACTGTGCAGTGGAGCGCGACCGCAAGTCACGTGATCGCGTTGATAATGCACTTCGGCTTCGACCCTCTTGTCCGGAAGTTGAACGACATGGGTCAGTCTCCGAGCCAAATTGTCGACGTTATCGACTCGAACGTGAAAGCCGCCGCCTTCGACTACATGCGCCGAGACGTCACCGATCGGGAGGCCCAGCGATGAATCCTCCTGGACCGCAGGCTGCCCCTGCGGTCCAGGTGCTCGGTGCAAGTCTCCTTCTGCGAGGTTCTGCCGTGATGAATACTCAGCGTGCCGTCCGGTCTCTGATCGCGGCACATCGGAGGGAAGGGATTGCGCCGCCTCCTGAGATCGCGGCACTTCTCAGGGCGTGTGACGACGCTGCACGAGAGCTCCTCGCGTTGTCCGGAACCGGACAACGCGACACGACATCGATAGCGGTTCAACCACACTCGGATCTAGACAACATCGGGACACGAGAGGTGGCGAAGATCTTGCGGATATCGCAGCGACAGGCTCAACGCTTGTCTGCAACGCTCGACGCCCGCCAACTCGCCTCGCGTCAATGGATGTTCGATCGCACTGCAGTCCTCGCATACCAGCAGGCGCAGAGGGAATCCGGAAGGGCAGCGTAATGAACCAGTACAACGTCAAGTCAGCATGTGTCTACATCTCCGCAACTCGGACACGTGACGGCGCGATGTTGTACCGCGGATCCCCTGTGCCGCAGTGGTGCCCACCCGACCTGGTGGACCACTTCATCGAGAACGAGCTCGTTGAGCGATCGAATTTCGCCCCCGCTCCAGTTGTGGAGCTCCTCTCCATGGCTGGAGCGGGTGGCGCCGATGACGACTCAACGACCGACGCGCTTCGCGTCGGCGCAGAACTCTGACTCGAAGGAACCGCGACATGGCTCTCATCACGATCGGCTCACTGGTCCAGCCCGGCCAGGTCGCTGAAATCGATCCTTACTCACCGACTGCGCTCGAAGACGAGTACAAGTCGATCAATCCGAATGTGTACTCGCTCGCCCTTCGCGACGTCGGACCCGCGCCGAAGATGTTTCTCGCCGGAACGTCCTCGTTGCCCGAGTTCACAGCATCCGGGATCGCGCCGGAATCGTTGCTCAAACTCCCATACCGCGTCCGGCACGCTGCGGCGGCGGACCCTGACCGTAGCTCGGTGCAACGCTTGTTCGAAACCTACGCGGACTGGCCGGATGCCACGCTCGAATGCCCCGGCCTACGAGAAGCTGTCGGCCGAGTTCAATCGTGGCTCAGCAGCCCGCCAAAGTCTGCGGCTCCCTCGGAGTCGGATGGCGAAGACACCTGGAACGCGATATTCGGCGACAACAGCTCTGGAGCTTCATCTGCTCCCCAGCCCTCGGCTGAGGGCTACCTCCGCCGGCGGGGGTTCTGACATGAACTCTCATCAGAATCAACCCCTGACGTTTGCGAGGTAATGCCATGGCAGGCGGAAGAATTGATGTCGAGGTTGCAGCCGATCTATCGGAGTTCAACTCCCAGTTCGAAGAGGGCTTGGAGGGTGCCGGTGATGCTGCATCCAACTTTGCCGGAAAGATCGCCGGCGCCCTTGCGTTAACCGGTGCGGCTGTAAGTTTCGCGTCCGTCATCGACTTGGGTAACGAGTTCACTCGCACGCTCAATTCGATGTCGGGCGTCTCGGGTGCGACCGCGGCACAGATGGACGTCGTCAAACAGAAGGCGATGGAACTCGGCAATGATGTCGAGCTGTCGGCTACGTCGGCGAATGATGCTGCTGCGGCGATGACGGAGCTTGCCAAGGGTGGCTTCTCGGTCGATCAGTCGATGGAGGCAGCCAAGGGAACGCTGCAGTTGGCGGCTGCCGCACAGATTGATGCGGCCGAGGCTGCGACAATTCAGTCCCAGGCCCTTCAGGCGTTCGGCCTCGATGCTGACTATGCGGCGACTGCTGCTGACGTGTTGGCGAACGCGGCCAATGCGTCGAGTGCTGAGATCACGGATATCGCTGCCGGACTTCAGCAGTCCGGTGCGGTGGCCAATCAGTTCGGGCTCTCGATCGAGGAGACTGCGGCGACTCTCGGCGTTCTCGCGAATGCCGGTATCACCGGTTCTGACGCCGGCACGCTGCTGAAGTCGACCCTGCTGTCCTTGACGGATACGAGCAAGCCTGCTCAGGCCGCGATGGAAACTCTCGGCCTGAGCGTGTATGACGCCCAGGGCAATTTCGTCGGCATGGAGTCGCTGTTCGGCCAGCTCAAGGAAGCGTCTGGCGAATTGACGCCAGAGATCTATCAGCAGGCATCGGCGACTCTGTTCGGGTCTGACGCGATGCGCCTCTCAGGCGTTGCTGCAGAGCAGGGCTCTGAGGGCTGGAACGTCATGCGCGAAGCAATCGGCCGCCAAGGCGCTGCCGCTGAGCTTGCCGCTGCCCAGAATCAGGGCTTGCCGGGCGTTTTCGAGCGTATCCAGAACACGTCCGAGCGTCTCCAGCTTCAGCTCTACGACTTGATCGACGGACCACTCGCAGGATTCGGAACTGCTGTGGTCAACCTGGTCGACGGCGGACTCGACAAGTTCGACGCGGCAATGCACAACTCCAACGGCCTGATGGCCGGATTCAACGAAGTTATCAGTGGATCCCTGACAGACCTTCCGATGCTTCAGGGCGCATTCAACAACGTCGTCAGCACGGGGCGTTCGCTGGCCGAGATGGGTGTCAGTGTCGGCAACGGACTCAAGTCCATCGCCGAAGGCGCAATGGAATCGGGCAGCGTCGTCGACACCCTGCAGGGAACCCTCAGCCTCACAACGGGGGTCATCTCAACCACGTTCAACGCCATCCAGCCTCTGGTCAGTGTTGTCAGCACCGCGGCAGGTGCGTTCGGAGCTCTCCCAGGCCCTATCCAATCCGTTGCGGTCGGACTCGTTGCCCTCAAGGTTGCCTCAATGGCTACGAGTGCATTCATGGCCCGAGGCGTCGGCGACATGGGCCGGATGGCAACCGCCGCACACGGACTCGGAACTCGAATCCAAGGACTTCCCGGCACGGTTCGAAATCTGGGCACCTCACTGCAGACTGCGGGTGGAAACTTCCGAGCCTTCACCACGCTATCGGGTCAGGCGGGTGCTGGGGTTGGGCGGTTTGCCGGTTCGATGCAGGTGCTTTCGACCGGATCGGGAAGCCTCTCGCGTATCGGACAGTCGTTCGTGACGGCCTCGACGGGAGCTCAGCGATTCGGTACCGCCATCGGCACGTTGGCTGCGGCGGGAACCGGCCTCAAAACCATGGGCTCGAATCTGATGAGCGCCGTTGGTGGTCCATGGATGATCGGTATCGGTGCAGCGATCGCGGCGTTCTCCGTCTATTCAGCGGCGCAACGCAAGGCAGCGGAACACAACCGGATGCTCAAGCAGTCTGCTGAGGAGCTCGGCAAGGCGCTCTACGAATCCAACGGTGCTCTCAATGCCACTACGCAACGGGCAGCGGCCAACGCCTTGGAGAGTTCGAAGCTCGCAGGTACCGGACGCTCGCTGGTCGAGTACCTCGAAGCGGTTGGAGTATCCGGCGGTGTAGCGGCGAAGGGCCTCGCAGGATCTCGCTCCGAAATGCAGGCCACTCTCCGAGTTCTCGAGGATCAGGCTCGGATCGAAGCCGAGGTGAACAAGCAGCGCGTAGGCAAGGGATCCGAAGGATTCGCATCCTCAGCCCTGGGATCTCTCTTCAACATCGGCGGCGCGAAGGACAAGGCCAACGAAGCGGCAAACGCGTTGGCGGACTACAAGAAGCTCGACGAGGAAGCCCGCAAGCTGGCCGAGTCTCAGCGACGTCTCGATTTATCCGCGGGGTTCATCGACGCATCAGGTACAGCCACAGCTCTCGGCACGATGTCGAGCACGATGCGAGCCTTCGGCGAATCGACAGGCGGGGCGGCCTCGAAGATCGACATTCTCAATGGCGGCCTGGCCAAGCTTCGTGGGGATCAGCTGTCCATGAAGGACGCGCAGCAGCAGATGAATGATGCAATGCGTGGATTCGGCGAGGCAGCGCGCGAAGCTGGTACCGGGGTTGTCGACGCGGCCGGCAACATCGACACCTCGACGGCAGCGGGGTCGCGACTCTATTCCGAGCTTAAGAATGTCATGTCGGGTTTCGACGGGGTAGCCAACGCCGCTTACCAATCGGCCATCCAGCAGGGTCAGTCTCACGAGGATGCGGCAGCGGCTGCGGAAGCGGCAGCGCAACGCGAAATCGATGCCTTCACCCAGACGTTGCTACACGCCGGATACTCCGAGCAAGCAGTAGCGGCATTGATCACGCAGTTCAACCTGATTCCCCCGAACAAAAGCACGTACATCCAGATCAATGACGGTGACGCCTGGAACAAGATCAACGCTCTGCAGACGGGTATCAACAACCTTCAGGTCCCAATCGGACTCCCGTCGACACCGGCCTACTCAACTCCACTCCCGTTCGGGGTCTTCGGTGCAGCTGGGCGAGCACTCGGTGGGCCTATCGAGGGCGGCGTTCCAGGTAAGGACTCCGTTCCCATCCTGGCAATGCCCGGCGAGCACATGCTCACCACCGAAGATGTCGACAGCCTGGGCGGCCAAGACGGAGTGTTCCGATTCCGTGCCGCACTGGCGCAGGGCAAGGTTGGGAAGTTCGCAGACGGTGGAGCTATCGGCTCTGACGGTCTCGACAACATGATCAACTTCGCCCGGGCCAAGGCTGGGATCGGCTACAACTACGGGCCGTGGGATTGCTCGATGTATATGTCCCACATCGCCGCAACGGGCATGGGGCAGCAGCCTCGCCGACTGTGGACGACGTACTCGATCCTGGGCGGCGACCTGCAGGGCATGCAGCCCGGTGGCAGTGAAGGTCACTTCCGGATCGGTGTCAGCCAGGAGCATATGGCCGGCACCTTGTTCTTGAAGGACGGCTCTCGGGTTGATGTCGAGAACGGTGGCAGTAACTCCGGATCGACATTCGGCGGCAATGCGGCTGGCTATGACGACAGTCAGTTCCCTGCGCAGTTCCATCTTCCCGACGCCGCACTCTCGCCGGCGCTGCAGATGGCACTCACTGGAGGTTCTGGCGGTTCCGGAGCGTCGTACTCGGCTGGAGTCGCGAAGGATCCCTGGACTGAGAAAGATGCCCTCGCTCTCGAGTCCGCACGCGTGTCAATCATCCAGGCTCAGGAAGATCGAGATGCCGTCTACGCCAATGACAAGAAGACTGAGGCCGATCGGCAACAGGCGGACCTGAAAGTTCAACGCGCAGAACTGAAGGTCAAGGAACTCGAACAGAAGCGAGACGGTGCCGGATCGGCAACGTCGATCACTGCGGCTCCCGCTCTCACTGGAGCTATGACCGAGGATGCGATCGGCATCCGCAATGCGGAGATCGCTGTACTCGACGCCCAGCTGTCCCGAGACAAGACGTACGCCGACACCACGTCCACATCACTGGACAAGGAGAAGGCCGACATCGCCGTGTACTCGGCACAGAACCGACTCGAACAGGCGCGCAAGGATGCGACCGAAGCCAAGGACGGTAAGACGTTCTCGCTCAATGATCGCTTCAAGCAGTTCGGTTCCGACGTCGGTGGCATCATCGCCGGCGCCCTGGTCGAACAGCTACCCGAGTCCATCTCGAACTCCCACTGGTTCACCACCGACTGGGAAGGGTTGATGGGAACGAAGACGACACCCATCGCTGCCGCCGCGACTCCGACCTTCAGCACTGCGGAGATTCAGGCACAACTTCCCGTGACTCCGGGAATTCCTAATTGGGAATCCATGATTTCTAAAATCGGCGGAGATGATTGGCAGAAGCGAGTGGCCGAAGCACTTCGGTTGCCGACTGTCCTACGCGACGGCGGTGGACCGGTTCCTCACGGCACTGCGGCACTGAACCTGTCGGGCGCCGAGGAGTGGATGCTCACCGCGGACGAGCGGCTGAATCTCAGTCGCGACTTCGCGCTGATGCGCGGCACCAAGGGTGGCGATGGCGGTAGTGCGGACATCAGTGCCTTGACTGCTCAGGTTGATCGGCTGATGACTGTGGCCAGCAAACCATCCAGCGTCTACAACATCACCACCCGCGACGTTGAAGAGAACGCACGCCGCATCCGTCAGATCGAGAACACCAGAGCACTCGGTGCAGGGTCTCGGTTCTGATCATGCGCCTCAAGGTCCTGCGTGACCATGGACAGCCACTCTCCGCGAACCCGGAGGGTGGTTGTCGATCACGACCGACGAGTGACGAAGGGCATCTGGGATGGTCTCCTCGTTCACTGCGATGCAATCGGGTGCATGGTCAAAATGACCTCACACGATTCGGGTGCCGGCCAACCGACAGTGGGGCACCGGCGGTCGGCCGCAAGCCAATCCGAGACGACGAGACTTTCAACTCCAAAGTCCCCTTTCATTCAATGTCAGTCAATGCCCTGACCTGCGGCGATGCAACTCGTTCGACCTGCGAACGATCCCTCTGACCTGCGCAAACGCACGGGGTGGGGGGTCATCCCCAAACGGGGAAAACCGTCCCGCCGCGGGGGAGGTGAGAAGCAGGTTTGTGTACCGAACAACTCGAACGAACCCACGAGAAAGGGCCCCTGATGCCTCCTCAGAAGAACTGGACCAAGCCCAACAGTCGAGCGCACCGTCGACCCAATACAGGCGCTCAGCGTGCCGCTCTGGTGGTGCTACCAAGCCAGGGGTGCGAGCTCCCGGTACCGACCATTCCCGCCGGCCGTGAGTGGTCCGACAACGAGAAGACTCGGTGGACGGAGCTCTGGGAGTCTCCTCAGGCGACCCAGTGGGACGAGACTGCAACCGGAACTGTCGCCCTGCTCGTTGCGTACGAGTCAATGCTGCTCAAAGGCGAGGGCACTGCCTGGATCGCCCAAGAGGCCAGACATGCATCCGATGCACTCGGGTTGACTCCCAAAGCTATGGCCGCGCTCGGCTGGGCTGTCGAGCAGTCCGGGGGCAGTCATGAGTGAGCGTCGCCGAGCCCGGGCCGGCGCCCATGCAGTTGGGGCCGCGGGAGCTGTTCCTCCCGAACTGCTCGGAACATTCGAAGAGCATGAGGTCTGGTTCGACCGAGAAGCGTCTCTGCGATGGTTCACACGACACCACCTCAAGCCGTGGCCCATGCCCGATGCATACGGCCGGGACAACCCGCCTGGTCGACGGGACTACGCGGTGCATCAGTGGGCACTGGGCCAAGGAATCGAGTCCTCTCGCTGGCCCGGCAGTATCGACCATGTCCGTTTACGGGCTCTCGGAATCACCGAACGAACACGCGGATCGAGGCGCCTACGCCATATGCCGACCTAGTCACTTCTCTCCACACCTCACAGGAGCGTGGTTAAAAGAGACCCAATTCACTACCTCCTCGCCACTGAGTGGGATCATCTTGTTATGCCACTGAACCCACTATCTCGACGCGGGATGTTGACGTGAAACCAGACCCGAGAGACTCCTCCTGGGTATGAGAAGGGTTACGACATCGACAGTGAGGATGGAAATGACTGAGGGCACGCGCTGGGATGCACCTCAAACGCGGCACTTCGATGTGCCCGATCCAGAATCACCCCTGACCCATTTCGGCAGTCGATTGAAGGACGGCACTTGGAAATTCATCGATATGCCCAAGTGGCGGTCGGCCTCGAATGATCCATATGTCGAAGTCGATGTTTCCATGCTGCTCGGCAAGCTCACTATCGATGAAGCGTCAATGCGAATACGCCGAATGTCGGTGCCAGACAGGGAGAAACGCAAACAGGCGGTTCGCTATTTCATCACGGGAAAACTCCTCGAGAACGGCTACTACGTACTTCAAACACCGTCGCCGCATAATCCCGACCATGTGAGCGTGTACGGGAACATGGAGGAAATCGATGCCGCAATTCCGGCGGGCCAGCCAGTGCTTATCTCCGAGGACGCGCATCGCGCCTGGTGGACACACCCAGAGCGTGTCAAACTGAGTACGCTTGAGATTGAACGGAGGTGCCGAGATGACGAGTAGTGCTCCGCGCTGGGTCAGTGAAGTGCCTCCCCAGCAACCGACCATCATCCAGCATTGGGACGGCATGCCGTCGATCACACTTTCGAGGATCGCCACGGGGGCACGGCTGCTGTGGATGTTCCATGAGGATTTTCCTGACCAGTTGGGCGTGTTTATCCACCTCACTGACGACGAAGCGCAGAAGGTCTTCGAGACGCCCAACGATCATGGGCTGATTGAGGGGATTAGATCAAACCTCCGCGATCGCAACGCTTATGTGTGGCGCAAAGACGATAAGCGGTTCGGCGCTCGTCCGTTCAGGATCCCCAAACGGGGTGATGAGCCGTCATTCTCCGAGTCAATGTGGGATGCGGCGGAGGCTGTGGATTTAGAGGTGCGGATTGGCACGCCCTATGAAGCGGTTCGTCCAACTCAAGGTCTCACCAACTTCGTTGTAGACCTAATGATCACTCGAACCGAGACGCTGGAGCACGCAACAACATCTGTGTAATTCCTGCTCACAGCTCATAACCCTGGACGTGCCGGAAGAACTGATTAGTGGCGGATCGCTACGCCTCGGCGCTGGGAACGAAGACAGTCTATATGTACCCCTCGCTCATTTCGCGCGCCTGACGCGTTGCTGAGGGCAGCAGCGAGTGGCCGCTCTCCGGCCTTTTCCGAGGAAGCTCGGAAAACTTCTCTTGCGTCATACCCACTCGCCGGCTGCATTGGAAGAGCATGCTCTTTGCGTATGAGGACTCCATCACTGCCGAAGCGTGCCCCATGGACCGAAGAAGACGCGGCACATCTCGAGATGGTGCTAGCGACCTTCCCTCCCTGGAACGCCGATCAGATCGCAGTGGCTCGAAGGACTTTCGGGGCAGCGCAGGCCCGGATCGAGGCTAAGGAGGTAGTGAGGAAACAGAATCTCGGCAGTCAAAGTGACCATAAAGTGCATAAGCATGACTGAGAACATCGACACCCCTTGGATGAACGTCTCCCAGGCCGCGGCGTACATGCGCCGGCATCCTGTCACCGTCCGCAAGGATCTTGAGTCCGAGCGCCTTCTCGGGTATCAGCGCAAGGCACCGAATGGTCACTGGCGAATCCATCGCGACGACTGCGATCGGTTCCTCCGTGGCGAAGTGAGCTGAGTCGTGTTGGTATCAACACGACTAATTTGCGAGTGACATCGTGTCACGCTCGGGCAGTTGGTAAGTCCCCTCATAGGAGACCTTCATCGTGAAGGACTCCCGCGCAAGAAGAACGTGCCAGGCAAGGTGAGTTGCTTCGGGTAACTCTCCGCCTACTGGGCGGAGAGTCGATGTTCTCGCTCCGCAATCCGCTTCGCTGCTATGGCAAAGTTCCGGCGCAACACTTCGAGCTGATACGCACTCAATTCCTCTGGGGCGGCAGCCATGAACTTGGCGAACTGCTCGTGATCGTCTGCGGTCCAGTTTTCTCTGCCCATCTCGGCAACCTTGCCTGACCTCGGTTCAACCGACACCAGGTATAGAGAAAAGCTCCACACACCCCATAAGGCTTCCGATCCGACAGGGGTAGCCATCGTGACAACCCCCTGCTCTCAGTTCAACTGACCTCAGGTCCGACTGTGGTCGTATCACCACGGTTGAGACGGGCCGTGTGTGACGAATCTCGACACGCCAGTTGTGTCGAATCTCGACACATCCCTTTTTGCGCGCTCCCACAAAAATGCCGAGGATACTCACTAGCGAGTACCCCTCCGCCCATCTGGCCGTATTTCAACCACGGTCAGGGGTGTCACTAGTGACCACCCTTGGGCGCGCACTAGTGCGCACCCTTTTTCGTGGCGCCGCGGAAAAGGCCTACCGCCTTTTGCGAGTGTGCGGCGGGAACTCGGGACTTCCTCGCAGGATCCAGTCGATGACATCCTGTTCGAGGAATCGGAACCACTGGCCCGTTTGTCTGGGTAGCGCCTTCAGGGCTCCAGTGTTCGCGGCTCCGCGTACCCAGTTCTCGCCGCGGCGCGAGGCCTTCTGCACTTCGCTGACTGTCATCACTCATGGCATTTCCATGACTGGCGATGCTAGGTGTGCCCGCCGACGTCAATCTCGCCATGCCGCCGTTACAGTCTGACCGGTCTGGTATGCATTGCTGATGAACAAGATACTCGTGGCTGTACTCGGTGCCGGCGCTCTACTGCTCACGGGATGTGGGAGCGATCACGAGGGACTCCAGCCTGGTGCGGTGACGAGCACTTCGGCTGCGGCGCCCACAAGCGTCAAGATTCTGACGAGTGACGAGAAGTTCATGCTCCGCCTGCAGGCGAATGGAATGTTCCCCGCGCCGGACAAGGTGCAGCTGCTAACGCCTGCCGCAAGCGGTTACTGCGATCAGGTGCCAATGCTGAACCTTCCAGACAGCCAGAAATTTGATCAATTAGTCACCGCATCAATGGATCTCGGCGAGATTCAAGGAATCGACCTATTCGAGGACCGACCCACTACCGAGAGATTCGTCCGAGCGTCGATCGAGAGCTACTGCCCGCAGCTCGGCGGCATACTCCCCCGCGCATAGCGAAAGCGATGTCACAGCCGTGTCACTAAGGGTGGCGAACTTGCTTGAACAGTCATGAACGTCGGTGAACACTTTTCCCAGTTCAAATGGGCTGCAGCGAACTTCAGCGAACCGCTGCGCACGTTCCTGGCCGACTTCCCAAGCTGAATACGCGGGTTCGATTCCCGTCATCGGCTCCACAGATTCTCCGCAGTTCAGAGCCCTTTTTCGGGGCAGCGCACTTCGCTTGTTTGGGTCCCAAATCCTGTGACAGGTACACCGCAGGTACACAACCTCCTCCATTCAGTGATCAGTCAATCTGAATCCAACGCCAATGGGGGTGCTAGAGGACCGCGTCTCTGAATTCTGCAGTTCATTGATGCCGTCCGACAGGTCGTCACCCGGCCTAAATCGGTGTCCATTGCTGTGCTGGCGCCGCAGCATCAGGGTCCGATACGAGTCATGACGCAGGGCCCTCAGCAGGTGTTCGTCACCAATTGCCCCTCGCGCATTGGTGGCAGTTCCTCGGCTCTCACATCAGCAGTTGCTCGGCTTGGCTCGTGGCAAAGGGCATCTGGGATGACAGAACGCACGTAAACGACAGTCGCGGGAACTCGGTGAACTCGGCATCCGTCAAAAGCTCCTGCGCCGTAAAGGTTGTTCTCTTCCGCCTCGCGGAAAGGGTTCCTGGTCATGTCTTCTCATCGGTGGAAGTACCTGCACATTCCACCCCCGACGACAATCCGTCCTGTGCAACTTCGCTGCCACGTCATGATGGATCTCTCAAAGGTGCGGGCAATCCATCACAGGTGAGAGTGACCCTCAGGTCGAAATCGCCAAGGCTCTGTTTTGCTCCACTGCGCCAATACAGATTGGTCATCTCGCACTTCTTTGGAGACTGGTCCGACCCCACAGCCGCATTCACAGAAACTCTGCCGAAACTGTCAGGGCGACCTGGGATTGATTCAGAAGAAGGATCAAGTAACCTCACGTCCCACTTCTGTTCGACCTGTCCAACCAGTTCGGACCGAGCCTGTCTCTCGGCTTCCTCTGGGTCCATTCGCGCTCGTGACTTGTCCGCCACCACGGTGATGGCAAACAGTGCAGTGACAACCCCGATCGCGACCAGCAGTTTCCTCGTCTTCAGATTGGACCTCTGCCCACGAAGACGGATCCATCCGTTCTGGATCAACCAAATGAGAAGCCAGAACATCACGATCGCCAGCAGAATGATGAACTTGCCGATGAACCAATCAATGATCGGTGAATCTCTCACATCAGCAAGGAAGTGGAAATCGAGGTATTGGTCATCCATGCTTCGGTTCTCCTCGCGATTGCATGCCATGCCGGTCCTGCCGCGGGTCCTGAGCAGAATCGCAAGTGGCAGAATACGTTGCACCGAAATCACATTCGGACATCAAGCTACTCAATTCCTTCTCGACGTTCACGATGGCCTTCGCCTCTCACAGTTCCCGTCCAGCCGACGAGTGCTAGATCGTGCCTGCATCGAGCGGTGACCGCAGTATTCTTGCGCGAGCCCGTACAAAGAGTTCGTGCGCAACGAAATCGAATTCACGACGCACTGCCACCACACAGGTTTCGTTCTGCTCCGGAGCCCCCGCCAGTACCGCAAAGGTGCGCTTCGTTCGTGTTTTCGTCAGGCGAGTGGTTCAGCCGAGCCATTCGGAGATGGTGGCGTTGTCGATGCCGCCACCGAAAGAGTGGAACACCAGCAACGCTTGCCCCGACATCACCAGGCGGCCGTCCTCGGCGAGGCCGATATCGAGCATCCCCGCTTGCCCTTGGACCTGGCACCACACGAAGTCGGGAACCTGCAACAGCCCCGACGCCGGGTCCGTATCGAGGTCCGCCGGATGAAGGGACACTTCACCGAAGACGTTGTCCTCAAGCGCTTCCGCGGTCTCACGGTCCACCAACACCAGCGGGCCCGCACCGATCAGTCCGTCGGTAGGTTGCCGCGTGAACACGAAGTGCGCCCTCTCCACGGTCGGCGGCAAGGTTGCGGTGTCGATAACTGTGCGATCCCCGACAAACCCTGGCTCTTCCGGGACGACGACCCAGCGGTCCATTAATTTCTCCCCTTGAAGTGTTGTGGTCGAAGCAAATTCGAGATTCTTGCACTCACATGGCTAGCCGTCGCCCAGGTCTTCGAGAACGTCGGCGAACACCGAATCCGGTAACGGGTAGTGCTCACGCACCGTGGCACGTCGATGCTCGTCGAGCCACCGCAGTGTCCTCTCTCGATCACCGGCAGTAGCCACCTCACGAAACTGTTCCCAGAACATGACAAGTGGACCTGCCGGGTCGGCAGCCCGGCTGCGGAGATAGTCGAGTTGGCTGTCGACGACCTCGAGCGGTGACCCGGTGTCGGTGATCACGCGATACGCCGCCAGAAACCTCCAGCTGGTACTACGCGACTGGTCTCGGACCAGATACTTCTCCTCCAGAAATGCCGAGAAAAGCTCAGCCGGCTTGGTGTCGAATAGTTGCATTGCCGGGCCCTGAGCCCACTGCGTCACTATTGCCGCAGCGGAGACGGTGTCGAAGATGTCGATCTGCAGTCGGCGGAACTCCTGGTCCTGAAGCCTACTGTCGGGAATGTCCTGCCTCAGAGTGATGGCACGAGGAATGAGCGGTTCGAAGAGCCGGACATGGCCGATGGTCAGTTGTTCTCTGTTGGGGATCGGATCGATCCCGACGGTGTCGAACCACCACCGAACTGGCGTGTGCAGCAGTTCCGCTCGCAAACCGCTACCGATGATCGTCCAGTTGGGCCCGAGCTTCTGCACCGCCGCGCCCAGCACCTTCTCCCACGCAGCGCCTCTTCCTTTCTTCGGAGTCAGATCCGCGATCGCATCTTTCGCCATCTCCCGCAACTGATCCCGGTCCATTCCTAGGGACTCGAGCACCTCACTGACCGATTTCGGAGGCTTAGGCTTGTCATCGCTCATCTGTACACATCTGTTCGGATCCCAGTCGTCATCGCCAGCGTTGCGGTCGCGACCGACAGCAGCTCGTTGATCAGCTATCGGATCAGGCCGAGAATGATCAGCACTACGGACAGCCATCACATGAACTCCAGATAATAAACGAGAACGGCAGCAGGACAGATGAATTCAGAGAGGATCTGAATGCGACAAGATCGAATGGCGCGCTAAGTCGATGTCAAGGCGCACAACGAAGTCAGAAAACAGTCAGTTGAGGCGCGGCTGTCGAGCAGATATCCCCGCGTGACCGCCCCGGGATCAGAGGTCAGAGCCAGGTGGGATCGGAGTACACGAACAACGTGTTGTCCGACGTCGCCGTCGACACCGAGAGTTGCGCGTACGAGCGGATCGTCACCGGCCCCATGCACGCATCAACCTTCACGTGCACGTTCTCTGCCGTGATCGACGCCTTCGACGACTCGAGATCCTTCTTCCCCAACGGAATCGTCGTGATCGTGCCCGGCGCAATCGTCGACTGAATACTCGGATTCACCGACGCATTCACACCCACGTTCGCCGACGGAACCCCGGAGATACTCACACCGACAGACGGGCCGAGCGAAAAACCAAGCCCCAATCCAAGTCCAGAGGAAACATCGATCTGGCAGCCGATCTGCAACCCCTGCTCGACATAACCGGTCTTCACCGCCGAATCGCCCGCACCACCGATCGTGCCGGTCACCTTCGCCGACACGAACCCCTCACGGGTGAACGCCGTCGTCGCCAGATTCGGCACCGGATTCGCCGACAGTTTGGTAGCAGCAAGATCCAACGACCAGCCGTCATCGGTGACCGTGCTCGCATACTTGTCTGCCAACGCCGTCGGGGCCGCCGAGGCGGTTCCACCGAAGACGATCCCCGCTACGACACCGCTTGCAGCACAAACACTTACAGCCCCAACCAAAGACTTCACACAGGGACGTGCTGCGCGATTCGATTGACCGATTCCCATGGACTGCTCCCGAGCTTCGAACGGCAACCTGACGGTAACCGATAACTAACTGAACAAGTTACCGGACAGTACCAATCGTCCCGTTTGGCCGCCACACCTCCGAATACCCCGGAGCCGAAATACCTCGAAACTCCAATAACAGACACATCACGAAAGACGTCCGACCTGCATAAAGGACCTTTGTCACCCCGTGTCCGACATCACGTTTCCTGCTTGGCGCACGCGGTACTACCCCCGAGCATTCCCAGCGTTGACGGCTGCGCAGTTCTCCAACAGTCTCTGGACAACGAAGGACTCAGGGGTTTTGACCGAAAGACACAACTACCAAGACCGAAGGAAGGGGAATCACGACAGAGGTCGATTAATGTGCATCTGCTCAATCAGCCTTCTCAGCTCCGATTGATCGAATACGTCTGTTGGCTCGAGTGCCCTTGCCACGTTGAGGCAGCTACCGATCCCGGACGCGGGCGGGAGCTGTCTCCGATGTTGACCACGATGGACCTGTACCTAGTTGGCACCGACCAATTTAGGTCGTCGAACAGGTAGCCGGTGGAAGCGCTGCGGACTTTGGCGGCCGCACTATTTGGTGAGGATCGGTCGGTCGCCTCTTGAAATGTAATTGGCGAATCGCTCAATTCCTGCTTGTGAGAAGCTCCCTCGGCCTGCGCGTTTCAGTGCGGCTTCGACGAATGGGAGTGGTTTCCTGCGGTATGTGCGGTAGATGCTGTCGAGTACTGGTTGCAGTGCCCGGCGTGCGAGGTCTGCTGTTTCCGGGTCTGAACCCCCGAACTTCACTGTCACATTCGGCATAGATACCCCTGTTGGTCGAGTGTCCGATTCCCTGGCCGGAAGCGTACGTATCGGGATTGCGAATCAGTACAGAAACACCAAAAAGGGGCGCTAAGTCCCTACTTGCGGTGGATACGACTCCGTCTTTGGGTTGACGAAAAACAGCCCGACCGCGGCATGCGGTCCGGCTTCTGTTCTACGACTGCGGGTTACGACCCGAAGCCGAGGCCGCTGGTTTCGCCTGCTTCACGTTGGATGGCGGGTTGCCGATGCTGACGGGTGTTTGCGTCAACGCGTAGTGAACTCCCCATCTACAACGTCCATGCAGAATGACCCCACGACATAGTTGCCGTCTTCGATGCAGTAGCCGAATTCTTTGAGGCGATAGCCACCGGCCACCCGAAGGTGCCCCGTCCCGCGGTCGACCACCTACAACGGGCGTTCCACGGTTCCGCAGAAGTTCAATGCCTGTGGTGCAAGGCCCCGCGGGGTCGTCGCCCCTGCGACCACTGGCGGAACTGTCCACCGCTGTTGCCTCGGTTGGCTTTGTTGACCTTGACGGTGGCGTACTCGAGGTTGCGCTTTCGACCGCGTGGTCGGGGATCTGGAAGTCGTAGCTGGTCTGCAACCAGCCTGTTCCATCAGCCTCTGCGATGAATGTCCCGATGGGTAGCGCTCGGAGACCCAAGTCATCGATGCCAGTTTCCGCGATCTCATTGCCAACATGCCCCACGACGTTCTATGGTTCATTACATGAGTAATGAACCAGTGAACACCGAGCGCCGATCATCGTGATCGACGACGGACGACCACTGTTCCAGCAGATCGCCGAGCAGATCGAGAGTTCGATCATCGACGGCTCACTACCCGAAGACGGGCAGGTGCCGTCGACCAACGAACTGGCGGCGTTCCACCGGATCAATCCGGCCACTGCAGCCAAGGGCCTCAATCAACTCGTGGGCGAGGGGATTCTCTACAAGAAACGCGGAATCGGAATGTTTGTCACTGTCGGCGCCCGCGATGCACTCAGGTTCAGACGCCGAGAAGCGTTCGCACGCCAGTACATCGAGCCGCTGGTCACGGAGGCCGACCGCCTCCAGATTTCCCTCGACGAACTCAAATCCATGCTGGACGACCGGAAGGCGGACTGATGAACGCAAGCACGACAACGAGCGAGTCCCACGTCAGGCGTTTCGACGAAACTCAACTCGTCGCCTCGATGCGCTCGGTGGGCAGAAAGTACGGGGACGTCGACGCGCTCGCGGACGTCTCGTTCGAGATCAGCCGCAACAAGATCTACGGCCTGCTCGGCCGCAACGGCGCAGGCAAGACCACGATCATGCAGATACTGACCGGGCAGGACCTGCACACCAGCGGCGACGTCGAGATATTCGGGGCTGCCCCTTTCGAGAATGCCGACGTACTGGCGAACGTGTGCTTCGTCAAGGAAAGCCAGACGTACCCCGAAGACCTCAAGGTCAAGCACGTACTCGTCGCCGCCGGCCATCTACTCCCGAATTGGGACCACGCGTTCGCCGAGACACTGCTCGACGATTTTCAACTTCCCCTCTGCCGCAAGGTGAAGAAGCTTTCGCGCGGCATGCGGTCAGCATTGGGCGTGATCATCGGGCTTGCTTCCCGTGCACCGCTCACGCTCTTCGACGAGCCGTATCTCGGCCTCGATGCCGTTGCACGCCAACTGTTCTACGATCGTCTGCTTGCCGATTACGCCGAACATCCTCGCACTGTGGTGCTTTCGACTCACCTGATCGACGAGGTAGCCAATCTGCTCGAGCACGTGATTGTCGTCGACGGCGGCCGGATTGTCGTCGACGAGGACGCGGATGCACTGCGTAGCCGCGCCGTAGTGATGTCCGGTCCCATTGATGCGGTGGATGCCGTTGCCGCGTCCGGCAGGGTCCTGCGCCGGGAGACACTAGGCGCCCACAGCCGAATCATGTTGCAGGCCGATGTGACAGAGACCGAGCGAATCCGACTGCGGGAGGCGGGAGTCCAAGTGGAACCGGCATCTTTGCAGGAACTTGTCATCGCGACTTCGACGCAGCGCAAGGAGATCACCGCATGAGCATCACAACGACAGAGCCACGGACGGTCCCGAAGGCGCCCACTCGGTCCAGGATCGGTTCCGTCCTACAACTGCACACAGTCGCGTGGCCGTTGCTGATCGCCTGGCCGGTGGGCATCCTGTTGATCTCGTTCCTGATCAGCTTCACTATCTACGCGATCGTCGGGAACGATGAGGGTGAAGGATTCACCGGCAGTGTGTTCTCGGTTTACGGTTTCGTGCTGGCGTTCTACCTCCAGTCGATGACGCAGACGTTCCCATTCGCGCTCGGACTGAGCGTGACTCGACGCGAGTTCTTCACTGCCACAGCGGTAATGGCGCTGGCACAGTCCGCAGTCTTCGCAATTGCGCTGCAACTGCTGTCCGTGGTGGAGTCCGCCACCCACGGCTGGGGTGTGCACATGCGCATGTTCGGCATCGCACGCTATTTCACCGACAACACCGCCGTACAGTTGCTCGCGCTGTTCGCGACGCTGCTGCTGACCAGTTCGATCGCAATGCTGACAGGTGCGATCTACCAGCGGTGGAGGACCACCGGCCTACTCGCCTCCCTCACCGGACTTTTCGGCTTGCTCGGCCTGTCAGCGATCCTGATCACGTGGGCTGGATGGTGGCCGGCGATCGGTTCGTGGTTCGCCGACACCACCCGAGTTGTACCGATGGCACTACTCCCCCTGGCTCTTGCCATCGCCTGCATCGCCGGAGCCTGGGCAACATTGCGTCGCGCAACGCCGTGACCGCGCAATCATGTGCGACGTCACATGTCGCGCCGTCTCGGAGTGCTCCTCGGATCAAAGCCGTCTAGACAGCTCGTCCCCCTCCCTGAGCCAGGAAGGGGGACGAGCGTCGCAACAGGGTGCTATCCAGACCCCGATTTGTCCGCTCTACTGCCGAGCCACCCGCTCTACAAAACTCGAAGCCCGCAGCACCAGTTCATCTTTCCGATCCTGGCGCGCAGCGGCGGCATCGTAGCCGGCATAAGGGAGCGGGGGGTCGTTACGAACGTTGTCCGAGCACTGGAAGTCTCGGCAGATCAGTGTTCCGACCGTGCTGCCACGTCGACCAGCGGGCCCGGCCAACTTGGCGCCGTAGAAGACGACCTCGTTGGGAAGTCGCGTGTCTCGGCACCAAGAACACTGGGCGCGCGACCGCGGAGTGGCCTCCGCTTGAACGAGCAAGACTCCGATGGTCTCCCCGTCGAGTGTCGGGACGATCGCGTAGGCGCGTCGGCCCATCTTGGGATCTCGCCAGCCCAGATAGTCGAGAGCGTCGAAGTCGATGGTGCCGAAGCCGTCTGGCAAGGTGAGATCGGACTTCTCCTTGCGACTCGCGTTGACGAGGCTGGCACGGATAGATGTATCGGTCAAAATGATCATGGGTGTATACCAATCGTGGCTCGGTGAAGGTGGGTACAGCTCATGGCCCGATCAGCACCAAGTGCTGTCGGGTCCGAAGTGCGCTATCTGTCGCCGGCGAAGACGACGCCGACAACCCCCTCACACCCATGGGGCTTCACCGTGTACGTAACCACACCGCGATGGTAGCTAGAGGCAAGCGTCACCGGCCACTCGATTTATCAGTCACGCCACACCGCAGTGAACTCGTACCAAGGTCCGCCGAGGTGAGTTGCGGAGAAATCATCGAACCCCGATGGTGGGCCGCTGGGCGCGTACGCCCGCCCACTCGAGGTGATGAACATGCTGTCGTTGTCGATGAAGTAGACCTCACCGGGACGTACGACATGGGCACTACTGATATCGAACTGGCCGATCTCGAGCTCTTCGAGAGTCGATCCAGGCTGCTCCAGCAGAGCAATCGCGATGGTCTCGAACTCGCCGCTCTTGTCGAGGAAAGTTGCTGGTGGCATCAACAACACCGCAGCGACCACGGCGATAATGGCAACCGGAGAGGGCAGGATCCACCACGACCACCGTCGGTCCTGGCCGAGGACATAGAGGGTACGGATTGCCCACACCAGACCGACCACGCTCGAGATGAGCAGAGCCACAGCGCTGACGAGGATGGGATCCAACCATCTGAACTCCCCGAACGGCGAAGGCCACCAACCGTAATGCTCGCGGATCAACGCAACAAGCGGAATAACGGTGAAGGCAAGAAGAATCGGCCCAGGGGGCTTGGCGGACGCCGGAGGATCAGCTACCACCATTCACCCAACGACTTCGGCCTTCTCATCACCCCACCGTATCTGCAGGTCATGGCAAACTCAGTTACATGACGAACGCCTTTGCAGTACAAGCACTCTCGTTCCACCCACAACATCCACCACAGCGATCGGCACTCTGCGCCACAACCGGCACACATAGACAATCTGCACAATCCGTACAAACAACGCGAATCGTGCGACAATCGGACGGTGAACGAGACCGCGAGTGGAGTTTCGCACCCGTGCCGACCGCGACTACTGAGCGTCGGCGTCCTCCTCTCCGCCGCCCTCCTGTGGTCCACTCCCCTCGCCGCCGCCGCGCCCACCGAACCCGGGCCAGCCAGTTGCATACCATTCGGAACCGCCCAACTGCCACCAGGTGCGCCCTCCGGTGGAGGTCGAGTCGGGTTGGCAAACCTACCGACATTCACCAGTTCAACCGCCCCCGGCTCGGTCGAGATCCGCACGCCAACTACCCAATTCAATCGTTTCTGGGACTTCGCGCTCGTCGACCACGACTTACTCGCTCGGCCACGAGAGCCAGGCGCATCAACGGCTGAACCGTGGCGTTTCGTGCCGATGCCCGAGTGCCTGCGTGGACGACTGGTCGGGATATCACTGGACGACGACGAACTCGTCGCGGTCGACGACAACGGCTGGATCTACACGATGGACAACGCCTCCCAGGATCCGCTGGTATGGAACTGGACCTCAGCGTGGGGTGCGCCCCTGTGGAGCGGCACAGGTCGACAACTTCCAGGAGACCGGCCGAACGGGTGGGCACTGAGCGTCTCGTCGCCTTGGGACAATCAAACTTTCACCGACATCGCAGGACGGATTCACTTCGTCGGGCTCGCTAAGATGACGATGATCCCCACGCTGACCGCGGACGGCAGCCGAATAACCTACGCAGACCCGTGGCTGCCCAACGACGACAGCTACGAGATCGGCGGCCCGCTCGGCGGGCGATTCCAGGCGGACTCGCTGTCGGCGGCCGGATCAACCACTTTCGTGATGAACAAGTACGGCGACATATACACCCGCACATTTGATTTCGATTCTTCGGGATCGGACTCGATCTTCTTCCGCTACAGCTGGGAAGATCAGTCGGACAAGCCGTCGGCACCCAACCTCGTGGCCGAAACTCTGGACCGCAGCACCGCCGCGATCCAACTTCCGGCGCCCGACTGGGTGCACCAGCCCAAGATTCCCGGTGAAGTCACATCCGCGATCAGTGTGCACTCACTCGGTCCCGGCCCGAACCGGCGTGAGTTGCGTGTCGAGGGCCGCCGCGGCGCCGAATCCGGTTTCTGGCACAAGGATCTCGTCGGGGATGCTTGGGAGTTCACGCCGACCGGCGCGTCCCTCCTCGGCACACTGATCGAAAACGGGCCGACAGACCGGTCGACGGATACTCTGTCCCCCGCTGCCCCCTGGCACTTGTCCACGACCTTGCCCGCCCGCGACGGTGCCATCGACGGTCAGGCTCTGATCGACATCGGGTTTCCGTACTCTGTGGTGGATCCGCGCATGCTCGACGCGATCGGCCAGCACGCACAACCGTCCGGATACCGACTGGACGTGGACCATTTCGACCCGGTCGCCACCACCCGGACCGCGACCGTGACTGCACCGGATGGCACGGTTCTTCCGGTCGTCCTGCACACCGCCGACGGACTACGGATGGCTCCCCGCGCATCCGGCCTCGATGCCGATCCGCGCCACCTCGTCGGGGCAATCGAGATCCCGTCGGACGCGTACGCGGATCGGGCATCGAACCCCGCTCTGGACGCGTTCGTGCAGGACTGGATGCGCGGAAACCACATTGCCGCGATCACGCTCAGCGCCACCGACCACGACTTGGTGATCCGCTAGCCGAAACCAGCGCCGTCCACCGTGTCACCTCGATTAGGCTCAGCAGATGGTCGACACCACACCCGACGTGCCGATATCACCCGTCGACGCTGCGAGCTTCCAGCTCGGTGTGGATGTCCAGCCGTACCTGGTCACTATTGCCGGACTGCTCTCTCCGGGTGGCTTCGTCGATCGAGACGGTCGACCTGATCTAGTGCGACTTCACCGCACACTCGCCGCTCACATCGCGCAGGAGCCACTACTGCGGCAACGACCGGTTATGCGGAACGGGTCATGGTGGTGGACGGAAAACGACATCGACTTCGACCTCCATCTCTCGCTTGACGAACGCGGGCCTATAGAACCCGACTTCGAAGCCGTCTGTGGTCGACTCGTGATGCAACCCCTCGACACCACCCGACCGTTGTGGCACATCGCCTTCGTTCCTGCAGCTCGACCGGGTCTGTGCGGCATCGTCATCCGAGTGCATCACGCGGTTCTCGACGGCGCCAGAGCCAGCGACCTTTTCGAGCGCTTGTTCGCCTCGCCTGATTCGAGAAGAATCGACCCGGGCGCTCCCGTGCCAAACATCCCTCCGAAGGCCGCCGGTTCCCTCGACCTCCTCCGATTTCGAATCGGTACTTTCCTGCACCGGCCAATCCGATCACGGGTGTTGCTGGGCGCCATTGGTCCCACGAGATCGATCTCGTTCGTCAACGTCGACACCTCTCTGATCGAGCATGCCGCGCAGCAAGCGGGAGGAACTTTGAACGATGCCTATCTCGTTGCGGTGGGCGGCGGACTGCGATTCATCCTCCAAGAGTGCGGCGAGCCCATCCCCACGTCGATTGCGGTATCGGTACCCGTCGCAGTCACAGCGATCGGTAGCGCACGCAATGCCGTCGGGTTCATGATCATCGACCTCCCACTTCGCGAAACCGACCCACAACGCACAGTCGCGATCGTCGCGAAGCAAACCGCTGCGGCCAAACCTTCCGCACGCGCTGCGGGAACAACCTTTCGGTCACCGCGTATCGCCGGCATTTTCGACAAGCTCGCAAAGCGGCAGCACATGATCGGTGCAGTCGTGTCCAACGTCCATGGACCGAGCGGCCCGCTCACGCTCGACGGGGCAGCGCTCGTCGAACTCTGGCCTCTGGGCCCGTTGGCGGGCAATGTCCGCGTCGGCTTCACCGCAGCGTCCTACAACGACACATTCTGGATCGGAATTCAGGCCGATGCCGAGCATCTCCCACCTGCAAGCAAGATCGCCCGAGCCGTCGAACGGACTCTCGACGAAATAGCCAGCACTGCACACTGACTGGATCTACTGCCACTATCCGATGCACCTCGCCGCTTGGGCAACGGATACTGTCGAGACGTCTCGACAACATCTCCACTGATTCGAGCCTACAAGCCGGTGTCGTCACGACACGATCGTCACGAGGAAGGCGAAAGATGTTCACACCTGCAGAATTCGGCAAGGTCTCGGTACTGGTTCCTGAGAACGGTGGTGCCGTCCCCTACGGAAACACCGTGGTAGTGCACGGATCTGAAAGCACGCTCGTCATCGACCCCTCGCTATCCCTCGACCGAGATCCCGTAGGTGCAGATCTCGTATTCGTCAGCCACGGCCACGAGGACCACATCGCCGGACTACGCCATTTCGACACCCCGGCCTATGCGCACCACCTCGACGCACCCGCAGTCGCATCCCTCGACACGATGCTCGCCAATTACGGCCTTCCTCCGAACGAACGAGTCGAGGTCCAGCAGTCGATTGCTACGCAATACGGCATACCCCCGACCCACGAGAACGTGTCGGGGATCGCGGGCGGCCACGTCTTCGACCTCGGTGACCGCACTGCGACAGTCATTCATTTGCCAGGGCACACCCGCGGACACTGCGGGGTCCTCGTCGAACCCGACGGCTTCTTCTACGTCGCCGACATCGACCTCACCTCCTTCGGCCCGATGTACGGCGACCTGGGTAGCAGCGTCAACGACTTCCTCGACTCCATCGACCACGTCGCAACGATCGACGCACGCTGGTACGGAACCTTCCACCAGAAAGGCGTGGTCGAGGGCAGCGACGCGTTCCGTCGCCGGTTGTCTGCCTACCGCGACAAACTACTGAGCCGCGAAGACCGTCTCCTCCAATTCCTCGGCGAACCAAAACTCTTGGAAGACATAGTCGCTCATCGACTCGTCTACCGCCCCCACGTATCGGCCCCGTACGTCGACGCCGTCGAACGACGGACAGCTCAGCTACACCTCGAACGACTCATCGCATCCGGTGCCGTCACAGTAGACGAAAACAAGGTGTTTCGCCGGACCCTCTGACATCCCTGGCGAACTGATCGCGCCCTTTCGGATACTTCCGAAAATCGGACCGAAGTTCACCGAAAAAGATCTGGCACTCAAGGTTGCAGAGTGCCAGATTCGTTGGTTATCATGTTCTCGCACAGTGAGTTCGGTCGCCGTCGAGGTGACGGTGACCTTTCTTCGACGTTACGGGAGGTGTGTTGCTGTGCTTCGTTTCGATCCTTTCACCGACATCGACGCGATCACCAAATCCTTGCTTGCTACCGGAACCGGTAGTAACCGAAGTCCACGCTTCATGCCAATGGACCTCTACAAGATCGATGACCACTACGTTCTGCACGCCGATCTTCCCGGCGTCGACCCAGGATCGGTGGACGTACAGGTAGACGGCTCGACCCTGACCTTGACCGCGCACCGCAGTGCCCTCTCCGAAGAGGGAGTGACGTGGTTGGCCGGCGAACGTTTCACGGGTACGTACAGAAGGCAGCTGTCCATCAGTGAGGACATCGATTCCGAGCGAATCGTCGCCTCGTACGACAACGGCGTATTGACCGTGACCTTGCCGATCGCCGAGAAGGCAAAACCGAGGCGGATCGAAATCTCGTCGGGGCCGCCGTCCCGCACTGCGAACTCCGAGTCAGAAGCTCAGGGTCAGATCGAGGCCTGACCTGTTCGGCCTGTAGCGCTACCCATACATCGGGATCGCACCGCAGGATTCTGCAGCGCATTGTGCGAAATCGCCTGCACAAGAACCGTTCATCCCAGGAGGTCCACTATGTCCGCGACAACCATGGCCCCCGCCACCACCCTGGCCGAACCGGTCGTCTGGAACGAAGACCCGCAGCGGCAAAAGTGGTGGAAACGCATACTCGCAACCAGCCCGCCGGAGAATCCCCACAATGAAGAATTTCAACCCTGACAGGCCCAGACCGATCTCGACGGATGCGGGCACCCGCATCTGATACGGCGCCTTCCGTCCGTTCATCCTGGCGGACGGAAGGCGCCGTTCAGGCGTCTTTGCACACGCGCAGCTTGCAGGTCGTTCACCGTGCAATCTGCGCATACCAGCCGGCACTCGAGAGAAGAACCGCCCGAAATGGGCGAAGCAGGACGAAACACTCACACACCCAGGACGAAGCTCGCCGCCGCCCTCCAACCGTGACACGTACGGTTAATATGTAAACGTCAGTGACCTCACTGGCGTTCACCGGCCTCGTCGGTCCCCTGAATTGTGTGGCCGTCGAGGTCGTCTCATGTCGCCACCCAACGTGGCAGTGGTCAGGCTTCTGCACTCGACGGCGGCGAAGCCGTCGCCAGACCCTCCAGAAGGATTGCCAGGCCGCGCTCGAGTTCGTCCTGCCCGTCGCAGTGAGCCATGATCGTAGCCATCGACCGTAACCTCGGAAACTCGGCGAGCGGAAGCCGATGCAGGCCGAGCCGTAGGAGATCGTCAGTCTCCTCGGAATTTTCGGATACTGCCCTGGCTGAACCTGGATTGTCCGGTCAGTGCCACGAAATCGAAACGGCAGTCGGATAATTCGGATTCAAAGACGGAGATCACACCCCGAGCAAAACTGAGATCAATCCCTTCCAACGTGAGATACCGGATGTCCAATCCACCGCTACCCGCAGACAGGCCGCGCACATCTACCAGACCATCGTCGGTCCCCGCCCGTGGGGAGACGAGAGTGTGGGGCGGCTTGACGATCTGCGACTGATCGAGCAATTGCGCCCGTAAATTATCGACGTCCTCATCTGACCAACGTCGACGTAGGGAGGTGATCGTG
Source organism: Rhodococcus sp. IEGM 1318 (assembly GCF_033142465.1). Lineage (NCBI taxonomy): Bacteria > Bacillati > Actinomycetota > Actinomycetes > Mycobacteriales > Nocardiaceae > Rhodococcus > Rhodococcus sp. IEGM 1318. The sequence continues at coordinate 255,790 of NZ_JAWLSC010000010.1, forward strand.
GACCGGTTCACGGATTCAATAGAATCGGCAAAATCCCCAGCGATTGGCTGCGGCTGTCCAAGAAGCGAACCACCACGCATCAGCACTTCGGTGGGAATCACTTCTCGGAGCGCGCAAACAGCCGGACCGTGAAATGCACGGCCCGGCTGCAGCGCTCACGCGCACCAACTGGAACTCGGAGTTAACTCGGGTACTGGAACCGGTCGTATACGAATCGTTGACTCATCCCAGGATCAGTATCGAATTATTCACTCTCACAAGTTGATTACGTCGCCCACAAAGATCTGATCGGGATCGGCGATCTGTGGATTGATGTCCCACACCTGCTGCCAGGTGAGACCTCGTTCTGCCGCGAGGTCGAACAATGTATCACCGGCTGCAACGACTACCTCTGAGCCGGACGCTGGAGTCTCCGACTCCGGAATGCTTTCTACCGGTGCAGATTCGGATGCCTCAGAGTAGACAACGGGCGCAGGCGCCGGTTCCGGTGCAAATTCGGGTGCTACGTCCTGTGCCGGCACGGGCGCGGGCGCGGGCGCGGGCGCGGGAACAATACTCGACCCGGTATCGCACGCGCCGATCGAACCCAGGAAGGACATGGGATCGACTGCGCCTCCACTGTGAATGCGGAGATGCAGATGTGGACCGGTGGAGCTACCGGTGTTACCCGTTGCCCCGATCTGGTCGCCTACCTCGACGTGTTGCCCCACACCGACCCATGTTTCGGAGAGGTGGCCCATCTGAATCTGCTCGCCACTGTCCGCTTCCAACTGGATGTACGTTCCGTATCCACCCGGATCATTGGGTCCGGCAACAGAAATTGTGCCCGATGTGGGCGCGTGGAGCGCGGTGCCGACGTTGACAGCGAAGTCGACTCCGTCATGTCCTGCGTGGTACCCCTGCGAAAGTGATCCGCTTACCGGCCACTCCCAACTGCAACTCGCCGACCAGCCTTGCGCACCGGCGGTACCTGCATTGACAACTGCTCCGGCCCCCACAAGGGCGCCCAGTCCTGCAGTTACGGCGATGAATCGTTTTGTGCTGGAAGGCTTGTGTTTTCTGTGCTTACTCATAATTTCCTTGACTGATGTGCTCGGAGCCGGCGCAGGTTCCACCGCCAGACAGCACTCAGTACGTGCTGAGCTACGCGGTGCATCGCACCAAGACTCCGTTGGAGTGAGATTTTCGGATTGCGCCATGGAGAGAAGTACGGTGACCACTCTCGAACGCGATCGCGCGCATAGACCCGCAGGTCTGTATCTCCTGGTGACAGCACAGGAGATACGGGTTCTACATCGAGGCAGTGCCTGAATCGATCGTTGATCGAGGACGACGAATGCCGGACCGAACTGAGGGCATGTTGTTCGAAGATCGACAGGGTGGGTGTCTACCCGGTTGGTCGGAAATGGGGTGGAACATGGAGATCCTTGCGTTGCGGATGAGGAATCACCTCATACGCTGTCGCTTCACGACGCTCCACACCACGGTTGAATTACCTGGGTACATACCTGTTTTTGCGTTTTCGACCCGACCGGTCGATATCAGGCGCCACTTCATTCCACGGCATCTGGTGAAAGAGTCCCAGTGCCTCACATCACTTCTGGAGACGATACCGCGCCTCGGCCACCCGGCACGTCAGCGTTATCGAGATGGGACATACAGCTGGCAATGCTGCTACACGCCGAACGGGAGACCAGTGCACGTTCCGGCATCGAAACGCGCGCTGATCTCCCGTCAGGTCGATCTACTAGCTAGTGCATCTATAGTTTGAGCTACTTCTCTGCTGCGTGATGGGCCGCGATGTATCCGTACACCAGTCCCTGGCCGATCGTCGCGCCGGCGCCCGGGTAGGTGTGACCGAATACGTTGGCCGCGGTATTGCCGATCGCGTACAGGCCGTCGATGACGCTGCCGTCCTCACGAAGCACGCGTGCATGCTCGTCCGCCTGCACACCGCCGCAGGTGCCCAGATCGCTGAGCGTCATCTTCACCGCGTAGAGGGCGCTCTTGTCGAGCTGCCGGAGATTCGGGTTCGGAGACACCGTCGGGTCGCCGTAGTACCGATCGTATGCACTGCCGCCGCGACCGAACTCCGCATCGCTACCCGCAGCAGCGGCCTCGTTGAACTTCTGGAAGGACTCGGTAAACGCATTCTCGGGGAGACCGACCTTGCGGGCAAGTTCGGCCGGACTGCTCGCCTGGTGCGCGATGCCCGACTCGAAGAACGCCTGCGGAAGCGGCTGACGGGGGAAGATACCGCCTGCGAACACATAGCTGTTGCGGTACTCCTGGTCGAAAACAAACCACATCGACTCGGCCGGATCGCCAGCCTTTTCCCGTTCGAGCACGCGCTGGCCGAACGACATGTAGTCCGTCGCCTCGTTCACGAATCGACGACCGGTCTGGTCGACGATGAAAGAGCCGGGCAGCGCACGCTCTGCGAGCATCACCATCGGCGGGCGGCCCTTGATGCTTGCCACCGCGGGGAACCACCAGGACTGATCCATCGATCCGATACCTGCGCCGAGCTCTTGTGCTGCCTCGATCGCTTCGCCGGTGTTGCCCTCTGCGCCCAGGCTCTCATGCTCACCGAGGCTCTCGGACTGGTACTTGTGGCGCCACTCCATGTTGTGGTCGAACCCGCCGGCTGCCAGGACGACACCGCGCCGAGCGGTCACCGTCACTTCACGTCCGTCTTGCACCACAACTGCACCCGTTACGCGGCCATCTTCGGTGGTGAGCCGAACCAACGACGTTTCCGTCCACACCGGGATACCGGCCTGGACCACACCGGCGAACAGGCCGGCGGCGAGCGCCTGACCGCCCGCGATGTATTCACGTTTGAGTACGTACTTGCCGTAAACGCCCTGCGCCAGGCGGCGGATGATGCGAGGGAAAGCCTTGCTCGGCTTCTTCACCATCAGGTTCATCCACTTGTAATCCGCACCCGTCACCGGCATCGGCAGTCCGGCTTCCATCAAACCGGGGCGCAGGCGACCGCGTTCCGCTCCCAGTACCGACGCGTCGAACGGCAGGCACTCGCAAGTACGTCCGGCGGCGCTACCGCCCGGCAGTTCGGGGTGGTAATCGGAGTATTCCTTGGCCCAGAAGAACTTCATGGGCGTCGTGCGGTAGAGCATGTCGACGGTGGCCGCACCGTTGTCGACGAAGGCTTCTCCTCGTTGGGCAGGCGCAGTATCACCGACCACCGAACGCACGTATGTCTTCGCGCGCTCAACGGTGTCGCCCGCACCGGCTTTCGCCAAGATCGGGTTGGCAGGCATCCAGAACGCCCCACCGGACCGCGCCGTCGAACCGCCGACGTACTGCGTCTTCTCCACGATCAGCGTGGACAAGCCGAGTTCGTTCGCGGTGAGGGCGGCAGCCATGCCGGTACCGGACCCGATGACCAATAGATCGACAACGATGTCCTTGGCTTGTGTCGCGGGGGGTGCCTGATTCTTAGCCATTGAACAAATCCCTTCACGTGGTTATCGACGTAGAACGCTAAGGCAGTCGCGGCGCAGAAGGTTCCGGATGCCCAGTCAGCGGGACATTGCGAGTGGATTGGCGAAAACAGCTCTTGCCACGGTTCGGGCGTTGTGGCCGTCTCAGCAGAACTACGCCTTGCCCTCGTCGACCTTTAGGCTGCTCTCGTGACGACAGACTCCGGCATCGTTGACGAAACGCTCGGCACCCTTGTCCGCGGGCACTACATCTTGTCCGACGGTGAGCGATTGGACGACGACTACTACAGCCTGACCTGCAGCCTCGACGGGCGGGACGTCGGATTTATCGCCCACTCACTCGAGCCTGACGCCGTACGCGGCATGCTTCCCCGCCTACGCCACGTCTTCGAGCAGCACCAGGCTCTTCATCGTCTGGCTGTCGAAGCGATTGTCAGCGAATTCAGCGAAGAAGCTCCGTCACAGGACGAAGTGATCGATGCACTGCGCGATTTGGTGTTCGAGTCCGTCGAGGTCTTTCCCGACAACCACGTCGTCCTTGGTCTGACAGACTCGTGCGGTTTGCATTTCATGGACGGGTACTGGCCGGCGGTTCGTTTCAACAGCGACGATGGCGTCGTCGAAGTGACTGTCGAATCCTGACCGCGATTCGCGTCTCAGACTATCTGCGGATGTTCCTCGGCACTGATGAAGGATAATCATCTGCATGAAATGGAACTCCCCTACCGAGACCGGCTGGTTCGTGAACCTTGCCGAAGGTAGTTCGGCCGTATCGATATTCGATCCGTCGGGGAGCATCCAAGGCGAACTGATTCCCGCACCCGACGACGGATTGGAGAGCGTTGCCGACGGGCGGAAGAGGAAACCGTCAACAGCCGAGCAGGATCGACCCAGGCTCACATTCCGCAAAGGCCGACCTGCATCACTTCGATTGTCCGACGGAACGATCGGGACCCTGATCGACCAGAAGCCAAAGGCCATGCGCCGCAAGAACAAGCTGTGCGAAGTCGATATCGCGGGCAGAAGATACCTCTTCGTTCATTCATCGGGCCGAAAGGCAACAGCCCGGCGTGACGGAATCGCATTGGCTCACATGGAACGTGGGCGATGGTCCGGTAGAAGTATCGTCACCAGAAGAACCCTCACGGCAACGGACACCCTTGACGAATGTGTCCTGACACTGTTTCAGAAGGTAGTGACACCTGGACGTGCCGGCGCCTTCGATCAGGTACTGACCGACCTCAGCAACATATGACGTGCGCCACATTCGGTGGATCTCAACCGCACTCGAGATACTAACTTTCAACTCTTAGGTCCACGGACATGCCTTGGACACAATGAGTTTCACATCTCGGATCGGAAGGCTGAAGCCAGATCATGGTCAATGTCGACGCTTTGAACACGCTCGCCCAGCGATTGTCGCCGGGTGCGATGATCACAGATCCAGATCTACTCCAGTCCTATCGGCAGGACTGGAGTTTCGATCCCGCAGCCGGCACGCCGATCGCCGTCATACGTGCTTCGACGACAGCCGACGTCCAGGAGACCTTGCGCTTCGCCAACAGTCACAATGTCCCGGTCATTCCACGGGGCGCCGGCACGAGCGTCGTCGGCGGATCCACCGCCGTCGACGGCGCTATCACCCTCAGCCTCGAGCGAATGAAATCTATTCGAGTGGACGTCTCGTCACGAACCGCGATCGTCGAACCAGGGGCAATCACCAATGACGTCAAGGCTGTTGCCGCGCGCGAAGGTTTGTACTATCCACCAGACCCGTCGTCTTATGAAATCTGTTCCATCGGCGGTAATGCCGCCACCAACGCAGGCGGACCGTGCTGCATAAAATACGGCGTCACCAGTGATTACATCCTGGGTATGACGGTTGTGCTGCCTGACGGATCCGTCGCCGACCTGGGCGGAAAACGGATCAAAGACAGCCCAGGGCTTGCATTGACCAAGCTATTCGTCGGCAGTGAAGGAACGCTCGGTGTGATAACCGAACTGACGCTGCGACTCATCCCCCAGCCTCCGACTCCCCACACATTGGTGGCCTTCTTTCCACTCATGGCCGACGCAGTCGCCGCTGCCCGAGATATCACAAGTTCCATACGCCCTTCAGAACTCGAAATCCTCGACAACGCAGCCATCAAGGTGGCGGAAGACTTCCTCAACATGGAACTGGACACCGATGCCGGAGCACTACTGATCGGGCGATCCGACGCCGGTAACGGCGCAGAGACAGAGATGAAATTGATGAGCACTCTCTGCGAAAAGCATCGAGCCACAGCTACATACGCTACCGACGACCCTCACGAAGGCGAACTGTTCATCCGCCCCCGCTATGCCGTTTACGAAGCCTTCGAGAAGAAAGGGGTGGTCATCGGCGACGACGTCGCGGTACCCATCGACAGACTCCCCGAGCTCACCGACGGTATAGCCGACATCGCAAAGCGCTACAGCACCACCATCGTCAGCTACACCCACGCCGCTGACGAGCTCACGCACCCAGTCCTCAACTACCCCATCGGAGACGAGGCCGCCGCGGAAGCCGCCTCTGCAGCACGACAAGAGATCTATGAACTGACGAGAAACTTGGGAGGTTCTGCAACGGCAGAATATGGTGTAGGACAGGATAAACGAGATACTCTTTCGAATTCGCTCGATCACGTCGTCAGCAAACTGAACAGGACCATCAAGAATGCTGTCGACCCCAACAACATCTTGAACCCGCGCGTTCTGATCCCCTCGATCGGCTCGACGGACGGCATCTGAGGCCGCTACTGTATCGAATAGCGACGAGTACCTGAATTCTTCTGTGCAACCGGATATGGTGAGGCTGTCGTCTTCAATACAGCGGTGCAAGAAGGGAAGTTACGACCAAGACGTTATGTCGGGGAATACAAGCAAATCACCTGGATATGGCTGGAGGCTTCCGTGATGAATCTCGTTCGCCGACTGAGCGTCTGCGCATCCGTCGTGATCGTTTCGGCTCTGACGCCGGTAGCCCTCGCATCCGCTTCGGTGACCATTCCGTTTCAGATCAACCCTGCGCCGTACGGCAACCCGAACGGCAGCTTCGACGCGCCCGCCGTCCGCTGCGTAGCTGTAGTCGACGAACAACCCGGCACGGTGACGATCACCGGCGGCAAGGAAGACCGCTGGGGATGCCTGCTCTCGTCCGAAGTACGCTGGCTGAACCTTTCGACCGGGGCCTCGGGATCCGCTCGGCTCTCGGACGGTCTGAACGGAGTCCCGGCAGAGGCGATCGTGCAGACCGGGACCGGTCAAGTCGCTGTCGCCGTGATGTCTGTTGCCGGATCCATCATCACCCCAGGTGTCACATCGTTCTACGTGCCGTAGCACCAGAACTCCGCATCACGGACGCGGTGGTGCCTAAGCTCCTGTTTACCGACCCGTCATCCCGGTTAGCCTGAAAAGACGCTACCGAGAGGACGCCCATGACCTCGTCATTGCACGAAACAATCGCAGTCGATCTGGATTTGATCGACCTGTACAAAGACCTCCACGGCAACCCGGAACTTGGATTTCACGAGCATCGAACATCCAGGCTGGTGGAAGGACATTTGACAGCACTGGGATTCGACACGACTACCGGCGTCGGGACTACCGGAGTCGTCGGAGTCCTGAAGAACGGAGCGGGCCCCACAGCGCTGCTGCGTGCGGACATGGACGCCCTCCCGGTTCGGGAAGAAACCGGATTGGACTATGCCAGCACCGTGACAACGGCCGACGATCAGGGAAAGACCGTCTCGGTCAGCCACGCGTGCGGCCATGACCTGCATACGACCTGCTTACTCGGTGCGGCCCGGATCCTCTCGCAGGATACGAGGACCTGGTCTGGCACTCTTGTCCTCGTCTTCCAACCGGCTGAGGAACTTGGCGCGGGTGCGCAAGCCATGGTCGACGACGGACTGTTCGAGCGATTCCCGAGGCCCGACATCGTTCTCGGACAACACGTATCGCCGCTACCGGCGGGCACGATCGCCGGGCACGCCGGCCCCTCGTATGCGGGATCGGACTCGTTGCGTGTGCGACTGGTCGGAAAAGGCGCGCACGGATCGATGCCGGAGAACTCCGTCGATCCCGTGGTCATGGCAGCCGAAACCGTGCTCCGCCTACAAACTGTCATTTCACGCGAAGTGCCGAGCACTGCGACGGCGGTCCTCACCGTCGGCTCCATTCATGCTGGAGATGCCGCCAACGTCATTCCCGGTGAAGCGGAACTCCAACTCAACATCCGTAGCTACAACGCCGGTGTGCGTCAACGCATCCTCGACAGCGTCGACCGCATCGTCCGGGGCGAAGCGGCCACCGCCGGTGCACCCACCCCACCGACCATCACCGAGACTGAGCGCTTTCCGATCGTCGTCAATGATCCGGCAGCGCTGGACAAGACCCTCGATGCTTTTGCCGAATGGTTGGGAACGAACAAGATTCTCGACCCCGGCGCGGGCGCAGGTAGTGAAGACGTCGGTGTCCTCGCGACCAATGCCGGTGCGCCACTGTCGTACTGGCTGTTGGGTGGTACTGACCCTTCACTGTTCACGACAGGTGACATGACCGATCCGGCTTTGCGAACCGTGCCGTCGAATCACTCTCCGCACTACGCCCCCGTGATCGAGCCGACCCTGACAATCGGTGTGAACGCCTTGGTCGTCGCGGCCAGGACGTGGCTCCCAACTCCCTAGGGTAATGCGAGTCCGCAAGCGATCGACCGTCCATGCGATCAAGGCCGCAAACGCGTAGGCGCCGCCGAGAAAACTTGCAGCGCCCCACCCTGCCGCGTCGAAAACCATAGTGGTGGAAACCGCCCCAGCCGCGCTGCCCAACGAATAGAACACCATGTAACTACCGATGATCTGCCCCGACGATTCCGGCGTGTTCGCGACGATCAGATTCTGGCTCGTGACATGAACAGCCTGCACGGCAAAGTCCAACGCAACAACACCGACTACGAGTAACACCAGCGAGTGCGTCGCCTGCGCGTTGAATACCCACGACAGCAAGAGAACGACCAACGACGCCCCGGTGACGCGTTGCGCTTTGCCTTGATCGGCCCACCGGCCGGCACCGACCGCGCCCAATGCTCCGACCAATCCTGCGATTCCGAAGAGCCCGATCTGCGTGGTCGACAACCGCCATGGTTCCTCACTCAACGGCAGGGCCATTCCGCTCCACAAAGCACCAAAGGACGCGAAAAGGAACAAGGCGATCAGTGCCCGGGTGCGAAACAGTCGGTTCGTAAGAGTCAATGTCACGACAGACCCCATTGCGCGCACGTACGAACGCCTATCGGGTTGCGAACGAGGATCTTTCGGCAGCATCGTCAACGCGACGGCCGCGACCAGTACCGAAATGAAAGTGGATCCCGCGTAGACCGCCCGCCAGCCTGCCAGATCCGCAACTGCGCCGGCGACAGTCCGAGCGAGGATGATTCCGACGACAACGCCGCTGGTGATGACACCGATGTTTGCGCCCCGCTCGTCCGGGTCACTGATTGCCGCAGCGTAGGCAACTATGACTTGAACAACTACCGAGAACGTGCCTGCGACCGCCATCCCGATCAACAGCTGCAGATTCGTGGTGGCCAGAGCAACAAGCATCGTTCCCGTTGCAGCAGAGACGATCTGGATTGCGATCAATTTCTTTCGATTCACGAGATCGCTCAGTGGCACCAACACGATCAACCCCACCACATAACCGAGTTGGGCGAGTGCGACTACGAAACCGAGGCCGGCCGGAGGAATGGAAAGATCCGAGCCGATTTGCCCGAGGAGCGGCTGTGCGTAGTAGATATTGGCTACCGAGACCCCGCAGAGCACTGCGAGCAACAGGCGAAGTCCGCGAGGCATTTTCAACCTGCCCCGTGCGTTCTCGACAGCATGACGTGCAGTCACTTCCACCTCAACTTGGTTGCGTTTTGATACCATTTGAAGGCTACGTCAATACAGTTTCAAAACGCAACCAATGAGGAACTCGATGCCGGATCGCACACAATGGACGGACCCGCACTGCCCGACGGCCCGAGCGGCCGACATCATCGGCGACAGATGGTCGCTGTTGATCGTGCGTGACGCCTTCGACGGGTCATCGAGATTCAGTCAGTTTCAACGAAACCTGGGCATCGCAAAGAACATTCTCACGGACAGGCTCAAAGTCCTTGTCGAGCAGGGAATCTTCGAAGTCCAACCGAACGCGCAAGGTACCCGCAACGAGTACATCCTGACCGAACGCGGTATGGATCTGTTCATCGTGATCACTAGCCTGCGACAGTGGGGAGAGCGCCACGCCTTCGATGACGGTGAGCCACACTCGATCTTGATCGACGACACCACGGGCGATCCGGTTCCCAGGCTTCGACTGATCAACGCGCGGAATATCGACCTGGACCCTACAAGTACACACGTGGAGAAGGTCGAGGAAGGTTGACTCGCAACTCGCCAGATTGATAGATGAGCGCGCGGGATTCGAAGTACGCGCATACTCCGATCATGACTGTCGATCTCGAGTTTTCCTGGCCACAGTTTCTCTGGATTGTATTCATCTTCGTCGGCGTGCCCACAATCATCGGCGCGAGCATCATCTGGACAATCTGGCGTTCCGAACGAACTGGCCCGGAGCACTCCACGACCGCCCTCGGCGCCGGGCACACGGGATCGGGCCCACTAGGACTGTGGCGCACCGGCCTATTGGCCTTTGCACTGGGCGGTCTGTCTTGCGTGGGCTGGCTCAGCTGGTCAGCCGACTACAAAGGCGGAGTCCGCGGCCCCGGCCTGCCTGCCCCGACACAGTTCCCCACCTGGCAGGTCGTTGCCTGTGGACTGACAGTGATTCTGGTGTGTTTCGGTTCCGCACATTGCTCGCGATGGATGAAGGCGGGCGGTCTGACTGCAGCTGCCGGCACTGCTGCAGGATTCACCACAGCGTTCAGTATCGACGCCAGTACCGATGTCACCGGACAGGCAGGCGTGGGCGTCGCACTGTCCACAATCGGATGGGGCCTCACCCTTACCGCCCTGATGCTTCTGCGCGGCAAGTGGTCGCGACGACGCTGAATCTGTCCCTCAGTGCGGTTCACCCGCGGCGCGTTTCAGTGGCGCAGGCAGTGTCGTCGAGGTGACAGTCGAATCTTGAGAAGGAATGGACGTGATGCCCAGACGGATCAGTATCGCGAGTAGTGCTGAATTTCCTCGCGATCTGCAGCGCAGATGCACTTTCGATCGAGACCGCGGTCGGCAGTCACTGCGCAGAAGCGAACCCCGAGCGGATCGTGGGATTCCATACTGTGCTGACACGCCGGGCAGATCGACGGTGTTTTCTGATCCTCGTCAGTCGACTCGGATTGCCCTCGTGCATTCGACAGATCGGACGGGTTCGACGCCATACAGGCGCTCCAGTTCTCGGCCGTTCGACCACAGACCGGGTTGGCGTCGAGGACGACATGGCTTGACCGCGCATATTCGAATGACCCTCGACGTACCCCACGCTACTCGCTTCGGCACACCGGTTTGTACCAATTTCTGCCCACGCGACAATCCCGGTCGAGCAGGATAGAACTACTGCACACACCATTTCCGTGCAGGATTCGAATTCGTGCAGCATTCGTCGTGAAAGGGCTTCTCGTGAACACTTTCCAACGTGTATCCGCCGCCGTGAACGTAGTGGTCCAACCACTGATCGGTGCTCCGATCGTAGGCAAACTACTGGGCCGTTCGATGACCGTCATCACCTACGTCGGACGCAAGTCCGGTCGCACCTTCAGCGCGCCCGTGTCCTACAAACGAAAAGGTGACCATGTGACAATCGGCGTTGCCATGCCGGACAAAAAGAGTTGGTGGCGCAATTTCTATCCGGAACAAGGTCCGATCGTTCTCCAACTGGACGGTATCGATCGCCCCGGCGAGGCACTCGCACACCGAAAAGGCAAGGGTGTCTACGTCTCCGTCGAACTCGCTCCCGTCGACTGACGGGCTCGAACAGACACCGGCGCAATCATATTCAGCTCTCGCCCGCCGCCTCGCGAGATCGTGGTGATTCAGATCTCGTGACGGTCGGGACCTTTGACCCTGTGCAATCGACACTCGGTCTCGCACCCTTCGACGCGGGTTTTTTGTCGAACATCGGTCGGACAACCCGATCCTGTCGGGACATTACCGTCCGGTAACATCGATGGCAGGCGTGAGCTGGAAGAGGTGACCACCGTGACGATCGGCATCTATCTGGTCGACGACCACGAGATCGTCCGTCGTGGATTGGCAGACCTGTTGAATCAGGTATCGGGATTCAATGTTGTGGGCGAGGCGTCGTGTGTTAGCGAAGCCTCGGTCGGAATACCCGAATGCCGACCCGACGTGGTTGTCATGGACGTCAGACTTCCCGACGGCAACGGTGTGGAACTGTGCCGAGAACTGGCGTCGACCTACCCGGACGCAGCCACCTTAATGCTCACGTCGTACTCCGACGACGACGCACTGCTCGACGCCCTGATCGCCGGCGCGCGTGGATTCGTCCTCAAGAACATTCGCGGCCACGACCTGGTTTCAGCGATCCGTACGGTTGCTTCCGGCAAATCGCTGTTGAACACCCAGGCGGTGATCGGTTTAGTGCGGCGCATCCGATCCGAGCAGGAGTCGGGGACTGCGGCAACCCTGTTGACCGATCAGGAACTCTTGATCTTCGAGTTGATCGGCAAGGGACTGAGCAATCGAGAGATCAGCACGCACGCAGAACTCTCGGAAAAAACAGTCAAGAACTACGTTTCACGCATCCTCGAGAAACTGGGTCTCGAACGTCGAACGCAGGCTGCAGTTCTGGCAACAAAGCTTCGTGCGGGCACTTCTCACCCGGATCCTTCGGGCCTGGCGACTACTCACCTGCTGACGCCGTCCGGCTCGCCCTTCTCCGCCACCACGGGCACGCACCATGCCAGGTAGCCGCGACGCGCTCATACTCAGCCTTTTCGGCGACATCGCCGCAAGCGCCGAAGTGGCTGCTCTGAACCCGACTGCGATTCCCAAGCTGCTCAGTGCCGTGTTGACTGTCGGGTCCACGCTCCAACTCGACGAAACCCTGCAACAGATAGTCGACGTTGCGCGGCATCTCCTCGAGGCGGATTACGGCGCGCTCGGGGTGAAGTCCCCTGACGGCCGCTTGTCGCGATTCATCCACTCCGGTTTGGATCAGGGTCAGGTTGCCGAGATCGGGCGTCTTCCCGAAGGTCACGGGCTATTGGGCCTGGTTGTTCGAGAACCCTGCCCAGTTCGAACCGACCGCATCTCCTCGCATCCGTCCTCGGCAGGGTTTCCAACCAATCACCCGCCGATGGACACGTTTCTCGGTGTTCCGATCTTCGTCAGGGGCGAGGTGTTCGGGAGCATCTACCTCGCGGACAGCTCGGACCGGACCGCATTCGACGACCGTGACGAGGCCGTACTCCAGATCCTGGCAAATGCTGCGAGTATCGCAATCGACAATGCGCGTCTGTTCGAGGAATCCCGGACGCGAGAAGCCTGGCTCAAGGCCGTCGCCGCCGTCAATGCACGTCTGCTCAGCGGCGGATCCCGCGACGAGACGCTAGCGGAGGTGGTTCGGACGACGCGGCATCTCACGGATGGAAATCTTGTGTGCGTGGTTCGCTACGACCTCGGCAGAGAGCCGGTAGTCCACGTCGCCGATGCTGCCGATTCCCAGCCTGTCCCCGCGATCGGCTCAGCCGTCGATCTGTCCGGGACCGTGATCGACGACGCTGCGCGCAGTCGTCGGCCGATCTCTGCACCACATGGCAGTTCCGTTCCGGCACTGAATGTTTCCGGCGACGAATCGGTGATCGCACTCCCCCTCTCCGGAACCTCGTTCGGCGGCGGAGTTCTCTTCGCGTCACGCCGCAGCGACCGCCCGTGGGGTACAGAGGAGATCGAGCAGCTGACGGCAATGGCAGACATCGCTTCTGTCACTGTCGAATTCGCAGAACAGCAACGGAAAGAAAGACTGGTGGACGTCCTCGAAGATCGCGACCGAATCGCGCGTGATCTCCATGACCACGTCATCCAACAGCTGTTCGCCACTGGATTGAGCTTGCAGGGGGTATTGCAGCGCCCAGGCGACGAGGACACAGTTCGAACCGTATTGGACACCTCTGTCGATCAACTCGACCGGACAGTCCGCGAAATTCGCACCGCAGTCTTCGACCTCCACACGAGCGAGATGTCCACGCCCACAAGTCTGCGGCGGCGACTACTCGACGCCGTCAACGGTCTGTCCGGCCACTCGTCGATCACTCCCAGCGTCACTTTCGAGGGAACCATCGACAGTTCCGTCCCGGCTCGACTTGCCCCGCACGCCGAAGCCGTTGTGCGCGAAGGCCTGAGCAACGCTCTACGACATGCGCATGCCGACGCCATCGACGTCACAATCCGGGCCACCGAGGAGCTTGTCATCAGCATCGTCGACGACGGTGTGGGTATCGACCAAGCGACCAGAATCCACGGTCTCGACAACCTTGCGACCCGCGCTCGTCAATGTGGAGGCTCGAGCAACATCACCAGCGAGAACGGTGTCACCGAATTGGTCTGGCGTGTTCCGCTGAGCCCCAGGCGAAGTCCGATACCGATCCATGGCCGTTGAGCATCAGAGTGGATCGAGTTGAGCCTTCAGCAGGCAGAACTCATTACCCTCGGGGTCCGCGAGAACATGCCACTGTTCCTGCCCTGTCTGGCCGATGTCAGCCGGGCGCGCACCGAGACCCAGTAGGCGTTCGAGTTCGGCCTCCTGATCGCGATCAGTAGTGTTGACGTCGATATGCAGGCGAGGCTTGCCCTTCTCCGGTTCATCTCTGCGACTGAGGATGATCGTCGGCTGTGGACCGCCAAAGCCTTCGCGAGGGCCGATCTCCAACGAACCGTCGTCCATTCGATCGAGCACGACGAAGTCCAGGACCTCGCACCAGAACCGGCCCAGCACCTCGGGTTCCCGGCAACCGAGCACCAGTTCACTGATACGGCATGCCATGACAATCTCGCTTTCTTTCCGCCCGTGAAGACAACTCTCTCGACCGTACCGGACCACGTGATCTACGCCATGCCTCTGTTCCGATCCTAGGGACCTTTTCCCCTCGTCCGAGTTCCCAGTCGCCACGATCATTGCGTTATGTTCCACAGTCCCAGGCATTCTCGGTATTTCGTCGCGTCGATTCGCGTAGGCGGCCGTCGTGGTTGATCTAGCACCCCGGCCGGTCAACGAGGTCGATATCCACGTCGGCGCAACTCCCCGAACCGCTCCGAAGGGTTCGAAACTGGTCGAGATCCTCAGGACTACCGATCACAAGATGATCGGCCTGATGTACATCGTGACATCGTTTGCCTTCTTCCTGATCGGCGGACTGATGGCGCTGCTCATGCGCATGGAATTGACCGTTCCGGGAATGCAATTCCTGTCCAACGAGCAGTACAACCAGTTGTTCACCATGCACGGAACGATCATGCTCCTGCTGTACGCGACCCCGGTCTTCTTCGGATTCGCCAACTACCTCATGCCACTGCAGATCGGGTCGCCGGACGTGTGTTTCCCGCGACTCAATGCATTCAGCTACTGGTTGTACCTCTTCGGCGGCCTGATCGCCTCCGCCGGATTCGTAACACCCGGTGGTGCGGCAGATTTCGGCTGGACCGCTTACGTGCCGCTCACCAGCGAACTCCACTCCCCCGGCATGGGCGCCGACCTGTGGATCATCGGTCTCACGCTCGGCGGCGTCGGCACCATCCTCGGCGCAGTCAACATCGTTTCGACGATCGTCTGCCTGCGCGCCCCTGGGATGACGATGTTCCGCATGCCGATCTTCACGTGGAATGCGCTGGTCGCCAGCATGCTGATTCTCCTCGTTTTTCCGCTGCTCGCTGCTGCCTTGATCGGACTGTGGGTGGACCGGCACCTGGGAGCGCACCTGTTCGACCCCGCCACCGGTGGAGTCATGTTGTGGCAGCACCTGTTCTGGTTCTTCGGCCATCCCGAGGTCTACATTCTGGCGTTACCGTTCTTCGGCATAGTCTCGGAGATCTTTCCCGTCTTCAGCCGCAAGCCGATCTTCGGGTACACCGGATTGGTCTACGCAACGCTGGGAATTGCGGCACTGTCGATCGCGGTGTGGGCACACCACATGTACGCAACCGGCGCCGTTCTCCTCCCCTACTTCTCGTTCATGACCTTCCTGATCGCAGTTCCCACCGGAGTCAAGTTCTTCAACTGGATCGGAACGATGTGGAAGGGGCAGTTGACCTTCGAATCGCCCATGTTGTTCTCCGTCGGCTTCCTGGTCACATTCTTGTTCGGCGGACTCTCCGGCGTCATTCTTGCCAGCCCGCCCTTGGACTTTCATGTCACCGACACGTACTTCGTCGTCGCACACTTCCATTACGTCCTCTTCGGAACGATCGCCTTCGCGACATACGCCGGAATCTATTTCTGGTTCCCGAAAATGACCGGCCGGATGTTGGACGAGAAGCTCGCCAAGATTCACTTCTGGTTGACCCTGATCGGCTTTCACGCAACATTTCTCGTCCAGCATTGGCTCGGCGCTCAGGGTATGCCTCGGCGGTACGCGGACTACCTGCCGTCGGACAATTTCACTCTTCTCAACACGATCTCGACCATCGGCGCGTTTGTGCTCGGAGCCTCGACGATTCCGTTCATCTGGAACGTTTTCAAGAGCTATCGGTACGGCCGAATTGTGACCGTCGACGATCCCTGGGGATTCGGAAACTCGCTCGAATGGGCGACGTCCTGCCCGCCACCGCGACACAACTTCACCGAACTCCCCCGAATCCGCAGTGAGCGGCCCGCGTTCGAATTGCACTACCCACACATGGTCGAGAGAATGCGCGACGAGGCGCACGTCGGACTGCTTGGACACAAGTCGGTTACCGGGGTAAGCACTGAAGTGAAACAACATGAATGACGGCACGAAGTACCGAGCCTGGGCAGAAAATCAGCAACACGAATGCCGAGCGAAACCCGGCCATCTTCTCGCGCCGTTGATCGCCCTCATGTTCGCGGTCACGACGCTCGTGTGGTTGCCCCTGACGACTGCCGTGTGCTCGATAGTCGTCGCAGGATTGTTGTTCGGCACTGTCCTGCAAGCAAGTTCGCATTCGACAGACACAACTCGAGGAGTTCACGATGAAGCCCGAATTATCGACTGACCTCATCACCTCGGAGTGGTCCGCAGACGGAGCGGTCGTCGTGTGCATCGACGGATCCCCGCTGCGCCCCGGCGTGATCACGTGGGCGGCAGAATTTGCGCATCGCCACAGTCTCTGGATGCGAATCGTTTTCGTAGCTCCGAACCCTTGTGATCCGAACACCTCGGCGTCGCCGACCGGCCTGTTCATGGAGGCCATTCAGATCGCCGAGTCGGTGTCGCCAGATCTTCGGATCCGGACCGATCTGATCTCCGGGGAGAACACTGCAATCCTCACCGCGCTTACAGCTGAGGCCGCCTTGATCGTCAACCCACAGGGCGATCTCGCCGCACCTGGCCCGACATGTTCGTTCGCAAAAGTCGGAACACCGCGTGAAAGCATCGCTGCGGCAGCCTTGCCCGTTGTTGTCGGTTTGGACGGAAGCGCCCACAGTGAAAGCGCTTTGGCAATTGCATTCAAGGAAGCCGACGCAGTGAACACCGAACTTGTCGTCGTACATGCTGCCTCGCCCGAGGCCGAGTTGCGTCGAGACTTCGCATCCGGGCACGCGCCCCAGCACCCGACCCCGCTGACGTGGCAACTGTCGGGTTGGGCCACACTCTACCCTGGCGTCGCCATCCGTCAGATCGAGTTCGACGGCCCCTCGGAGGCCATTCTGGAACAACTCTCCACCGAGGCAAGGCTTCTCGTCGTAGGACGGCGTGGGCGAGGCTCGTTCGACGACGCCGGTCTCGGCACGACGAGCAGTGCGATGATTCGAAAAGCTCAGTGCCCGGTCATCGTTGCGAGCGAAGCCTGAATTCGTTCCTCACTCGCTCAGAAACCGTAGCTGTGGATGGGTGCGAGCTGACCGGCGTGATGGGCTTCGATCACGAAACGCTCGTGGTCGACCAGCTTCTCCGGGAGTTCGTCAACCGGCCACCACCGCAGATCTGCAGATTT
Source organism: Rhodococcus sp. IEGM 1318 (assembly GCF_033142465.1). Taxonomy (NCBI): domain Bacteria; kingdom Bacillati; phylum Actinomycetota; class Actinomycetes; order Mycobacteriales; family Nocardiaceae; genus Rhodococcus; species Rhodococcus sp. IEGM 1318. The sequence continues at coordinate 273,413 of NZ_JAWLSC010000010.1, forward strand.
CAACGGCTCCATCCGGCGTGGTTCACCCGACCACGTACGGCATTCGTAGAAGAAGTCCACTCGATGATCCACCGGTTCGATCCCTTCCGCGTGGCAGCGATGCAACACGGTCAGCGGCTTCAGTTCCGAGGAGAGCAACTCGACGCCAAGTTCTTCCGCAGCCTCCCGAACGGCAGCGTCGAGTGCCGGCTCCCCCATTTCGACGTGTCCCGCAGCACCGTGAGCCCAGTATCCGTCCATGAATCCCGTGCCCTCGCGTAATTGCAACAGCACCTCCGGGCGTTGAAGCGGGTTGCTTCGACAGAACATCACGTACACCGCTGGTACCAGCGCAAATTGATCGGCCACACGACCACGCTATCGTGCGCGTGAAATGACGGCGCCCCGCGAGAACGAGCTCGCGGGGCGCCGTCGACGATCTGCTGGATCAGTTGACGTCGAACCGGTCGAGGTCCATCACCTTGGTCCAGGCGGCGGCGAAGTCCTCGGCGAACTTCTGCTTGGCGTCTTCGCTGGCGTACACCTCGGAGAGTGCGCGCAGTTGCGAATTCGATCCGAAGACGAGGTCCACTGCAGTTGCCGTGTACTTCGGGTCGCCCGTCGCACGATCAACCCCGTCGTAGACGTTTTCGTCCGTCTTCGACGGCTTCCACTCGGTACCCATGTCGAGAAGGTTGACGAAGAAATCGTTGGTCAACGTCTCGGGACGGTCGGTGAACACCCCGTGGCCGGTCTTGCCGAAGTTCGCGTTCAGCGCGCGAAGTCCGCCGACCAGCACTGTCACCTCGGGCGGGGTCAGCGACAGCATGTATGCGCGGTCGACCAACAGAATCTCTGCCGGAATCTTCTCCCCACCCTTGAGGTAGTTACGGAATCCGTCGGCCCGGGGTTCGAGTACCTCGAACGAGTCGACGTCTGTCTGCTCCTGCGTTGCGTCCGTACGTCCCGGAGTGAACGAGACCGTGATGTCCTGTCCGGCGTTCTTCGCAGCCTGTTCAACGGCCGCTGTACCACCCAGAACGATCAGGTCGGCGAGCGAAACCTTGGCTCCACCTGCCTGGTTGAAGTCCTGCTGAACCCGCTCGAGAGTCTGAAGCACCGCGGAGAGAGCTGCGGGCTCGTTGACTTCCCAGTTCTTCTGCGGCTCCAGTCGGATTCGCGCACCGTTGGCGCCGCCGCGCATGTCGGTGCTGCGGAAGCTCGCAGCCGACGCCCACGCGGTCGACACCAATTGCGAGACGGACAGCCCGGAGTCGAGAAGCCGACTCTTGAGGATCGCAATGTCTGCGTCCCCGATCAGTTGATCATCGGCCGAGGGAACAGGGTCCTGCCACAACTGCGGTTCGGGAACCCACGGCCCCAGGTAGCGCGTGACCGGTCCCATGTCGCGGTGCAGGAGCTTGTACCAAGCCTTGGCGAACTCTTCAGCGAATTCTTCCGGATGATCGAGCCAGCGCCGGGTGATCTTCTCGTACGTCGGATCCAGGCGTAGGGAGAGGTCGGTCGTCAGCATCGTCGGAGTACGTCCGACCGACGAATCGAACGGGTCCGGGATCGTGCCCGCCCCCGCGCCGTCCTTCGGAATCCACTGCCACGCCCCCGCCGGGCTCTTGGTCAGCTCCCAGTCGTAGCCGTACAGAATCTCCAAGAAGGTGTTGTCCCACTTCGTCGGAGTGGGAGTCCACACGACCTCGAGACCACTGGTGATCGCGTCCTTACCCACACCCGTGCCGAAGGCACTCTTCCAGCCCAGCCCCTGCTGCTCGACGGGTGCGCCTTCCGGTTCCGGTCCGACGAGGTCGGCCGGGCCGGCGCCGTGCGTCTTGCCGAAGGTGTGGCCGCCGGCGATCAGCGCGGCTGTCTCCACGTCGTTCATCGCCATGCGAGCAAAAGTTTCTCGAATGTCGCGGGCAGCTGCTACTGGGTCCGGTTGGCCGTTGGGCCCTTCGGGATTGACGTAGATCAGGCCCATCTGAACTGCGCCCAGCGGCCCGGACAGCTCGCGGTCTCCGCTGTAGCGCTCGTCGCCGAGCCAGGTGTCCTCAGGACCCCAGTAGATCTCCTCGGGTTCCCAGATGTCTTCTCGACCGAAGCCGAAGCCGAAGGTCTTGAACCCCATCGACTCCAGGGCGCAGTTGCCCGCGAACACCAGCAGGTCGGCCCAGGAAACCTGCTTTCCGTACTTCTGCTTCACGGGCCAGAGCAGGCGCCGTGCCTTGTCGAGGCTGGCGTTGTCCGGCCAACTGTTGAGCGGGGCGAAACGCTGAGCGCCTTGACCGCCGCCGCCGCGACCGTCTGCAATGCGATAGGTGCCGGCAGCATGCCAGCTCATACGCACGAAGAGTCCGCCGTAGTGACCGTAGTCGGCCGGCCACCAATCCTGCGACGCCGTCATCAACGCGATGACGTCGCGCTTGAGTGCCTCGACGTCGAGTTTGGCGAATTCCTGGGCGTAGTCGAAATCGGCTCCCATCGGGTTCGACTTCGACGAATGAGTCTGGAGGACCGACAGATCCGGCTGATTCGGCCACCAGTCGCTGTTCGTTCTCGGACGGTTCCCGGTAGGTGTCGGAGACGAGATTGCGGGGTTTTCACTTTCGCTGGTGCTCTCGGTGTTTCCATCGTGAGCAACCGGGCAACTATCGGACACGGTAATCCCTCCATGAGCGAGTAGAACAGACTTCGATCACGGGTGTGATCGCAAACTCTGAGTTGTCGAACAGTCGGCACACAGGCCCCAATAAATGACCTCGGCTTCGTCGAGCACGAAGCCGTTGTGCGCCGACGGCGTCAAACACGGCGCTTCGCCTACGGCACAGTCGACGTCCTCGACGACGCCACACGACCTGCAGACCACGTGATGGTGGTTGTCACCGACGCGAGACTCGTACAGCGCCACCGATCCGGATGGTTGTATCCGCCGTATCAATCCGGCGTCGGTGAGAGCGTGCAACACGTCGTAGACCGCCTGCCGTGACACCGCCGGCAGAACTGCCCGCACAGCATCGAAAATCGTCTCGGTGGCTGCATGTGGGCGTGCATGCACAACCTCGAGCACCGTGACTCTAGGACGAGTCACGCGAAGCTCAGCGTTACGCAGTCGGGCTGCGTAATCCGGCGTCGAAGGCACCTTTCCACTATTGCGCAATCTTCTGGACTGAACCCAGACTTTCGCGAAAAATCCTCGTCTACACGGATTTACCGACCGATTCGTCTGTGCTCCGAACAGGACGAACGGGCCTGGGAATCATGGGAGATGAATTGGGGGTAAGTCTTGTTGTGCCAGTCGCAGTTCAGCGGCCGCGATGACGCCAGGGAAGTAGTAGTGCCCCTCCGGCGACTGAACAAGAGATGCAGCGTCGATACCGTGGACTTCCCATACGTCAACCGGGCCGCCGGTGTTGTTCATTCTGACAAACCAGTCCCGTTCGCCCTCGTCACCGGCGAGGAAGCATCCCTCCTGCTCTGCTCGTAGACTTCCTGCTATTCCGCGAGCTGCGCCCATTCGGCGCCAGTCCAATCCGTACCGCTGGATCGACGCACGGTTCAAGACGGAGGTGACGTGGTAGCGGGTCGACATCGTCAAAAGGTAACAATCTTCCGTTTGTTCCAACTACCGTGAAGGGAGAATCCGCCGAGGTCAGGAGTGATCGTGCCCAAATTGGAGATCAAGAGGAAGTCAGAACTCTCGCGGCAGGAAGTCGCCGACCGACTCATCGCCCTCGGCCAAGCACTCGCCAGTGGATCGGAAGTGGAACTGGGATCGGGCGGGGACTCGATCGAAATCAGTGTTCCGGAACAGGTTCGGTGGGAACTCGAGATCGAAGTCGACGGCAATGAAGTCGAGATAGAAATCGAGATCCACTGGCGCGACGACCCTCAGGAAGAAGCGGAAGAGAAGTCTCCGCCTCTTGCCAAAGCAGTTCGTCGCAGCCGACCACGCAAGAGCACTGCCAAATAGGTCGAACTCGAACACGGTTGTCGGGCAATTAAGGAGACGCCGACACCTCGAGAGACACTACGCGCAGCAGAGCTCGGAGATCCCTTTCGATTCGTCGAAACAGTTGGTAGACAACGATGAATCCGGCGATCCCGCCCAAACACAGCGCACGGACGGTTGCGTTGAGTTCCTCACCGGCACCAGAACCGACAAAACTGAGCCCCGCGATTCCCACCAGGGGAACCGACGCCGCCACCGCGAGGTACCTCGTGCTGCTTCGACCCAGTGAACGTATATCGCGGCCGTCGTCGCTTCGTAACTCGCCGTGTGACAACAAGATCGGATACAGACATCGAACCGAGTAGAAGGTCAGGATGAAGAACGGATAGGCGACTGCGACGGCTCCGCACACGGCCAGCGACGACATCAGGTGCACGTAGGCTCGCTGCGGAATACCGCCGGCCGCAATCTGCAACGCAACTGGATATGCGATACCGGCCAGGACCCACAGACCGAAAGCGATCACCACTGCGCGGTGTCCGACGTTCAACGTAGCGGTACGCGCCTTGTTCAAGACCTCCGCGCTGTACGTCTGACCGTTACGCAGTCCGTGAGGCACGGTGAGCGCGAGCCGACACCAATACAGGACCGCTGCGGCGCCGAGGGAGAACGCGGCCACCCCGATGACCAGATGAACCTGCTCGAGATGCTGCTGAGCCTGCGGCGAGAGCCCCGAGATAATCAACATCTTGTTGTAGTAGTAGTTGTAGCCCGCCGCCAGGAGATTCGGAATTCCGATCGCGGCCAGCAGAATCGGCAGTGCCCATTTCCACAACGTCGAACGCGGGCTCCCTTCCGGTGGGTCCACCAGATTGCGGGCAGACCGGTCCAGACACAGAGCGAACTGACGGGCCAGCTTTCGGCCGCCAGACCACCTTCCGTCTCTCTCCGGCGCGAGAGACTTCACCAGAACTCGACGCAACGCCGGCGGACAGTCGTCCGGCAACCGGGCCTCGTCCGCGGGATCCACTCCGCGCCGGCGGGCCTCGAGCGCCTTCTTGGGCGACGGTGGGTTCTCCCCCGTTCCGTCGTCTGTGAAAGGCCTACTCCCGGTGAGGAGTTCCCAGAGCATCACGCCCAGTGCATAGATGTCGCTGCGGGTGTCGAGGGTGCCGGGCACCCCGACGGCACAGGCCTCCAACTGCTCCGGAGACATGTAGGCAAGCGAGCCTCCGACAAAACAAGCTGCGTCCTCGGTCGAGACCTCCTCGCTCGAGCTGACATTGAAGTCGGCGAGTTTGGGGATTCCTTCGACACTGAGCAGTACGTTCGCCGGCTTGATGTCCCGATGCAGAACGCCGTGTTCACGTGCGTACTCCAGGGCGTCGGCCAGTCTCATTCCCATCCAGGCCACGGTCTCCGGCCACGACATCGCAGCGATCTCGCTCCGCAAGCTCGTCTCGCTCGGCTTCATCTCGCCCTTCTTCGCCAGAGTTTGATCGATGGCGTCGAGAAGAAGTTGTCCGGACCGCTGGGCCTGCGGTGTCACACGCACAAGTTTGACCACGTCGAGCAGAGTCCCACCTGGCATGTATTCCATGAACAGGACTCGCAGTGCGCGTTCCTCGAGCAGTCGCTGATCGAAGACGCGGACGATGTTGGGATGGTCGAGCTGGGCGAGGGTCTGCGGCTCGACTCCGACGTTGCGTGAGATCTTCAACGCAACCCACCGCTGCATCGACAGTTGTCGGGCGAGGAACACTCGGGCAAATGCGCCGTGCCCGAGTTCCAATACGAGTTCGAAATCGTCCAGGTGCTGCCCGATTTCGAACTCGTCGAAACCCGAGAGACCCAACATCATGACCTCTTCGCGACCGGCCATCGAATCGCGGTCGAACATCTGCTCGAAACTCTCTGCCTGCAAAGGGAACTCGGTGACGTACTCGGCCGCCACGACGTCCTCGCCGCTCTGCTTCCGTAGCCGGAACTCCTCGTACAGCAGCTCGGCCGGTAGTGGTTCTTCGAGTAATTCCGGATACTCGGCGCAATATTCGGTGAGCCGCTTCAGGCGATCACTTTTCAGCCAGCGGTACTCCATGTCGATTCCGACCAGTTCGATCAGCGCGGCCCGGCGAATCTTGGCTGGATCGGGCAGATAGTCGCTCAGCTCGGACGGGGTTCCCGCCTCCCAGTCTCCGACCAGGCGCCCGAGCCCGTCGGCACCGTTGCGCCCGTCATGCCCCACTGGCAGTGCGGACGGGCGCAACTCGGTAACGGTGCCCCGTTCGGTCAGGGGCCCGCTCGCGACTGTCGCGTCACTGGCCTGCGCACCACGTTCATTCATGACACTTCTGCTCCGCACCTCGAGCACGATGAATCGAGGTGACTCACTTCAGCGTAACCCCGGTAGTACCCCAGACCCCAGCGAATCTATGCGGGGTGAACGGGCAGCTTCGCGCCGATGCGGACAAGGTCTTCGCGATCTTTGATCTTGACGCGATCACGCCCGAGCCCCGCACCGAGGTCACGTTCGGCGGCATCGATGCGAAGCCATCCGTCCCAATCGACGGGCAGCAATTTTCCGGCCGCGAGTAATGCAGCGATCCGGCTGCGGTCCGATCGACGTTCGACATTCGAATCCAGCTGCCGCAGCATAGTTTCGACGGTTTGGCGAGCATCGGGACGCGCCGCACCGATCAGCCCGACGGCACCTCGCTTCATCCATCCGGTCACGAACAGGCCGGTGACGGGAAGACCGCTCTCGTCGACCACCGCACCGCTCCGGTGCGGAACCGTGCCGCGTCCGTGATCGAATGGCACCCCGGCAAGCGGAGTGCCGCGAAATCCGATTGCCCGGTACACAGCTTGAACCGGATAGTCGGTACAGGCCCCCGAAGAGGTGATGTGACCGTAGCCGTCAGGATCTGTGCGCTCGACGCGCAGTGCTTCGACTTTCCCGTTACCGAGAATCTCCACCGGCTGTCGGTAAAAGTGCAGGTGAACCCGGCGCTGGGCGATTCGGTCGGTAGAAGCAGCGCCCGCGAAAGTTCGGAGCGTCTCGACAGCCAGTCGGGTATGCACCAACTGTTTGGTCACTCGCTCGATATGCCGATCCGGTGCGACATCGGCAGCGTCGACGACAACATCGACACCGGGCAGTTCACCGAGAGCGCGCAACTCGTTCGGGGAGAATCGAGCGTCGGCGGGTCCGCGCCGGACGAAGATGTGCACCTCTCGAACGAAGCTTTCGGCGATACCTTTCTGAACTTCGGCGGATACGTCCGTGGACTGTAGCGATTGAGCCTCGGAGAGGAGCATGCGCGCGACGTCGAGTGCGACGTTGCCACCCCCGATCACGGCGACCGATTCGGCGTTCAGCGGCCACCGCGGCGAACTGTCCGGGTGATCGTTGTACCAACCGACAAAATCGGCGCCACCGAAAGAGCCTGGAAGGTCGACGCCGGGAATGTCGAGTGGCACATCCTTTGGCGCGCCGGTTGCAATGATCACGGCGTCGTAGGAAGAAACTAGTGCCTCGACGGAAAGGTCCTTTCCGATCTCTACGTTGCAGAACAGCCGGAAGACACTGGCGCCGAGCGCGGTGTGCAGAGAATGGACGAACTTCTCGGACTCGGGGTGCCCTGGCGCGAGACCGTAACGCACCAGTCCGTACGGCGTGGGTAGACGCTCGAACACGTCTGTCTTGGTGCCGGGCGCCAGTTCAGCGAGAGCGCTCGCAGCGTGGATTCCCGCCGGCCCCGCTCCGACGACTGCAACACTGCGCGGAGGTGAGAAAACCGGGGGCGACGCAAGCGGGGATATCGCTCTCACACTGATCATGCACTGAGGCTAGGAGCTCAACTGCGCTAGAGATCAAGTCCCCCGCTTTTCAGTAGCCCGCTTTTCAGTAGCCCGCTTTTCAGTAGCTCTGCTCAGCAGGCTTGTGCTCGGTTGTGTAGCGGTAGAACTCCGCGAGTTCGAGTTCACCGGCAGCTGCCTCGTCGACGATGACGGTCACGTGTGGGTGCAGCTGAAGCACTGACGCCGGGCAGAACGCCGAGACCGGACCTTCGACCGCCGCCCGGACCGCGGGCGCTTTGCGTGCGCCATCCGCGATCAGGACGAGATGCCGTGCATCACTGATGGTTCCGAGTCCTTGCGTGATCACATGATGCGGCACGTCGGCCGGGTCCGCGAAGAACCGTGCGTTGTCGGCGCGGGTTCTCTCGGTCAAGGTCTTCACTCGGGTGCGCGAGGCGAGCGAGGAGGAGGGCTCGTTGAAACCGATGTGCCCGTTGAGGCCGATTCCGAGGATCTGCACGTCGATGGGACCGTTTTCGGCAATGGCTGCGTCGTAGCGCCGGGCGGCTTCACTGGGATCCGCGGCTCCGCCGTCGGGGCTGAACACTCGCGAATTGTCGATGTCGAGGTGATCCACGAGTTCTGTGCGGATGGTGTGCGCGTAGGACTGTGGCTGATCGGACGTGAGACCTACGTACTCGTCGAGAAGATACGCGCTCACGGCCGCGAACGACACTCCCGATTCTCGATGCCGCCTGATCAGCTCTCGATACGTGTGCAGCGGTGACGATCCGGTCGCGAGGCCGAGCATCCGCGCTCCGTTTTCGATGGCGGCGCAAACGATATCGGCAGCGATTCGCCCGCCGTCTTCCGGACTGGGAACTATGACGATTTCCATTCAGACTTCCTCACTGCTCTTGCCTGCTCCGACGATGGCCTCGCGTACGGAACCCGAAGCGCGGTCCAACAGTTCGGTTGCTTCGGCGAAGTCGCATTCGGCCAACAACATGACGACCGCTGCCTTCACATGACCATCGGCATTGTCGATGGTCTCCGCAGCGATCTCGGTATCGACTCCGGTGGCTGCCGCGACGATCCGGTTCGCACGATCGACAAGTTTGGCATTGGTCGGCCGAAGATCGACCATCAGATTGTGGAATGCCTTCCCGGAGCGAACCATACTGGCCGTGGAGAGCATGTTGCACACCATCTTCTGCGCAGTTCCGGCCTTGAGCCTCGTCGATCCGGTGAGGATTTCGGGGCCGGTCTCCACTTCGATGGCCACGCCGGCATGAGAACTCATTGCCGCGTTCCGGTTGCACGAGACTGCCACTGTTGCAGCGCCGAGTTCGCGGGCGTGATCCAGTCCCCCGATGACGTAGGGGGTACGACCGCTGGCCGCCAGACCCACCACGACGTCCGTGGCGTTCAACGAGATTGCGTCGAGATCGACCCCAGCCGCCCGCGGATCGTCTTCTGCCCCCTCGACAGCGTTCAAAAACGCTCCCGGGCCACCGGCGATGATGCCGATCACCTCGCCCGGATCTGTACCGAACGTCGGAGGGCATTCCACTGCGTCGAGAACTCCCAGACGCCCACTTGTCCCCGCTCCCAGGTAGATCAGTCGACCACCTTGTGCCCGAGCGGCGACGATCAAGTCGACTGCGGCTTCGATGGCGGGTAACACCGCCGCGACCGCGTCGGCCACGATTGCGTCCTGCTGATTCATCACCGTCAGCAGACCCGACACCGACATGACGTCGAGATCGCGGGTGAGAGGGTTGGGTCGCTCGGTGGAGAGCATTTCCAATTGCATTGTGACGAGTCCTCCTAGATCAAATCTCACAGTGACGACTCCTCGTCAGTGCCGCTTCGAAGCGATGGCGTCATGGCTTCGTTGTAGAGCAGAGAGTGCGCTGGGCAGCGAATGCGCCACCATTGCGAAAATTGTGTCGACTACCAACAGCTGACCGGTGCGGCTTGCCATCGCAGCCGATCGGAAACCGAATTCTCTACCGGCAGTGAGTAGAACGTGGTGTGACTGCACGGCGAGCGTCGATCGTGCCCCACCGGTGATCGCAGCCGTCGACGCCCCGGTACGACGGGCAAGGGCAAGTGGTTCGACGACATCCGAAGTCTCACCCGAATGTGAGATCCCCACTGCGATGTCGTCCGGTCCGAGCAAGCTGGCGCTGACCATGGCCGCGTCTCGGTCGAGATGAACCCGGCAGTTGACGTCGATGCGAGAGAGCTTCAACGTGAGGTCTTGCGCGACGATGCCTGACGCGCCGATGCCGTACACCTCGACCCGGCGGGCGGATCGAATGCGGGAAACAACTTCTTCGAGCGCAGCAGGATCGGTCAATTGCGCCGTGCCCTTGAGTTGTTCGGATTCGAACTCGGCGAGCTTGGCCATCACCTCGCCGGCCGAGTCGGCAGCAACGATGTCCACACCGAGCGGGATCGTGTCCCCGGCGCCGGACCCGCTGATGGCCGCCAGCGCGAGACGAAGCTGTGGATAGCCCTCGAAGCCGAGCCTTTTGGCTGTGCGGACCACTGTTGCCGTGCTTGTCGACGCTCGCTCGGCGAGATCGTTGACCGTCAGGGTGGAGGCCAGACTGGGATAGGCTTCGATGATTTCGGCGATCCGCAGCTCGGCAGGCGACAGGCTACTCAGTGATGCACGAATACGAGCAAGCAGGTCGACTGACGCCGGAGCACTCCGGTCCAAAGTCATAACGCCTCGATTCGCATCGTTTTCGGAGCTGACGGCACCGATGTGATTCTAGGCAGCCCACGGCTTCCTGGCGTCAGAGATCCGAGCACACTGGCGTGACGTGCACCGGTGCACGAAGCAATGCTTCCGGGCAATCCGTGTGCGGTGAGGAAGCCGAGAACCGCGAAAGCCAATGCTTCTTTGATGTCGGAGGTGACGCCGAGTTCGTCCGAAGACACAAGCGCGATGTCGCCCAATTCGTCACGGAGCATCGCCATCAACGTCGGGTTCTTGGTACCACCGCCTGACACCACCACTTCGGTGGCTGCCAGTCCTCTTACGGAATCGGCGACGGTCCGGGCGGTCAGTGCAGTCAGTGTCGCGACGATGTCGGCCAGAGACAAGGATTCGTAGCCCCGCAGAGCGGCGAGTAGATAGTCCCGATGGAACAATTCCTTGCCCGTGCTCTTGGGAGCGGGCTGCGCGTAATACGGTTCGCTCAGTAGTTGTGCGAGCAGATCGACGTTCGGTGTGCCGGCTGCGCCCAGAGCCCCACCGAGATCGAACCATTGCGCCCCCGCCGTGAATTCGCTTACCGCAGCGTCGATCAACGCATTTGCCGGGCCGGTGTCGAAGGCAATCGACACTGCGGCACCATCTGCCGTCGATGTCGGGACGCCTCCCGGAGCAGTGACGTTCGCGATGCCACCCAGATTGAGCGCGACGGAACCCGAAGTTCTTCCGTTGAGCCACAATACGTCGAACGCGCTGACCAATGGTGCACCCTGACCACCCGTCGCCACGTCGCGAGAGCGCAGGTCCGACACGACGGTGCATCCGGTCTTCTCGGCTATCCAGGCCGGCTGCCCGAGTTGGAGAGTGCCCTTTACTTGCGCTCCTTCGACCCAGTGGAACATCGTCTGCCCATGTGAGGAGATCAATTCCGCGCTGCCGCCGCACAGTTCCGCGTTCGCCCGCGCAGCCACGGCCGCGAATGCCTGCCCGATCTCGGTGTCGAGTTGGCAGATCTGACCGACAGTGGTGGACGCTGGCGGTACCGCAGCAGCCACGGCTGCCCGCAACTCACCGGAATATGGTTCGCTGACCATCCCCAGTGGAGTCAGCACAAGAGTGTCCCCATCGATCCGGATATCTGCTGCGGCAGCGTCGATAGCGTCGTACGAAGTACCGGACATCAGACCGATGACTCTCATGAAATATCCCTTACTCGGATCGTTTCGGCATTCGGAAAAGCTGCGGTCAGTCGACGAGTGCCCGCTTGTGGGCATTTCCTCGCAAGGTACTCAAAGCGATCGCGCTGACGGCGCACGTTGCCATCACGAAGTAGGCCGGAATGTCGAGATTGGAAGTTTCCTTGATCAGCCACGTGATGATCAGACCGGCGCAGCCCGAAAAGACCGCGTTGGACAGGGAGTATGCGAGTCCCAATCCGGTGTACCGGACCGAGGTGGGGAACATCTCGGAGAGCATGGCGGGTCCGGGTCCGGCAACAAGTCCCACTGCGGCGCCGGCGGCAAACACTGCAAATCCCTTGGCTGTCAGAGACGTCTGCTCGTTCTGCAGGACGTTGAGCAGCGGCAGAGCCAAGACCAGAATTATCACGGTGCCGGTGAGCATGACCGCGCGTCGTCCGATGCGATCGCTGAGTCCACCCGCGATCGGAATGGTCACCGCGAAGCCCGCATTGGCGAGCACGGAAGCAACAAGGGCCTGATGGAAAGTCGCGTTGAGCGAACTCTGAAGATAAGTCGGCATCACGACGAGGAACGTGTAGCCGGCAGCAGACCACCCCATCAACCGCCCGATTCCGAGCAGAATCGCCTTGGCTGTCTCTCCGACAGTCGGCTGCACTACAGGCGCCGCTGCATCAGCTGTCGGTTCGGACTGGACTGATCGAGCACGCTCGAACGACGGCGTTTCTTCGAGGCGGAGCCTGAGCCACAGGGCAACCAGACCCATCGGAAGCGCAAGGAGGAACGGGATGCGCCAGCCCCAGTCACTGAGCTGTCCCGAGTCGAGGACAGTAGCGAGGAGTGCTGCGATACCCGCACCGGCGAGCAGTCCGAGTGCGACGGTGAACGACTGCCACGAGCCGTACAGCCCGCGTCGTCCGGGCGGAGCAAACTCGGTCATCACCGACACTGCACCGCCGAATTCACCGCCGGCCGACAATCCCTGCAGAATTCGAAGGACCGTCAAGAGCAGCGGTGCCAGAATTCCGACGCTCTCGTAGGTGGGGAGCACACCGATCAGCGTCGTCGCACCCGACATCAGCAGAAGAACGATCACCAAGGTGGGGCGTCGGCCGATGCGGTCACCGAGTCGACCGAACAGCGCGGCCCCCACTGGGCGGAAGAAGAAGGCCAGCGCAAACGACGCGTAGGTCTTGATCAGACTTTCGAGGTCGCCGGAGCCGTCGGCGCTGAAGAAGTTCGACGCGATGATCGTCGCGAAGAACCCGTACACACCGAACTCGTACCACTCGATGAAATTTCCGACGGAGCCGGCGACGAGCGCCCTGCGCCGTTTGAGCTGCGCACCATCGTTCCGTGTCTGCACTGTGATGCCCATGCCGTCCTCCGTTGACGAAACCCGAATATGCAACAAAGTTTCATCTGAACAGAGCATAAATGTCAAGAAGTTTCATAATTGGATTTTTGTGGCCGCGGAATCCCTATGCTCCCGCGAACGTGAATGCCTCCGCCTGTTCGAACCGGCCAGTGGAATCACCGGAATAGACGGTGCTCTCGTTCGGACCGAGCCCCAGCTTTCGGACGGGCGCCCCTTCCGCGAGATCCATCGAAGCCACGTCCACCCAGAAAGTATTCGGTGTCATCGCCGACTCGAAGAAATAGAGCGTGCGTTTGTGATCGACGACCGTGCGCCAACGGGTCGACGAGATGTTGGGCTCGTCGGGAGTCGAAATACCTAGGGGCACCGATACATTCCGAATAACGCTGAAGGTGGATGCCAATGCCGACCGCGGATCGTCCGTCTGCGGTATCGCATCCACATAGAACGATGCCCGCGCGAATCGGTCAGCGGCACGGTTGGTTCCGGGCAGCATGACGGTTCCGTTGATCTGCTTCCAGTACTCGTTGACGGCGAGTTGCTGATCGAAGATCGGCGAATTGGTCATCACCTGGTACTCGCGGCTGTGATGAATCGTCGGGTGCCCACCGACGTACTCGATGATCGCGCTGTCTCCTCCAGCGTCCGAGAGCGACATGTGCAGCGTTGCGAGGCGGTCTTCGCCGGGAACGGCGGCGGTCACCACAGTGAACGGTTCTGACGCCAATACGTCGACCGCTTCCCGAACTGTCGCAAAGCTGTCCAGGACGTATTGTGCCCACGCCGCGATCGACAATCCCGGGCTCGAACCGTCGTAGGTCGGGTACTCGGACTCGACCAACCACAAGAGATTGGCAGACAGCCCAGCCTCGTTGACCCCGTCGGTCGTGCACATGTCGTAGGCCGTCGCGACAACGCTTCCGTATTTCGAGGTCCACTGTATCGAGTTCGGACCCGCGCAGCCCTCCCTGGTCATCCCGCGCGGGAATGCCCAGAGGTTTGTTCCGAGGTCGACCTTCCAATCCATCGATCGAGCAGTGATCACAGTGTCGTTGGGCCCCAAGTAGACCAAGCGTGTACACATCGATAACTATCCCTTCCGTTAGGGCGTGACGATATTGAAACTGGGGTCGAAGGTGTCCAAACCCGCCCAGCGTCTCCAGCACTGATTCGTCACCGTCCAGCGAGACCTTCCCGGCCTTGGCCAGTTCAGCGGCCGCGCTCGATTGCTGGAGCGCCGCCACCAGTGCAGCTTTACCACCCCATCTCTATCGGTTGAGCACGCGCTTGGAATCACCCGCGCAGGGTGAAGCTCACACGACCACGCGAGATGGTTGGCGAGGGTGATCAGCCGGGGAGTTCCTCCGAATTCCGAGATACGAGTGCAATTGCCAGGACTGCGATCCCACATCCGGCAACCAGGATCCATCCCAGCCTCGATGCCTGTGCGACGTCTACCGGTGCACTGCCGCCGATAATGCCACCGGCCAGCGCCACACCGAGAGCAGCACCGAATTGGCGTGCACTGGAAGTTATTCCACCGGCAAGCCCCGCCTGCGATCTCGGCAACCCGTTGACGGCGGTGTTGGTGATGGGGGCATTCGAGAACCCGAATCCGATACCGAGAAACAGGTAAGCGGCCAACAGCATCGGAATCGCCGTGTTGTTGTCGAGCGAGACCAGGCACAGCCCGCCGAGCGTCGTGAAGCTACCGGCGATCAGCAGCGGCAGCCGCGGGCCGAAGCGTCCGACGAGTGTTCCGGACAACGGCGCGCAGACCGTTGCCGCAACAGCCATCGGAAGGGTGATCGCGCCGGCCAGGGCTGGACTCATACCTCGGGAGTGCTGCAAGTAGAACGTGCCGAGCAGTAGCGTCGCGTTCAACGCTACGAACACCACGACAGCGCCGATCACAGCCGACGAGAACGGTCTGCGGCGAAAGAGCGCGAGATCCATCAGTGGCTCGCGCTTGCGTGATTCGACGCGGATGAATGCGGCCAACGCTGCAGCAACAACCACGTACCCGGCCGTCGCCGCGGCAGAGAACCATCCGATTCGCGGACCCTCGATCAGAAGGGCGACCGCCCCGCCGACAAGAATCACCAGTAGCAACTGACCGGGGAGGTCGAGACGTCGCGACTGCTGCGCTCGGGACTCCGGTACAAACACAGCAGTCAAGGCGAGCACGGCCAAGATCACCGGCACGTTGATCCAGAAAACCGATCGCCAGCCGAAACTTTCGATGAGGACGCCGCCGACGATCGGCCCTGCCGCCATACTCAGGCCGAAGACCGCGGCCCACACCCCGATCGCCTTGGCCCGCTCTTTCGGGTCGGTCATCACGTTGACCACGATCGCCAAGGCAACCGGACTGAGCATCGACCCGCCGACGCCTTGGACGATCCGCGCCGCGATCAGCACCTCTACGGACGGAGCGAGTGCGCAGGCAATCGACGCCACCCCGAAAACGACAAGCCCGATCTGAAAGACTCGTCTCCTGCCGAAACGATCGGCCACCGCGCCGGACGAGATCAGCAAGCTCGCCAGGACGAGTGTGTACGCGTTGACGACCCATTCCAGACCACGGGTTCCGACGCGAAATCCCTCACCGATCGTCGGCAGGGCCACGTTGACGATGGTCGTGTCCAAACCGACGACGAACAGGCTCGTGCAGCAGATCGCCAGGATGCCCCATCGCCTCCCTGCATCAAGTCCGATCACTTGCGGTTCGATCCTGCTCGAAGGTTTCATGGTCGGACTCCATCTCTCGAAGTGCTCTGCCGTACTCGACTATCGAAAGGATCGTTGCTCTCCAGCGTCCGAAGCCGGTAGAGATTTTGCGGAAAC
The DNA here is from genome assembly GCF_033142465.1 of Rhodococcus sp. IEGM 1318. Classification (NCBI taxonomy): domain Bacteria; kingdom Bacillati; phylum Actinomycetota; class Actinomycetes; order Mycobacteriales; family Nocardiaceae; genus Rhodococcus; species Rhodococcus sp. IEGM 1318. The sequence goes on from NZ_JAWLSC010000010.1 coordinate 289,309, forward strand.
TGCAAAGATGGACGGCATGGATGCTGAATTCGAGCAGTTGATCACCGATATCGGACCGAGGCTGCGCACGCTTCGACGCGATCGCGGATTGACTCTCGAGGCGCTGTCCGAGGCCACCGGCATCTCCGTCAGCGCACTCTCACGCCTCGAATCGGGGAAGCGTCGTCCCACCCTCGATATGCTGTTGCCGCTTGCCCGAGCGCACCGGGTCGCGCTGGACCAACTCGTCGGTGCTCCCGCTACAGGCGATCCCCGGGTTCACCTCACCCCGAGCCGACGCAGGAACGGCAGTGCCGTCGTTCCGCTGACGCGCTATCCCGGCCGCGTGCAGGTCTTCAAGCAGGTGATCGGTCCGCGCCCACCGAAGCTGGTCACCCACGCCGGCTACGAATGGCTCTATGTCCTCGCCGGGGATCTGCGTCTCATCCTGGGAGCGAACGAGGTTGTCCTCCACCCCGGTGAAGTCGCGGAGTTCGACACTACCGAACCCCATTGGTTCGGGCCTGCCGATGAACAGGTGGTGGAAATCTTGCATCTTTTCGGCCCGCAAGGCGAGAAGGCGCATGTGCGCACGAAGGCAAAAACTACTACTACACAAGGCCTGGTTACCGAAAGTTAGTTCACTGCATGCGTTTTCAGTCGGTTCGACAGTGTATGAGCGTGCTCGAGGAGTAGCGTTCCCAACTCGGCATGACGCGCGGGCCGGAAGCGAGTTTCCACTCCGGTCAGGCTGAGCGCCCAGGCCGGGCGACCGTTGCGGTCGAACACCGCGGCACCCATCCCCCAGCTTCCCTCGACGATGAGGGCTGGATTAACGGCGTAGCCGGTGACCCGCGTCGACTCGATTCGCTCTCGAATCGATGTCTCACTGTGGATCTCACCCCATTCCGAATCCAGATTCACCCGGGCGAAATAGTCGTCGACGTCCCGCGCCGGTAGGTGGCTCAAGATGGCAAGCCCCGCCGACGCGATTCCCAACGGGAATCGCTTTCCCTCGTGCAGCACGTGAGATCGCAGCGGAAAACTGCCTTCCTGACTCAGGATGCAGACGGTCTCGTCGCCTCGACGTGCCGACAGGAATGCGCTCTCCCCCGTGACCCGGGCAAGTTCGTCGACGACGTCGCGAGCGCGGTCGGTGATGTCGTACCGATTTCCGGCCGCCGCCCCCAGGAGGTACAACTCCGGACCGAGAGACCACCGACCGGTTCGTGCGTCACGGTCGACCAGACCTTCGGCAGCCAAGGACGTGAGCAGTCGGTGTGCGGTGGGTCGAGCGAGGCCAGTGGCCTTGCCCAATTCCGTGGTGGAAGTGCCCGTTGGTTCGGACGCGCCGAGGGCTCGCAGAAGTGCCGCCACCCGCGCGACCATGGCCGGCGATTGCTCGTGAGTTGGCATGACTTCATCCTAGCGTCCACTCAGTGAACGAAATTCCTTCAGATGGTCAGTAGTCGATCAGTTCTCTGTCGATATTCGAGATTGCTTGAACCTGTGAACTGGAGATAGTTCACTGGATACCGAAGTGAGTGAGTGTCTACTCAATGAACGCCTGGCAGGGAGAGATCATGACAGCAAAGGTGTACGAGTCCGCAGCGGACGCGGTCGCCGACATCGTCGACGGCGCAACGCTGGCAGTCGGCGGATTCGGTTTGTGCGGCATCCCCGATGTGTTGATCGGCGCGATCGCAGCTACGAGCGCAACCGACCTCGAGGTGTTCTCCAACAACTGCGGCGTCGACGATCACGGTCTCGGAATCTTGCTGAGCGCCGGACGCATCCGACGGGTGACCGCGTCGTACGTCGGTGAGAACAAGGAGTTCGCCCGGCAATACCTGGCCGGCGAACTCGAAGTGGAACTGACGCCGCAGGGCACGCTCGCCGAGCGTCTGCGCGCCGGCGGAACCGGAATCCCCGCATTCTTCACACCGGCCGGAGTGGGTAGCCCCATCTCCGACGGCGGAATGCCCTGGCGATACGACTCCGACGGCTCGATCGCTATTGCATCGCCGCCGAAGGAGACTCGTGTTTTCGGAACCAAGCGTTACGTGATGGAAGAGGCGATCAACGCCGACTACGCACTCGTGCACGCTGTTCTCGGTGACACCGACGGCAACCTCGTGTTCGACAAGACCGCGATGAACTTCAACCCTCTCGCTGCCATGGCCGGTCGCATCACCATCGCGCAGGTGGAGCGCCTGGTCGAGCCCGGTGAAATCGATCCGGCGTCAGTGCATCTGCCCGGGGTCTTCGTTCAGCGCGTTGTCCACACCGGACCTCAGAACAAGCGAATCGAAAAGCGAACCGTCAGCGCTTCGGAAGGAACATCACGATGACCGCACCAGTGACAGTGACGGGTTGGACGCGTCAGCAGATGGCAGTACGGGCGGCCGCAGAGATGATCGACGGCGAGTACGTCAATCTCGGAATCGGCCTTCCCACACTGATTCCCGGATACCTGGGCTCGGACGTTCGTGTTGTCCTGCACTCGGAGAACGGAATTCTCGGCACGGGACCGTATCCCACCGAAGACAACGTCGATCCTGATCTCATCAATGCCGGCAAGGAGACCGTCACCGTCAATCCCGGTGCGGCATATTTTGATTCGGCCCTCTCGTTCGGGATGATCCGCGGCGGCCACATCGACACCGCAGTCCTCGGCGGCATGCAGGTGTCGAAGACCGGTGACCTCGCCAACTGGATGGTGCCAGGCAAGATGGTCAAGGGCATGGGCGGCGCGATGGACCTCGTCCACGGTGCCCGCCGCGTCATCGTCGTCATGGAGCACAACGACCGCGACGGCAACCCCAAGATCGTCGACGCCTGCACCCTGCCGCTCACCGGCCAGGGCGTGGTGAATCGGATCATCACCAACCTCGCCGTCATCGACGTGAGCGAAGAAGGCCCCCTCGTCTTGCGTGAACTCGCCCCCGATGTCAGCGTCGAAGACGTAGTCGCCGCAACCGGCACCGAACTGAAAGTAGAACTGGCATGACCGACACGACCACAGTGATTGTTGCGGGAGCTCGTACCCCGATGGGTCGACTCCTCGGATCGTTGAAAGACCTCTCCGGGTCCGACCTCGGCGGCATCGCCATCAAAGGCGCCCTCGACAAATCCGGAGTCGCACCCGAACAAGTCGACTACGTCATCATGGGACAGGTCCTCACCGCCGGCGCCGGCCAGATGCCCGCCCGCCAAGCCGCCGTCGCCGC
>NZ_JAWLSC010000011.1:0-275250 GCF_033142465.1 Rhodococcus sp. IEGM 1318
CCCCGGCCGTGTTGGCCGCGCGGGTGGGTGCGGGGAACCCGAACGTTTCGGCGTCCTCCCCCAGGCACGGCCCGGGGTGGGTGTGGTCGGCGTCGGCGGTGCCGTAGGGGTTGCCGCCGAGGGGGTCGGGGGTGGCGGGGTGGGGGGAGGGGGCGTCGCGGTGCGGGGCCGGCGTGGGGGGGGCGCGGGCTGGGGGTAGTGCGTGGGCGGGGGGGCGACCCCGCCGGGCCCGGGGGGGGGTGGGCCCCACAACCTCGGGGGTGGGCGCGTTTGTACCCCGCGGGGGTTAAACAACGGCGCACAGCAGCTAGTTGTTCGGCACATCCGCGACCTTGATGTCGAAGTTCGCACTTTCACCGTCAACGCTGGTCACGGTGGCTGTGACGTCGTATTCGGTGCCCTGCTCGGTCAGGATGCAGGTGATCGTCGCGCCGACTTCGGCGTCGAGGTTTTCCGGACACGTCACGTCGTCGGGTGGCTCGCCGATCTTCTCCGCGAGTTGAGTGGAGATCTGACTTGCGACTTCGGACTTGTCCACTTGCGGCGTCCCGACGCTTGCCGAGCAAGCTCCCGTGGCCAATGCCACCGAGAGCAAGACGATTCCCACTGTAGGCCTCTTTGTCATGTGAACTCCCAGGGTGCGCCGGTGCTCGATGCTGCCAACTCTGGGATTACCGCATTTGAGACTGTTCAACCGAATTGCTCGACGCAGTTTTGCGAGGTCAGCGTCGGCGGACCGTCAAGTTGAAGCCTTCGGGCATCAGGGTGAGCCGTTCGGCCACCTTCAGTTCGTAATCCGGATCGGCTTCGATCGTGTATTTCTGCAAGATGGTGCCCAATACGAGGACCGCTTCGTGAATAGCGAATTGTCTTCCGATGCAGGCACGTTCACCCGTTCCGAACGGCTTGTACACGTGTGCCGGCCTGGCCTTGATGTTGGCCGGCAGGAAACGATCCGGATCGAAAGCCTCGGGATCGTTGCCCCACACGGGATCGCGATGAAGTGACGGGATGAGCACGAGCATCCAATCGCCCTTCTTCATCGGATACTTCCCGACGAGCGTGGTGTCTTCGAGTGCCGCGCGGCCGTATGCCGGTGCTGTCGGCCACAGACGCAACGATTCGTCGAGGACGCGTCGCACGTATCGAAGTTTCGCGATCTTCTCGAAGGCGGGCTCCTCGCCCTCCCAGACCTTGTCGACCTCGGCTTGCGCCTTGGTCAGCACGTCAGGGTTTCGTGACAGGTAGTACAGCGCGAACGACAATGCGCCGGAGGTGGTTTCGTGTCCCGCGACGAGGAAGGTCACGACCTGATGGCGGATGTTCAGTTCGTCGATACGGTTGGGATCGTTTTCGCGTGCCGCCCGCAGCATCAGCTCGAGTAGGTCTTCCGGCCCCGGTTCGGTACTTGTCCGCCTGACGCGGATTACCTCGTCGACCACCTCGGCCATGTACGCCTTGCGGACCTCGTCACGTTGATCGGCGCGACGTGCGAGGACTCGACCCAGGGCAGTGGACTTCAAGAACGTCGTGCGTTGTGAATGGGAGAGAGCGCCGACCATCGCCTTGACGAATGGGTGCTGCTCTTCACGTTCGAAAGAGTCGAACGAGTAGCTGAATCCCGTGCGTCCGATGGTCTCCAACGTCAGCTTGGTCATGTCTGCGGAGACGTCGATGGGGGAGTCACTTTCACGACTGTCCCAATGGTCGACCAACTCGCCGGCCACGTCGAGCATGGTGCGGTGGTACGAGCGCATCGCAGTCTGGCTGAACGCCGGTGCCAGGAGATTGTGCGCCTTGCCCCAGTTGGGCTCGTGGTTGTACGCCGTGAACAGTCCGTCGCCGCCGATTCCGCGGAGCGCTTTGACCCCGGGTGCGAGGTGTTTCGCGAACCGGGACTCGTCGGACAGTTCTGCCACCATGTCCGCGCCCGAGGCGAAGACGAAGCGATTGCCCAGGACGTTTCTTTCGAAGATCGGGCCGAGTTCACGGCCGATGCTTACGGAGTTCTGCAGTGGCGTCCGGATATTGATCCCGAGGACGTCGCCTAGGACTGGCAGGCGCCACGCCGGATGCGGGATCCGAGCATCGGTCGTCGCCTCTGGAGTGGTGTCGACGCTCATGGTGTGTCCCCCGGGTGATATCGCTTACTGAATTGATGTCTAGTACGCAAAGTACGCCTTACTGAATCGGTGTCAAGTAGTAATCTGACTTGCCTATGGTCGCACCACGAAAACGCCTGGACCGAGAGCAGCGGCGCACGCAGTTGCTCGACATCGGCGCGCAACTTTTTGCCGATCGCTCGTACGAGGACGTGTGGATCGAAGAGGTTGCCGAGATTGCAGGCGTCTCGCGCGGGTTGATGTACCACTATTTTCCGACCAAGCGAGACTTCTTCTCCGCAATCGTCGAGCGCGAATCGCAACACCTGCTCGAGGTGACCGCGCCGGACGCGACGCTACCGGTGCGTGAACAGGTGGCGGCCGGGTTGGATGCTTACTTCGCGTACGTGAAGTCCCACAGCAGGGGAGTGCGCGCCATCAACGTCGGGACGCTCTCAGCAGAGGCCGGTATCCGAGCGATCGTCGAACGGGAACTCGAACAGCAACAGATTCGGATCCTCGACGCACTCGGATTCGAGGGCGAAGAAAGACAGATCGCCGCCGTCGCGGTGCGGGGATGGATCGCATTCGTCCGGGCCGTGTGTCTCGACTGGCTCGACCAACCTTCCATACCGCACGAGGATTTGAGGGTGATCTGTCTGCGGACCCTCTCCGGAGCGTTGGGCATCGACCTCGAAACGTGAAATGACGACCGCGCGGGAGCGGCCGGCATTTCTACGAATAAATCCGACTAGTCGAGCGTCGGATAGAGATCGTCCCAGCCCTTGACTACGTACATGTTGTTGTACATGGACCCGCAGTACGTACTGCCGTGCAGAACGGTGACGTTCCTGGCCTGCACAGCCGGAAGTCGTTGCCACAACTTATTGTCCGAGAGTTGATCGAAGGTGGTGTCACTGCTGTCGGTGACGGAAACCATGAACGCGTCGAAATCGCGAAGGCGATCCATCTCCTCGATGCTCAGTCGCCCCTGATTGACTGTAGAACAGACTCGCGAGGGTCTTTCCCGCGATCGCCGAAGCGTGTCGAGAGCGAATGCCGGTGATCAGAGCGTCGTAGTCGGTGATCAGGCGATCCGTGGTGGGTGCTCGACCCAGCCAATCGGAGAGGGCGCGTGAGATTCTCTCGCCACGTCTGCTTCGATTCGGTCGTCAGGACGGGAGCGATGGCTTGGAGCTTTGCAGCAGGCCAGTACTCGTTGTCGGCGTTGACGCAGATGATGAGATCGGGTGCCCAGTCCGAGGATCTGCCCCAGATTGGGCTTGTCGCTGAGGTATTCGGCCGATCCGTCGATGGGAACCCACTCAGTGGCGGGCGAGATGTTGTAGTTCCAGGGCTATGGCGAGGTCGGTGCGGGCGTCGACGGTCAAGACACGCTTGAGGTTTGTCGGTATGTCGTAAGTTCCCAACGGTGTGGTGACGGTGCGCATTTGAGCGTCGTCAGATGCACCCTAACCGTCGCTGGAACTGCAGGACGACAGAATCGTTGCTACTGCTGCCATCCCGGCTCCGATGCCGAATTGGCGCCGGGTCAGTGCGTTGACTAGCTCTTGCCAGGTGCGTTCGTCCAGCACGGTAGGTGTGGTGGTCAGCATTTTTCGATCCCCTTCGGTCTGAGTCCGTATCGATCGCAGGGTCGGCGATACCAGATCACCTATATCGAAAACCGCCTGATGTTAGTCGATTTCGGCCATTGTCCGTGGCTTCCGGGTGATCATTGCGCCGAAGGCGGCGGCGAGCGGGAACATCAGAACGCCGTACACCGCAGCCGGTACTGCCAATTGCACATTGTCGAGGAGGCTGACGGCTATGGTGATCGCCAACGTGCTGTTGTGGATGCCGATTTCCATGGAACTGGCGATGGCTTGTCGGTCCTCGATGCCGAGTATCCGGGGAACGACGTAGCCGACCGAAAGGCTCAGCAGACAGAACAACGCAGCGACGGCGCCGATGTCAACGAGATAGTCCGCGATGTTCTCGCGTTCGGATACAACCGTTCCGACAATCACCAGTGCCAGAACCACCGCAGATCCGATGCGGACGGGCTTGTCCATGCGCTCGGCAAAGGTGCTCGAGCGCAATCGAACCCACATTCCGAGGGCGACAGGAATCAGTACGACGGCAAAGACCTGAAGTACCTTCGTGAACTGCAGTCCGAGGGTGCCGTCCGCGTCTTCGGGTTCGAAGTAACCCAGCGCGAAGTTGGTGATCAGCGGAAGGGTCACCACCGCAATCACCGAATTGACCGCAGTCAGTGTCACATTGAGAGCAACATCGCCGCGGAACAGATGGCTGAACAGGTTTGCCGTCGTGCCGCCCGGTGATGCGGCGAGAAGCATCATGCCGACGGCGAGCAGTGGGTCGAGGTCGAACAACGTGACCAAGCCGAAGGCCGCGGCTGGGAGCAACAACAACTGGCAGATCAGGGCGATCGAAACGGCCTTCGGCGCTTTGGCCACGCGGGCAAAATCTCCGACCGTCAGGGAAAGCCCGAGGCCGAACATGATGATGGCGAGTGCGGCGGGTAGGCCGACGGAGGTGAGTGCAGAGTCCATGAGTTAGTGGCTACTTCCAGTCACTGGGGGAATTTCACTGAAACTACCGTGATGCCCGGATCTGCGTGGCAGTTTGGATACATTGGTGTATCGAACCGTGACGGCGTCGGTGAGCAGGGTTATCGTCGAATTATGTGCCGAAACATCACTGAACTTCGTGGACTCGAGCCTGCTGCTACGCCGGAGGAGATCGAGGCAGCCTCTCGCCAATACGTACGTAAGGTGAGCGGAGTAGCCAAGGTGTCCGACGCGAACCGAGACGCCTTCGAACAGGCGGTGCGTGAGGTGACCGAAACGACGACGCGCCTGCTCAGCGCCCTGCCGCCTCGTAGACAGCCACCTCAGACCGTCCCGCCGTTGCGTCGTCCGGAAGTGCAGGCTCGGATCGCTGCTCGTTCCTCCTGACCCGAGTGGATCTCACAGATATCGACGCATGGGACGTCGAACCGTTGGATCAGCTGTCAGCTGGGCTGGAGGGCGTTCTGGTCGCCCATCGTGTCCGCGACATCCGTCGACGGCTGGATGCGCTACGCAAAGAGGCCGTCGCCGACGACTTGCATATTCGTCAGGACGGAACCGTCTCTGCGGTTGCGCCCATCGCCGACGGTCACCCGCTCCACCTGCACGCCCGGTTGCTCGAGGTCGCAGTTCGAGAACTGATCGGTGAGGCGCTGCTGGTCAGCGCGGATCTTCATCATGCGTTGTCTCTGCGGTCTCAGGTCGGCACAGACCTCCGTGACAAAGCTGTGCGAGTGGGGGAGGAGTGGCGAGCGTTCAGCCCTGATCGGCAGCGTCAGATGTTGCGTCATGCACCCGGCCTGATCGCCAACCTCGACGGAATTCCTGCTGCGGTTCGCAGTCCCGTCAATCTCGATCGAATTCAATCGGAACGAGCACGGCTGCAGGACGATTCAGTCCGAATCTCGCAAGAACTTCACCGCGAGTTCTTCGGCGGCAGACTGAGTAACACGGGGGCGGGCCAGTGGTACGCCGAACGCAAACTCGAGGATTTGGACGCGCTCGACGAGTTGTTTCGCGCCGAGCCTTGTCGACGGTTACTGCTCATGGACATGCGCTCGGGTGAACGCGGCTTCGCTGCAATCGCGATCGGTGATCCGGATACCGCGGATCACATCTCCGTGACGATTCCCGGACTGAACACCAACGTCAAGGACTCGATGCGCGGAATGGTCGGCGAGGCAACACGATTACGAGCCGAGGCGATGCGCCAACTCGAACTGGCCGGTCGAAAGGAAAGCGTGGCCACCATCGCCTGGATCGGATACGACGCGCCACAGGTGATCGGGCCGGGAAAGTTCGACATCGGTCGGGCCAGCTTCGACGTCAGTCGATCGTCCAAAGCAGGCATAGCCGCCGACGCATTGGGCAGCTTCTTTCACGGTCTTCGTGCTGCGTCGGTCAACGAACGCGTCCACATCACAGCGCTGGGCCATTCCTACGGATCGCTCGCGACTTCTCTTGCGCTGCAGCGCGGAGCAAGCGCAGCAGTCGACGACGTGGTGTTCTACGGTTCACCCGGAGTGCGGGCCAAGGTGGAGTCAGACCTCGGTATCGCCGACCGTCATGTTTACGTCATGAAAGCGGAAGGTGACAGCATCGCGGGGTTCGGCCGTTTCGGCGGCGATCCCACGCGTACCGAGTTCCATCGGTTGTCCACGGCCGAAGGGTTCACCCCGGACGGAGTGAAGCACGAGCGGGCGTTCGGGCATGCGGAGTACGCGAGGACCGGGGACAACGGCGAACTGCGGATGTCGGGTTACAACCTCGCGGTTGTGGTTGCCGGACTTCCGGAGCTGGCCGTCATCGCCTGACCTGCTGCCTTACAGTGGCACTCATGCGCCTGAGGCACTCGGCCAGGGGGTTGGTCGTTGACGACCAGTCCCGTCTTTTGCTCTACCGATTCATCGCACCCGGGGGCGGGCTGACGGTCTGGTGTCCTCCGGGCGGAGGCTTGGAAGGAGACGAAACCCCGCCCGAGGCGCTCGCGCGCGAATTGGACGAGGAGATCGGCTTGCGTGACTACGGCGCCGCCACCCATGTGTGGCGTGAGGAGATCCATGATCTGACGATATTGCCGGGTTGGGACGGTGCGATCAACGACTACTTCCTCGTGCCGGTAGCGGCCGCATTCGAGCCCTGTGGGTCGTTGGGGCGCGAAGCGCTGGCCGCCGAGCTGGTCGAGCACTTCGAGTGGTGGAGCGTTGACCGCCTTCTGTCACACAATGGTCGAGAAGTGTTCGGGCCACGCGATTTACCCGACCGGTTTGCACGCCTGGTCAAGGATGGATCACCGAGTTCGCTGGAACAGTTTGTTCGGGCACCATGAGGGCCGCGAGGCATCGCCTTATTCGAGCATTTCGCCATCGAAACATGGCTAAACTGGGGTTATGGAGCACTACGTGCGCAAGGAGCCCATCCCGTACGCGTCTACGGCGGCGCCGGTCACTTCGGGCAGCCGGGTCCGACGGATGCTCCAACGATGGTGGATGCGGCTTCGTAGGTTGATGGGTGACAGCAAGGCCAGCCGGTACACCTCGCTCGCGCCGCGGCATCCTGATGGATCACGCACTGACGTAACTTCTTTCAACAGCAGTGGCAACGGAAGATAACTGTCGGTTGAAGTGCCGCTGCCCGGTGATCGTCGGATTCGACGAACACCGGGCAGCGACGCTTTACGTGAGCTGGAATCAGCGGAGGTACTGTCCGCAGACCGGCCACGCGCCGGCGCCCTGACCGGCGAGGACGTTTTCCGCGACGCGGACCTGTTCTGCCTGGCTGGCGTTGGCTGCACTGCCCGCTCCGCCGTAGGCCTCCCATGTGCTCTGGCTGAACTGGAGTCCGCCGTAGTAGCCGTTTCCGGTGTTCGCGGCCCAGTTGCCCGAAGATTCGCATTCTGCGACACCCGACCAGTCGTGGGTGGCTGCGGACGCGGTGCCGGCGCTCAGTCCGAGGGCTCCGGCTGCGAGGGCTCCGGCTGCGGCGACAGAGGCAAGGGCACGGGTAACGGTGGTCTTGGTCATTTGGGTAAATCCTCTCGAGTCACGCCGGCGGAGGACGGTGACCGTCTCAGCTCCGCTCCCACCACTAGGAAAGTTGTCGAATCCGAACCGCGGGGTGGGACTGGCGGTGGCGATTCGGTAATGCCCGGTTGATCGGGCTGTCACCAACCATAGGAGACGATTACGGATTGGTCACGGGTCGGCGTGTCGACACATGTTTGTGCAACAGAAATGCATCAAAGAGTGTTTTCCCAGGTCGTGCGGCGATATGTCACCTCGCTCGGCGTTACATAATCGAGATAGAGTGTGATGCAAGTCACCGATAAAGGGCCGTAAAGGCGTCGAAATGCAGCGAATGTGTCGCCCGATTGGCTCGCTTTGCCGACTTTTCGACCCCGGCTTTGGTCGCGCTGGAGCCCAAATCGAGGCTTGATGTGTTATCGACCGACCGACCCGGTTTACCTGTGGGGCAGCAGAATTGATACGAGTATCGCGTTGCCGGCTCTACGATCAGACGAGATTCTTGCTCGCCTTGATCCGACGACGGATGTCGTGCATCTGAATGGTGTTGCCGGCCTGACGGATGGAGCGTGGGATGAACCTGTTGACGAACGACACGAAGATGAAGAGGTGCTCGAATCGACGGCGGTCGTCTTCGGTCCACTCGAGGTCGAGTTGGTCGCGGTAGATCGGCGGAAGGAATCCGACCGTCAGGAACCGCAACAAGTTTCGGAACACCAGGCGTATCGGCCAGGCGATCATTTGTAGATTGACCAGGTCGATCAGATATTGCTTGGTGCGTTCGTCGATGACGACGCGTTCGCAACCGAGGTTCCAGTAGCGCTCGAAGTCTGCGCGGGTGGCCGGCCACATCTCTTCGGTGACCTGCAGTGTTGTTCCCAAAGTTGACGCGGACTGATAGAACGATTCCGCCTGCTCTTCGGACATCTTGCCGTGCAACAACTGATGGCTGTCTTCGAAACCGATGAACAGGCAAGCGGCAACCCATAATTGGAGTTCGCGATTGAAGGCGTTGTATTTGACCGGGCTGTTTGAATCCGACTGCACATGTCGGTGCACCGAGTTCACGGCCTCGCGGTAGGCCTTTCGCTCTTCCTCGTTGCCCAGGATCGCGACGGTGAGGTACTGCGTTGTGGTCCGTGCGCGCTTCCATGGATGCGCGGTCAGAGCACCCGATTCGACCTTGCTTTCCATGACGCCGCACGCCACCTCGGGCCAACCGAGTTGCAGGATGACGTTGGCAGCGGCTCCGGCGAACGACCAGAAATCGAGTGCGTCGGTGATGTGCGGGGGTTTGCGGGCCCACCGCTTACGCTCGGCCGTGATGGTGATGCGTGTCCGATCGGTGCGAAGCGACGACTCGGACCTTCCCGAATCCAGGTAGTGAGTGGGCATCGATCCTCCTCCGTGCGCGGTGAATTACTTGGTCTCGACGTTGCTCACGAGCCAGCGGTCGTCCGAACGAACCAACGACACGACCATCCGGTACTTCTGTGTATTACCCTCTGGCGCAGCAATGTTCTTGGCCTGCTGGTCGACGAAGACAAGCACCTTCGCCGACGAATCTTCCAGTGACTCGATGCCGACGTCTGTTGCCGTCGCACTCGCCTGACCTTGACCTCCAGCGACAACCTCGCGCAGTGAATCCACCATCGTTCGGTAGGTGCCGGCAAACTCGTCGGTCGACATCGAGGCGATGGTGTCCTTGTTGGCGTCCAAGTTCTGATAATCGAAGGAGGACATGATGGTCGAGTAGTCCCGCGCGGTGTCCAAAGCCTCCTGCCGCAGCGTGTCTTTCTGATTCGCCGAGTACATCTGGAATCCGAGCACCACCAATGCTGCGATCAGTGCTACCGCCAATAGCGAGATCAGTGCGTTGCGAGGCTCTTTCAGCCGACGAAAGAACGACGGGGGAGTCGGATGTTCGGCCACCTCGGTTTCTGCTTCGTCGAGGAGTGCGCTCTCACCGTGTGCCATTTCCCAGTCCTTCCAACATCAATCTCCAGTAGTTCAAGGCGTCGACTCCGGTCGGAATCAGAATCGGATCCGCGACGACCGGCGGACCGATCGGCGTGCCGGGGACCGTCGAGTTCTGCAATCCAAGGTCGTTCGGCCGCGGAGCATTCTGTGCTCCGCGTTGGACCAGGTCGTCGGCGGGTGGGCAGTACATCGCCAGACTCGGACTGGTGGGGGAGAGATCGCCTACCTCTCGTCTGGGGGTGTCGTAGTTGCACACCGGCCCCTGCGTGGCCACCAAGGCGAAATCAGCTCGATCGCCTTTGACGATGGATGCCAGCTTGGCGAGACCTTCGGGGATCGTGACGAGTCCGGTCTCCAGGGCATCCCTGCGGTCGGAGATGATCGGAGCGACCGTGACGAGATTGGCCAGCACCGCTCCGAAAGTGTTGTGGTACTTGTCGAACAACTGCTGGGCGCTACTGAGGGCGGCGGGTGAATGATCGGTGAGATAAATCAGTACCGGGGCGTTGGACTCGAGTTGTTCGGTGAAGTTCTTCGCTGCCGCCATTCCTCGGACGAACGAATCCGATTGTGTCGCCATGGAGTCCATCAGCCTGGAGGTTCGCGACAGCAGCGCGGCGAGTTCGGCCGACTGGTCGTTCAACTGCGCAGACATGATCCCGCCGTTGTCGATCATCGTCGCCAAGCTCGGGCCGAGCCCGTTGAACGAATTCCCCAGTTCGGTCCCGATGTCGCTGATCGCCTGCGGATCAATACCTTCCAGGACGCCGGACGCCTGAAGCATCAACTGGCTCATCTGAACTGGCTGCTGATCTGCGGGCATGGCGATCTCGCCGCCATCCCGAAGATACGGGCCGTGGTCTGTGTTGGGGTAGATGTCGACATTCTGAATTCCGGCTGCGGTCCCCATCGTCACCTTGGCGACGCTGTCGGTAGGTATCTCGGTGTTGTCGTTGAGCGAGAGTTCCACCCGAGCCGAGCGGGTGCCTGCGTCGAGTTCGACTTCACTCACTTTCCCCACCTGTACACCGCGATACGTGACGACTGTGCCCTTGGTCAGTCCGAAGGCGTCGGACATGTTGGCGTGCAGCCGGATTTGCCCACCAAAACCCTGAGGGCCGACCACGTAGACGATTCCGAAAGGGATGACCACAGCAGCGATCAGAGCGAACAGGACAAGTTGAACAAGCGCAAGGCGACTCAACGCGAACCTCCCTGAAGTAGATCGGTGAGAGTTCCCGCCGGTGCGATCGATTGTCCGGCCATACCGCCGGTCCAGAGCTTGTCGATTGTTCCCGGAATATCCAGGGCGCCGTCGAAAACGAGGTAGTCACCTTGGACTGCACTGGTGAAGTTCTCGAGCAACCCGTTCATGTTCGCCAGCGTCTGACCGATCTCCGAGTTGAACGAATCCAGAGTCCCCACAACGGTCGACGCATCGTGCAGCATCGTGTCCAGCCCGTTGGGTGAGGAATCGAGAATGGTGTTTGCGTTGGTGGCGAGCTGAACGGTCGAGTTCAAGAGGCTCGCAATCTGATCCTTCTGCCCGACGAGAATCGACACCACCTGTGGAACGGAATCGAGGTAGTTGTCGACGACTTCTTGTTGCCCGGCCAACTGCGAGGAGACCCGGGCAGCGAGGTCGACGGCCTCGTCGAACTCGCTTCGGTGACTGCTTGCCTCTGCCATGAGCGAGGTCAGGGTATCGGTCAGAGAACGCACTTCACCTGAGCGCCCGGAAAACGCGGTGTTCAGTTCGCGTACGACGGTATCGAGTTGATCGATGCCGCTCCCGGTCAGAACCGTACCGAGGGTGGCAAGTGCACTTTCGACCTGCGGACCGATCTCGGTGCGAGACTCCGGAATTGTATCGCCGTCGCTCAGCGTAGAACCGGACGGAACCTCTGGCAGCAGCAGCCGAATGAACGGGTTTCCCAGTGCGGACGGGAGTTCGACGGAGGCCTCGACGTTGTCCGGCAACTGCGTCGCAGCGTCCAGACTCAGTGTCACGTCGGCTCCGACGACGTCGGCTGACAGTGCGGATACTCGACCGATGACTTTCTGGCCGCTGCGGACGTCTGCTCCCAACACCAGGCCGTCAGCGCCGGCCAGTTGTAGCGACACGGTGTACGCGTCACCGTCGGCCGAACGACCCAGCGGAAGGTCCTGAATGCCTGCGCTGCAGCCGCCGAAGGCGAACACAGCCGCACAACCCATACCGATGATCGCGACGCCGGCGACTATCCGAACCGATTGCCTCGTCAATTGCCACCTCCGGGGACGGCGCCGCCGGAAATCGCGGAGGCGATGCCGAGCGGATCAGAAGTGCTGAGGGGGAAGGAAATCGGATTCGTGAATCCGGCACCGGTGCAGATGGGCAGCTTGTACGCGTCGCACAGTGGCTTGGCGACGGCGAACTGAGTCAGTGCAGTCGAGACATTGAGCCGAATGCGTCCGCGCTGATCAGGGCCGATAGTTTGGGAGAGGTTCTGCATCATCAACGGCACCAAGTCCATGAACTCGGCGAGGTCAGGTTGTTTGGCAGCCAGAGTGTCACCGAGAACTCGCACGTTGTCGGCTATGGCACCGACATCGTCGCCGTGAGTTGTCATGAAGCTGTTCAGTTGATCGAAGACGACCTGCAGATCCTGCAGCGGTTGGGAGATGTCCATGTTCTGGCTCGCCCACTGATCGCCCAGTTCGCCGAGGTCACCGACAAGCTCGTCCAAGCTGACCTGCCGTGTGTCCAACGCACCCATCAAGGTGTTGAGATTGTCGACAAGTGCACCGATGTCTTCCGACCGAGCGCCGACAACTCCGGTGGCCGTGCTGAGGTTGCGAATGGCTGTGTTGAATTGATCGCCCTGACCCTGCCACCCGGCGGCGCTGCGGCTCACTAGATCGCCGAGATTGCCACCGTCCCCGGCAAATGCGTCGGCCAAGCTGCTGACGCTTCCCATCAGCCCGTCGAAATCTATGGGGGAGTAGGCACGTTCGATCGGAATCTGGTCGCCGTCTTTGAGCGTCTCTCCGCCGGTGTAAGCCGGACCGAGTTCTATGTGGCGATCGCTGATCACCGACGGATTGAGGACATAGGCCGAGGCGTCGGCGGGCAAATCGACGGAGTTGGGCATCGACATCGCTACTCGAACAGATGTTCCGCGAGGTTCCACTGACGTGACCGTCCCGACGCCGACCCCGAGGACGGTGACCTTACTTCCCTCGTAAATCCCGCCGACGTAGCTGAAATCGGCGTAGACAGTCTTGGACTGATCGGTTCGTCCGAAGATGTACCAACCGGGCAGGGCGATCGCCAGGGTCACGACCAGCATGGCAGTGACGGCTTTTCGTGTATTCACTTGCAGCCCTCCATGATGCCGAGCGCGCAGAGCAGATTGTCCGGGATCACGGCTGCCGGGGCGTTGACGTCGGTCCAATTGCCGGTGCCGGTGGAGTCGGTGACCGAACGCAGAGCGGACGGAAGGCGAGTCAACAGCAGGTCGATTTGATCGGCGTTGTTCTTCAGCGTGGTGGTGACTGCGACGAGGTTGTCGGTCATCGCCCCGAACTCGTCCTGACGGTCTGTGAACGTCGTCGAGAGCTTCGAGATGATGATTGTCAGGTTGTCGACCAACTGAGTCAGCGCGTCCTTGCGGACGGCCAGAGTACGCACGATCGTCTGAGCATTGGCAGCAGTGCCGACTATCGAATCGGTTTGTGCCACCGCCATGTCCGACAGCTCGCGGGACATGGTGAGGATCTGGTCGATCTGTTCACCGTTCTGCGCGAAAGCTGCCGAGGCTCCGCTGATTCCGGCCAGAGCCCGCCCGACTTGATCGGAATCCGTTGGAATCACCTGCGAAAGGGTGTTCATCATGGACTCCATCGCCTGTAGGTCGACGCCGGAGGCCGCGTTGGTGGCGTCACTGCTGACGTCGTCGAGGCTGTACGGCACGGTTGTGTGGGAGAGCGGAATGACCCGCTCGTCGGAGTCGTCGACCACTCCGGCCGGCACGATCTCGAGGTAGCGCTTGCCCAGAACCGTCTTGAGCCTGACCGTCGCGGTGCTCTGGTTTCCCAATGGCTGATCCTTGTCCAGGCGGAAGTTGACGACCACGTGGTCGCCGGCAAGGTCGATCGAATCCACTCGGCCCGCGGGAACCCCGGCCACGTAAACCGGATCGGTGTCGGAAAGCCCGCTGGCATTTGCCAACTCCGCGGTGTATGCCGACGTGCGTACGTTGTACCAGAGTTTCGGAATGCCCAAGGCGGCGCCGAGTCCCACCACCAGAACGAAGATTCCGAGACTACCCAGGGTGAGAGCGGTGCCGCTACCGCTGCGACGGCGATCCCCTTTGAACAGGAAGAGCATGATGCCGACGAACACGTCGATCAGCTTGACCAAGAACATCATGAGCACACCGGCGAATATGTCGGACCGAAGATGTTGGCTTCCATGTCGCCTGCCTTCAGAGTGAAATTGCACAGATACAAGCTGATGAAACTTCCGTAACTTCCGATCCGGTTGGCGGCGTCCGCGAACTGGGGAAGGTTGGCGAGAAGTCTGTTGAACTCGTCGGTGCTCGCAATCCAACTCCCGGTGACACTTTCGAGTTGTTGCACGGTCTGACCGAATGCGCCGTTCGACCCGGCCATGATCTGAGCCAACGACGAGACAGTTCGGTTTCCCTGATCCAAGAGCGAGACCAGTTGATCGTTCTGCCCGACGACGGAAGTACTCAGACTGTTCAAACCGTCCAGCAGACCCACCAATTCGGGTTGACGCTCGTCGACGGAGGTGAGAAGAGTGTTCATGTTCGTGAGTAGTTGTGCGAAGACGTCCTGACGGTCGACCAGGCCGGAACTCATGGTCGCGATCTGGTCAAGCAGGGTGGTCATTGCCTGGCCCTGGCCGTTGAAGGTTTCGACAAAACTTCGTGTGAGCGTATTCACCTGCTCGGGTTGCAGCGCGGCGAACAACGGTTTGAACCCGTTCATCAGGGCCGTCAAGTTGATCGGCGGTGTTGTCTGCGCCAGCGGTATCGTGTCTCCTGGTTCGAGCTGTCGTGCGGATACCGTTGCCTCGCTGTCGTCCTGGGTCAGTGCCAGATATCGAGCACCGAGCATGTCGCCGTAGCGCACGGCGGCACGGACATCCGACTCGAGGGAATATTGCGACTCGATTTCGACGTCGACGATCGCCTTGCTCGTCCCGCCTCCGTTGTCGGCAAACGCAACCGAGTCCACGCGGCCGATACGCACACCCGACATGGTGACCGGGTTGCCCGGGTTGAGTCCTTCGACGTCGGTGAACTCGAACGAGTACGAATCAGTGCTTCCGCGAACCGGGACCGACAACGTGTTTGCCACGAACGAAGCACAGGCGACGCCGGTGATGCAGAAGAGTGACAACCGAATGACCTGGCCAGGACGAACCTTCACGGGACGGTCACCTCGTTACCTCTGACCATCGGCCCCAACATCAGTGTTGTCGCCGGGTTGGGGGCGTCCGACTGCTCCGGCGAGCCGCCGAGTAATTGATCTTCGAGGAAACGCAGGGTGGCGGCTTCGGCTTCGCCGCCAACGATTGGGGCACTGACGGGTTGTGAAGGCGTCAGGTTGGAGCCGGAACACTGTGCTCCGTACGAGTTCCCGTACTGCGGGCAATCATCACCTGTGTACGGGAGCGGTTCGGCGAACGTGGCAACTGCTGTGATGTCGAACTTTCCGGTGGCGAAGACTCGCGCACCGGAGGCGCCGAACGTGCTGGCATTGGCAAGAGTGGAACGCAGTCCCTCGGGATTTGCCGCGGTTGTTGCGAGTATCTTTCCGGCAGAATCGATCACGGTGATGATGTTGCTGTTGTTCTCTGCGACAAAATCGTCGACGGTGGCGGCGAAGACTGCGGCCGCGCCGATCGAGGTCTCGAGATTCGCTCTGTTGGCGACCATGCTGTTCGAGACCGATGTGGCGGCTGCCAAGGTATCGAGAATGTCGGGGGTTGCGCGGTCCAATGCGTCGATGACAGATCGGAATTCCGGAGTGGATTGCAGGAATTGGTGTGCAGCGGGAGCCAGTACTCCGGAAGCAGCACTGAGATTGTCTATCGTGGTGCCTATTTCGGCCCCGTTTCCGTCCAGGGCTTGGCCGAGAGCGGTCAGAGCCGTTTGAAGCTTCTCGGGTTGCATTGCTGTGAGGACTCCGACCAACTTGGTGTACACGTCATAGAGGGCGACCGCCTCGGGTCCGTCGTCCATGCGGATCTCGTCTCCGTCCGCGAGAGTTGTTCGGCCCTGCGGCGCCGGGTTGTCCACGAGTTGCATGTAGATGTCACCGAAGAACGTGCGCGGAACAACGCGAGCCATCACGTCGGCGGGAATCTTCGATGCATCCTCAGTCTGTATCTGTAGTTGCACCACGGATTCTGCGGTGCCTGATTCGATTTCGCCGATTCGGCCGATGTTGACCCCGTGATACCGGACCGGTGCCTCGCCGCTGATCAGGCCCGCCGTGGCTGGAACAGCCACGAATACGTCGGTGCTCTGCTCGAGGTTTCCGGATCCACGCAGCACCATAGTCACTGCCGCTACGACGGCCACCACGACGGCGATCGCGCCACGCAGTGCGTAGACGATCTTCGTGCGTGTAGTGAGTCTGTCCACGGTTCAGACGCCCATTCCCGGGATCTGGGGCACGAGGCCCCACAGCGCGAAAGTCATCAGTACGTCGAGGATTCCGATCGCGAGGATCGCAGTCCGGAGCGCGCGCCCGGCCGCTTGCCCGACGCCGGCTGGACCGCCGGATGCGTAGTAGCCGTACGCGCAGTGAACCAGCGCGACAACAGCGGCGAACACCACGGCCTTGAGGCCCGAGTACAGGAGATCCTGCGGCGAGATCGCCAGATGGAAGAAGTAGTCGTAGGTACCTGCCGACGCGCCGTTGAAGAACACGACGACCAGTCGGGTCGAGAGGTAGCTGGCCAAGAGTCCGATCATGTAGATCGGGATGACGCAGATCATGGCAGCGATCACCCGCGTACCGGCGAGGAACGGGATCGATCGGATCGCCATCGAGTCCAGGGCGTCGATCTCGTCGGAGATACGCATGGCCCCGATCTGGGCAGTGAAACCCGTTCCGACTTTGGCTGCCAACGCGATAGCGACGACAACAGGTGCAAGTTCGCGTGTGTTGGCAACCGCGGACAGCATGCCCGAGAGCGAAGTCATGCCGACAAGTTCGAGACCGCGATGTGTCTCCACACCCAGCATCATCGCGGCTGCAAGAGACATCGCGAACACGATGCCGATAGTGCCGCCGCCGGACAACAGCGAGTTCGTTCCGAAGCTGACTTCGCTGATCTGTCCGAGCACGTGTTTGCGGTACTTGGTGAGAGCAAAGGGGATCGAGGCGATGGTGCGGATGTAAAAGGTGACATGCTGACCGAGCGACACCAAGCCGTCGCCTGCGGTCCGCAACGGTCTGCCGGCCTGCCGCGCTCGGATCCGGAGATCGACGAGTGACATCAGAATTCACCGACTGCCGGCACGATCACGGTATACAGCGCGGACAACACAGTGTTCACGATGAAGACGAGCGCGAAAGCGATGACGACGGCTTCGTTGACTGCGTCGGCAACGCCGCGTGGGCCACCTTTTGCATGGAGACCTTTGAAGGTGGCGACCAAAGTCGAAGCGAGACCGAAGATCGCAGCCTTCACCAAGGCCATGACGAAGTCGGAAGATCGCCCGTACTGACTGAACGTTGCCATGAACGTTCCGGCCGGAAGGTGCTGGACGTAGATGTGGTACAGGTAGCACGCGATCACACCGCCGAAGGTGACCATCGAACAGAGTGCAAGGGAGACGATCACTGCTGCAACCAATCTCGGTGCGACCAGGCGCTCGATCACGTCGATGCCCATCACTTCCATGGCGTCGATCTCTTCCCGGATCTTTCGTGAACCCAAATCCGTGCAGATCGCCGATCCGGCGACACCGGCTATCATCAATGCGCACACCAATGCCGCGGCTTGACCGACGATGATGAAAGCCACGACTGCCCCGGAATAGCCACCAGCGCCGATCCTGCCTGCCAGTTCGCCGACCGACACGGCGATGAAGACACCGATCGGAATCATGAGAAGCAACGATGGGCCGGTGCTGACGCGGCCGATGAACAGGGTCTGAGTAACCGTCTCGTGCAACGAGAGTCGTCTGCGGAGGATTGCCGTGAACAGGCCGAAGATTGCCTGAACCGAGAATCCGATCAAATAGCCCCCCTGTAACGCTACGTCTCGTACCGGGCCCTTCGCGGCTGGTAGCTCGTACGTCATCTAATTGAATTCCTTTGCAGATCAACAGTGTTCGGCACGGAGTTCGAACTGTTCGAGCGCTGGCGGTCGAGCGAACTGCCTGTGAAGCATCTCACACATATATGTGTCCAAGCAAGCATTATGTGAACCGAAATTCTCGTCGGGTTGCCTGTAGTGTTGATCGAGTTTCCGCTTTTGACGTGGAAGTATCGGGACCGTTCATGTCACCACCCCGTGTATGTTTACGGATATTCCGAATCTGTCAGTCGGATTGCTTCGCGGCCGTAGGGACTGCGCTTCGAGCGGTGACACTACCCATTGTCGGCGGCTTCGGGCAACGTTTTGTTAACCGAAATTCTCGGTGAGGGGCTCGTTGGCTGGCGTCAGGGCGAAGTTGTATGTCGTGATCGAACGGCGTTTCACCAGCTGTTATCTGGCGGCAGAAACGCAATGTGCTGAAAAATGTGTGTGAATCCTCGGAATCATGCTTATGCTGATTCTCGTCTGCTGGACAGGCGGATCAAGGTACTTCGAGCGTGAAGGCTGGAGAGTGGGTAGACGGTGAGCCCGAGCGAGCAGTTCGTCGACGCGCAGTCGTCGAGTGGGATTGTTCGGCAGGCGAGGTCCGATTCCGTCAAGAGGCGCCCGAAGGATCGCAAGGCGCAGATCTCGGCAGCGGCGGCAATCGCGTTCAGTGAGCGCGGATATCCAGCTGTCAGTGTCGATGACATCGCGTCGGCTGTGGGTATTTCGGGTTCGGCGCTCTATCGGCACTTTCCGAACAAGTACGCGATGTTCCGCCACGCGGCGTTGGAGTTGACCGAAGCGCTCGCCAGTGCCCTGGACGTCGTCTCGGTTGCGCCTGCATCGACCGACGCGCAGCGGTTGCGCGAAGATCTGATTGCAGTGATAAGAACGACAATTCGCAATCGGCGTACGGCCGGAATCTATCGGTGGGAGAGCCGGTTTCTCGATGCCGCCGATCGGAAATCCGTTCGAGCGCAAGCCAGTGCGGTCAATCGCCGGGTAGCCCGGCATCTTTCGCGCTCCGATCCGGCAATGACGGCGCGTGAAAAGACCCTCGTCGTGGCAGCGATGTTCAGCGTGATCGGCAGCATCACCGTCCATAATCTCTTACTGCCCCAGCGGGTGATGGAGCAGGTTCTGCTCGAGGCGTGTCTGGCGATAGATCACGGCGAGGGCGCAACCACCGCGAGCCGCCTGGAGCAGTCCTCGTTGCCCAGAACGGTGACCACGAACAAACGCGAACGTCTGCTGCAGGAAGCCGTGCGACTCTTCGACTCTCGCGGGTATCACGACGTCAGCATCGAAGAGATCGCTGCGGCCGCCGGCTTGAACGCCTCCGGTATGTACCGCTACTTTCCCAGCAAGGCCGAGCTTCTCGGCGCCGTATTCTATCGAGCCGCAGATCGCTTGGACTTGGCTACTGCAGCGGTGTTCGATTCCGCTGACTCACACGAAGAAGCGCTCCGGTCATTGTCGGCGATGTACGTGGAATTGTCGTTCGCACAGCACGAATTGATGTCGGTCTACTTCTCCGAGATGAACAACCTTCTGCCGAGTCATCGAAGCGATCTGAAGAATCGCCAGAAGCTTTACGTGGTCGAATGGGCGCGGGTACTCCGCGAAATCCGGCCTGAACTGTCGGCGGTAGAGGCGAAGTTCGTGGTTCATGCTGCGCTCAACCTGGTTCCGGACGTCGGCCGCATGATGAAATTCGACGCTGCCGCGGAGAACGCGGCCAGGTTGCAGATGTTCATGTCGGCAGTACTGTTCGGCCGTCAGGCCGCCTCGACCGTGTCCACGCGCCGCGGGACATCGGCTTCCTGAAACGTGTCGGTGGGTGTGCGTAGTCTGGCCCACTATGAGCGAAGTCGTGTCACTGGCAGCTGCCCGTCGCATAGCGCTTGCCGCTCAGGGATTCGGCAAATCGCATCCCACGACGGTCACGCGTCGCAATCTGGTCGGCGTGATGGACCGGTTGCAGGTGCTGCAGATCGACTCGGTCAATGTCTTCGAGCGCAGTCACTACCTGCCGGTTTACGCTCGGTTGGGGGCGTACGACAAATCCAGACTCGATCAGCTCGCCTTCGCCCCCGGCTCGGGTTACCTCGAATACTGGGGCCACGAAGCTACGTTCCTGCCGGTGGACATGTGGCCGCTGTTCCGCTGGCGGATGGACCAGTTTCGCGCCAAGGCGTTGAGCGACAAGGGCGGATGGGCTTCCGATCGGAGTGTCTTCCTCGATTGGTTGCGGCAGGAGCTGCGCGACAACGGTCCGATGGCGGCGAGCGAGATCGAACACGAGGCGAACACACGACGCGGTCCGTGGTGGGGGTGGTCCGATGTGAAGGTCGGGCTCGAGACGCTGTTCCGTTGGGGCGAAGTGGTCTCGGCGGGGCGCGCTGGTTTCGAGCGTCGTTACGGCCTGGCCGAGCAGTTGCTTGAACCCGAGATACTCGACGCACGGGTCGAGCGGTCGGAGGCGATACGCGAGCTGGTGCTGCGGGGAGTGAGGGCACATGGTCTGGGCACACTCGACGACATCGCCGACTACTTTCGTCTGCCCAGCGCAGAAGCACGAACCGCGTTGCAGGAACTCGAAGAGGCCGGGAGTGTGCGCCGGGCATACGTCGACGGCTGGGAGCGTCGAGGTAAAGCACGGGAAGTGTGGATCGATCCACAAGCGAAGCGTCCCAGGTCCATCCGTGCGGAAGCGTTGTTATCCCCCTTCGATCCGGTAGTGTGGGCACGCGATCGAGCGTTGCGGCTCTTCGACTTTCACTACCGGATCGAGATCTACACTCCAGCCCACAAGCGAGTTCACGGGTACTACGTGCTCCCGGTCCTGATCGACGACAATATCTGTGCCCGAGTCGATCTGAAGAACGACCGTCAGAACCGTCGGCTGCTGGTGCGCGCCGCGTGGGCCGAACCCACCGCGGATGCCGACACTGCTCCCCGGTTGGCGGAACTCCTTCGCAGAACTGCCCATTGGCAGGGCTGCGAGACCATCGAGGTGGAGAACAAAGGCACGCTGTCTCGGGAGCTGTCCGCTGCCCTTGCGTGAGCCGTCGAGGCCGCGAGGGCGAGTGTCATTCGGGAACGGTTATGCGCCCGTCGACTGCGGCTCTGTTGATGGACTTTCTCAACTCGGAGCAGCTTCCGGATCGAATGCTCGTCGGTGCGACGTGTTCGCAGTACTCCAAACATGTGGTTCGAGAATCTGATCGCCACTGAGTCGACGTGTGATGCCAGCTGTTCTTCTCCACGAGGACGTACGTTCCACACCGCTCACAGTCCAGCGGTTCCATGGTCATTGCGGCGCTCCGGCAGCGGCCTTGCGTGCAAGGTTGTCCGCAACTTCCTGCTTCCACACCTCGACGGGTTTGCTTGTGTCCATTTCGAATTCGAAGCGATCGACCATCTCGGGCGTGACGTCGGCGACGTCGACGTAGAACTGTTCGTACCAGCGTCGTAGTTGATAGACCGGACCGTCCTCGGTGCAGAGCAGCGGGTTGTCGATGCGAGTCTTGTTCTTCCAGATCTCGATGTCCTGCTCGAACCCGACGCCGATGTAACCGATCATCGCGTCAACGGTTTGGTCCGCTATTCCGGCGGGAAGTTCGTCGGTCTTCTTGACGGTGATGCCGTACATCAGGACGAACTTGTTCGGGCTGATCGGGTAGTGGCAGTTGATCAAAACCGAATCCACCTTGAACGTTTCGTACTGGTACACCAGATCGTCGACCATGAAAGACGGCCCGTGATAGGCGGCCACCGAGAGGTTCGAGACCAACTTCGGCACGTCGGGGTCGGTCCAGGTCACGATGTCGTCGCGGTTGATGCCACTTTGCTCCTGGATCGCGACATGCCCTTCGAAGACGTTCTTGAAATAGGTGGGGAACGAGAAGTGCACGTAGAAGAAATGCGCCATGTCGACGACGTTGTCGACGATTTCTCGGCAGTTCGTATCGATGACTATCGACTTCCACACCCAATCGGTCCACTCGTGCTCCGCAGACTTGATGATCGGAATGGCGACCTCGGCAGGAGGCGGATTGCCTTCGGGGTCGTGCCAGACGAAGAGCAGGTCATCCTGTTCGAGCGTGGTCCAGGCGCGGGTTTTGGCAAGCGGAGGGACCCGCCGGGCATAGGGAATCGCCGTGCACTTTCCGTTGCCTCCCCAGCGCCAGTCGTGGAACGGGCACGCGATCGAATCTCCCTTGATCGTGCCCTGACTGAGATCTCCACCCATGTGCCGGCAGTACGCGTCGAGGACCTTCACCTCGCCCTGGCTGTCGGCGAATACGACAAGCTTGGTGCCGAAGGCCTCGATCGGATGTGGATTTCCGTCGTGAAAATCGTTCGCGAGCCCGAGGCAGTGCCAGCCGCGGGCAAACCGCTCAGGGGTAACGCCTTCGTCGATGACGCGGAATTCGTCGACTTCGCCCAGGTCCATTGTGGTCACAACGCCGTCCTCTGTTCAGGGGTCTGTCCGTGCCACTGTGGCGACGAGTGAGCTCAGGTTCAACGGGCGCAACCGGTGATCGGTATAGGTGCAGGTGGCAGTGACCAGGCGGGTTCGTCTCCCGCACGGTGGGAAATGCCCTGGCGGAGCGCGCCGACTGAGCCCAGATTGGCAGTCGGCAGCGAACACATCGCCCAGCGGTGCCCGCTCGACGGACGGATCACCGGAACGGAGACATCCATGTTGGTCGGACCGATCACCGAAGAGCCCATACCCATGTCAACTCTCGACAGACTGGCGATGGTGATGGATTGCTTTCGTGACACACCTCGACTGACGCTGGGGGAGGTGGCTCGTCGAACCGGAATTCCGCGGTCGTCCGTGCACAGGATGCTTCTGAAGCTTGTGAGAATGGACTGGCTTCGACGAGAAGGGCTCGAGTGCGAAGTAGGAGACAAGCTCGGTGACCTCGGGGCAATTTCGTTGTATCGAAACAAGTTCGAGAGAGTGGTGGTGCCGTTGTTGTACAACCTGCACCTCGTCACGGATCAGGCTGTCCATCTCGGAGTCCTCGAGGGAAGCAACGTGCGCTACGTCCAGAAGATCGGCAGCCGGGCGATACCCGAACTCCAGACAGGCGTCGGCACTCGAATTCCTGCACGGTCCTCGGCCATAGGCAAAGCGCTCTTGGCGGCGGGTCGCCGTTCGCCACTCGCGCAGCCTTCTGGAATTGCTCACCGTCAGCGCGGCGTCGTATTCGGCACGTGTACTTCGGGACTCGGCTGTATCGGAGTGCGGGTTGGTGCACTGGGAGGGGCCGAAGTCGGTCTGTCGATCAGTGGCCCACTGGTTCGAGGCAAGATCGACGATCGGCACGTTGCACCCGTGCAGATGGCCGCCGTGGCAATCTCCCAGTATTTCGAGGTGCCGGACCGTCGTCGCCGGCAGACCTGGTAGTGCCCCGCAACGCACAGAGTGCGCCTCCCTCGACTACGCGTAAAGCGCAGTGGGGGAGACGCACTCGGGCAAAGCTGTGTCAGCGAAGAGCTGCAAGCGCGTCGATACGCTTGGCCGCGTCCTCCATGATGTTCTCGATCAGTTCCTTGCAGCTAGGCAGATCGTTGATCATTCCGACAACCTGACCCGAGGCAAGCACGCCGGCCTCCGTGTTGCCCTCGACCAGACCGGCCTTCAGCAACATCGGAGTATTCGCTGCCATGATGATCTGCATCAGCGTGCGGTCGCCTGACCGTTTCATCGCGAGGCCGTCCTTGGCGAGCGTCGACCACTTCATACCCGTCATTGCCTTGAACTTGGTGGCGTTCTTGGCAGCAGCGATCAAACCGGTTGCATAGCTGGAACCTTCGAGGCTGTTGACCAGGTCGGTGTTGAGCACACGATGAGGCATGCCGTCGACCTTGCGTGAGACCGTCGTATCCGTCAGTCCTCGCTTGAGGTATTCCTGCTTGACGGAGTCCGGCACCGAAGAGTCGCTGGTGAGAAGGAATCGCGTCCCCATAGCGACACCGGCAGCGCCGTACGCCAACGCTGCGGCCAGCCCGCGGCCGTCGAAGAATCCGCCACCGGCGATGACCGGAATATCGACCGCGTCGAGAACCGAGGGGAGAAGCAATGTCGTTGCCACACCGCCGGTGTGACCACCACCTTCGCCGCCTTGGACGATGACGGCGTCCGCGCCCCAAGATGCAACCTTGACCGCATGCTTCGCGGCACCGATCGACGGTACGACGACGATGCCGTGGTCCTTGAGCTTGGCGATCAGTTCCTTCTTGGGAGCCAAGGCAAACGACGCGACCTTGACGCCCTCACGGATCAGCAGGTCCGCGCGCTGCGGCGCGTCGGTGGCGTCGGCACGCATGTTGACGCCGAACGGCTTGTCCGTGAGCTGCTTCGTCTTCTTGATCGCGTGCTCGAGCTCGTCGTACGTCATTGTGGCCGAAGCCAGAATGCCGAGACCACCTGCGTTAGCCGTCGCCGACGTCAGCGCGGGCCCGGAAACCCAGCCCATGCCGGTCTGCACGATCGGGTAGTCGACGCCGACCAGTTCGGTCAGTGCGGTCTTCAGGGTGGGTGTCATGCCGAGACCTCACGGTCCCGGAGGTTGCGCGGGTCGAGGGTCTCGCGGATGAGGTGGAGTTCTTCGGCGGTGGGGTCACGGGTGATACCGGCCTCGTCGAGTCCGGCAACCTCGAACGAGGTGTTCTCGGCGACCTCTTCTGCCGTGACGCCGGGGTGAAGACTCAACGCGCGGAACGTGTTTCCCGGACCGCCGAAGTCGAAGACCCCGAGGTTGGTGACGACGCGGGGTATGTTCAGGTACTTGTATGCGGGGTTCTCGGGATCGATCTGGTCGTATCCGACACCGCACACCACGTCGACCTTGTCGACGAATACTCGCTTGGAGTGCTTGGGGACGAAGTAGCTCGTCGCATGGTTGATGGTGTTACCCGGGGCGCCGCGCACACCGAACATCTGACGCTTTGGCTGTTGAAGCGGGCCGAAAGCGGAGAGGTTCTGGTTGCCGTGGCGATCGAGCTGATTGGCACCCATCACAACGTGGCGACGACCGGAAGCGACGACGTCGAACACCTTGCGGAAAGGCATCCAACCTTCGACGGGGCCCTTCGTTCCGACTGCCGGAGTGTCCTCGAGGATGAGGGCTTCACCGTCGGTGATGAGCAGGTCGGGTTCGGTGGTGAGCCGAGCCAGGCGAGCGCCGATGGTGGACGACGTCGACATCGGACTGGCCATGATTTCGCCTGCACCGGAGAAGATTTCAGCGCAAGCCAGAACTACGTACTCTGCGCGGGTGACGGTGGATTCGCTCATGACGCCTGCTCCTCTGCAAACTTCTTTACTGCGGCTTGGTAGTCCTCTTCGCTGCCGGAGAGGAAGGTGTCGACGAACGCCTGCCACGACTCGGGGGTCTTGGCGGCCTCGGCGTAATGACGCTGGAACTTCTCGTCACGGCCGTAGCTTTCGCCGGCCAACGTGAAGTGCGCACCGTTCGGGGCCTCGACGACGGCGTCGACCATCATGCGGTTGAGCAGAAGATTCTGCAGTGGAACGGATTTGACCAGTTCCTCGGTCTCGACGATGCGCTCGACCGAGACGTAACGCTTTTCGGCGGCCATGCAGTACAGGTCGTCGAAGTACGGGTCGACGCCGTTGTAGGCAGCATTGCCGTGCTTGTCACCGAGATTGAGGTGGACGAACGACGCATCGAGGTTGAGCGCAGGCATCGCGATCAAGGTCTCGGAACGGCCGTCGGCCTCGGGGTACGGGGAGGTGACGGTCTTGAGTTCGTCGCCCCAGAAGTTGCGGACGTCCGAGCCCAGGCCGGCGCGGATCGGGAGGAAGGGGAGACGGGCGGCAGCGGCTTCGAGGCCGCACTTGACCATTCCTTCGTCCATCTCGCGCACTTCGATCTCACCGGCGGTGCGCGCCTTGGCAAACCACGGATCGTAGAACGGCGCGGAGTCCAGGGACACGAAGCCGTAGTACGCCTTCTTGACCTTGCCGGCCGAGCACAGGAGTCCGAGATCCGGTCCGCCGTAAGTGACCACGGTCAGGTCCTTGATGTCCGAACGCAGAATTGCACGCACGAAGGCCATCGGCTTGCGGCGAGATCCCCAGCCGCCCAAGCCGATCGTCATTCCGCTGCGGAGTTCGCCGACTACCTCGTCGAGCGACTTCGTCTTGTCACGCTTGCTAGCCATGTTTTTCTCAGCCTTCCTTCTGGGTTGCGTTCTCGCGCGGCTTGCCGGTGGCGACGAACTCGTCGCGGTGCTCGTCGGACACACCGAGGAGGTTGAGTTCGAAGGTGTAGCCCTGCTCGAGGCGGTAGCTACCCTTGACGTCGACCGGGTCGATGCCGTTGATGGCTTCCTTGGCGCACCGGATAATGCGGGTGTCCTTCGCGGCGATCTTCGCGGCGATCTCGCGAGCGCACTCGTCGAGCTTCTCGCGCGGGACCACGTCGTAGACGCTGCCGAACTGCTTGAGTGTGTGGGCGTCGACGCTCTGCGCCGTGTAGTACAACGTGCGCATCATGTGTTGCGGCACCAGGCGCGAGAGGTGTGTGGCAGCGCCGAGTGCGCCACGGTCGACCTCGGGAAGGGAGAAGATCGCGTCGTCGGAAGCGACGATCACGTCCGCGTTCCCGACCAATCCGATGCCGCCGCCGACGCAGAATCCGTTGACCGCCACGACGACGGGGACAGCGCAGTCATAGACGGCAGCGAAGGCTGCGGCACAACCGCGGTTGGCGGCGACCAGTGCGTCGAATCCCTCGGTGGCCTGCATCTCCTTGATGTCGACGCCGGCGTTGAAGCCGCGTCCCTCGGCTCGCAGGATCACCACGTGCGTGTTGAGATCCTTGCCCGCGTCGAGGATGGCGTCGGCAAGCTCGAACCATCCCTTGGACGGGATTGCATTGACCGGCGCGTAGTCGATGGTGACCGTGGTGATGCCGGTTCCGTCGGAAGAGGTGCTGATGCCCATTTCGGGATTCCTTACGTCTGTGTACCAAACCAAGCGATTGCTTGGTAAGTTAGCACACAAGCGGAGCCGACAAGCCCGAGCAGAGTGCAATAGGAGACAAAAATGAGTGGATTGGTCGACGGACGCGTAGTCATCATCACCGGGGCAGGTCGAGGTATCGGACGTGCGCATGCGTTGGCGTTTGCTGCTGAGGGCGCCAAGGTCGTCGTCAACGACATTGGTGCGGGTGCCGACGGTTCCGAGACCGGCGAAAGTCCGGCCGAGCAGGTTGTCGCGGAGATCATCGCTGCGGGTGGCCAGGCAGTGGTCAACGGAGACGACGTCGCCGACTGGGCGGGTGCCGAAAATCTGATCAAGACCGCGATCGACACCTTCGGTGGTCTGGACGTACTCGTCAACAACGCAGGCTTCCTGCGTGACCGCATGCTCGTCGGCATGAGCGAAGGCGAGTGGGACGCGGTAATCCGTGTGCACCTCAAGGGGCATTTCGCGCCATTGCGTCACGCTGCTGCCTACTGGCGCGGCGAATCCAAGGCCGGCAAGACTGTGGACGCACGCATCATCAACACCAGTTCGGGTGCAGGACTGCAGGGTTCGATCGGCCAGGGCAACTACGCCGCGGCGAAGGCCGGCATCGCCGAGATGACCATCCAGGCCGCCGCCGAGCTCAAGAACTACGGCGTCAGTGTCAACGCGATCGCGCCTGCTGCGCGCACGCGCATGACCGTCGGTGCCGGCGGGGCGATGGCTGAGTCGATGGCGGCTCCAGAAGAGGGCTTCGACGCCATGGCTCCCGAGAACATCTCGCCGCTGGTCGTCTGGCTCGGAAGCACCGAGTCCAAGGACGTCACGGGCCGGGTATTCGAGGTAGAGGGCGGAAAGATCACCGTCGCGGAAGGCTGGCGTCACGGCCCGAGCGAGGACAAAGGTGACCGTTGGGACCCGAAGGAGATCGGGCCCGTCGTGGCAACGCTGTTGGAGAAGGCGGAGATTCCGACGCCGGTGTACGGGGCGTAGGGCCTTCGGCCCTGTGCGCCTTTTTGGTAGTGGGCACTACCGAAAAGGCGCACAGGGGCGTGCCGCCTACGCGGGCGCCCGAACCACCAATACAGTGCCGGGGAACTCTGCTGCGAGCTCGCGCCGGGAATGCTTCACGCAGGCGGTGCCGTACCCCTTCTTGCGGGACTCGGGTGCAATCCAGATCGCGACGTTGACCTCTTGGCCGTCGAGTTCGCCGAATACCAGGCCGACGCTCGTCGGGTTGTCGCCGGAGACGTCCTCGGCGACGAACCAGGCAGCGCTCTCGTCGTCGATGCGGCCGAGGCCACCTGTGCGCTCGGCTTCGATTCGATCCTCGCTCCACGGCTTGCCGTCTTCGTCGAGCTGCTCGCCCGAGCGAATCGTGAACAGCGACTTGTCTTCTGCGCTGTCGCTGAACGGACGCAGGCTGAAGTTCTGCCCACTGCTCGCGGGGCGATCAAGCGTCGTCCATTCGAGAGTTGCGTCGAGATTCTCCAGCTCGCCCTGGATGCGATCGCGTGCGGCCTTGGTGAGCGCACTGAACTTGAGGCTCAGAACTGCTTCGGCATTTGCTTCCGACGTGCCGAGGAGTTCCGCGACGGTGGTCAGTGCCTCCTGGTGGTCCTTGCTGTCGACCACTGCATCCAACACCTCGTGGCGACGCTCCAGCGCACGCACGAGTGCGGAAGTGATCTCGCGTCGGTCCAGGATTTGATCTTGAATATGCGTCGTCATATATGCGACTCCTTGCTGTGTTCGAGGCTCTGTCGAAACGCCGTGCGGACCGTACGAGTCAATAGTGCTCCAACTCGCCCGTTATGGCACGTGTTCAGCCTCCGGTGCGGCGAACGAGTCGTTCGTAGCGCTGGCGGGCAGCTTGAGTACTGCCGAGCCCGAGTCCGAAGGCAATGTCCTGCCAGGTCATGCCCCGTTCACGGGCAATTCCGAGGAACAGTGCTTCCAGCTGTTCCATTTCGGCTCGGGCCTTGGGAATCAGAGTCAACGCAGCCATGACGTCGGCGTCGTCGACTTCGGGTTCGTTCACCTCGGGTGTGTCGGTGCCGCCGGCAAGACGAGCCACGACGCGAACCGCGCCGTAGGGCTCGAGCATCTCCGGATGCGATTGCCGCGCGCGCTGGCTTTGGGTCGCGCCGTGGCGCTCGCTGATCCGAAAGAGTCCGGCGTACTCGCGATGTGAGCGTTCGCGGCCGGAATCGATCGGTCTGAACTGGTCATCGGTCATGAAACCAGGGTGGCACGAGCCCGGATCAATGTAAACGTTTTGTTGTAAACAAATTGTTTATTTTGTCAGTGGCTCACACACGATGACGGGAATGACGCGGTCCGTCCAGGCCTGATAGTTGTCGAAATCCGGATACATCGCGGTCAACTTCGGCCACAGCCGAGCGCGCTCGTCCTCGGTTGCAACGCGGGCTTTCATCGAGCGGATCCGAGACTTGATCTGCACCGTCACCACCGGATCCGCCTTGATGTTGAGGTACCACATCGGATTCTTCGGAAGACCGCCTTGCGACGCCACCAGAATCACGTCGTCGCCGTCCTCGAGGAACAGCAATGGACTGATTCGCTCCTCGCCGGATTTGCGACCGGTAGTGGTGAGCAGGCAGATCGGCAGCCCGCGTGGGAACGCGCTGCCGACCCGCCACTTGCTACCCAGCCTCCCGTCGGTGGCGCGATACATGGCGACGTTTGCCTTCGACATCCATTTGATGAACTTGACCGTCACCGGGGCGTCGAGTCCCTTGGGTTTTGCTGGGGGAGTAGTCATCTCAGATTCGCTCGATGATAGTTCCGGTGGCCAGCGCGCCGCCGGCGCACATCGTGATCAGAGCCGTCGAGCCGTTGCGACGCTCCAGTTCGTGCAGTGCGGTGGTGATCAGTCGAGAGCCCGTGCTGCCGACCGGATGGCCCAGAGCGAGTGCGCCGCCGTTGACGTTGACGTTGTCGAAGTCAGGTTCGTGGACCTGGGCCCAGGACAGTGCGACGGATGCGAATGCTTCGTTGATCTCGAACAGGTCGAGGTCGCCGATCTTCATTCCACTCTTCTCCAGAACGCGGCTGGTTGCCTGCACCGGTCCGTCGAGGTGGAACTCCGGTTCCGAGCCGACCAGGGCCTGAGCGATGATGCGGGCGCGTGGCTTCAATCCGAGCGCGCGAGCCTTGTCCTCGTCCATGAGCAGGACTGCGGCCGCACCGTCGGAGATCTGGGAAGACGTTCCGGCCGTGTGAATTCCGCCTTCGAGGACGGGCTTCAGCCGGGCAAGGGACTCGGCCGTCGTATCGCGCAGGCCCTGATCGCGATTGACGAGCTTGGTCTCGCCCGTGAGGTTTCCTTCCTTGTCGACC
This sequence comes from Rhodococcus sp. IEGM 1318, assembly GCF_033142465.1. Lineage (NCBI taxonomy): Bacteria > Bacillati > Actinomycetota > Actinomycetes > Mycobacteriales > Nocardiaceae > Rhodococcus > Rhodococcus sp. IEGM 1318. The sequence continues at coordinate 30,414 of NZ_JAWLSC010000011.1, forward strand.
TGGGGCGCCGAGAGTTCGAGTACCTCTCGGTCGAAACGCCCTTCCTCCCAAGCCTGCTTGGCCAGTGCCTGCGAGCGGACACCGAGAGCTTCGACGTCGTCGCGAGTCAGTCCGCGTCGGCGCGCGATGCGTTCTGCAGCCTCGAACTGGTTGGGCATGTCGATGTCCCACGTAGCCGGCCGACGCGGTCCGGCCTGGTCACCCACGTTGGCGCCGAGGGGAACCTGGCTCATCGCTTCGATGCCGCAGGCGATGCCGGCATCGATGGCGCCGGTGGCGATCAGTCCGGCGATCAGATGGTTCGCCTGCTGGGCCGAACCGCACTGGCAGTCCACGGTCGTCGCCCCCGTCTGCCACGGCAGACCGGCGTGCAACCAAGCAGTGCGCGTGATGTTGTTGGACTGAGCGCCGGCCTGGGTGACGCAGCCGCCGATCACCTGCTCGATCAACAACGGGTCGATTCCCGACCGGTCGAGAACTCCCTTTTGTGCAGCTCCGAGGAGTTCGGCGGCGTGCAGACCGGCGAGCCAACCTCCGCGCTTGCCGATCGGTGTACGGACAGCCTCGACGATTACTGGTGTGCCCACAGCGGGCTCCTTTCCTTGTAGTGAAAAAGTAGAACAGGTTCTCTGCGGGAAGCAAGACCTGCCGACGTTTCCTTTCCTAGTAAGCAGGCTTGTGTTTCAATGAGAGTAGAACGTGTTACACATCACGGATCCCCATCACCCCTGTGATGAAAAGGCTTAGGGCAGGAGACATCAGTGGCACAGCCCGCATTCCCCGAGGGAATCGACTTCACGGACCCCGACATCTACGCGGAACGTATGCCGTTCGAGGAGTTCGCCGAACTCCGGAAGACGGCCCCCGTGTGGTGGAATCCGCAGCCCCCGGAAATCGGCGGATTCCAGGACGAGGGCTTCTGGGTGGTCACCCGTCATGAAGAGGTCAAGGAGGTCTCGCAGCGAAGCGACATCTTCTCGACTCACGAGAACACTGCGATTCCTCGCTTCGCTGACGACATCCCGCGTGAGAACGTCGAGATGCAGCGCTTCATCCTCATCAACAAGGACGCCCCGGAGCACACCAAGCTTCGCAAGCTGGTTTCGCGTGGATTCACCCCGCGAGCTATCAACAGCCTGCGCGAAGAACTGACCGAGCGCGCCGAAAAGATCGTCACGACTGCGGCTGCCGGTGGTGCCGGAGACTTCGTGGTTCAGGTCGCGTCCGAACTTCCGTTGCAGGCAATCGCCGAGCTTCTCGGTGTGCCGCAGGAAGATCGAATGAAGCTCTTCGACTGGTCCAACCAGATGACGTCGTACGACGACCCCGAGTTCGACATCGACCCGCAGGCAGCGTCGATGGAGATTCTGGGATACGCGTACCAGATGGCGGATCAGCGCAAGAAGTGTCCCGCCGATGACATCGTCACCAAGCTCATCGAAGCTGACATCGACGGAAATGAGCTCTCCCCAGAGGAATTCGGCTTCTTCGTGATTCTGCTTGCGGTCGCGGGTAACGAGACCACTCGTAATGCCATCACACACGGCATGGTTGCCTTCCTCGACAATCCCGACCAGTGGGAGCTGTACAAGAAGGAACGTCCGAAGACTGCGGCCGACGAGATCGTTCGTTGGGCCACCCCGGTGACGTCTTTCCAGCGCACCGCGCTCGAAGACACCGAACTCGGCGGACAGAAGATCAAGAAGGGCGATCGCGTCGTGATGATGTACGCGTCGGCCAACTTCGACGAAGACGTCTTCGAGAACCCCACGAAGTTCGACATCATGCGTGACCCCAACCCGCACCTCGGATTCGGTGGCACCGGTGCGCACTTCTGCATCGGCGCCAACCTGGCTCGTCTCGAAATCGATCTGATATTCAACGCGATCGCCGATCACCTACCCGACATCACCAGGCTCGGCGATCCCCGTCGCCTGCGCTCGGGCTGGCTCAACGGCATCAAAGAGTTTCAGGTTGATTACAAGACATCGGGCTGCCCGGTCAAACACTGATCCGGACATATACTGACCTGATAACCGGCGAGTAGGTTCTGTGTAGCTTTTCGGGAGTTGCCTCTGCACTCTCGAACACGCAGAACTACAGTAGACGTTCCGGGGGGCCACTAGTTGGCAACCTGGAACTGCGGCGGCGTCTGCGGGATCCCTCATCTCCCGTAGGCGCCGCCGTTTGTAGTTCAGCCGCCGTATGGTTTGGTGATCGCTTCGAGAAAGTGGCCCGACGGGTCGAGGAAGTAGACCCCACGCCCACCGTCGTTGGTGTTGAATCCGGTACTCGACTGGCGCGGATCGGCCCAGTGATCAAGTTTCAAGGCTTGTATGCGCTGGTAGATGCCGTCGAAGTCGTCTTCGGAGACGAGGAAAGCGTAGTGCTGAGACGGCACCTCCACGCCCTCTTCCACTTGCGCGAAGTCCAACGTCACGCCGTGATCGAGTTCCACGCCGAGAAAGTAGCCGGCTTCGACAGGGCCCGGTAGACCGAACATGTGAGTGAAGAACCACGCCGACTCTTGTCGGTCTTTTGCGGCGATGATGGTGTGATTGAACGAAATGGTCATAAGTGACCCCTTGCAGTACGACGCCTCCATGCCTGACGCAGTCCGTCATCGACACGCGACGTTGGAAACCAGGAAACCATTCCGAGGTTCTCGGTGCAAGTACCACTGCCGAATTCGATTGCGACGAGAGCGGCCCCGGTCACTGACCGGGGCCGCTCTCGTATTGGGGTTCTCAGGCTTTGCGTGCGGTCTTCATCGCGCGGTCCACTTCCCAGAATGCTCGAAGCGACGCGATCTTGCCGTCGTCGTTCACCCGGTAGACGAACACACCCTCGGCGTCGATGATCGAGCCGCCGATGGTCGTACGGATCTTGCCGATGTTGACGTTCTCGTTGCCGCACACCAGGGAATCGTCGATCAGAAATTCGAGCTTGTCCGCGTTGGCGATCGTCATGTCGTAGAACTTCGAGATCGCCTCGCGCCCGTGATGCCCCTTGCCGTCCGGGTCGAAGCCCGACGGCCCGACCGGATCCTCCACCCAACCGTCCTCGGCGAAGAGGTCCAGCCAGGCTTCCTTGTTCTTGCCACTCGCTGCGGCGCGCGAAGCGCTACCCGCGACGCGAGCGGGGTGTTCGTCAGTCATCGCGGCTCCTCAGTTGATGTACTGCTCGGCGAACTTGCGCATCGAATCTTGCTTTGCCTCCAGTGGGGCATCGAATCCGATTCCGTCGAAAACCCAAGGCACGGTGATGATGTCCGTGACACCGGCGTCTTCGAGTTCGGCGTAGCCGTCCTTGCCGAAACGATCGATGCATACCGTCTGGATTTCGAACGGCTCGTTCTCGCGGCCGTACTCGGCACGCAGTTCACGCAGTCGTGCGATGACACCGACCAGATCGTCGAACTTGATCATTGCCGACGTCCACCCGTCGCCGACGCGCGCAGCACGCTTGAGCGCCACCTCGGTGTGGCCGCCGACGTAGAACGGAACCGGCTTGGTGGGAGCCGGACTCATCTGCAGGCGATCGAAATCGAAGAACTCGCCGTGATACTCGACCATGCCGCCGCCCAGAATCAGTTTGAGGACGTCGATCATCTCGTCCACTCGGGCGCCGCGACGCTTGTACGGCGCGCCGCACCACTCGAACTCTTCCGGAGCCCAACCGATTCCGACACCGAAGCCGAAACGGTTGTTCGTCAGTGCCGCTACTGATCCGACCTGCCGCGCGAGCAGGACCGGATTGCGGCTACCGAGCTTGAGTACCTGGGTGTAGAACTCGATCTTCTCGGTCACCGCGCCCATCGCGGCCGCGGCGATCAGCGGATCGACCCAGGGGGTCTCGGCGTTCCACATCCGAGACCCGTCCGGGGTGTACGGGTAATCCGCCGCCTGCGTTTCCATGAAGAACAGTGAATCGGGGAGAGCGATCGACGAAAAGCCGCATTCCTCGGCCGTTTTGGCGATGCCGGCTAACTGGTCCAAGGGGTTCATGGCAACCCCGACGGTGTACTTCATCTTCGGCCTCTTCCTGATCGGCGTGTGTGCTGCTGTTACGTGGTGGGACGTTCGGAGCCGACGACCCACATCGAGAAGTACTGCGAGCCACCGCCGTAGGCATGGCCGAGGGCCTTGCGAGCATCGGCCACCTGGTGATCGCCGGCGCGGTGCATGACCTGCATCGCCGACTCGGCAAAACGGATCATGCCCGAGGCACCGATCGGGTTGGAGGAGAGAACACCACCCGAGGCATTGACCGGGAGCTTGCCGCCGATCGCGGTTTCGCCCGCCTCGGTCAGCTTCCAGCCCTGGCCTTCCTCCGCGAAGCCGAGGTTCTCGAGCCACATCGGCTCGAACCACGAGAACGGGACATAGATTTCGGCGCAGTCGATCTCGTTCAGCGGATCGGTGATTCCCGCTGACTTCCACAGTGCTGCTGCGGCGTCACGGCCGGCTTGCGGATTGACCTGATCGCGTCCGGCATAGAAGGTCGGCTCGGTGCGCATGGCGGTCGCGTGGATCCACGCGACCGAACGACCCTCGGCCTCGACCTGTGCGGCCGCTTCCTCGTTGCCGATCACCAAAGCGCACGCGCCGTCCGAGGACGGGCAGGTCTCGTCGTAGCGGATCGGGTCCCAGAGCATCTGAGATGCCTGCACCGATTCGAGAGTGATGTCCGGCTGCCGCAAGTGCGCATAGGGATTAAGGCTGCCGTTGAGTCGATCCTTCACCGCGACGAGGTAGCCGATGTGCTCCGGTGCGCCCGATCGCCGAATGTACGAACGGACGTGCGGGGCGAAGTACCCACCGGCACCGGCGCCGACGGGCATGTTGAACGGAACCGGTACGGACAGCGCCCACATTGCGTTCGACTCGGACTGCTTCTCCCAGGAAACTGTCAGAACCCGCTTGTGGACTCCGGATTTGACCAGGCTCGAGGCGACGATAGCCGTCGAACCGCCCACCGAGCCGGCTGTGTGAACACGCAGCAACGGCTTTCCGTTGGCGCCCAGTGCATCCGACATGGCGAGTTCGGGCATCATCGAACCCTCGAACAAGTCGGGGGCCTTTCCGATGACGACGGCGTCGATGTCGTCCCAGCCGACGTTGGCGTCGAGCATCGCGGCGTCGATGGCTTCACGGACCAAGCCCGCCATCGAGACGTCGTGGCGCTTTGCGACGTAGTGAGTTTGGCCGGTGCCGAGCACGGCCGTGAGTTGAGGCGTTCCGGCCATCAGTTCCGTCCCTCCAAGACTGCTACCAGGTTCTGCTGCAGCACAGGGCCGCTTGTTGCATGGGCCAGAGCGCGATTCGCCTGACCGTCGAAGATTGCCTTGGCGGCGTGGCCGATTCGTTCCAGACCACCGGCGAACAGTGGGTTGCCGCTGAGCGGACCGCCGGACGGGTTGATCGTGGTGGCGTCGGTCAGGCCGATCGCTTCCTTCAAGATCAATTCCTGGTGAGTGAACGGTGCGTGCAGTTCGGCGACGTCGATGTTGCCGACCTCGCCGCCCGTTGCCGCCTTGGCTGCCGACGTAGTGGACGGCGACGTGGTCAGGTCACGTGCACCCAGGTTGGGGGAGTCGATGCGATGCTCGAGTCCGGTGATCCACGCCGGCCGCTCGCAGAGATCGCGGGCGCGGTTACCCGAGGCCAGGACGATTGCTGCCGCGCCGTCGGTAATAGGCGCACAATCGTGTGCGCGCAACGGATCTGCGAGGAAGGGGCTGGCGAGAAGTGCCTCGATGTCGACCTCGCCCGCGAGCTGAGCCTTCGGATTGCTCAGCGCGTGACGACGGCTGCGAGCGGCAACCTCCGCCATGTCCTCTTGCGTCCACTTACCCGCGTCGAGTCCGAGCCGGGCTTGAAGTCCGGCGATCGAGACGGAGTCTGGCCACAGCGGCGTCACGAGGTACGGATCGAGTTGCATGGACAGGATCTTGCGCAGGTGCCCGGCGGAGGACTTGCCGAAGCCGTACACCAGCGCGGTCTCGACCTCGCCGGTCAAGATCTTGATCCACGCTTCGTAGAAGGCCCACGCAGCGTCCATCTCGACGTGAGATTCGTTGATGGGCGGGACTGCTCCGATTGAGTCTATGGCCGAGATGAAGGAAAATGCTCGCCCGGCCAGGTAATCGGAAGATCCGGAGCACCAGAAGCCGATGTCGGACTTGGTGATTCCCAGATCGCTGTAGAGCTGCTGGAAGCACGGGACGAGCATCTCGACACCGTTGGTGGTGCCGTTGGTTTCGCGGACGTGGGGTGCCTGAGCAAAGCCCACGACTGCGATGTCTGCAGAAGTCATTTCAGGAGCCTCACAGGTGGTGTTGGAAGGTGGAGTACTCGGCGTCGGGTTCACCTGTCGGCCGGAAGTATTCGATGTTCTCGAGGGTGTAACCCCACTCTTCGCGAGGCTTCCACTTGGCTTCGACACGCATGCCCATCCGTACGTCCGCGGCATCACATTCGAGAATCAAGTGCAGGAACGGAATATCGGCCCCGTCGAGGAGCACGTAGGCGGCCACGTAGGGCGGTTTGATTCGCTGCCCGAGGAACGGGACGTTGACGATGCAGAAGGTGGTGACAATTCCCTTGTCCGGCAGTTCGATCTGCTCGCTCGTCGGCTTCCCGTTGGTGGGATTCGCGCCGCGTGGTGGGATGTAGATCTTGTCTTCGGGTCCGCTGCGACCACCGATAAGCTTGCCTTCTGCGAGACCACGGAGGTAGAAGCTCTCCTCGGCCGAAGCGGAATGCATGAAGTGCAGGTCGACAGGCGTCGTGATCATGGTGACAGGATCGGCGCTGGAATCGACTGTCGCGATTCCGTTTTCGCTCTCACCTGGTTCGAAGCACTCGATGTCCTTGATCTGCCCGATCCGCTCCGACGCCCAGCGAGCACGAACCCGCAGGCCGGTGCTGATGTCGTCGGGGGAGTCGACGTCGACTGCGTGGAGCATCGACGTGTCCGCGCCGTCGAGCTTGATCAGGGCCCACGCGAAAGGCTTCGTCAGTGGTTGACCCTCGATGGGTTCGGGCATCCACGTCCAACTCACGACCGTTCCGCCGTCGGAGACCCCGGCGAAGTCGGTCAGTGGTTCGGCCGTGTCCGGATCGAATTCCGGTGGCGGCACGAAGACACGACCGTTCGACCCGCGTGCGCCGATCACCTTGCGATCACGCAGGGCAGTCACGAACGCGCCGATGGTCGGTCCCGTCGATCTGGTGTAGTCGAAATGGAGATTCAATGGTGCGCTCAGGGGCTTGTCGGCCACCCCGCTCTTTCCGATGGTCACAAGATCGAGTAGAACAGGTTCTAGAGATTGTGGCAAGAGTCACTTCTGATCACCGGCAATGTGGAGGCCTGCGATGAAGCTTGGGTTGCAACTCGGATACTGGGGCGCACAGCCGCCGGCAAACGCCCCGGAACTGATCGAGGCCGCAGAAGGCGCGGGATTCGACGCGGTCTTCGCGGCGGAGTCCTGGGGATCGGACGCATTCACCCCGCTCGCCTGGTGGGGATCTCGGACCGAGAACGTCCGGCTCGGTACTTCCGTCGTACAGATTTCGGCGCGAACACCGACCAGCTGTGCCATGCACGCGCTCACTCTCGATCACCTCAACGGTGGGCGAACGATCCTCGGGCTCGGCGTATCCGGACCGCAGGTCGTCGAAGGTTGGTACGGCCAGCCGTTCGAGAAGCCGCTCGCGCGCACCCGCGAATACGTTTCGATCGTGCGCCAGGTTCTCGCCCGTGAAGCGCCCGTCACCAGTCCCGGCCCCCACTACCCTCTGCCGTATGCGGGACCGGGCAGTTCGGGACTTGGCAAGCCGCTCAAGCCCATTACGCACCCGCTGCGTGCGGACATCCCGATCTGGCTCGGCGCTGAAGGGCCGAAGAACGTCGCGCTCGCTGGTGAAATCGCCGACGGCTGGCTGGCGATCTACTACACCCCGCGCCTGGCCCCGATGTACAACAAGTGGCTCGACGAAGGCTTTGCTCGAGCCGGGGCCCGTCGCAGTCGCGAAGACTTCGAGGTGGCCGCCACGTGCCAGGTCATCGTGACTGACGATCGCGCCGCTGCCATCGCCGCTCTCAAGCCGATGACCGCCCTCTACGTCGGCGGAATGGGCGCCCCGGAGTTGAACTTTCACGCGCAGGTCTACAAGCGGATGGGCTACGAGAAGGAGGTCGACGAGATCGGTCGCCTCTTCATGTCGGGTCGCAAGGACGAAGCTGCTGCCGTCGTCCCCGACGAGATGGTCACCGAGACCATGATCATCGGCAACGTCGACGAGGTGCGCGCAGACGTGAAGCGTTGGGAGGAAGCCGGAGTCACGATGCTGCTGGTGACTTGCCGCGACGCCGACCACGTGCATGAGCTCGCGGCCGCGGTGGGTGGTTGAGCGGGACCCCGCCTCTTTCGAGCGGGAGGCCCCCCTTTTTCGAGCGAACGGCACGTTCAGCGCATCTGAGGCGCTCAACGCGCCTTTCGCTCGCCGAAAGTTATCCACAAGGCCGCCAAAACCCCAGGTCGCCGCCGAAGCCCGCGCTGCTACTCGAGTCATGCTGCAACCATGCGGCGAGGAACGTGGGGCGATGATCTGGACGCGATCTACCGCGTCAGTCGAAGCGGAGTGATCCGAACGGCCGAGTTGGCGCGATTGGGCGTGTCAAACTCCGCCGTGCACAGCCGGTGTCGAGTGGGCGGACCCTGGCAGCGCATATTGCCAGGAGTCATCCTGCTCCGAAATGGTCAACCCACGCCACGTCAACGATCGATCGCTGCGCTCATGTTGTGCGGTGACGAGTCCCTGCTGACCGGGCGATCTGCCATGGCGGAGTACGGATATCGAACGCACTCCGGGGATGTGCAGGTGCTCATCCCCCTCGACCGTCGAGTTCAATCGGTTGGGTTCGTCACGGTGGAGCGCACTATTCGACTGCCCGAGCCGGAGATTCGCAACGGTCTGCGCTGTGCCCCGCTGCCGCGGGCGCTACTCGACGCTGCGAGGCGGTGCAAGTCCCTCGATCCCACACGGGCACTCATTGCCGAGGTCGTTCAGCGCGGCGACGTCTCGGTGCGCGAACTTGCGAAGGAACTCGAGGCGGGTAGCAGTCGGGGTTCCGCGCTACCTCGGGTCGTGTTGCGCGAAGTGAACGCGAACGTCCACTCGGTTCCGGAGGTTCACGCGCGAAAACTGTGGCAGCGGAGCGGACTGCCGGAAATGTTGTTCAACTATGAGATCCGGGATGCGAAGGGAGACTTCGTCGCAATTCCGGACGGATGGATCGATTCGGTTGCCTTCGCGTGGGACATCGACTCTTTGGAATGGCATGCCGCGCCGACGGACTACAAGCGCACGGTGGAACGCCGGACGCGTATGCAGAATGCGGGCATCATCGTGTTGCCGACGGTGCCCAGTGCACTGCGAACGGACCCTGATCGCGTGATCGAGGACCTTCGTGCGCACTACAGATTGGCGCAATCACGTCCCCGGCCGCAGGTGTTCGCGAGGTCGAGGTGGGCGAAAATGGACGAAACCGGCTGAGTGAAAGTGCCTTTCGGTGCACTGAAGGCGCCGAAAGGTACGTTCGCTCGAAAAGGGGGTGGGTTAGACGCCCTTGAACTGGGGCGCTCGCTTCTCTCCGAACGCCCGCGGGCCCTCCTTGGCGTCCGCGCTCATGAACACCTTCATGCCCAGCTGCGCGTCGATCTGGAAGGCCTCTTCCTCGTGCATGCCCTCGGTGTCGCGGATGGTCTTGAGAATCGCCTGCACGGCGAGGGGGCCGTTTGCACTGATCAGGTCCGCGAGCTCCAGCGCCTTGTCGAGGGCCTGACCGTCCGGGACGACGTGGCCGATGAGCCCGATCTCCTTGGCCTCCGGAGCCTTGATGTGACGGCCGGTGAGCAGGATGTCCGCTGCGATCGTGTACGGAATCTGGCGCACCAGACGCACCGCGGATCCGCCGAGTGGGAAGAGCCCCCACTTGGCTTCGGAGACGCCGAACTTGGCGCTCTCACCCGCGACACGGATGTCGGTTCCCTGCAGGATTTCGGTTCCGCCGGCGATGGCTGCACCCTCGACGGCGGCGATGAGCGGCTTGGTCAACCGGCGACCCTTGAGGAGGCCTTCGATCTTGGACATGTCGACGCCGCCGCCGGCGAAGGAATCTCCCGGCGGCTTGGCGGACATGTTCTTGAGGTCGGCGCCGGCGCAGAAGTCGCCGCCCGCCCCGGTGAGGATGGCGACGCGGATCTCGGGGTCGTTGTCGACCTGGTCCCAGGCATCGACCATGATCGCCATCATCTCGCCGGTGATGGCGTTCTTACGCTCGGGGCGGTTCATGGTCACGATGAGGACGTGACCGCGCTTCTCCACGAGGCAATGCGGCGCGGTTTCCGAAATGTCTGATTTTTCGGTCGTCGAAGTGGACACTGATGGCTCCTGGCAGGTCTGTGAGCTGGCTCTCAAATTGGGTCTTGCCAGAAACGGTAACACGTTCTACTTTGATCTCGTGGCCCTTAACATCGCAGACTTCGTAGAGCACGCAATCGACCTCGTTCCGGACCGCGTTGCGCTGGTCTCGGACAATCGCGAGTCGACTTATGCGCAGTTGGAGGACCGGGCGAATCGCCTCGGTCACTACCTGCGTGAACATGGCGTTCAACCGGGTGACAAGGTCGGTATTTACTGCCGGAACGTCATCGAGGCGATCGAGGCCATGGTCGCCGTTTTCAAAATCCGGGCGGTGATGGTCAACATCAACTACCGGTACGTCGAGAACGAGTTGCAGTACATCTTCGACAACTCCGACATGGTTGCGCTCATTCACGAGCGCCGCTACTCGGACAAGGTCGCGAACGTCCTGCCGAACACTCCCAAGGTCAAGTCCGTCATCGTGGTCGAGGACGGCACCGATCTGGACTTCAGCGCTTTCGGCATCGGCTACGAGGACGCGCTCGCACAGAGTTCGGGTGAGCGCGATTTCGAAGATCGCAGCAACGACGACATCTTCATGCTCTACACCGGTGGCACGACCGGTAGCCCCAAGGGCGTCATGTGGCGTCACGAGGACTGGTGGCGTGTGCTCGGCGGCGGCATCAACTTCGTCACCGGAGTCCCGGTCGAGGACGAGTACGAGATGGCGAAGGTCGGCGCTGCCAACCCGAGCATGATCCGCTACCCGATCCCCCCGATGATTCACGGCGGCTCCCAGTCGGCGGTGTTCCACAGCCTCTTCGGCGGCGGAACCTGTTTGATGCACCCGGAGTTCGACGCCCACGAGGTGTGGCAGAACATCGACAAGCACAAGGTCAACCTGATCTTCATCACGGGCGATGCAATGGGCCGCCCGATGCTCGACGCACTGATTGCCGGGAACCCGGAGACCGGTGAGCCGTACGATCTTTCGACGCTCTACGTGATGGCCAGCAGTGCTGCCCTCTTCTCGCCGAGCATCCAGGAGCAGTTCCTCGAACTGCTGCCCAACCGCCTGTTGACCGACTCCATCGGTGCGTCCGAGACCGGCTTCGGCGGACTGGCAGTATTGAGCAAGGGGCAGAAGCACACCGGCGGTCCGACGGTCAAGATCGACGCCTCCACAACGGTTCTCGACGACGACGGTAACGAGGTCGAGCCCGGTTCGGGCAAGCGCGGCATGCTCGCTCGCAGGGGCAACATCCCGCTCGGTTACTACAAGGACGAGGTCAAGACGGCCGAAACCTTCCGCACGATCAACGGTGTTCGTTACTCGATCCCCGGCGACTACGCGCAGGTCGAAGCCGACGGCACGGTCACGATGCTCGGCCGCGGTTCGGTGTCCATCAACAGCGGCGGCGAGAAGGTGTACCCGGAAGAGGTCGAGGGCGCTCTGAAGGCGCACCCGGACATCTTCGACGTGCTGGTGGTCGGTATCCCCGACGACCGGTTCGGTCAGCGAGTTGCCGCAGTGGTTCAGGTACGCGAAGGCACGTCGCCGACGCTGCACGACATCGCCACCGCAGCGCGCAAAGAGATTGCCGGATACAAGGTTCCGCGCAGCGTGTGGTTCGTGGACCAGATCAAGCGCAATCCGGCAGGCAAGCCCGACTACCGCTGGGCGAAAGCCGAGACGGAATCGCGCGAGGCTGACGATCACAACGGAAACGGCGCTCCTGTGGCGTCACCGGCAGAAAGCGTGGAAGCCTGATGCGTTCGGATCTCGCCGACAAGTTCGGCATCGAATACCCGATCTTCGGATTCACTCCTTCCGAGCACGTCGCGGCCGCCATCAGTCGCGCAGGCGGTCTGGGCGTTCTCGGTTGCGTCCGGTTCAACGACCCGGAAGAGCTCGAAGCCGCACTGACGTGGATGGACGAGAACACCGACGGTAAGCCGTACGGCGTCGACATCGTCATGCCGGCCAAGGTGCCGACCGAGGGCGGCGCCGTCGACCTCGACAAGCTGATTCCGGAGGAGCACCGCGCCTTCGTCAACCGCACGCTCGACGAACTGGGTGTGCCGCCGCTTTCCGACGACGTCGAGCATGCAACCGGCGTACTGGGATGGCTTCACTCGGTGGCGCGGTCACACGTCGATGTTGCTCTGGGACACCGGATCGCGTTGATTGCGAACGCGCTGGGATCGCCGCCGAAGGACGTCATCGATCAGGCGCACGAGAAGGGCGTGCCGGTAGCAGCGCTGGCCGGCGCCGTCGAGCATGCACGTCGTCACGTCGCGAACGGCGTCGACATCGTGATTGCTCAGGGCTACGAGGCCGGCGGTCACACCGGCGAGATTGCGTCGATGGTTCTGGTTCCGGAAATCGTTGATGCACTAGGTGATTCGGCTGCCGTGCTGGCTGCCGGCGGTATCGGCAGCGGCCGTCAGGTGGCTGCTGCACTCGCGCTCGGTGCGTCCGGAGTGTGGATGGGCTCGTACTGGCTCACCACGTCCGAATACAAACTCGGCAGTGCGTCGGGCGAAGGCCCGTCCGCTATTCAGCGTGCACTGTTGGGCGCGACGTCGGCCGACACCGTACGTTCGCGCATCTACTCGGGTAAGCCCGCTCGGTTGCTCAAGACCAAGTGGACGGAAGCCTGGTCGAACCCGGGAGCGCCGGCGCCCTTGCCGATGCCGCTGCAGAACCTACTGGTCAGTGATGCTCATCAGAGAATCGCTGCATCGGAGAACCCGGAAGTTGTGGCAATGCCCGTCGGTCAGATCGTGGGACGGATGAACGAGATCCGCCCGGTCGCCGAGGTCATGGCAGAGCTGGTGTCAGGGTTCGAGGACGCGCGAACCCGACTGGATTCGATGAAGTAGTAGATGACACGTGCGTATGCCCTCGGCCGAGTTTCGGTCGAGGGCATACGCCGTTTCAGCCGGCGAGGTCGTCGGGTCCGACGCTGTCCGACAACCATTCTCCGCGGCTGAGAACACCGTCGTCGCGGCGGCGTGCGATCACGAAAATGACCAGGGCGGCGGCGAGGACAACTGCGAGAACGCGCGAAGGCGTCAGATTCGGGTTCTTCATACCCGTAATTTTGCCGGAAGAACGGGCGCAATGGTGAGGCAGCGGAGCAAAATCACGGTGTTTCGGAACTGAGGTGCTGTGAAATTGCTGCGCTTCGGCAGCATGAAGGCCGGCGTTTCGCTCGCGTAGGCCACCGATGTGCACGTTGAGAGTGTGCGCCGCCTCGACTGGGCCCTGGCAGCGGTGTGCCCGGGATCGGTCCTCCAACTGCATCCACATGCGAGCGGGGTGATCGACGACGCGGCGGCATCACAGTTTCGGCTCACCGAGTTCTACGAGACGGTGTCGGCGCACAAACCGCTTGCTCAGCACTACTGAGATATTGGGACTAGACGGGCTCTCGCGTCTTTTCGAGTCCGAGTGCCATTTCGGGAGTGAGTAATTGGAAGTCGGATTCTCCGCGCCGTCGGATCCACACCGGGTCGGAGGTGTTCCAGCGTTCGGCGCTCTGCGTTCGAGTGACCACCTTGAACGTCGCCGTTCTCGGGAACTCACTGCACACTCGGATCAAGGTCGGCTTCTGCTTCGGCCCGAGTTCCGGCCGGGAATCGATGTATTCGGCGACGGCTACCGGGTCGAAGTTGTCGACATCGCCGACCGGAATCACCGACGCCATGACGCGGTCGCCGACGTCGCTGTCGGGGACTGCGTACACGGACACCTGCGCGAAGCCCGGGTAACCGACCAGGGAGCGTTCGATGGGTGCGGCGCCGATGTTCTCGCCGTCCACTCGCAGCCAACCGGAACTGCGCCCCGCGAAGTAGACGTAACCGTCGACGTCGGTGTACGCCAGATCGCCACTCCAGTACTGGCCGTTGCGCATTCGCTCGGCGTCGGCTTCCGGGTTCTTGTAGTACCCGGCAAACGTGCCTGGACCGGTGACATTGACCAGTTCACCAGTTGCCTCGTCGGCGTTGGTGATCCGGCCGTCGGCGTCGAAGACGGCAGGCGGGCAGGGTGCTCCGGTCTCGGGATCGAGGATCTTGACGCCGTCCGGGAGCAGTCCGAGGGCACCGGTCCGCGGAACCGGCGCGGCGGAGATCGAAATGCCGCCCTCGGTGGAACCGAATCCGTCGATGACGCGGGCGTCGAAACGTCGGACGAAGGTGGCGATGGCGGGAGCCGAACCCTCGTTGCCGTACATGATCTTCAAGGTGTTGTCCCGCTCGTTCGGCACCTCGGGGGTGGACGCGATGAAGGACAACGGCTTTCCGACGTAGTTGGAGTACGTGATTCCGTACTTGTGAACGTCGGGCAGAAAACCCGAAGCGGAGAACTTGCGTCGCATGGCAATTCCCGCACGAGCGTGCAGCGCGACCGTCCACGCCGCCATCATGGCGTTGGAATGGAACATGGGCATCGCCATGTAGACGACGTCGTCGGCGCCGAGCCCGAAACGATCGGCAAGCATGACTCCGGGAGAGGCCAACTTGTGGTGCGTGCACCGAACCGCTTTGGGATCACCGCTTGTTCCGGAAGTGAAAATGAGCATCAACAGATCGTCGGGCTGCGCCGTCGACGCGTAGGCCGGCGTATCGGCGAAGGGCGCCAACAACTCCGTCCAGGCCGGAGAATCCACGTTGATCACCCGGACATCGCGGAGATCGACGTCGTCGAGTAGGTGTGCCTGGTTGTTCTCGGTGAAGATCACCTGGCAGTCGGAGAGCGCAATGTCTCGCGCCAGTGCCGGTCCGCGCCTGGTCGTGTTCAGTCCGGCTGCAACCGAACCCGAGAACGATGCCGCGCCGAGCAGTAGTGAGAACTCGGGGACGTTCTCCATCAGAAGACCGAAATGCCTGGGGCTCGTTCGATCGAGCAGCGTGTCCAGCAGCGCTGCTCGATCGAACGAGCCTTGAACGTGCTCGCGCCAGGTGATGACCTGGTCCTCGAAACGGATACCGCGGTCGTCGATCTCGCTGACTCCGAGGAGTAGATCGGAAACAGTGGGGCTCTGACTCATAGCTGCATCATCATCGATTCGTCTCGGACCAGGTCATGGATTTCCACTCGGTGGGACGCACTCAGGCAGGAACTGCGGCAAGTACCTTGCCGAGCGCGCGAAGCTGATCTGTTGCGTTGCCGAGCAGGAACTCGTGATGCTTGGCCGCGAGGAAGTAGCGGTGAACCGGATGGTCCTCGTCCAGACCTACACCGCCGTGAACGTGAACCGCAGTGTGCCCGACGCGGTGTCCCGCATCTGCAGCCCAGAACTTGGCCGTCTGTACAGCGCCGTCGGACGGAAGTCCTTCGCTCAGACGCCACGCGGCAGCCCACAGAGTCAGACGAACGCCCTTGACGTCGATGTATCCGTCTGCGAGGCGCTGGGCCACGGCCTGGAAACTACCGATCGGACGACCGAACTGCACACGCTCGGTGGCATATTCGGCGGTCAGCTTCAACGCTTGATCGAGCACCCCGTACTGGTAGGCGCTCGAACCGAGCTGAATTCGCTCGACGATCCACGCCGCGATGTCCGATCCCTGGGCAACCGAGCCGAGAACACGATCGGCCGGGATCTGCACCGAATCGAATTCGACGAGACCCGCACTCGAGAAATCTGTGGTCGATTGCCTGGTAATGCTCACGCCCGCGTCCGACGGTTCGACGAGGAAGACCGCGACACCGTCCTCGGTGATGGCGGGGACGAGGAACAGATCTGCGAGCGGCGCACTGTCGACGGTGATCTTCGCGCCGTCGATGCGCCAACCGTCGGCGGTCTTCTCGGCACGCGTGACGGGGTGGGCCGGGTCGTCGTTGTATTCCTCGGCGAGGGCCGCGGTGAGTATCTTCTCGCCGGCGGCGGCAGCGCTCGCCCATTCGTCTCGCTGTTGGTCCGAGCCGAATTCCGCTATCGCTGCGGCGGATCCGACGATGGACGTCAAGAACGGAACGGCTGCAACACCGCGTCCGAGTTCGGCCAGGATGCTGCACTGCTCGAGGACACCGAATCCGTCTCCGCCGACCGACTCCGGAAGGGCCGCACCGAGGACGCCGGCCGAGGCCAGAGCGTTCCACAAGATGGCGTCGAAGCGGTCTTCCGCGGCGTCGAGTTCACGAAGGCGATCGTTGGTGACCAGTTCGGTGACGACGGATCGTGTCAGTCCGGACAGGTCCTGCTGGGCCTCGGTAAGGGTGAATTCCATGATCGTTGGTCCTTATCGCTTCGATGCGGGAAGCCGCAGAGCTGTCATGCCGATGATGTCGCGTTGCACTTCGTTGGTACCGCCGCCGAACGTCAGGATCAGCGAAGAACGATGCATGCGTTCGATGCGTCCGCGTAGAAGAGCGCCGGGGGAGTTCTGCCTGATCGTGGCGGAAGATCCCAGAATCTCCATGAGCAAGCGGTAAGCCTCGGTGGCGAATTCGGTACCGAACACCTTGTTGGCCGACGCCGCTTCGGGACCAGGAGCGTGATCGGTTGCGGAGGCGATTTCCCAGTTCATCAACTTCAGGTACTCGGCCTTGGCGTGCACACGCGCCAGATTGATCTGCACCCATTCCTGGTCGATCATGCGTCGGCCGTCGGGCAGCTTGGTGTTCTGTGCCCACTCGCGGACCTCACGCTGCGCGGTCAGAATCGGTCCGGCCGAGGTGAGGGCAACGCGCTCGTGGTTGAGCTGATTGGTGATCAGTGCCCAGCCGCCGTGTTCCTGACCCACAATCGACGACGCCGGGACGCGTACGTCCTGGTAGTAGGTGGCGCTGGTGTCGGGACCGGCCATGGTGTGAACCGGGGTGTAGGAGAAGCCTTCTGCCGTGGTGGGGACGATCAGCATGCTGATTCCCTTGTGCTTCTTGGCTTCCGGATCGGTTCGGCACGCCAACCACACGTAGTCGGCGTACTGGATCAGGCTGGTCCACATCTTCTGCCCGTTGACGACGTAATCGTCGCCGTCGCGGACGGCCGACGTGCGCAGTGACGCCAGGTCGGTACCGGCCTCGGGCTCGGAGTACCCGATCGCGAAGTGGAGCTCACCTCGGGAGATCTTGGGCAGGAAAAACGCCTTCTGCTCGTCCGTGCCGAAATGCATGATTGTGGGCGCTACGGAGTTGATCGTCAGGAACGGCACGGGCGCCCCGGCGATGGCAGCTTCGTCGGTGAAGATCAGCTGGTCCATCGCGGAGCGTTCCTGTCCGCCGTACTCTTTCGGCCAACCCAGGGTGAGCCAGCCGTCCTGGCCCATCTGCGCGACGACTTCGCGGTACACATTGCCTTCGCCGTACTCACCCGTCGTGGCGGCGAGTGCTTCACGCCGTTCGGGAGTCATGAGTTGTGCGAAGTAGGCACGCAACTCCTCCTGGAGCTGTTGCTGCTCAGGGGTGTAGGTGATGTGCATGGTTACCTCTCCATAGAGATACGAATCAAAGCGTCAACCATTCGATTGACACGGGTTCTATCGATGCGTACATCGGCGACAAGGGGCGCCTTCGCTGTGTCCAGCGGATCGTTCGACGTCCGTTCTCGGGACTTTTTCGAATCATTGCACACGACTGAAACAGGTTCTAGTGTTATCGCCAGGAACGGTGTGCGGCACAGCCCTGCGGCACTCGTTTCGTATCCGTGTTCGTGCCAGTAGTTGTGAGTAGAGAAGAGGAATCGCCATGGAGGTCAGGGTTGATCTGGACCGTTGCGAGGCAAACGGTGTGTGCGTCGGGATCGCCCCCGATATTTTCGACCTCGACGACAACGAGGAGCTCGTGATCAGTTCCGTACGTCCGCCGGAGGATCGCTGGGAAGATGTCCGTTCCGCGATCGCTCAGTGCCCGCGTGCGGCGCTGACCGAACATCCGTGACGATGGTTGCCCAAAACAAGAACACGTTCTAAAGTTGCGAACTCGTGGGTCACGGCAATCGAGCCGGGTAACTCGACACACGACCGCAAAGAACCGGGAGAGCGCTTCGATGAATGCTGTGAACAGCCCAGAAACCAGTCTCGAAGGCAAGGTCGCCATCGTGACCGGTGCCGGATCGGGGCTCGGAAAGTTCGAGGCCATCGGTCTGGCGAAGGCCGGTGCGTCGTTGGTCGTCAACGATCTGGCCCCGAACGAGGCCGTCGAAGCAACACTCGAGGAGATCCGGGGCCTCGGCGCCAAGGTCGAATTCGTGGCAGGCAACGTCGGTGAGCGTTCTACTGCCGACGCACTGATGGAAGCAGCGCAGGGGCAGTTCGGCAGTGTCGACATCGTCGTCAACAATGCCGGCGTCGTGCGTGACCGGATGCTGTTCAACATGTCCGACGAAGACTGGGATCTGGTACTCGAGGTTCACCTTCGAGGCCATTTCCTCTTGTGCCGCAACGCCGCTGCCTACTGGCGGGCGAAATCGAAGGAAGCCGGTGCGCCGGTGTACGGGCGCATCGTCAACACCTCTTCGGAGGCGGGCCTCCTCGGACCGGAAGGGCAGCCCAACTACGGCGCTGCAAAAGCCGGAATCACGGCGCTGACGTTGTCGGCCGCACGTGGGCTCTCGCGCTACGGCGTTCGTGCCAACGCGATCTGCCCGCGGGCGAGGACGTCGATGACCGAAGGCGTGTTCGGTGACGCACCGACCGACGGTATCGATCCGCTCTCACCCGAGCACGTGGCGTCGCTCGTTTCGTACCTGGCATCACCGGCGGCC
This sequence comes from Rhodococcus sp. IEGM 1318, assembly GCF_033142465.1. Taxonomy (NCBI): domain Bacteria; kingdom Bacillati; phylum Actinomycetota; class Actinomycetes; order Mycobacteriales; family Nocardiaceae; genus Rhodococcus; species Rhodococcus sp. IEGM 1318. The sequence continues at coordinate 49,564 of NZ_JAWLSC010000011.1, forward strand.
GACGCCGTCAACGGTCAGGTATTCGTGGTGTACGGCCCGATGGTTGCGCTGATGGCGGCGCCCGTCGTCGAGCAGAGGTTCGACGCAGACGGCGATTCCTGGTCTCCGGAAGCGCTGTCCGCGGTGATGGGAGACTACTTCGCAGGCCGTGACCCGGCAAAGATGTTCTCGGCGTCAGCGGCCCTGCGAGCGCTGGGCTGATTGGTGCGTGCGACACGTAGGACCGTTGTTCATACTTAGGCGGGTCTACGTGTCCACTTCCTGGTAGAAATAGCGTGTTCACGAGTCGGTGAGCGCGGTAATTCGCCTGCGTTACGTAAAGAGACCAACGGTCTCGAAAAAACTGGACTGTGTTCCAATTTTGCATTCCTGTGAATGATGCGATATTCGATCGACGTGCCCGGACAAGGCTGTCGCGATAATGGGTCTCGATCCGACACCGAGAAGCGCTGATCATTCAAAAGTATTAACTTCCAGTATATTTCGGCGAAAATTCCACCGAAAAGGGATGCTTCCCATGGTCCGAATACTCGGGTTTCGGATCGGCGCCCTGAGGCTACTTCTTAGAGTTGGACACTTGTTTTTGACAGGTGAACACGTTCTAGTTAATATGACCTGAGTCACAAGCTGTCGGGGGCTGGACTATGAGAACAGACAGTACTGCGGCAACCAAGGACGAGGAGGGCGAATGGTAGACCTCGTCGAGGTGCCATTACGAGCGGTCGGTGGCTTCTTTCAGATGTCCGCCCAAACCTTGAGGGCAGTCTTCTCCCGCCCATTCCAGCGGCAAGAGTTCATCGATCAGGCCTGGTTCGTGGCCCGAGTCTCGATGGTGCCGACGGTGCTGGTCGCAATCCCGTTCACGGTGCTGGTCAGCTTCACCATCAACATTCTCTTGCGTGAGATCGGTGCAGCCGACCTCAGTGGTGCCGGAGCTGCCCTCGGTACCGTCACACAGGTCGGCCCCATTGTTACCGTGCTGATCGTCGCCGGCGCCGGCGCGACCGCCATCTGCGCGGACCTCTCGGCCCGAACCATTCGCGAAGAGATCGACGCGATGAAGGTGCTCGGTATCAATCCGATCCACCGGTTGGTCGTTCCCCGGGTGCTCGCGTCGACGGGAGTGGCGCTGCTCCTCAACGGACTTGTCTGCACCATCGGCATCCTCGGCGGTTTCGTCTTCTCCGTGTTCATCCAGGACGTGAACCCCGGCGCCTTCGTCAACGGCATCACGCTGCTCACCGGATTCGGTGAGCTCATGCTCTCCATGGTCAAAGCAGGACTGTTCGGCATGATCGCCGGCCTGGTTGCGGCCTACCTCGGACTCAACGTCAAGGGCGGCGCCAAGAGCGTCGGTGACGCGGTCAACCAGACCGTCGTGTTCGCGTTCATGGCGCTCTTCGTCGTCAACGTGCTCATCACGACCATCGGTATCAAGTTGACGGCCGGATGAGGCACACGGCAGCTGGAGAGATCGAAGTGGACAGAACGACAAACGACGGACGGGAGGAGATCTGATGGCGTTGGCCGCAGCGGGACGCTTCCCGCGCACACGTCGACAGATCGGATCGATCTCTCGCGGTATCGACAGCATCGGTGATCAAGCGCTGTTCTTCGCGAAGGCTCTCGGCCACGCTCCCAAAGCGCTGATGCGCTATCCGCGTGAAACTCTGCGACTGATCGCCGAGATCAGCATGGGTACAGGGGCGCTCGCCGTCATCGGTGGCACCGTCGTGATCGTCGGCTTCCTGACACTGTTCACCGGTGGAACCATCGCCGTTCAGGGCTACAGCTCGCTGGGCAACATCGGTGTGGAAGCACTGACGGGCTTCTTCGCCGCCTTCATCAACGTTCGCATCGCGGCGCCGGTCATCGCCGGAATCGGCCTCGCCGCGACCATCGGCGCCGGTTCCACCGCGCAGCTCGGTGCAATGCGTGTCTCGGAAGAGATCGACGCGCTGGAGACGATGGCGATCCCGTCGATTCCGTATCTGGTCAGCACCCGCGTCATGGCAGGCATGATCGCGATCATCCCGCTGTACTCACTGGCGGTGATCGCGTCGTTCGTCGCCAGCCGCTTTGCGACGGTGTTCCTCTACAACCAGTCCGGCGGCGTGTACGACCACTACTTCACGACCTTCCTGATACCCACGGACATACTGTGGTCGTTCGCCCAGGCGATAGTCATGGCCCTGGCCGTCATGCTGATCCACACCTACTACGGCTTCAACGCAACCGGTGGCCCGGTGGGCGTCGGCGTCGCGGTGGGTAACGCAGTGCGCGCCTCGTTGATCGCGGTCGTCACGGTCACCCTGCTCATCTCACTCGCCATCTACGGCGGGTCCGGCAACTTCAACCTGTCGGGATAGGCGGGCAAGCGATGACCGTACCCAGATGGCACAAGAAGTTGGCCGCAGCCGGCCTGGTCCTTGGACTCGTGGCGATCGTTGCCGTTGCCCTGACCATGTTCTCGGGTGGGTTCACCAAGAGCACGCCCATCACCGTGACGTCCACGCGTGCCGGCCTGGTCATGGAACCGAACGCCAAGGTGAAGCTGCGCGGAGTGCAGGTCGGCCGCGTCGAATCGATCTCACTCGTCGGCGACCAGGCAAACCTGAAGTTGGCGATGGATCCGGGCCAGATATCGAAGATTCCGTCGAACGCCCGGGTGGAAATCAAGACCACCACGGTGTTCGGTGCGAAGTACGTCAACATCGTGATTCCCGACGATGCCTCGACCCAGCCGATCCAAGAGGGCGCCGTCATCGCTTCGGACAGCGTCACCGTCGAATTCAACAGTGTCTTCGAACATCTTTCGGACGTACTCGCGAAGATCGAACCGGAAAAGCTCAACGCCACACTCGGCGCGATCTCCACCGCACTCAACGGACGCGGCGAGTCGCTGGGTGAGGTTCTCGAGCTCGGTGACACCTATCTGAAGAAGATGAATCCGGTTCTGCCGCAGCTCCAGGAAGACTTGGTCGGCGCCGCCGATGTCACCAACCTGTACGCCGACGTGGCACCGGATCTGATGCGCATCCTCGACAACGCCACCGCGACAAGCGGATCGATCGTGGCGGAGCAGGCAAACCTCGACCTGCTGTTGCTGAACGTCACCGGCCTCGCGGACACCGGCAACGCGTTGTTGACCGACAACGAGCAGAACCTGACCACCGCCCTCGACACTCTGACCGCGACGACGACCCTGCTCGACAAGTACTCGTCGGGTCTGACGTGCTTCATCGTCGGGTTGAACGACGGCCGGATCAAGTTCGAGCCACTGGCCGGCACCGGGGACAAAGCGGCACTGATGCTGAGTGCGAGCTTCATGTACGGCGCCGAGGCGTACCAGAACCCGCAATCTCTCCCCAAGGTCGCGGCCTCCGGTGGACCCAATTGTTATGGTCTGCCCGAATTCGATCCGAAGGTTGACGGGCATGCCCCGTTCGCAGTCACCAACACCGGCAACGTGCCTTTCGTTCCCAACACCGAACTGCGCGTAACCGTGCCGACCATTTTCCAGTATCTCTTCGGTGACTCCTACGAGCAGGAAGACGGGAAGTGATGAGACCGACCACGGTCAAGCTGCTGATTTTCACCGTCGTCATGGCGGTCATCTTCGCCGGACTGGCGATCGTCTTCAGTCAGGTGCGCTTCAGCAGCAGCAACGGATTTCACGCCACCTTCTCGGATGTATCGGGACTCAAGTCCGGCGACAAGGTACGTATCGCCGGTGTTCCGGTCGGGTCGGTGACCGGAGTGTCCATCGGTGACTCCAACCAGGCTGAGGTCGAGTTCGACGTCGACACCCAGTACTCGCTGATGAAGAGCACCAAAGCGACTGTGCGCTACGAGAACCTGGTGGGCGATCGCTACATGGAACTGCTCGAGGGCGCCGGTTCCACCGAGACGCTGCCGTCGGGCGGATCCATTCCGGTCGACCAGACCTCACCCGCTCTCGATCTTGACCTACTGCTCGGGGGGTTCAAGCCCCTGCTGCGCTCACTCGATCCCCAGCAGGTCAACGACCTCTCCGGGGCCTTGCTCCAGGTACTCCAAGGCCAGGGCGGAACGCTGGTTTCACTTCTGGGAAACACCAGTTCGTTCACCAATACGCTGGCGGACCGAGATCAGCTGATCGGGGACGTCATCACCAACCTCAACGACGTACTCGGCACGATCAACGACAAGGGTGATCAGTTCTCCACCACGATCGATCAGCTCCAGCAGTTGGTCAGCGGATTGGCGAAGGACAGTGGCCCGATCGGTAACTCGATCACCGAGATCGCAGGCGCGACCGGAGATCTCGCGTCGTTGCTGCAGGCGACACGTCCGGACATCCAGACCCTGATCGGAGAGACAAACCGAACGATGACGCAGCTGGACCTCGGCAAGGACGACATCAACACCGCTCTCGGTCGTCTGCCGTCCGACTACCGGAAGCTGATCCGAGTGGGCACGTACGGAGCGTTCTTCCAGTTCTATCTGTGCGCCAATACTTTCAAGTTCTCCGGACCTGACGGAACGACGATCATCTTGCCCACGGCAGTCCAGGACACGGGAAGGTGCGCAAAAGTCTCATGACCCCTACCCGTGAACGCAATCCGGTACAGATCGGTGTCATCGGTCTCGTCCTGGCGGTGGCAACCGTCGGTGCCACGCTTCAATACGATCAACTCCAGTTCATCAACGGCGGCATTCGCTACTCGGCGTACTTCCAAGATGCCGGCGGGCTGGTCGCCGGCGACAACGTGACCATGGCCGGCGTGAATGTCGGCAAGGTCAGCGACGTCGAACTCGACGACCAGAAGGTACTGGTCACTTTCACCGTTCAGGACGGTGTCGCCCTGGGCGAGCAGACAGCTGCCGACATCAAGACCAACACGGTTCTCGGGCGAAAGTCGTTGGCGGTACGGCCGGAAGGATCCGGACTGTTGCGTACGGATACGCCGATTCCGATCGAACGCACCAACTCCCCGTACTCGCTCAACGACGCGCTCGGCGACCTCGGGACCACGGTGTCCGAACTCGACACGGAACAGATCAACGATTCGCTCAACGCGATCTCGGACACGCTGGCCGATACTCCGCCGGAACTTCGCACCGCATTGGACGGAATGACGAGGCTCTCGCAGAGCATCAACTCGCGCGACGAAAGTCTGCTCCAATTGCTCTCGCGGGCCGAAGATGTCACCAAGATCCTCGCCGACAGAAGCGGTCAGATCGATTCGTTGCTGGTCGACGGCAACAAGCTGTTTGCCGAACTGAGCCTACGGCGTGACGCGATCAGCGAACTGATCGTCAACACCGGAGCAGTCTCACGCCAACTGTCAGCGCTGGTGCAGGAGAACGAGGCCCAGATGGGGCCGACTCTCGAGAAACTGAATTCCGTCGCCGAGGTGCTTCAGCAGAACAAGGACAACATCGCCGGGGCGCTCGACGGCCTCGGACCGTACATCACCGCGCTCGGTGAGACCGTGGCCAGCGGCCCGTTCTTCGATGCCTTCATCATCAACATTCTGCCGAGCAACTGGTGGAAGACCCTGGTGGACACCAGCGTTGCGCCCGAGCAGGTGCCGGGCGACCTGGAAGACTTCTTCCCCGGTCTTCCGCCGACGATCAGGGGGCCGGGAGAATGACCGAGACATTGGATTCACGGGACTCACAGGGCTCCACCAACTCGCGCAAGAAGTGGGTGCTGATCGGAGCGGGTGTGCTGGTCGCGCTGCTCGTGGCGGGTGCGGCCTACCTCTTCATCCCCGGCCTGGGCAAGACCAAGATCTCCGCGCACTTCGTCTCGACCACCGGTCTCTACGAGGGCGACGTCGTGCGAGTGCTCGGTGTCAACGTCGGCGAGGTGACCAAGATCGAACCGCGTGATCGAGACACCTACGTCGAGATGAAGATCGATTCGAGCGTGGACGTTCCGGCAGATGCCAAGGCGCTCATCGTTGCTCAAAGCCTGGTGTCCGCACGCTTCGTGCAATTGACCCCGGTGTACTCCGGCGGGGAACAGATGACCAACGGCGGCGAGATCCCGATCGAGCGCACCGCCGTACCGGTGGAGTGGGACGAGATCAAGACCGAGCTCACCAAACTGTCGGACGCACTCGGACCGGAAGGTCTGGACGATCAGGGCTCCCTCGGACGATTCATCGACACCGTGGGAACGAATCTCGACGGCAACGGCGAGTCCATTCGGTCGACGCTGCGCGAACTCTCGGCCACGATGCACACGCTGTCCGAAGGCCGGACCGATTTGTTCTCCACCATTCGGAACCTGCAGGCGTTCGTCACTGCATTGTCCTCGAGCAACGAGCAGATCGTGCAGTTCAGTGGTCATCTCGCTTCGGTGACAAGCGTTCTCGCGAGCAGTTCCGACGAGTTGGGCTCCGCACTCAGCGATCTTGACCTGGCTGTGGGCGACGTTCAGCGGTTCGTCAAGGACAACAGCGAGGGACTGAGCGAATCGGTCGCGCGTCTGGCCGATGCCACCCAGGTACTGACGGACAAGCGCCCCGAGATCGAGCAGGTTCTGCACTCCGGACCGACGTCGCTGGCCAACTTCTACCAGATCTACAAGCCGGCGCAGGGCAGCATGACCGGCGCAATTGCACTGAGTAACTTCAAGAATCCGATCCAGTGGATCTGCGGTTCCATCGAAGGCATCGACAGTGGTAACTCCCAGAACAGTGCCGATCTGTGCAAGCAATACCTCGGACCGGTGCTCAGCACGATGATCGGCAACTACCCCGGTTTCCTGTTCAACCCGGTCGCGGGCGTGCAGGCTTTCCCGGATCAGATCGTCTACACCGAGCCGGGATTGGAAGCGGCAAGTCAGAATCAGCCGGAAACCGTCGCAGGACCGATGTCAGGTGCTCCCATGACGAGTGTTCCCAAGGATCTCGCCGAACTCTTCAACATGGGCGGAGGGAACTGATGCGAGTAGCTCGCAAGACTACGGTTGCCGTGTTGGCCACGGCAGTGGCACTCGGCGCCAGCGGTTGTGAATGGAACGGTCTCAACTCTGTGCCGATGCCAGGAACTCAGGGCCGGGGCGAAGGCGCATACGAGGTCCAGATCGAGATGCCGAACGTGACTACGCTGTCGCAGAATTCGCCCGTCCGGGTGGATGACGTCGCAGTGGGAAGCGTCTCGAACATCGAGGTTCAAGGCTGGCACGCTCTGGTGACGGTGTCACTCAACCCCGAGGTTCAGTTGCCGGCCAATGCGACGGCAAAAATCGGTCAGACCAGCTTGCTCGGCTCACAGCACATCGAGTTGGCGCCGCCGGTCGGGGAGGAGCCCGAGGGCCGACTCGAAGCCGGTGACGTGATTCCGATCGAGCGGGCAGGCGCTTTCCCGACGACGGAACAGACGCTGTCGTCGCTGTCGGTGGTGCTCAACGGCGGCGGTCTCGCTCAGGTGCAAGACATCACGAAGGAACTCAACGCCGCTCTCGGTGGGCGCGAAGATTCCGTTCGCGACCTCCTGCCTCAGCTCGATCAGCTGGTCGGCAGCCTGGACAAGCAACGAGGCGACATCGTTTCGGCGATGGAGGGACTCGATCGACTGTCCTCGACGGTCGAGGCCCAGCGTGACACCCTGAACAAAGCACTCGAAGGAATTCCGCCGGCACTCGAGGTTCTTGTCGCTCAGCGTCAGGACATCACCAACGCCTTGACCTCACTCGGTGGTCTCAGCGAGGTGGCGAGTCGCGTCATCCAGGAGAGCGGTGACGATTTCGCGACCAATGTTCGAGCGCTGTCGCCGACTCTGAAAGCCTTGGCGGATTCGGGTAATGCCCTCACCCAGGTTCTCGGAGTCCTCTTGACGTTCCCGTTCCCACAGAACGGAATCGACAACGTCATTCGCGGTGACTACGCCAACCTGGCGATGACCATCGACATCTCGCTGCCCCGACTCGACGCGAACTTCCTCACCGGAACTCCGTTGGCCGGAACGCTCTCCGGACCGGAAGGCGTGTTGGGCAAGCAGGCGGGGCTGGCCGGACAGACCGGCAACCCGTTGAGCGATCCGCTCAAGCCTGCCGTACCGCCCGCACAGGCCCCTGCCGGACAGGCACCCGCAGACCAGGCTCCGGCGACGGATCCGAATACCATTCAGATTCCGGGACTCCCGCCGATCAACATTCCAGGACTTCCTCAGGGGGCACCGGCACCATGATGCTCACAAAGTTCGTCCGCATCCAGCTCACCATCTTCGCCGTCTTGACGGTCGTCGGATTGATCGTGATGGCCACCCAGTACGTGCGTGTTCCCGCGATGGTCGGTATCGGCCGATACGACGTCACCGTCGAATTGCCCGCCACCGGTGGACTGTACAAGAACTCGAACGTCACCTACCGCGGTCAGACCATCGGCGTCGTGAACGCGGTGGAGTTGTCGGAGACGGGCGTGAATGCGCGTCTCTCCCTCGAGAGCGGCGTCAAGGTGCCCTCGGACGTCGACGCAGCAGTCAAGAGCGTGTCGGCGATCGGCGAGCAGTTTGTCGATCTGATTCCGCACACCGACAGTTCCGGTTCGATCGTGGTGGACGGTCATCTCGAGAACGGATCGGTGATTCCCGAAGACCGAACCAGCATCCCGCAGGATGTCGGCGCGATGCTCGACCAGGCAGATATGTTGCTGCAGAGCATTTCCGACACCAAACTCAAGACCGTCATCGACGAATCCTTCAAGGCGTTCAACGGTGCCGGCCCGGATCTGCAGAAGCTGATCGACTCGGCTCGGCTGTTCGTCGAGGAAGCGAACAACAATTCCGACGCGACCAAGACGCTGATCGAGCAGGCCGGTCCGCTCCTGGACACTCAGGTGGTCAGCAGCGACGCCATCCGTTCCTGGACAAGCAATCTGGTGACGTTCACCGACCAGCTCCGAGCCAGCGACCCAGATCTGCGTGCCATCATCCAGAAGGGGCCGGCTGCAGCAGCGGAGGCGAATACACTCCTGCAAGACTTGCAGCCGACATTGCCGATTCTTCTGGCGAACCTGGTGTCCGTCGGACAGGTCGGCGTGATCTACAACAACGCGATTGAGCAGATTCTGGTCATCTACCCGCCACTGGCCGCTGCGCTGGTCACGGTGGCCGGCTCCGGTCCGGCTGCGGACGGTGCGCTGGTGGACTTCCACATGGAGGTCAACGACCCGCCGCCGTGCACAACGGGATTCCTGCCCGGAGACCAGTGGCGCAGTCCGAAGGACGAATCACCGATCGAGACGCCGTCAGACCTCTTCTGTCAGGTTGCCCAGGATTCGCCGATCGCGGTGCGCGGCGCGAGAAACCTTCCCTGCGAGGAGTATCCGGGACGTCGTGCGCCGACGGTCGAGCAGTGCCGTTCCGGCTACGTACCGATGGGCACCAACCCGCAATCCGGGCCTCCGGAACCGATAACCGCGACCCCGAGCTCGTACACGTCGACGCCTTCGGTCTCGGCGCGTCGGTACGATCCGATTACAGGCAAGTACATCGGGCCGGACGGAAGGACGTACTCGCAACCGAACCTCGGTGGCGGCGACGTCAGTCTCGAACAGTTCATGAAGGGTCAGCAGGGTTGATGACAGACGAAGATCCACAGGCCGGGCAGCGGGTGCGCCGTCGCGCTTCGCGCAGCGCCGGACCCACGGGTGCGGATGCAGACGCTGCCGCGGTAGTAGTGCCCACCGAAAAGAAGCCGGCCGAACAGGAGACAGCCGAACAGAAGCCGGCTGAACAGAAGCCGGCTGAACAGAAGACAGCCGAACAGAAGCCGGCTGAACAGAAGTCGGCGGTCCCAGTTTCTCTGGGCAAGACCGACACTCCACCTGAGAAGGTCGTCAGCAGTGGCTCGGAAACCGCCACGGCCGGCGAAACTTTCACCACGCCTGCTCGTTCGAAGCCCAAGGCCGGGCTGGTAGTCGGGATCGCCGTTGCTTCGGTGATCGCCATTGCTCTTGCTGCCCTGACAGTGTTTCTCCTCGTCGATCGAAACAAGGCGTCCAATGCCGACGAGGACCGAGCGCGCTACGTGGCCGGAGCCCGGACCACCGCACTGAATCTGACGACCCTGCATGCGGATACAGCGGCCGCCGACCTCGACAAGTTCCTCGCCGGCACCACCGACGAGTTCAAGTCGCAGTTCGACGGTCGTAAGGATTCGTTTGTCGACGTCCTCGGGCAGGCCGGAGTTCAGACCGACGGTGAGGTGCTCGAGGCCGGGTTCGAGAAGTCAGACGGCGATTGCGGGACTTCCCTTGTCGCGGTGCGAGCAATGCAGAAGAACGGTGACGAAGCGCCCGCCGAACGCAACTACCGACTCCGAATCACCATGTGCGACGTCGACGGGCAGTTACTTGCCTCGAATGTGGAGTTTGTGCCATGACCCCAGAAGAAGTCCCAGAGACGGCCAAGCAGAAGACCGAGGCCACCGGGGTTTCGCCGAATCCCAAGCGCGTCTCACCGCTCGCCATCGTTCTGTGTGTGATCAGTGCAGTGGCCATCGCGTTGGCGGCAGTGTCGGCGTATCTCTACTTCGGCCCGGACGGAACGCGTGACACCGCAGCAATCGATCAGACCAGAGACGAAGTGGCGCAGGCTTCTTCCGATCAGGCGGTAGCGATGTTCCAGTACGACTACAACAACGTCGACCAGCAGTTGCATGCGGCCACAGATGGTTTGACGGGTGATTTCCAGGGCACGTTCACCAATCTGATCGAATCGGTGATCATTCCTGGCGCCAAGGAAAAGTCGCTGACCGTTCAGGTGGTCGTGCAGGGCGCCGCGGTTCTCGACGCCGAGGCCGACAGTGCGACGACGATGCTGTTCCTCAATCAGATCACCACGTCTTCGGAGTCGCCCGAAGCCGTTGCCAGTGGCAGTCGCGTCAAGATGAGTCTGGAGAAGCAGGACGGGCGTTGGCTCGTGAACAACGTCCAACCCTTCTGATCAAACACACGCCGGACGTGAAACAGGCTGGAGCCGAGGAGTTTTAATCTCCTCGGCTTCAGCCTGTTGCATGCTTGACCTCAGTGCTCTCCAGATTCGGCCGGGGCGATCAGCGCCGGGCCTGCTGCGCCGCCGTGCGCGAGAGCGTCGAGGAACGAACGTGCCCAGCGGTCGACGTCGTGCGTCAGGACCTGACGACGCAACGCGCGCATGTGGCGTCGGCCGTCCTCTCGCGGTTGATTGAGGGCCTTCTCCATCGAATCCTTGACGTCGTCGAGGTCGTGAGGATTGCACAGGAATGCCTGGCGGAGTTCTGCTGCAGCACCGGTGAATTCGCTGAGCAGCAATGCGCCACCCAGATCACTGCGGCAGGCGACGTATTCCTTCGCGACCAGGTTCATGCCGTCGCGAAGCGGCGTGACCAGCATGAGGTCGGCAGCGACGAAGAACGCGACGAGTTCGTCGCGTGGGATCGGCCGATGGATGTAATGGACGACGGGGCGGCCGACTTCGCTGAACTCGCCGTTGATTCGGGAGACCTTCTGCTCGATGTCTCCGCGCATCTGTACGTAGCTTTCGACGCGTTCGCGGCTCGGGGTCGCCAACTGCACCATGACGGTGTCGGCGGGATCGATGCGCTTCTCCATGAGAAGTTCGTGGAGGGCGGCGAGCCTGACGTCGATGCCCTTGGTGTAGTCGAGGCGGTCGACACCCAGCATGATGTGCTTGGGGTTTCCGAGTTCTTTGCGAATCTGCTTGGCGCGGTCCCGAATTGCCTTGGTGCGTGAGAGTTCGTCGAGCTTGCCGGAATCGATGGAGATGGGGAAGGCGCCGACGCGGACGCTGCGGAAACCTACTTGCACCACACCGAGTTTGGAACGCACGCCGACGGTTCCGCGTGAAGTCTGCTGCCCGGCAAGGCGTCTCGCCAGGAAAAGGAAGTTCTGTGCGCCGCCGGGAAGATGGAAGCCGATGAGGTCGGCGCCCAGGAGACCTTCGACGATCTCGGTGCGCCACGGCATCTGCATGAACAGCTCGACCGGGGGAAACGGAATGTGCAGGAAGAAACCGATGGTGAGGTCGGGGCGAAGCATCCGCAGCATCTTCGGTACCAACTGCAGCTGGTAGTCCTGGATCCAGACGGTCGCGCCCTGTGCCGCTGCCTTGGAAGTGGCTTCGGCGAACCGCCGGTTCACCTCGACGTAGGCGTTCCACCATTCGCGGTGATACTCGGGTTTGACGATGACGTCGTGATAGAGCGGCCAGAGGGTGGCGTTGGAGAATCCCTCGTAGTACTCGTTGATCTCCTCGGCGCTCAGCGGCACGGGGTAGAGCTCGAGTCCGTCTTCGACGATCGGGTCTAGGTCTGCGTCTGGGACGCCGGCCCAGCCCACCCAGGCGCCCTGATTGCTGCGCAGGATCGGCTCGAGGGCGGTGACCAGTCCACCGGGGCTTCTCTTCCAACGGGTGGTGCCGTCGGGAAGTCGTTCCAAGTCGACGGGCAGGCGGTTAGCTACGACGACGAACTCGGCCTGCCCGGACACGGTGTCACCGGTCGAAGAAGCAGGTGCGCTGTCAGAAAGGGTTGAACTGGTCGAATCCGGACTGACAGGCACGTGGTTCCTTCTCGGTCGGTGAGGGAAAGATTCAGTCGAGCTTGGCGGCGGGGGAGATACCGAGCATCGAGAGCAGCATCCTGCACTCGTCGGCATCTTCCGCGTAGGCAGCGACAACGCGCTGCGCCATGCGCGCTGTTTCCTCGGCGACGGTCTCGATTTCCTCGTCCGCGATCTCGGTTTCCACGGTCGTGTTCTCAGCCATCATGTTCCTCTCGTGCTTGCCTGCACGGCGCAAGCAATGATTCTTACTCGCGACTCTATGAGAACTGGGCGTGTCGACGCTAGTTGCTCATGTATTAGGGTCGACTTACTTATCTGCGTACTTAACTTTATCGCTTCCATCGATGCTTGGAGTTCCATGAGTTCGACCCCCTCGAGTGTGACCGTCGACTCGGACGAGCCGGAGAGTGGCAAACACAGCGGTGCTGCGATTTTGCGACGCGTCCTGGTCCGCAACCGTGGCCCACTCACTATCGGCACGGCCCTGGTCTGTCTGCACCAACTCACCGAGACTGCGGTGCCGATCTCCATCGGTGTGATCATCGACCGTGCAGTGGAGACTTCGGACACCACGGCCTTGATCGTCTCGATCCTCGGTCTCGCGGCTCTGTTTCTCGTTCTGACGGCCGCGTGGCGTTTCGGCGCCCGGTTCATCGTCACCGCGATGCAGCAGGAGGCTCATCGTCTCCGGCTCGAGGTGGCGCACCGCGTCCTCGACCCGCGTGGGGTGCGTACTGATCTGCGATCGGGTGAATTGCTGACGGTTTCCACCTCGGACGCCGAGCAGACTTCGTGGATCGCCGACATCGTCCCGCGCGCCGCGGCGGCCCTGACCGCTGCGGTGGCGTCGGCGGTGGCGTTGGTGTGGATCGATCTGTGGCTGGGACTGGCCGTTCTGATCGGTACTCCGGTCATTCTCGGTCTGCTGCAACTGGCGGCGCCGCTCATCACGTCGCGGGCCTCCGGTCAGCAGGCGTCGATCGCTCGGGCGTCGGCGATGGCTACGGATCTGGTCAGTGGACTGCGTCCGCTGCGCGGTATCGGGGGCGAGAAGACCGCGTCGGCGCGCTACCGTACGGTCAGCCGTCAGGCGCTCGCTTCGACGATCGGCACGGCGAAGGCAACCGGTATCTACACCGGCGTTGCCGCGACCATCAGTGCGTTGCTCGCCGTCGGTGTTGCCGGATTCGCGGGATACTTCGCGTTGCAGGGCCGGATCACGGTCGGTGAACTGATCACCGTGGTGGGGCTTGCGCAGTTCATCATCGAACCACTCGGATTACTCGCGTCGATTCCCGGATACTTCGCGGTGGCGCGCGCGTCGTCGGATCGTCTGGCACTGGTCTTGGACGCGGAGCCGTTACGGGGAGCGGGTTCGCAGACCGAGCTCGAAGGTACCGACCTGACCCTCGACGCCGTCGAGTACAAATCCCTCAAGGGCATCGATCTGCACCTGCCTGCCGGAGAACTGCTGGGCGTCGTGGCTTATCAACCGCAGGACGCCGACGCTCTTGTCGCTGTCCTGTCCGGTCAGCTGGCGCAGGACGCGTATCGCGGAGTGGTTCGGGTGGGCGGAATCAGCCTGTCCGACATGGACTTGCGATTGGCACGCCGCACGGTGCTGGTGGAGCCGCACATCACCGATCTGTTCTCCGGATCGCTCGCGTCGAACGTGACCGCGGGCGCCGGTGATGCTGCTGCTCTCGACATCCAGAGCGCTCTGGTGGCGTCGGCAGCGGCGGATGTCGTCGACGCACATCCAGACGGTCTCGACCTCGAAGTGACCGATCGGGGCGCGAGTTTGTCGGGAGGCCAGCGGCAACGCGTCGCCCTCGCGCGCGCCTTGGTGGCACAGGCACCCGTAATGGTCCTGCACGATCCGACGACGGCGGTAGACGCGGTGACCGAGGCGTCGATCGCCGAAGGAATCGCTGAACTGCGGCACGAGGGTGCCGGAGGCATCCACACGACGGTATTGATCACCAGCAGCCCGGCCTTGCTGGCCGTGACGGATCGAGTGATCGTGTTGAACGACGGAGTGATCGCCTCGACGGGCACACATTCCGAACTCTCTCGCGGCGACGCGAACTACCGAGGAGCGGTGCTGCGGTGACGGCCACGGACAGGACAACCGATATGCCGGCGGCGGAGAAGGTGACCGAGCGCGAGTTGTTGCCGATCGCGAGTGGTCGCCAGACCTGGAAGTGGTTGCGGGCAGCGCTGGCCGAATACCGGATGCAGAGCCTGCTGGTCCTGATCGTCGCGGCTTCGGCGTCGGCGATGGCATTGGTGCCGATATACGTCTTCGGTGTCCTGGTCGACCGGGTCCGGGACAACGCGCCCACGTCGACGATCGTCGGGGTGGTCGTGATCATCGCCGCCGCAGCAGTCGTCGGCGGTGTGTTCACCGGTGTGGCCGCCTATCTGATCAAGCGACTCGGTGAGACGATCCTGGCGGACCTGCGTGAGCGAACCGTGGACCGGGCATTGAGCCTGCCGATCCAGACCGTCGAGAAGGTCGGCAAGGGCGATCTGCTCTCACGCGTCGGCGACGACGTGTCGGTGATCGCGAAGGCTGTGTCCGACGTGGTTCCCGGCATGATCGCGGCGGTTCTGCTCGTGGCTCTGAGCATGGTGACCATGCTGGGACTTGACTGGCGGCTCGGCCTCGCCGGAATGGTCGCGCTGCCGATGTACGCGCTGGCACTCAAGTGGTACCTGCCACGATCAGCTCCCGTTTACGCTGCCGAGCGGGTAGCGATGGGCGCTCGTTCACAAGCGCTGATCAGCAGTCTCCAGGGGGCCAAGACTGTCCGCGCGTACAGCCTCGAGAAGGAACATCTGGGTCAGATCGATGCAGCGTCGGCAAAAGCGCGTGATCTGGCCGTCGGAGTGTTCGGCCTGTTCACGAGATTCGCCGGGCGCGGTAACCGCGCCGAATTCGTGGGCCTGTCCATGATCCTCGTCGTCGGATTCCTGCTGGTTCGTGAGGACGTCGTGACAGTCGGTCAGACAACGACGGCTGCGCTGCTGTTCCATCGCCTGTTCAACCCGATCGGCTCGCTGCTCTACACCTTCGACGAAGTGCAGTCCGCCGGCGCCAGCCTCGCGAGATTGGTCGGCGTTGTCGAGATCCCCGAAACGGAAGGTTCGACGGATACGGGTTCCGTTCCGACCGACGGCTCCCTTCATCTGGACGACATCCGGCACGGCTACGACGGTGGCCATGAGGTACTCCACGGAGTGACGCTCAGCCTGCGAGCGGGGGAGCGGGTGGCGCTCGTCGGTTCGACCGGAGCCGGAAAGACGACGCTTGCTGCGATCGCCGCCGGTTCGATCACTCCGACGTCGGGGCGGGTGTCGATCGGCGGCGTCCCGCTTTCCGACCTCGATGACCTACGACGCCACATCGCGATCGTGAGTCAGGAGGTCCACGTCTTTGCCGGACCCCTGATCGAGGATCTGAGATTGGCCGCTCCCGAATCCTCGGACGAGGACGTAGCCGCTGCGCTGCGGACCGTCGGCGCGTACGAGTGGGTTGATGCTCTCGACGAGGGAATGCTGACCGTCGTGGGCGAGGGCGGGCACGAGATGACGGCGGCGCAGGCACAGCAGTTGGCCTTGGCGAGACTGGTATTGGCCGACCCTGCCGTCGCTGTACTGGACGAAGCGACAGCGGAGGCGGGCAGCGCCGGAGCGCGGGAACTGGAAGCGACTGCCGAAGCCGCTACCGATGGCCGCACCACTCTGGTTGTCGCACACCGGCTTACCCAAGCCGCGGGCGCCGACCGAGTGATCGTGCTCGAACACGGGCAGATCGTAGAAGAAGGCCCGCACCGCGAACTGGTGTCCGCGGGCGGGCGTTACGCGCAACTGTGGGCGGCCTGGGAGGGTCGCGACTGAGGGCGTTCAGACGATCAGGTGAGGTACCCGCCGCCGTGGGGGAAGAACTCGGCGGCGGTGTACTCGCTGCCGTCGTCGAGTCGGATGCGCTCGATCCGCAGTCCCTTGTTCTTGCCCGACCACGCGTCGGGGCCCGCGACGATCACCATGCCGTCGTCTTCCTGGATGAACACTCGGCCGGGGGTTCCGCCGTAGTGCCCGCGTGAGACGGACGCCTTCAGGATGCGGATGCGCTGGCCTTTGAACTCCGCGAAAGCGTTGGGGTACGGATCGGACTGTGCCCGGACGAAACGCTCGATGACCTCGGCCGGCCAGGACCAGTCGACGTGGCTGTCCTGCGGTGCACGCTTGTGGAAGAAGGTGGCCTGCGAGCGGTCTTGCGGCGTCCAGTCGGTCCGCCCGGAGGCGATCAGATCCAGGGCGTCGAGTGTGATGGGGCCGATCATGTCGATCGTGCGGTGGAACAGATCGGTGACGGTGTCCGCGGGGCCGACCGTCGTCGATCGCTGCAGGACGATGTCGCCCGCGTCGAGTTCCTCGTCCATCAGGTGCGCCGTGAGGCCGACTTCTTCTTCACCGTTGATCAAGGCCCAGATGAGCGGGGAGAAGCCCGTGTACTTGGGCAGCAGCGAATCGTGGATGTTGAGGGTGCCGTACTTGGGTGCGTCGAAGACCTCCGCGGGCAGCCAGGTGCGCCAATTGTTGGCGACGATGATGTCGGGAGCAGCTTCGGCCAGCGCGGCCTTGAAGGCGTCGTCAGGCTTGTTCGCCACGTGAACGGGTACACCGTTCTCGGACGCCAGATCTGCAACCGAGTCCGCCCACATCTGTTCGTAGACGTGTTCGCTCTTCGGGTGTGTGATTGCCAGTACGACCTCGTGATCGGAGTCGATCAAGGCCTGCAGGGTACGGTGGCCCCAGGTTTGGTATCCGAGCGTAGCGACTCTCAACGGGGGTCCTCCTGGACGAGCATGGGCTGGGGTTGGCGGTCACACGACCGCCCATCAGCTTAGGCTATCCAACCAAAATTGTTGATCATACGTACGAGGAGGAAGGCTGACATGACGGTCGCCACAATCAACGGAATCCCCATCAATTACCAGGTCAAGGGTGATGGAGATCTGGTGGTGCTCATCATGGGGACCGGTAGCCCCGGCCGCGTCTGGGATCTGCACCAGACTCCGGCATTGGTGGCCGCCGGCTATCGCGTCGCCACCTTCGACAACCGCGGAATCGCCCCGTCGGGTGAGAGCCTCGGCGGCATCACGATGTCCGACATGGTTGCGGACACCGCCGGGCTGATCGAGCATCTCGGCGGCGGCCCGGCCCATGTCATCGGCACCTCGATGGGCGCCCGGGTCGCGCAGGAACTGACGCTCGCCAGGCCGGATCTGGTTCGCAAAGCAGTGTTCCTCGCCGGCCACGCTCGGATGGATCATTTCCAACAGGTCCTGACCGAGGGTGAGCGCCAGTTGTTCGACAGCGGCGTCGCCCTGCCGGCCAAGTACCGTGCCGCAGTGACGGCAGTGATGAACCTCTCGCCGGCCACGCTGGCCGACGATCACTCCGCGCGTGACTGGATGGACATCTTCGAGTTCACCGGCGGCGCAACGTCACCGGGTGTTCGCGCACAGCTCGGCATGGACCGCGCTTTCGATCGACGTAACGAGTACAAGTCGATCATGCGCCCGTGCCTGTCCGTCGCTTTCGCCGACGACCGCATGATCCCGCCTTACCTCTCCCGCGAGGTGGCGGACTGTATCGCGACGGCGTCGTACGAGGAGATTCCCGACGCCGGGCACTACGGATACCTCGAGCGTCCGGAGGCCGTGAACAAGGTGCTGATCGACTTCCTGGCGAAGTAGTTCTTTCGTAGTTCTTTCGCACACGAGAAAGGGCCTGACCCGCTACCTGCGGGTCAGGCCCTTCCTCTTGTTTCATGCCAGTGCCAGGAACAGCTTCTCGAGTTCGGCCTCGGTCATCGGTTCCTGACCTTCGGCGCTTTCGCCGGTGAGGCATTCACGCAGCCCCGACGCGACGATCTTGAACCCTGCTCGGTCCAGCGCTTTGGACACGGCTGCGAGCTGCGTGACGACGTCCTTGCAGTCGCGGCCGTTCTCGATCATCGAGATGACCCCGGCAAGTTGGCCGTGAGCGCGCCGCAGTCTGTTCAATACGAGCGAAATGCTCTCTTCGTCGCCGGTCATGGTGGCCCCTTCTCGAGTGTTCGTACTGCGACCGAGGGTACCCCTGGGGGCATGTCAGTGTTTGATCCAGTGCTCGATCCGACTGTGGTGTCAGATGATCGAGGTGACTGCCGCGCGCAACTTGACGGCTGCGTCGGCCGCCACGGACTCCAGGCCTGGTTCGTCGGAAACCTGAACCATGAGAGCGGGATTCATCGCTTCGACGAAGAACGAGTTCTCGGTAGTCGTATCTTCGCGGACGACGACGTTGCACGGCAACAGGAGGCCGATCTGACGATCCACCGAGACTGCCCGATGGGCCAATGGCGGATTGCAGGCACCCAGGATCAGGTACTTTTCCATGTCCTCGTCCAGCTTCGCCTTGAGTGTTGCCTGCATGTCGATCTCGGTCAGGATCCCGAAGCCCTGCTCGGCGAGCGCGGCACGCGTGCGGGTGACGACCTCGTCGAAAGTTCCGGTGACCTTGGTTGCAATCGCGATCGGTTCTGTGGGAGTTGTCATTGCCCGCTCCTCGTTGTGGCTGTCGGTGTCGTTGCTGTCGATGTCGCTGCCATCGATTTCTCTTGCCTTCATCATACCCCTGGGGGTATGAATACAACAGTGATGTCGGGTACACGGTCAGCCATGCGAGAAGCTGATCTTCGGCAGGATGCGTCGTAGCCATGCTGGTGCCCACCAGGCTGCCCGGCCGGTGAGACGCAGGAGTGCTGGCAGGAGCACCAAGCGCACGAGCACTGCGTCCAGGAGCACAGCTACACCGAGGATGATCCCCATTTCCTTGGGCGGCAACGGGTCTGCGAGCGCGAAAGTGAAGAAGACCGCAACCATCACCGCTGCCGCCGCCGCGATGACCCGACCCGAATGCGCGAGGCCGTCGATGTGTGCGATCTCGGGGTCACCTGTCCGTTCGTAGTGCTCCTTGGCGCTCGAGAGCAGGAAGACGGTGTAGTCCATCGCGATGGCAAAGATCATGGCGAAGAAGAAGACCGGACCCCATCCGTTCAGAAATCCCTGGGGATCGAAACCGAGCAGACCGGATCCGTGACCGTCCTGGAAGATCAGCTTCGCGATTCCGAACGCGGCCCCAGTGGACAGTAGGCTGACCAGCGTGCCGATCAAGGCGATCAGAGGTGCCTGAAGAGCGATCAGCAGCAACAGGAATCCGAGCGTCAGTATCACGACCACGACGATGGGCAGGTAGTCGTTCAACGCCTGCTGAAGGTCGAGATTTTCGGCCGGAGCGCCGCCGACGAGTGCTGATTCCGGCAGCTGCGACCGAAGGTCCGCAAGGATGGTTTCCATCGCAGGATCCGACGGGTCGACAGTGGGAACTGCTTGCAGCATAACCAGATCGGATCCGTCGGCTGCTTGCTGCGCCGGCGTGACCATGGCCACGCCGTCAACGTTCATGGCAACACGCGAGGTGTCTGCTGCATCGTCTGTGGACGTGACGATCTGCAACATTCCGGGAGCGCCGTCACCGAATTGCTGCTGCACCAGTTCGTAGCCCTGGCGAACCGGGGCGTCCTCGGGAACCACGGCGATGGAGGGCATTGCCACCTTCAGCCCGAAGACCGGAACGACGAGTGCGATCAGGATGAGCAGGGCGCCGACGCCGAAAGGCCACGGGTACTTGTGCAGCAGCGACGCCCAGGTTGCGAACATCGGGGAGCGGTGCTGCTGGCGCTTTGCGTACGGTAGCGAACCGCCGTTGACCTTGGCGCCGATCCTGCCGAGCACGGCGGGTAGCAGGGTGAGGGTTGCGGCGAGAACGAAGATCACGGCGAGCATGATGCCGACAGCCATCGTCCGTACGGCGGGGGCCGGAACGAGAAGAACCGCAGACAGGCTGACCAGAACTGTGAGGCCGGAGAGGACGATTGCTTTGCCGGCGGTGTCCATCGTCTGGGCCACGGCGGCCCGCGGATCCGGATCGGTTCGCAGTGCTTCTCGGAACCTGGCGACGAGGAAGAGTGCGTAGTCGATACCGAGCGCGAGGGCGAACATCATCGCGAAGTTCATGGCCCACACGGAAATCGGCGTGATCTCGTTGAGGATCACGAGCCCGCCCGCCGAAGCGACCAGGCCCGCAAGGGTCAGCAGCAGCGGGAGTCCCGCGGCAACCAGGGAGCCGAAGGCCAACACCATGATCGCGAGAGTGACGGGCCACGACATCATTTCGGCCTTGATCATCGCTTCGTGATTGGCCTTGTTGAAATCGCTCCACAACGCCGACGCGCCGGTGGGGTACACCTCGATCGTGTCCGTGGACAGTGCCGTGAGTTTCTTGCCGAGTTCGTCTACCGCGCGCACCATGTCGTCGGTATTCGCATTGGCGCCCGCGATCATGATGCCGGTATGTCCGTCCGGGCTGATGGTCATGCCGGGCTGTGGGACGATCACTTCGCCGAAACGAGGGTCCGCGGCAAACAGTTCGGTTGCCGCGGCCAGTGTCTGCTGCATCGACGGATCGGCGATGTCCAGAGAATTCGAGTGAACGACCACCTGCACTGCGGCGGAGGAGTTTCCGCCGAAATGCTGCTCGGCCAACTCGCGAACCTGCACCGACTCGGATCCGTTTGCCTGCCAACCAGCTCCTGCCAAGGATGTGAAGGCACTCGGCGCTGCGGCGCCGAGTGCAACCAGCGCGATCAACCAGACGCCGACGACGAGACGGGTGTGCGCCGCCATCGATCGACCGAGTCGCGCGAGTATGCCGTCGGTTCGGGCGGGTGGGTCCGCGGTGACAGTTCTGGTCGCTGACATCTTCACTCCTGATACGGGTGGGGGTATTCCTGACCGTCACTTCTATACCCCTAGGGGTATCTGTTTGTCACTTTTGAAGGTTCTCTATGCTGCTGGGGGCACCGTCTGATCAATGACGGTGGAACGAACTTCGGTGATACGGATATGGGGAGAGCGATCGTGGACGCACACGACTGGGACGAGCGATACCGAGCGGTGACGGAGCCATGGGGAGTGGACCCGGCGGGAACCGTCGCAACAAGAATTGCCGACCTGAGGCCGGGTACCGCGATCGATCTGGCCTGCGGCGACGGCCGTCACGCGCGGTGGATGGCCGGGCAGGGTTGGTCGGTGACCGCGGTTGACTACTCGTCGGTGGCGATCGATCTGGCACGGGCGAGTGACCGGGACAAGGCCGTCGACTGGCGGGTCGGAGATGCGACCACGTGGCAACCGGAAGGTTCGGTCGACCTGGTGTTGGTCAGCTTCCTTCACCTCGAGGTCGACGAGTTGGCCGAAACGCTGAAGCGCGTCGGGCAATGGTTGACTCCAGGCGGACGCGTCCTCTATCTGGGGCATTCCATCGAGAACTTCCACCGTGGTGTGGGCGGCCCACCCGAACCGACCATTCTGCCCGGTATTTCCGATCTCGCCCGCGCAGCGGAGGGATCGAGGGTCTACGCTCTCGAACATGTCGTTCGGCCGCAGGACGGCAGGACGGCAATCGACGTTCTGCTCGAATTCGGTCCGTGGGACCAGGTCTGACCAGGCGGAGAGCGCGCCTTCACGTTCCTGGGTAGCCTACCCTAAACTGGCGAGGGTGTTCGTCGTTCGATGAGCATGAACGACGATGATCGGATTCTCGATGTCTGACCACTCTCAGGTAGCTCACCCAGCGGTATCGGGCGGTGCCGATCTGGATGCAGCGCTCCCGGCGACGGCCGCTCAGCGTGAGGTGTGGGTTGCTCAGAACGTCGATCCGAGCAGTCCGGTGTACAACATCGGACTTGTCGTCGAGGTCGACGGGACGATCGACGTCGACCGCGCGGCAGCGGCGATCAAGGCCTCTGTCGGACGTGTCGAAGCGCTGTTCGTGCACTTTCGGGTGGATGCCGACAACAGGCTGATTCAGGTGCCGATTCCGGAGGCGCGCTGGGAAGTGGAAGTACTCGACCTTCGGGGCGAGCCGAATCCCGATTCGGCTGCGCAATTGTGGATGGACACCGACATGGCTCGGGTCTTCGGGGCGGACGATCTGCTCTTCCGTCAGACACTTCTGCTGACCGCTGACGACCGAGTCATCTGGTACCAGCGCTATCACCACAGTGTGGTCGACGGGTACGGCATCTCGCTCATCGTCGCCGACGTCGCCGAACGATACGACGATCCGAATCTCGAGACTTCTGCGCCGCTATGGCCACTCGATGCGGTGGTTGCGGCCGATCTGGAATATCGAAACTCTCCACGGTTCCTGCTCGACCGTCAGTACTGGGTGGAGCGAGTTGAAGCAGGACCGGAAGCGACGCGGATTCTGCATGGGCAGGTCGATGATTCGCTGCCGCCGATCTCGGCGATGCTCACGCTCGATGCCGATCGTGCAGCACAGCTCTATCGCTATGCGGGTGAGGCCGGGATTCGACGAACTCGCCTGCCCATGGCCGCGCTGATCGCGTACATTGCACGCGCTACCGGACAACACGACGTTGTCGTCTCGGTACCGATGGCCGCTCGAGTGGGCCGCGACATGCGTCGCACTCCCTCGATGGCGTCGACGATTCTGCCGCTGAGTATTCGAGTCGAGCGCTCGGAAACCATCGGTCAGTTGGCAACTCGTCTCGACACCGCCCTGATCTCGATTCTCAAGCACGGTCGGTACCGGGGCGAGGATCTCGCTCGCGACATTCGGACGATCGATCCCGACCGCCAGGTCTTCGGTCCCGGCATCAACTCGATGATGTTCGAGCACACTCTCACCTTCGGCGGTTGCCCGGTGCGCGTGCGTAATTCGGTAACGGGGCGGGTCGGCGACCTGGAACTGAGTGTGCGCGGCGGTCAGGACGGGGAGCCGATCGAAATCGACGTCCGCGCGCCGGCCGGATTCGACCGCGAACTGGCTGATCACACCGCCAGAATCGAACAGTTCCTCGATCGGTTCGTGGCCGAGTCGCAGCTTCCGGTCTCGGCACTCGACCCCATGGCTCCGGCCGAGCGAGAACTCGTGCTCCACGGGTGGAACGACACTGCAGAGCCGCAGCCCGTCACGACGGTGCCGGATTTGTTGCGCAGCAGCTTCTCTGCCGACCGGGGCGCTGTCGCCGTGGTCGACGGCGACGTCCGGCTGACATACGGCGAACTCGAATCTCGGGTATCGCAGCTCGCCGCGCACCTGGTCTCTCGCGGTGTGGAAACCGAAACCTTTGTGGCGATCGGGCTTCCGAGATCCGCCGAGATGGTGGTGGGGTTGTTGGCCGTCATGTGCGCTGGTGGCGCCTTCGTGCCACTGGATCCGTCGTGGCCCGCAGAGCGCCGCGAATCGGTACTCGCCGATGCCGGTGCCACACTGGTGCTCACCTCCGACGGTGCCGACGACTCCGTTCCGGTCGATCTCTCCGCGTGGGCGTACGAGGACGGGCCTTCGTGCCTGTCCGAGGTCATGACACCCGACGTTCGTATTCACGGTGCCCAACTGGCGTACGTCATCTTCACGTCCGGTTCAACCGGTCGTCCAAAGGGCGCCATGATCCGCCACGAGGCAATCTGTGCAAGGTTGCTGTGGCAGCGGGAGCGGATTCTCGGGTTCGGGTCCGGCGATGCTTCGCTGTTCAAAGCTCCACTCTCGTTCGATATCTCGATCAACGAGATCCTGCTCCCGCTTGTATCCGGCGGTCGATTGGTGATCGCGAAGCCCGAGGGGGAACGCGACCCGCAATACCTGCTCGACCTTATCGCCGGAGAATCGGTCACCTTCGTCTACCTGGTTTCGTCGATGCTCGACATCCTTCTGGACCTGGCGAACGGGAGCGATCAGCTCGATTCGGTGAAGCATGTGTGGTGCGGCGGTGAGGTTCTCACGCCTGAACTCTTCGATCGGTTCCGCGCCCAACTGTCCACGACGCTGTATCACGGCTACGGGCCGGCGGAAGCGACCATCGGTGTCTCCCATGTGATCTACCGCGAAGACGCGGAACGAATCGTCACATCCATCGGGCGCCCGAACCCCAACACTCGCCTGTACGTGTTGGACGGCGACCTGCAGCCGGTTCCGGTCGGCACGGGCGGCGAACTCTACGCGGCGGGCTTCCTGCTGGGACGCGGATACGTGGGTGCGACGGCATTGACCGCGTCTCGTTTTGTCGCGGATCCCTTTGTTTCCGGCGATCTGGCCGGATCCCGGATGTATCGCACCGGTGACTTGGCCAGATGGACCGCAGACGGCACCCTCGACTTCCTCGGACGCACGGACAACCAGGTGAAGATCCGTGGCATGCGTCTCGAACTCGAGGATGTCGAAGCCGCCGTGATCTCGCACCCCGGAGTGCGTCACGTGGCAGTTCTGGTGCGTCAAGCACCCACAGGCGCAAAGTATCTCGCCGCCTACGTGAGTGCAGCGTCGGGGACGAACCTCGCAATCGACTCGCGGGACATTCGCGAGTGGGCGGCGAGCAAGCTGCCCGACTACATGGTCCCGACCACCGTCACCGTCCTCGCGGAGTTTCCGCTCACGGCCAACGGCAAGCTCGATCGCCGCGCACTTCCCGAGCCCGATCTCGCCGAACTGAGTGCGCATGTCGCCGCGAGAAACGAAGTCGAACAACAATTCTGCACGTTGATCGCGTCGGCTGTCGGCCTCGATTCGGTCGGCGTGACCGACGACTTCTTTGCACTGGGCGGCGACAGCATCGTCGCGATCTCACTCGTGACCGCGGCTCGTGCTGCCGGTTTGTCGATCAGTCCTCGCGAGGTGTTCCAACTGCGCACCGCCGAGGCTATGGCGCGTGCCCAGTCCGGCCGAACGACTGAGATCGTCGACCACGCGGACCAACCGATCGGCCACGTAGCCACGACGCCGATTGCCGCCAGGGCCCTCGGGACGCCGGATGTAGTACGAACCTTCCACCAGCGAGCGCTGATTCAGACCCCGTCAGCCTTGACTGCCGAGCATGTCCAGGCGGCGCTCGACGCCCTGGTGGCGCGCCACGATGCACTTCGTGCGACGTTGACTTCCGAAGGAACGCTGCTTGTTCCGGAGACAAACGACGCGGCTGTGGTCTTCGAGACCTGCGCACTACCGGCGCCACTTGAAGAATGCGGAGTGTTGATCCTCGCCGAGACCGAGCGAGCTGTCGGCCGTCTGAATCCGGCCGGCGGCACGATGGTCAGCGCTGTTCTGTTCCGCCCTGTGACCGGTCCCGGACGGCTGTTGCTTGTCATCCACCACGCGGTGGTCGACGGCGTCTCGTGGCGCATCATCCTCGAGGACCTCGCGCGCGCCGGCATCGCAGCGATGAATGGCGACGAACCCGCACTCGCTCCGGTCGGCACGTCGGTGCGAAGGTACGCCGAACTCGTCTCGGAGGCGGTCGGAGCCGGGCGACTGGACTCGGAAATCGAGTTCTGGGACTCGGTGACGTCCGCACAAGGGGCATCTCTCGGCCGTCGGGCACTCGACCCGGCAGTTGACCTCGCGCGCACCGCTGCGGCGCGATCGATCACCCTACCTCCAGAATTTGCAGATCGGTTGTTGGGCAGTGTCCCACGGGCGTTCGGGGCCGATGTGAGCGAAGTGCTGGTCACCGCACTTGCCGTGGCGCTGACCCGTTGGAGCGGGGCCGGATTGGTGACGATCGACCTGGAAGGGCACGGACGCGACGAAGGCATCGTTCGCGGCGACGGCGCTGCGCATGTGGACCTGACACGAACTGTCGGTTGGTTCACCACGGTGTTCCCGGTTGCGCTCGAGATCGGTACAGCCGCTGCGGATCTCGACGCGACCGACGATCTGGCGGGGGTTCTCAAGAGCGTCAAGGAGCAACTTCGACGGGTCCCGAACGCCGGCTTCGGGTACGGAGCATTGCGATACCTCGGCAGCTCGGATCAGTTGGGTAGCGTCGCAGCGCCTGAGGTAGTGCTCAACTATCTGGGACGCACTGCCGCAGCGGAGGGGGACTGGTTCCCGGTGTCGGTGGACGGTGCTGCCGATCCGTCCATGCCGTTGGGACACGCGTTGTCTGTCGACGTCGTAGCCGAGGACGCCGCCGGTGGGCCACGACTGCGAGCCACCCTGACCTGGGCGTCGAACATCTTCCTGCGTAGCGACATCGACAGGTTTGCGCGGCTGTGGCTGGACTCGCTCAAGGCCGTGTCCGGGCTTGCAGCCTTTGGCGGAGCCACACCCTCGGACTACCCTCTGGTGGCGCTCACTCAGGCAGATGTGGACGAGTTGCCGAAGGCTGAAGAGATTCTCCCACTCACTCCGCTGCAGGAAGGGATCTATTTCCATTCGGCGTTTGCAGATCCGGGGGCGGATCAGTATGTCGTGCAACAGGTTGTGGAGCTGTCCGGAGCGGTGGACAGTGCGGCGCTGCACCGTGCGCTGCAATCCGTCGTCGATCGGCATGAGGCACTGCGCACCGGATTTTCAGTCCTGGGTGACGGCCGGGTGGTGCAGGTGGTGCACCCGAGCGTCGTCGTGGAGATGGCAGTAGTCGAGGTGGCCGGCGCCGATGTGGATGAACTGCTCTCCGCCGACCGTGCGCGTGGGTTCGACCTCGCGCAACCGCCACTCGTCCGTTACACGCTTGTCCGTGTATCTTCGGAGAAGTACCTTCTGCTGCAGTCGATTCACCACGCGGTTGCAGACGGATGGTCGGTCCCGGTGATGCTGCGGGAACTGATGGCGTTGTACGGCGTCGGAGATTCCGGCGTCGTGCTCCCGAGTCCGGCGCCGTACCGCAGCTATCTCGAATGGCTGGCCGGTCACGATCACGAGACGTCGGCCGCAGTCTGGGAGAAAGCGCTGAACTCTCCCGGTCCCGCCATCGAACTACCCGCCCCGAGCACCGGCAGCAGCGGGATTCACGCTACCCGAGTCGAACTGACCGACAGCGATACTCGTGCACTGACGACCAACGGACGCTCACACGGCCTTACGCTGAGCACACTTGTGCATGGCGCCTGGGGATTGGTTCTCGGCCGAATGGCCGGCCGAACGGACGTGCTGTTCGGCTCGACCGTATCGGGGCGCGGCGGCGACTTACCCGGTATCGAGACCATGGTGGGCTTGTTCATCAACACAGTGCCGGCCCGATTGCGCTTCGACCCGGCAGAGCCTGCCTCGCAAGCACTTTCTCGTTGGCAGAATGAACAGTCGGAGCTACTCGACCATCAGTACGTGGGGCTGCCCGAACTGCGACGGACCGGCGGACTGGAGCAGAACTTCGAATCGCTGGTCGTGTTCGAGAACTATCCCCTCGGTGACACGGCAATCGCTGATCCGACAGATTCTTTGCGACTGACGGGAATTCGATTCGACGAGCGACCGGCCTACCCACTGACGCTGATCGTCGTTCCAGGCGATCGGTTGGCGTTGGAGCTGAAGTACGACGCCGCTCAGGTGGACGGCAACGCTGCGCAGGCGCTGGCCGAAGCTCTTGCAGTCGTGCTCGCAGAGCTTTCCCGCGATCTCGAACAGGTGATCGGCCGGATCGCGCTGGCACCCGCCCAGCCGGGGAGTGTCGGTATGGTCTTGGACCAGCCGCGTGCAACGCTGACCGAGCTGCTGCGGGATCAGGCTGAGCGTGCGCCCGAAGCCACCGCTGTGATCTTCCGCGACGAGGTATTGACCTACGCTGAACTTCACTCTCGCGCCGATCGTTTTGCGCGTCTGTTGCGCGAACGGGGCGTCGGACGCGAATCGTTGGTGGCCGTTGCCCTGCCGCGCTCGATCGAATTGATGGTCGCGATACTCGGCATCGGAAAGGCCGGGGGAGCATACGTTCCCCTCGACACCGGCTACCCGGCGGAGCGGCTGACGTACATGCTGGGTGACGCCGATCCTGTGTGCGTCGTGGTGTCGGAAGATTCTTCACTCGATTCGGGTTCGGTTCCGCGGGTGACGGTATCGGAGTCGGCGCAGTTCCCCGCCGATCCGCTGAGTGTCCCAGGATCGCCCGCGGATGCCGCGTACATGATTTACACCTCGGGTTCGACCGGTCGTCCCAAAGGCGTTGTGGTCACCAACGAGGGTGTGGTCAACCGATTGCTCTGGGCACAGCAGATACGTCCGCTGGACGTCTCCGACCGGATGCTCCAGAAGACCCCGTCGAGTTTCGACGTCTCCGTTCCCGAATTCTTCTGGCCGTTCCTGGTGGGGGCAACTCTCGTGATGGCCGAGCCGGACGGGCACAAGGACCCTGGCTATCTGTCCGACGTCATCGTCGAACATTCCGTGACCCGAGTGCATTTTGTTCCGTCGATGCTTGAAGTGTTTCTCGCGGAGCCGAAAGCAGCACTGTGCTCTTCGCTCGAGATCGTCAACTGCAGCGGTGAGGCGCTGCCCGTTCACGTTGCACGCAAGGTAGCCGAGATCCTGCCGAATACTCTGGTGGACAACCTCTACGGCCCCACCGAGGCTGCCGTCGACGTCAGTTGGCAGCCGTCGGTGCAGGAAACTCCGGCCGATGCCGTCAGCGTCCCGATCGGCGTACCCGCCGCCAACACCGGACTGTTCGTTCTCGATCCGTACCTGCAGAACGTCCCGGCCGGTGCCACCGGTGAGCTGTACCTGGCGGGGCCACAACTGGCGCGTGGTTACCACGGACGTGGGGGACTGACCTCCGAAAGATTCGTGGCGAACCCGTACGGACATGCAGGCTCGCGGATGTACCGGACCGGTGACATCGTGTGTTGGAATGCCGACGGCGTTCTCGAGTATCTCGGCCGTGTCGACGAGCAGGTGAAGGTTCGTGGATTCCGAATCGAACTCGGCGAAATCGAAGCGCAATTGGCGCTGTGCCCCGGAGTCACGGCAAGTGCCGTGATCGTCCGAACCGACGGTCCGAGCAACCGCGCACAAGTGGTCGCCTACCTGGTCGGAGATGCTGATGATGTTGCGGTTCGAGCTCAGTTGTTGTCAGTGCTACCGGAGTTCATGGTGCCCAGCGCCTTCGTGCGGCTCGAGTCACTGCCGCTGAGCCCGAGTGGCAAGCTCGACCGAAAAGCGCTACCTGCACCGGATTTCGCGGCACAGATAGGCGAAACGGTGGGAGGTGTCTCTTCAGGTGTTGCAGACCTCCTCGCCGGGCATTTCGCGACGGTTCTCGGCCTGCCTCGAGTCGGGGTGCGCGACGACTTCTTCACTCTAGGCGGCGACAGTATCCTGGCGATCCGACTGGTCAACCTGGCTCGTCGTGATTCGGTAGTACTGACCCCGCGTCAGATCTTCGAATTGCGCACTCCTGTTGCGATCGCCGCAGCAGTGGGTGATGTTGTCACTTCGGATGCCACCGTCACGGCCGACATCGGCGTGGGTGAGCTGGTTCCGCTGCCTGTGGTTCACCGCTTGTCCGAATGGGCGGGTGGTACCGATCGCTTCAACCAGGCAGTTCTGATCCACTCTCCGGCAACATCTCTCGAATCGATCACCGACGCATTGCAAGCCGTGCTCGATCACCACGACGGACTCCGCCAAACCTTGATCCGTCATGACCGCGGCATGTGGTCGGCACGGGTCGAGGAACCCGGTAGTGTCCGGGCAGCGGACGTCGTCGAACGAGTCGACGCTCGGGGGCTGGGCAATTCCGAGTTGCGAACGCTCATTGCGGAGCACTCGGAAGCAGCGACCCGCCGATTGGATCCGTCTGCAGGGCGGATGATCTCGGTGGTCTGGTTCGATTGTGGCGCTGAGAATCTGGGCCGACTCGCGATAGTGGCACACCACCTGGTCGTGGATGGAGTTTCTTGGGCGACCTTGCTCGAGGATCTCGCGATGGCCTGGGTGGCAGTCGAAGCCGGAGAGCCTACCGCACTGGATGCCGTCGGAACTTCGCTGCGTACCTTCTCCCGTACGGTGGCCGAACACGCATACAGCGCTCATCGATTTGCCGAACTCGATCACTGGTTGACCGTGACCGCTCCGGGCGCGCAGTTGATACCCGGTGTCGAGGGCTATGCCGTTGTATCCGGAGGTTCGAGGCGCACGGTCACGGTTGACGGAGCAATCTCCGAGGCGGCACTTGGATCGGTTGCGGCACTGGTGGGTGCCGAAGGAACTGATGTTCTGTTGGCCGCGTTGGCGATGTCCGTCGATCGCTGGCGGCGTTCTACCGGCCGCAGTGAGCGCGAACTTCTGGTCGATCTGGAAAGGCACGGCCGCGAGGAATTGGTACCGGGAACCGATCTGTCGCGAACAGTCGGCTGGTTCACCACCATCGCGCCTATGCGACTGCACGCCGGAACCGATCCGGTAGCCACACTGCGCGAGGTGAAGGAGAGCCTGCGAAGTGCGCCCGACGGCGGCATCGGCTACGGGATGTTGCGGTACGTGAATGCCCGCACGGCAACGACATTGGCGGGGCGCTCCGAATCTCAGATCCTGTTCAATTATCTCGGACGTACGACGACAGCTGGATCGACAGCATGGTCCCTGGCCGCCGAATCCGAAGCCATGTCCACCGATCCCGACGCAGACATGGGAGGCCCGTACCGGCTGATCGTCAATGTCGTCAGTGTGGATTCGGAGCTTCGCGCCGACTTCGCCTGGGCAAGTGAAGATTTGTCCGAGGAGGACGCGCAGTCACTCTCCGACGGCTGGGTTTCGGCCCTCGGCGATCTGGCGGCTGCGGCCGCGCGTCACGCCGGGCCTCCCATTCTGACCCCGTCCGATGTGACGTTGCTCGACCTGAGTCAGACCGAGATCGACGCGATCGCCGATGCGAGTCCGGCAGGTGTCAGCAGCATCCTCCCGCTCTCACCCTTGCAGGAGGGCCTGTACTTCCAGGCGGGATACTCAGGCAGCAGTGACAGCGCTGGCGGGGACATCTACACGGCTCAGTTCTCGATGGACTTCGGGCACACGCTCGACGTAGACAGGTTGACTGCGGCCGCCCGGACACTTCAACGACGAAATCCCACCCTGCGTGCGGGATTCGTGAGCGAAGGCCTGAACGAGCCGGTGCAGTTCTTCAGTGCGGGACTCGACGTTCCGGTTGCCGTCCACGATCTCCGTGAACTGGACGACTCGACTGCTCGTGAGCGCGCCGACGGCATTGCTGCCCAAGACAGAGTGACTCCATTCGACCTGACCGCGCCGCCGCTGTGGCGTATGAGTGTGCTGCATCTGCCCGGCGGCCAGGATCGTCTGGTGATCAACAGGCAGTTCCTGCTGTGGGACGGCTGGTCCAACGGCCTTGTCGTCAGTCAGCTTCTGGCGCTTTACGATACCGGCGGTGACGACAGCGCATTCAGCGAACCCGAGGGGTCGTTCGAGACGTACCTCGCCTGGTTGGCCGGCCGCGACGGAGCTGCCGCCGACGAGGCGTGGCGCGGAGCGCTGGCAGGACTCGAGGAGCCGACGCTTGTTGCCGTGGCGGCGCCAGGCGCCGAACGTCAGCTTCCAGATCGCCGTGATGTGGTTCTGTCGGAATCGCTTTCGCGTGCATTGCGTGAGCGCGCTGCCGCGTCCGGGGTTACGTTCAACACGGTACTGAATGCAGCGTTGGCCCTGGTGCTGGCGTCGGCCACCGGTCGACCGGACGTCGTCTTCGGCTCCACCGTTGCCGGAAGGCCTCCCGAAGTGCCGGGAATCGACACCGTGGTGGGCATGTTCCTCAACACGGTTCCCGTTCGGCTGCAATTGAATCCGAACGAGAGCGTCGAGGGGCTGTTGCGTCGCACGCAGGCGGGTCGTCTCTCGCTGATGCCGTACGACTATCTCGGCTTGGCCTCGATCCAACGTGTTTCCGAGCATCGTCAACTGTTCGACGTGCTGATAGTCCTGCAGAACTTCGTGGACGAGAAGCAAGTAGACGCGCTCAATGCCGCCCACGACGTCAGCGGCAGCGACAGCATCGATCACACGCACTATCCGCTGACCGTCGTGGTCACACCGGGCACCACCGTCAACGTCAAGTTCGAGTTCCATCCACATCTGGTGACGGCACGTCGAGCCGAGGACCTGCTCGGTCACTTCGTCGACCTGCTGCGGAGTTGGTCGCAGGACATGACAGGTTCGGTCGTTGCGACACCGGTTCCCGCAGTGGCACAACAGACGCAGGGCCGAGAGTTGCCGGACCGCACCATTGCCGACCTGTTCGAAGAGGTGGCGTCGACGCAACCGAACGACACGGCACTCGTGTTCGGGAAGCGCCGGATGACCTACGCCGATCTCGACGGCGAGATCAACCGGATGGCGCGGTTGCTGATCAACTGCGGTGCCGGCCCGGAAAAGATTGTCGCTCTTGGCCTACCACGTTCGGTGGACATGGTCGTCGCGCTCTTCGCGGTATTGCGCACGGGTGCTGCCTACCTACCCCTCGAACTCGACCATCCGGCCGAACGGTTGGCCGTGATGATCGACGACGCGGATCCTGTCGTGTTGCTGACAACCGTTGCCGCCTCACCGAGGTTCGAAGGTGCGGACGTCCGCACTATCGTGATCGACGAACCCGATACAGCAGCAAGGAGACTGACGATCTCGGCGCGGGCACTCTCCGCGTCGGAACTCGGAGCATTCGCCCCGGGGACACCGCATCGACTCGACCACCCCGCGTACGTCATCTACACCTCCGGTTCGACCGGCAAGCCCAAGGGCGTGGTCACCGGTTACCGCGGCCTGACGAACATGCAGTTCAACCACCGCGAGGCGATCTTCGAACCGGTGATCGCCGCGGCGGGCCGACGCCTGCGGATCGCGCACACCGTGTCCTTCGCCTTCGACATGTCATGGGAGGAACTTCTGTGGCTCGTGGAAGGCCACGAGGTGCACATCTGCGACGAGGACCTGCGTCGTGATGCCGAGGCGTTGGTTGCGTACTGCGACGCACAGGACATCGACGTCGTCAACGTGACGCCGACCTACGCGACGCACCTGATCGACAGCGGACTTCTCGACGACGGTGTGGGACAACACCGTCCGCCGCTTGTCCTGCTCGGGGGTGAAGCCGTTCCGGATTCGGTGTGGAACCGGCTGCGCGACACCGAAGGAACCGTGGGCTACAACCTCTACGGACCGACGGAATACACGATCAACACTCTCGGCGGCGGAACGTCCGACAGCGACACCCCGACCGTCGGAAAGCCGATCTGGAACACCACCGCGCACATTCTCGACAGCTGGCTGCGACCGGTCCCCGACGGAGTTGCCGGCGAACTGTACATTGCCGGAGCCGGTTTGGCTCGCGGCTACCTCGGACGCTTCGCGCTCACGTCCGAGCGCTTCGTCGCCGATCCGGCTGGGACCGGAGAACGTATGTACCGCACCGGTGACTTGGTGCGGCGACGCGGTGACGGCAACCTTGACTTCCTCGGCCGCACCGACGATCAGGTGAAGATCAGAGGTCACCGGATCGAGCCGAGCGAAATCGTCTCCGTTCTCGAATCCGACGAACACGTGCGGCAAGCAGCGGTGGTGGTCGACGTCGGGGCGGGTGGAGTCAAGAGACTCGTCGGCTACGTGACACCGATGCGCCTCGGCGTCGCGCACGACTACCGCGCGCGAGCTCGGGTTCTCCTGCCCGACTACATGGTTCCGGCCGTGGTCGTCGAGGTGGAGACATTGCCGATGACCGTCAACGGAAAGCTCGACGTCAAGGCGCTACCCACGGCCGATTCGGTGCTGGGGGAGCGCAGTGGGGTAGCGATCGCGCCCCGAAACCATACGGAAGAGGTCCTCTGCGAACTCTTCTCCGACGTGCTGGACGTCGACGGTATCGGTGTCGACGACAACTTCTTCGACCTCGGTGGTCACTCGCTTCTGGCCACCAAACTGATCAGTCGAGCTCGGATCGCCATTCCCAACGCTCTGACCATGCGTGATCTCTTCGAAGCACCGACGGTCGCGGAACTCGCGGAACGTATTGCGGCCGAGCAGGGATCGACGCGACCGGTGCTGGTCGCGAAGCCGCGACCGGACCACCTCCCCCTTTCTGCCGCTCAACAGCGATTGTGGCTGATCGGACAGATGGAGGAGAACTCCGCGGCCTACAACTTCCCGATCGTGCTCCGCTTGGACGGTGCACTGGACGCGGACGTCTTCGCCGCGGCGCTGGACGATGTGGTCGAACGACACGAATCCTTGCGTACGGTGTTCCGGTTGGTCGACGGAACGCCGGAACAGATAATTCTCGAATCGGCGACGGTTCCGGTCGAGACAGTTCATTCAGGAGAAGCCGGCGTCGCCGGTGAGGTTGCAGCGGCGGTGGGCCGTCCGTTCGACCTTGCGAACGAGATTCCGATTCGCGCCCGTCTGATCCGAGTCGACGGTGCCGTAATCGTCGTGATCGTCCTGCATCACATCACAACGGACGAATGGTCCGATCGACCGTTCCTTCGGGATCTGATGTCTGCCTACTCCTCTCGGATTCAGGGCGAGGAGCCAGCTTTCGAACCACTTCCGGTGCAGTACGCGGATTACACCCTGTGGCAAAGGGAATTACTCGGCAGCGCCGACGATCCGTCGAGCGTCCTGAGCACGCAGTTGGACTTCTGGGCGAAGAGTTTGGACGGCGCCCCCGAAGAACTGTTGCTTCCCGCCGATCGGAGTCGACCAGCCAGACCGAGTTTCTCCGGTGGGGCAGTGGTGACACGGTTGGGCATGGAGACAACTGCTGCATTGCGGAATCTGGCGCGCGAGAGCCAGAGTTCGATGTTCATGGTCCTGCACGCGGCGTCGGCGGCGTTGCTGACTGCGCTCGGAGCGGGTGAGGACCTTCCCCTCGGCGCTCCGGTAGCCGGACGTAGTGAACAGGGGCTCGACGACTTGGTCGGCTTCTTCGTCAATACCATTGTGCTGCGCACGGATACGTCGGGTAACCCGACGTTCCGGGAGTTGGTGGATCGCGTTCGGGAGGGAGATCTCGAGGCCTTCGCCAACGCCGACGTTCCGTTCGAAACTGTGGTGGAACGCCTCAATCCGTCGCGCACCCTGGCACGCAACCCGCTGTTCCAGGTCATGGTCGGCTATCACAGCCGCGAGGAGACGGGCGGGGATCCGTTCGAACTCGAGGAGTACACGGCCAAGTTCGATCTGGTGT
Source organism: Rhodococcus sp. IEGM 1318 (assembly GCF_033142465.1). Lineage (NCBI taxonomy): Bacteria > Bacillati > Actinomycetota > Actinomycetes > Mycobacteriales > Nocardiaceae > Rhodococcus > Rhodococcus sp. IEGM 1318. The sequence continues at coordinate 85,231 of NZ_JAWLSC010000011.1, forward strand.
TCAACTTCACCGAGTACCTGGGCGACGAAGGCTGCATCGACGTCCGGCTCGAATACGGCAGTGACCTCTTCGATCGCGAAACCGCACAGCGAATTTCGAACCGATTGGAATCGGTGATCTCTGCAGTCGTGGAATCGGCCGACATCGAGATCGGTGACATCGACATCTTCTTGCCAGGCGAACTCGAACAGGTTGTCACCGCGTTCAACGACACCGCCGTCGACGTGCCGGAAGAGACGTTCTACGACGCTTTCGCGCGTGGAGTCGCTGCTACGCCCGAGGCGATTGCGGTGCGCGACGAAGCGGGGCAGGCCACGTACCACGAACTCTCCGAGCAGTGTGATCGGATAGCCGGTGTGCTGTATCGGCGCGGGGTCTCGGTCGAAGACGTGGTGGGACTTGCCGTCCCGCGCTCGGTGGAGATGGTCGCGTCGGTCCTCGCCGTGCTCAAGCTGGGGGCAGCGTATCTACCCCTGGATTTGAGTCACCCGAGCGAGCGCATCACGTACATGCTCACCGATTCTCGCGCCTCGGTACTGCTGTCCACCTCCGAGGAGAGTTCTCGAATCGAGGATGTGGTCGGCGTCGAGCGAATCCTCCTGGACGATCCGCTGATCCGCGCAGAACTGGACGAGGCATCGATCGTGGAAACTCCCCGGCCACCAGTTGGCGTCAGCCACGCTGCCTACGTCATCTACACCTCGGGTTCGACCGGCAAGCCGAAGGGAGCCGTGCTGTCCCACGACGGTATTCCGAGTCTTGTTGCCACAGCTGAGGTTCGGATGCGACTGGTACCGGGTTCGGTGGTGATGCAGTTCGCTTCGGTCGGCTTCGACGTCGCGGTATTCGAGCTGGCGATGGCTCTGTGCACGAGCAGCACCCTGGTGATCGTGCCGCAGAGCGCCCGGGTTGCCGGCCCGGCGCTGACCGATTTCATGACGAACAATCGTGTCACCCACGCGATCATCCCGCCCTCGTTGCTGGCAGCCCTGCCGGCAGGATGTGAAGTACCGCAAGGCTGCACCGTGTTGGTCGGAACCGAGACGGTACCGCCGGAGCTGATCGGGCGATGGGCAGAGCGGCTGAATTTGCTTGCCGCGTACGGACTCACCGAAGCCACGGTGAACAACACACTGTGGCAGGCGGAGCCAGGTTGGAACGGCGCCGTGCCCATCGGAATCCCCGACCCCAACGAACAGGCGTACGTGCTCGACGATCAACTGCGTCCGGTTCCGCCGGGGGTATCCGGCGAGCTGTACATCGCGGGCCGCGGCCTGGCCAGAGGGTACCTGGGCCGATTCGATCTGACGGCACAGAGATTCATCGCAGATCCCTTCGGCGCGGGCGATCGCATGTACCGCACCGGGGACCGCGCGCGGTGGCGTTCGGACGGGAACATCGACTTCCTCGGCCGCGTGGACGATCAGGTCAAGATACGTGGTTTCCGAATCGAGTTGGGTGAAATCATCGGAGCTCTCAGTGCCCATCCGTCGGTGAAGCAGGCGACGGTCGTCGCGGATCGGCAGGGCGAAATCACGCGCCTGGTCGGGTACGTGTCACCGGAACCCGGTGTTGTCGTCGACACGACGGCAGTACGGAACCTCGCGGCAGTGTCGTTGCCCGACTACATGGTTCCGACCATGGTTGTCGCCCTTGACGGTCCGCTGCCGTTGACGCCCAACGGAAAGCTCGACCGCAAGGCGCTGCCCGCCCCGGACTGGTCGGAGCTGGCGGGTGATGTTGCTCCTCGCACCGCAGTGGAGTCCACGGTCGCGGCTGCCTTCGCGGAGATACTGCAACTCCCGAGCGTCGGAGTCCACGACAGTTTCTTCGAACTCGGTGGGCATTCGATGGCATCGATGAAACTGGTCGGTCGCATTCGCGAAGCGTTCGGCGTGGACGTCAGTATCCGAGACGTATTCGACGCGCCGAGTGTTGCGGAGTTGGCGGCCGTCGTTGCGCGTTCGGAAGGTGGGCGCCCGATCCTGGCGCCGGCGGTGAAACGTCCGGAGACGATGGGTCTGTCTGCGCCGCAACGTCGTCAGTGGGAGTTGTTCCGCGCGGCAGGCGAGCACCCGCAAGCAAGCCACGCTCTGGCGCTGAACCTGAGATCGAAGATCGATCCGGAAATTCTCGGACACGCTTTGGACGATGTGACGTCGCGGCACGAACCCCTGCGGACCACCTTCGTCGAGGTCGACGGCATCGTCGTGGCAAGAGAATCGGTGCGACCGACTGTCGATGTGGTCGATGTCGGCACCGGGGACGTTGGCCGAGTGGTGTTCGAACTGGCTCAACTTCCGATGGATCTGCGTGAACAATCGCCGTTGCGGGTGCATCTGGTGCTCGGTGAAGACGGCTCTCGGACACTGCTTCTCGTCATGCACTACATCGCTGTCGACGAGTGGTCCGTTGTGCCCTTGCTGGGAGATCTGGTCTCGGCTTATGCAGCCAGGTCGCAGGGAGATCAACCGATCTGGGACGAGTTGGCGTTGACGTACGCCGACTACACCGTGTGGTCCGACGAACTGTTGGGAGACCCCCTGGACGGCACCAGCCGTGCGTCGAAGCAACTTGCGTATTGGCAGGATGTGCTCGACGGAATACCGACCAGTGTGAATCTTCCGTTGCCGGAGGGTGACTCGGAGCCTCGAGGTGACGTGGTCGCTGTCGACATCGACGCGGATCTGCATGCCGTGATCGACGCTCTGGCTGCGCGCACCGGCACGAGCATGTTCATGGTCCTGCAGGCCGCACTGGCCAGCGTCCTCACGGAGGCTGGAGCGGGTACCGATCTTCCCATCGGTTCATTGGTTGCGGGCAGGTCGGATCCCCGTCTCGAACCGATGATCGGATCATTCTTCAATGTTGTTCTCCTACGCACGGATACGTCCGGTAGTCCGACGTTTGCAGAATTGCTGGCTCGCATCCGGGAAAGCAATCTGGAAGCGCTGAGCAATCAGGACGTCTCATATGTGTATGTCGAGCAGGCACTGGGTAATCCGGCGTCGATGAGACCTCAGGTGATGGTGATCCATCACCAAGAGGCCGATTTGGACGGGCTCGGCGACTTCGGTTCTCTCGTACCGATTCCGGTGGGTGTGCCCGATGCGGATGTGACGTTGAGTTTTTACGAGCCGGTCGGCGAAGGGCCAGTTTTTGCAACTCTCGGGTTCCGTGCCGACCTCGTCGATGCGGGCGCGGTCCGTGAATGGGCAGGTCAGCTGGTCGACGTGATCGAGGCTGCGGCACTCGTCGAAGGCGATGACGTGAGCGAGGTGGCGAAACTATGACATACGTCGCATCCCTCCGCGGGGTCGACCGCTATACGAGCGCTCACGGTGTTGATACCCTCACCTCATTAAGGGTAGCCTTTGCTACTTACTTCGGGACATCGATTGGCGGCCGTACCAGGTCGTCCCGTCGGGGATGGACTACCTGTAATGAGTGAATCACCGAGAGACTCCAGCGCCGAACCCGCAATGGTCGACATCGTCGGCGTCGGGTTCGGTCCGGCCAATCTTGCGTTGGCCATCGCTGTCGAAGAACACAATGCAAATTGTGCAGCCGTTGATCGGGTGAACGCGCGGTTCTTCGAGAAGCAGTCTCAGTTCGCGTGGCATCCCGGGATGCTGCTCGACGGTGCCACGATGCAGATCGCGTTTCCGAAGGACCTGGTGACGTTCCGCAACCCGCAGAGTGGATACAGCTTCTTCTCGTATCTGTTCGAGCAGGGGCGACTGGTCGACTTCGTCAACCACCAGACCTTCTTTCCCACGCGCCACGAGTTCAACGACTACCTGTGCTGGGCGGCTCGGCGAGTCGACGCGGACGTGCAGTTCGGTACAACCGTCGACGGGGTCGAGGGCATCAGGAACTCCGACGGCGTGGTCGATCGCTTTGCGGTTCGCACAGCCGACGGTGAAACGGTGATCGCGCGCAACATCGTCGTCGGCGCCGGACTGAAAGAGCGGATCCCGGAGTGGGCTACGCCGTCGTCCCGGTGCTTCCACAATCACCAGTTCCTCTTCCACCTCGAAGCAATGCCTGAGCCCGTGCACAACAGGTTCGTTGTTCTCGGCGCCGGTCAGAGTGCCGCGGAGATCGTCGACTACCTGCACGCGAACTACCCGAACGCCGAAGTCCACAGTGTTTTTGCCCGCTACGGCTACAGCCCGGCAGACGACAGCCCCTACGCAAATCGCATCTTCGATCCCGAAGCCGTCGATCAACTGCACGGCGCCGACGCCGCGGAACGACGTCGACTTCTCGATTTGCACCGCAGTACCAATTACTCTGTCGTCGACATCGAACTGATCAACAAGCTCTATGCCACCGAATACCAGGAGATGGTCCGCGGCCCGCGGCGACTGTTCATGCGTCGGGCCTCGGAGATCACGAGTGCCGTGGAGGCCGAATCCGGCATCGAACTGGCTGTCCGTAGCAATCTCGACGGCTTGACGGACACGCTGTCGTGCGACGCACTCATTCTGGCCACGGGTTTCACCCCGGCACCGCTGGGCGATTTGTTGGGTGAACTCGTGCCGGATTCGTCCGTTCCGCGTAACGTCAGTCGGGATTATCGACTGGCTGTAACGGAGGACGTGACAGGCGGTATCTATCTGCAGGGTGGGACAGAACAGACTCACGGATTGACGTCGTCGCTGCTGTCGAACGTGGCAGTGCGGGCGGGGGAGATTCTGGCGTCGGTACTGAGCCACCAGAACCGAGCTGGTGCGCTTGCTAGTCTGGGCGCACAAGACACGTACGTAACGAGTGAGGCGAGATGAGCACTAACCCTTTCGATGACGAAGACGGCCGCTTCTACGTGCTGGTGAACGACGAGGACCAGCACTCGCTGTGGCCCACGTTTTCCGAGGTCCCCGCTGGCTGGCGCGTGGTGTTCGGTGAAGACAGTCGCAAGGCGTGCCTCGAATACGTCGAGGCGAACTGGACCGACATGCGTCCGAAGAGCCTGCGCGAAGCCATGGAAGCCGATCAGGCTGCCGGCGGAAAGCACGCAGTCGAGAGCTGATTCTCTCACCGCTCGGAAACTTCCGAGTGAACAGAAAAGAGCTGGGCACCGTCAGGTGCCCAGCTCTTTCTGCTTGAACGACGCTTACTTCTCGGTGACGGGAACTCGACGCCTGCGCTTGCGGACCATCGGTCGACGTAGCGAGTCCACGCGCATCAGGATTCGTGGACGACGCAGCGTCCGCGCTCCCCATTCGCCGAGGGTAACGCCCGCGGCCAGGGCGCAGCCGATACCGAAGGCCGACAGCAAGGCGGTCAAACCGATCAGTACCTGGTCGTTGAGCAGCGCGTACAGGCCTCGGTACAGCGAAAGGCCGGGGAGCAGCGGAGTGATGCCTGCGACCGCGACAACCAGCGGAGGCGTCAGGGCGCGGCGAGCCATCAGGCCACCGGCAAGACCGACGACTGTCGCTGCGATCGCGGCCGCGATCACGGGGCCGACGTCGAGTGTCTGCACGAAGATCGACACACCACTGCCTGCCGCACCGCCCAGGAACGCCGCGGTGAGTGCACGACGCTCCGCGTAGCAGGCGAGTGCGTAGAAGACTGACGCACATGCGCCGGAGAGCATGAGGATCGGCAACTGGGTGATGGTCGATACTTCGACGTTGATCGGTGGAAGCGTCGAACCCAGCATCCCGGTCATTCGCAACGAGATTGCGACACCCGCGATGATGCCGCCCGTCATCATCACCACTTCGAAGAATCGCGCGACAGCTGTAATGGGGGCGCCCATGATCGCGTCCTGGACCGAGCCAACCAACGACAGCCCGGACAGCAGGACAACCACACCGGCCGCAATGACCAGTGAAGGCCGGATGCTGATCCCCAACTGATCCTGAAATGTATAGAGCGTGGCGGCGGGCGCAGCCGCGATGAGACCACCGACCACTTGCTGGAAGAAGAACGGCAACCCGAACCGGTTCAGCACACGGTTGACGCGGTCGATCACCATCGTCGTCAAGAACGCGACTGTGGCAACGAGGAACCCACCCCCCAGCAGGACTGAGACCGAAGCCGCCATCGCCGCCCAGGCCATGGTCGCGGTCCACCGGTTGTACGGGTGCGGCGCCGTCGTGATGGCTGTGAGAGCGTCGTGTGCTTGGTCCGGGGTGATCGCCTCACGGCGGATGCGACGCGTCAGACGGTCGACAGCCGCCAGTCGTGTGAAGTCCATCGACCGGTAGTGGACGATGCGCATCGTGCTCGCCGGCGGCCGCGTCGGACCGCGATAGGCAGAGAGCACAATCGAGTTGTAAGTGACGTCGACGTCACACTGGGCAAGGCCGTACGTGGCGGCGATGAACTGCACCTGCTCAGCGGTGTCCATGGCTGCGGTTCCGGATGCGAGGAGGACTTCGCCCACCCGAACCGCGAGGTCCAGGACCTCCGCGACGACGGCGTCGTCTGTCAGGTCGATCGGTTGAAGCGGCGCGGGAGCCGACGTGACCGTGTCGACGGTGGCTTGCCGGTTTCCCGTCAGGCGTGTGAGTACTTCGGTGAATTTCGCCATCAGGGGGCGGAGTGGGAGTTGCGCATGGGGCCCACGCTATCTAACGTGACCCGGGCGCGGCCACCGTGACGGCTTGGATATGATGGCTCCGCAAAGTCAGTCGCGGCAACGCGTCGGCCTTCGCCTCCTTAGCTCAGTGGTAGAGCACTCGCCTTGTAAGCGAAAGGTCGTCGGTTCAATCCCGACAGGAGGCTCCGAAATTAGAGGCACTCACCGAAAATATGGTGGGTGCCTCTGTGTTTGCTCAGGTGCTGTGTTTGCCAGGTCTCTCGGCCGCCTGTCAGGTTCAGTTGGTCTCAGGCTTGTTCGAAGCCTGGCGCGGGTCGATCACGCCGTCGATGTACTGCTGGGCAATTACTCGCAGTTTGACATTGCTGCGCTGCGAGTCCTGGATGAGGATGCGGAAGGCGCCGTCGGCGTCGACGCGGTGGGTGCCCATGATGATGCCTTTGGCTTGTTCGATGACGCCTCTCGATTCGAGTGCACGCTCGAGGTCCATCGCGTGTTTTCTGGCGATGTCGAGGCGCTGCGAGCTGTGCAGCGCGTAGGCCGAGGTGACCGCGAACAGTTGGAGCAATGCCACGTCTGCGCCGGTGAAACCCCGGAGGTCGTGACTGTAGAGATTGAGGGTCCCCAGCGGGCGATCTCTACCGGGTAACGGCATCGACAAGAAACTGACGGCACCGACTACCTTTGCCGCGCTTGCGAATTGAGGCCACCGGCTGTGGGCTTCGCTGGCATGTGCACGGACAACCGTGCCCGTGCGTGACGACGTCACGCACGGTCCGTAGTCCAGTCGGAATTGAATTGAGTCGACGGTGCGAACAAGTTGGTGGGTGGCGGCCACGGTTCGGAACGTCGCATCCGAACCGCCGACGGTAATTCCGGCCATGTCGGCGTCGGCGATGAGGTCGACGGCGTGTTTGCAGACCTGTTCGAGGAATTGCTCTGCCTGGGCATGTGGATCGAGGTGCGCATAGAGCGATTGAAAGGCGTCCGAGGCGGCGTCCAGGCTGTCCTGCGACGCGGAATTTCGGCCCCCGGTGGGGCCGCGGTGTTCTGCTCTGGCAATGCGCGGCGCCGTCATTGTCTCAACCACCTTTCCCCATCACGTCGCAGGCATGTCCGATTCGTCTCATTGTTGCACCGGACTAACTGTTGTGCACTCTGTTTCGGTGGACAAGTGTCTGATGGGCCGGACGGTTATGCGGGGTGGGCTACGTATGCCCAATCGTGATGTTTGATTCGGCCATCAGTGGGTAGTGTGCCAAATTCGGAATTATGTTGTGCTGCAACAGTTAACGTGAAAACTGCGACCGAGGTACAAGTTTTCTCCGCAATGGCGCGCAGGTCGCGAACTTGGCCTATTGTCAGCGCCAGCGCACAATCTTGTACGCGTAACCCGTAGACAGTGAAGGGGATACGACGATGAATGGACTGATCGCGGCTCTGAACAGTGGCATGACGGTCGGCTTGGCCAACACGATCCTGACTTTCGGCGGAATCATCATCAATCTCAATATCGTGATCAACAACTGACCGCGTAATCGGCGAGTAACCGTTTGTTATGCCGATTCGATCGGAAGGTCCGGCCCTGGGCGATCGCTTCGGCTCTTGAGCCATCGATTGGGAAGCTTGCCGGCCAGTTCTCCGAGCGGACCGACTGCAGCACTGAGGATTCCGACTGTTTCCTGAAGCACCTCGATGCTCGCGCTCATACGCTCGAGGTTGGGAGCCAGCGAAGTCAAGGTGTCGGACAGTGCAACGATCTGGTCAAGCGGGCCGCCTTCGGCGATGAGCCGTTCGAAGGCACCGTTCTCCGCCAAGAGTGTTTCGAGGATGCCGTTCTCGGCCAGTGCGCGATCGATGACGCCGTCCTTGGCAGTCAGGCGTTCGACGGCACCGTCCTGTGCTGTCAGGCGCTCCAGTGGGCCGTCCTCGGCCATCATTCGGTCGAGGAGTCCGTCCGGGGCGAGCAACCGCTCCAAAGCGCCGTTCTCGGCGAGCACTCGATCCAACGGTCCGCCCGGGGCTAGAAGTCTTTCGAGTGGTCCGCCGGGAGCGAGTAGTCGTTCGAGTGTGCCGTCGGGTGCAGTCAGTTTGTCGACCGGACCGCCAGGTGAGAGCAGTCGGTCGAGCGGCCCACCGGGGGCCAAGGCCTGGCCGATGGGCCGATCGTCTGCAGTCAGCGATGACAACTGCTGGATCATCTGCATGGGTCCGCGGGGGCTTGCCAGGGTGGCAGCGCCCGCCGTGACGGCACCGGTATTACTGACGGCGATACGAACTGTCGTCACCGTCAGCTCGGCGATCCCCAAACTGATCTCTGCGGCTGCAATGCCCGCACGTAGGGGAAGCGTGAGCATCTCCAGCAGTTTCATGCGTTAACTGTAACCGGTAACACACAAGCACTCACCTGGATCGCCGGTCAGTGAAGGACCTTCAGGCCGACGACACAACCGACGATTCCCAGGATCAGCAGAATCTTGACGATCGACGTGGACTCCGCGCCGGTGACCATCGCATATCCGACGGTCAGGGCGGCGCCGATGCCGACCCAGACCGCGTACGCAGTCCCGATGGGAAGGGTGCGCATTGCATACGCGAGGCCCGCCATACTGACGATCAGACCGAGGATGAAGACGACGGTGGGGGACATTTTGCTGAATCCGTCGGACTTACCGAGTGCGGTAGCCCAGACAGCTTCGAATAGTCCGGAAATGACGAGCACGATCCATGCCATGGTGAACAACTCCCAAGGCACCGTCTTTTCGCTGGCCGGGTACGGTGCGCTCGTCCGGATGTCGTCGTTGACCAACCAACCATAGCAACAGAATTCTGCGCTACGACCTGATCAGGTGGCGATTTAGGTCACCACCGCCGGTCGAACCCGCTTCAGATGGATGCTCGTCATGGCCACCACGATCGTCGCCGTTGCAGCGAGAACAGCCAGAGGAATCGGCGTATTCACCGTGACAGGGCCGTGTTCGACGAGTGGACCGTTCGACCACCCGAATTCCTGCGCGGTCGGCTCCAAGAAGGTCGCTGAAACCGAGAACAGCGTAAGACTGAAGGGCAGTACCGCCCCGCTCGAGACTGCCCCGACGGCAACAGGCAGGCAAGACGTGACGGCCAGTCCCAACGCCAGCGGTAGAACAACGACGTACGAAAGCGTGGTCAGGGGGCTGTTTGACAATCCTGATAGTGCGGTCACGCCAAGGAGTCCCAGTCCGAGTTGGGGCATCGGTCTTTTCCAGCCGACGACGACGCCGAGTGCCAAGGCAGCAGCGCCCGCGAGCACCGCCCAAGTCCAGTCGGAGGAAAATCGGGTCGTGCAGACCGAAACCGCGCTGACTGCCAGTCCGACGAGTATGAAACGGCCGTCGTGTGGCGACGAGTGCTAAGCCAGCGCGACCGTTACGGCAACCGCGATCACCACTGCAGTCACCCAGGACCCATGTGATGTCGACGTCGAGCCCAACCACGCATACAGGGCCGTGAATGCCAGGGGCAGAACAACTCCCAGCGTCACCAGGCGCGTATCGACGTCGCCCGGCTCCTGATTTGGCCGTGCGACTGAAGCGACTCCGCCCACGAGAAGAGTTGCAGCGAGCAGAATCCAGACGGGAACCGTGGATGGTACGGGGTAGGCATCGCCTGGAAGGGTGAGTGACCATCGGGCGACGCGATCGCGCCACAAGTCCGCGGCGCCGAAGTACAGGGTCGTCGTGATCACCCCGAGTGCGAGAGCGATTTGTGCTCCGCGGTGCCCGTTCGTCGGAAATGCCGCCGCCGCGAGGAAAGCGCCGGCCCCGATTGCATTCACAGTCACCGACATTTGGGCGGAGATCGAAACGAATGTTGGTAGCGCGATGGCGAGGGCGCCAACTGCAGCGAAGACACTCGCGAATCCGCCACGTCCCCAGCGATGCAGTAGCGCAACGCCGACCGCCGCAACCAGTGCGGCGGTTGCTCCCGCCCATTGCGGCGTGATCACCACCGAGGTGAGGCCGTCGTCGGAGAATGAGAAGTCGTCGACTCTTGACTCGGTCACTGCGTACGCAGCGACCACACCGCCGACCAGCGCAGACGACACGGGGCCGTAAAGCCGAACCCATTGAACGTGGCTACGTTGCTGCATCATTGGTCGCATTTTCGCACAACTCTCCGATGCGACTGACCGTCACATCGCCGTGCGGATCCATCCAAACCGGCTCGCCATCATGAAGTCGAGGACTTAGCAGATGGCGTCCTCGACTGGGCCACTGGACGAAGTCGTAGCCGGCCAAGTTTGTCTGAACTATGTCGGCAACCCACACCGTGGCCTCTGCGAATGAAGTATTCATCGACAGAGCATCGAAGTAGCTGAATCCGCTGATGTCACGTGCGCCCTGCCAGCCGATCGTGACGTTGTAGTCGCTGTTGATCGAGAATTCCCAGATCAGACGATCGACAACAACTTCAGGTCCGAATCGCAGGCAGCGCAGATCTTGGGCAACAGCCGCGAGGGCTTGTGCCCAAGACTCCGGCGGCATGAAGCCGGGACCCTCTCCGGGATCGGAGTTATTGGTGAACAGAGGAATACGCCACGTCAAGCAGTCCCTGTTCCACGATGGAGGTAGTGACATGCCGCTTCCTTCCGGTTCGTGGACCTGCATCCCAGCTTTTCACCTGCACTCAGCTTTTCACCTGCACTCAGCCGTTCACAGGAAGCTCCCAGGGAACGTACAGCGAGAATCCAGTGGCAGGAGAGAAGATAGTTCTCGTGACCGACAAGACCCCTGAAGCTCGCATCCTCGTAGTCGACGACGAACCCACCATCGTGGAGTTGCTCTCTGTGAGCCTCCGGTTCCAGGGCTTCGAGGTGGCAACTGCATCGAGCGGTGCCCAAGGCATGGACGTCGCACGGACCTTCCGCCCTGACGCAATCGTTCTCGACGTCATGATGCCCGGGATGGACGGGTTCGGTCTGCTCCGACGCCTCCGCGCCGACGGTGTTGACGCGCCGGTCCTGTTTCTGACCGCGAAGGATTCGCTCGACGACAAGATCAGCGGCCTGACGCTCGGCGCGGACGACTACGTGACCAAGCCGTTCAGCCTCGAAGAGGTCGTGACGAGGTTGCGGGTCATCCTGCGCCGCTCCGGCCGCGGTGTCGCGCCGGAGCAGTCGCCGCGGGTGAAGTTCGCCGACATCGAACTCGACGACGACACTCGCGAGGTCTGGAAGAAGGGCGAATTGGTTGCGCTCTCGCCCACCGAGTTCACATTGCTCCGATACTTCATGGTCAACGCCGGGACGGTTCTCAGTAAGCCTCGGATTCTCGACCATGTCTGGAACTACGACTTCGGTGGGGAGGTCGGAGTTGTCGAGTCCTACGTGTCCTACCTGCGTCGCAAGGTGGATACGGGGGAGACGCCGCTGATTCACACGTTGCGTGGGGTCGGCTACGTGATGCGTGAACCGCGGCAATGATCGCCGCCGCGGAAAACGAGCAACTGCCGAAAAGAGGTCGTTTCCGTCTCAATTCACTGCCGCTGCGCTTCACCCTGGTTGCGGCCTTGCTGGTGTTGGCGGCGCTTGGTTTGTTGGCGTCGGGCGTAGCGGTCACTTCGGCGCTCGAGAATTCGCTGACCCAGCGAACCGACAAAACGCTGTACGAAGCGGTCGACGGTTGGGCAAAGCCGCACACCAGAGATCTACAGCCGCCCAGTGACGTCGGCCCGGGCACCCGCCCACCCAGCCCCTTCTTCGTTCGGACAGTTACCCCGGACGGGCGGGTGATCGTCCTGAACGACAAGTCGACGACCACCGAACCCGACCTGTCGAAAGATTTCACCGGCGGCCCGATCACCGTCGGATCGAGCGATGGTTCGGACGTGAACTGGCGAGTGCTCACGACGGTCCGCGACGGCACGACGACGACTATCGGTGTGCGACTGACGGATAACGAGCAGACCGTCGACGACTTGGTCGGTCTGCAACTCGGTATCGGTCTGGTTGTCCTGATAATCCTCGGCGGCGGAGCGTATTTCGTGGTTCGTCGGAGCCTGCGTCCCCTGGTCGAGGTGGAGGAAACCGCCGCTGCCATTGCCGCCGGCGACCTTCATCGACGAGTTCCGGAGCGTGACGACCGCACCGAAGTCGGCCGATTGTCGGTGGCACTCAACGGAATGCTCGCGCAGATTCAACACGCATTTGCCGCGACCGAGGCTTCGGAGGAATCAGCACGGCGTTCCGAGGAGAAGATGCGTAGATTTGTCGGCGACGCGAGCCACGAGTTGCGCACACCCTTGACGACTATCCGCGGATTTGCCGAGTTGTATCGCCAAGGGGCGATGACGGATACGGAAACGCTGATGAACCGGATCGAGGGCGAGGCGTCGAGGATGGGCCTTCTGGTCGAGGACCTACTCATGCTGGCCAGACTCGACGAACAGCGACCGCTCGAGAACAAGCCGGTGGATCTGCTTGCAGTTGCGGCAGATTCGGTGCAGGCAGCGCGAGCGATCGCACCGGATCGAACCGTCAAACTTCAGATGACCGGCGGCCCAGGGTTACCCGAGGTGCACGGCGACGAGGCCAGACTGCGTCAGGTAGTCGCCAATCTGGTGGGCAACGCGATCAAACACACGCCGCCGGATGCACAGGTCACAATTTGCGTCGGTACGACCGAGAACTCCGCGGTGGTCGAGGTTTCGGATACCGGTCAGGGTTTGAGTGAAGAGGATGCCGCGCGGATCTTCGAGCGTTTTTACCGCGCCGACACCTCTCGCACCCGTGAGACCGGGGGCGCCGGTCTCGGCCTGTCCATTGTCTCGGCTTTGGTTGCCGCGCACGACGGAACCGTCAGTGTCGAGACGTCCCTCGGGCAGGGGACGACGTTCCGCGTCGAATTGCCGCGTGACCCGAAGGACGACTGAGGCCCGGATTACCGCACACGTTTCTCAGAAGTAGGTGCGAACCGTACCGACGACGCGGTAATCCGAATCGACCTCGGGAATCAGTGACCACTTGTCGAACGTGGTACAGGGATGCGAGATTCCGCAACCGAGCAGATCGCCGACGGTCACGTCGAAGTCAGCCGGAACGTCGACGTACGCGTGTTGGTCGTTGAGCGCGGTGATGGTCAGTTCTCGCGCTGATCGGTTGGATCCGTCGCGTCGGCGCCACAGGACTATGGGAAAGCCTGCGTCGGAACCGACATCGCGGCGGCCGAAGCCCAGGATCGCCCGTCCGGGTTCAGGTATGGAGAGCACTACGCCCCAGACCTCTGCGGCTCCCTGCAGAGTTCGCGGACCGTCCGCCCACGGCGAAGTTTCGGCATAGAGACCGTGATCATGGGTGATATAGCAACCGCTGCGCAGCACGACGCGTACACCGTTGTCGAGTGCCCATCGGCCGGCCAGCTCACGTACAACCAGATCGTGAAACGCACTGCCGCCGAAAGTGACCAGTGGCCTGGGAGCCTTCGCGGAGTTGTTCTCGAACAGGTTCTCGGCCACACAGATTTCCGTGAACACTCGCGCGGATTTGAGATACGAATCGACGGAGATACGGCGGGCTGCTACCGAGGCTCCGGGCATCATGCCCTCGAACCCCTCGACTCCGGTGAGAATCAACGAAGGTGCCTGCGATGCTGCGCGTGCGACGTCGAGTGCTTGCTCGACAGTGCGAGCGCCCGCGCGTCCGCTGTCGTAGCCGAGTTCGACGAGAACCCGGATACGGCTGGCCGGTGAGACTTTCGCGATCAACTGTTCCATCAGGCGGACGCTCTCGACCGAGTCTACGAGGGTGGTGACGAAGAAATCGGGGTCGGTGGCCTGGGCGTCGCAGATCCACCGAATGCCGGCGGGATCGAGAACCTGGCTGGCGATGATGATCGTGTCCACACCGAACTCACGCAGAATGCGTGCCTGCGCAACGGTTGCCGCCGTCATCGCCCAAGCCCCGGCGTCGAGTTGCCGACGAACCAGTTCGGGGCTCATCGTGGTCTTCGCGTGGGGCGCCAGATCCACGTCGTGATCGGAGCAGAACTGCGCCATGAGGTCGACATTGTGCGCGATCGCTGCACGGTTGAGTGTCATCACGGGTAGCAGGAGGTTGCCGTCGAGTGCAGAGATCCCCAACGGCTCGAGGTCGGAACCGTCGCGACCTTCGAGGTCGGTGCCGAATGCCTTGTGCTGCCAACCGATCGGGAGGGTCGCGAAATCCGTCATGGCATCGATTGTGCCGTTGATTGCAGACGAAGTGTTCATGTGTGGTGACTTTCTGTCAGAACTATGCAGGTCAGAATGAGATCCGGTTACGAGCGGCGTACCGGGCGACCGGGCAACGCGTCCTCGACCACGACACCGCCTTCGACGACGGGTACTCCGCCGACCAGCACGCGGCTGATTCCGGTGGAGGGACGGGTGCCGTCGATGTAGGTGGCGTTGTCGGTGATCTGCTCGGGGTCGAAAACGAGGATGTCCGCGTCGCTACCGGGGCTGATCCGACCTTTCGCCGCCATCGATGGAACCGACTCCTCCAGAATCTGCGCGGGGATCAACGAGCAGCGCGCGATGATCTCCGACAGCGACAGCAGTTGACGCTCGCGGTACAGCGTACGAATCGCACGTGCATAGGTACCGGCGCCGCGGGGATGGCCGAGTGCCTTCTCCGGCAACGGCCACTGCAATGCGTCGGAAGACGAACGGCCAGGCCAGGTCAGTGGCATCGCGTCGCTCGCGATGGCGGCGCGGTCGAAAGTCATCGCCCTTTCGAGGAACTCGCGCTGCACGGTGTCGTTCTCGTCGAGGAACTCCACCAGCACCAGTCCACCGGGGTCGGTTGCCCGAAGATGTTCGAGCTGTTTGCGGTCCGCGATACGTTCGCCGGTGGGTACGAATGTCAACGATCGTGGTGTCAGATTCATCAGGTGCAGCTTGTCGGGATCGAGAAACGCAGCTCCGACGGCTGTCGACCCGGAACCGTACGGATACGCCTCCGTCGTGACGCGCGATCCGGCAGCCTGAACCTGCGCCACCACCGACAGTGCATGGTCGACGTGCATTCCCGAGGTGCTGTTGACATGGCAGTAGTGCATGTGTGCGCCGGTTTCGGCTGCTGCACGGGCGATTTCGACGGCGCCGTCCACCGGACTCGACGGATCGGCCGAGATGAGCGGGCGCGCATGAGTGTAGGTGGGGACACCGGCGCGGGCCGCGAGATCCGCCACCTGCAAGTACTCGGTCGGATCGGATTTCGGGGCGTACCCGACCACCACGCCGATGCCGAGAGCGCCTGCGGCCAGATCGTTTTCGAGAAGTTCGAGAATGTGTGCACGCTGGGAGGCAGAGGGCTCGCCCTGCCAGCTCGGGGAACCGAGATGGTGCAGGAGCGTTCTGATGTCGCCGTCTGGATCGGCTCCCGAGAGTTCGATCATTCGGGCGTGAGCCCACGACGTCGCGTAGCCGTAGTTGATCGGGCGGCCCTCGGCGCCGGCCCGCGCATATGCCTTCGCAACAGGAATGACGCCGGCTTCCAGTTCGAGGGCCGTCGTGACTCCGTCCAATGCCTGAAGTCGCTGCTCGGCGATTTCCTGTCCGTGGCTGTGCAGGTCGATGAATCCGGGGCAGATGACCTGACCGGTCACGTCGATCGTCTGCCGGGCTTCGATCGTGTCGTGACCCCAAGCCGAGACTTTGCCGCCGGTGATCGCGATGTTGCGAACCTCGTCGGTCCCCGATGCGGGATCGACGACGCGGCCGCCGGTGAACACGATGTCGTGGACCTGCATCAGAGTTGCACTCCTGTCGTTGGTCGAACCGCCTGGCCCGGCGAATGTCCCGATGGTTTCACGGCCGGGGTATCGGATTCTGGTGTGAACGTCCCAAATGGAGGCCGACTCACCGTTCGACCGGACAAGAAACGGATGCCGTCGAGTGTGAAGGTGAAAGCGAAGCTACCAATTCATCCGATTGAGATTGATGGAGGACAGGAATGCACGTCTATATTTCGGTGGACATGGAGGGTATCGCGGGTATCGCGACGCTCGATCAGACGATCCGCGGCGGTGGCGGCTACCACCGTGCGCAGATGCTCATGACCGCCGAGACCAACGCTGCGATCGCCGGTGCGTTCGACGCCGGTGCGACGAGCGTCCTGGTCAACGACAGCCACGGAACGATGGACAACCTGCTTCACGCCGACCTGGATCCACGGGCGCGCCTGATCTTCGGCTCACCCAAGATGCAATGCATGGCCGAAGGAATGACGTCGGATCACGACGTAGCCCTGTTTGTCGGCTATCACGCACCAGCTGGTGGACCCGGCGTCCTGGCGCACACGTTCTCGAGTTTGTTCGCCGACGTCCGCCTCGACGGCAAGTCCGTCTCCGAGACCGACGTCAACACCCTCTACGCTGCCACCCAGGGCGTTCCCGTCGGCCTGGTAACGGGTGACGACATCATCTGTGGCTTGGTGGATGCGGCCTCGCCGACAACCGAGACCGTCGAGGTCAAGAAGGCACACGGATGGTCGGCAACCAATTCGCTGCCGCCGTCGCTCGCGTGCGAGCAGATCCGAGCAGGCGCCGAGCGTGCAGTGCGCAAGGCCGACACACTGAAGCCGGTCGAGCTGCGTGACGAATGGACTCTCGAGATCGTTCACCCCACCACTACGGGAGCTGAACTCGCCGAAGCTGTTCCCGGCTCGCGACGGACTTCGGATCGCACGATTTCGCACACACTCGGTAGCGTCGACGACATTCTCGGTCTGATCACTGTCAATGCTCGGCTCGCAGCCGCAGGCGTCTCGACAATCGTGGCAGTCGCCAATCGCACGTAATGCGGTAACGACTCGATCTCGAAATGCCGCCGACACCGTGTGTGTCGGCGGCATTTGTCATCTGTTGGGGCAGAACATGTTCCGATCGACCAAACGTTGCTTCGGGTATTGGTGAAACGGACCAATACGGCAGACGTGTTCGCTGTCACACTTCATCAGTCTTTTCAATGTTCTAGTCCATGCGGCACAAGACAATTCGGGAGGCTTGATGAAGGCGGAACGCGTCAGAGTGGAAGAATCATCGCGGGGGAGCGGCGGTTCGGTTCGAAATATGATGGACAACAAGTCGATTCGGCGCACGACAACCGTAACGGTTGGACTGCTCAGTACCATCTGGTTGATCGACATGGTCGATCGCGTCATGATCGGTCTTGCGCTTCCGATGATCGGCGACGAATTCTCGCTCAGCAGTACGCAGTTGGGTGGTGTGGTCTCGGTCTTCGCGATCTTCTACATGCTCGGGCAGGTTCCCGGCGGAATGTTGGCTGATCGCTTCGGACCCAGGCCACTGTTGATCGTTGCGTTGATCCTGTGGTCGGTGTTCACCGCGTTGACAGGGTTCGCGTGGGGGCTCATTTCGCTGATGGTCATGCGTGCGATGTTCGGCGTAAGCCAGGGGCTCTTTCCGGCTGCGTCGTTCAAGGCTTTGGCTGAGCGGACGCGTCCGAAAACCAGAGCGACCGCGATGGGTTTCATGCTCGGCGCCAACAACCTCGGCCCCGGCGTTGCACCGCTGATCATCGCACCGGTCCTCATGGCTGTTGGGTGGCGTGACGCGTTCTGGCTGGTGGCGATCGTCGGCGCTGTGATCGGCACGGTGGTGTGGTTGGTGCTGCCGGCACCGTTGGACACGGAAATCTCGGAAGATCCGGAGGCTGCGCTGCAACCTCTGGCGAGCGAGCACTCTCGCGCCGCGGTGTTCAAGTCCGCGTCGGTGTGGAAGTTCGCAATTCTGTTCTGTCTGGCCAACATGTCCGCGTACGGGCTGATGACCTGGGTGCCGAGTTATCTGCTCAACGACAAGGGACTCTCGCTGATCGACACGGGAATCTTTGCCGCGATCCCCTTCATCGTCACGGCGCTGGCCACGATTCTGGGCGGGCGATTGGTGGACAAGTACTTCCACGACCGGGCCCGGATTCTTCTGGTTCCGTGTATGGCCACGTCGGCAGTCCTGTTGTTCCTGATGACCACCGCCGACACCGTCGCGATGTTCACGTTCTACGAGACCTTGGCTCTGGGCATCAGCGGTCTGTGTTCGATGTCGATCTTCGCGATGCCGTTGAGGGCACTTCCCGCCGAATTCCTCGGTTCCGGAATGGGTTTGATCAACGGTTGTGGTCAGTTCGCCGGTTTCATCACGCCGCTCGTGATGGGATGGATGGTGGACCAGTTCTCGTACATGGCTGCATTCGGAGTCCTGGTCGGAGCGACGAGCGCTGCCGCTTTGGTGGCCATGATCGTTCCGCAGACCCCGGCGAAATTCTGAGAAGGAGAACGAAGATGTCGGCAACGGACGGCACACGAAAGATCGAAGACGACGTCGTGACCGATTTTTCCGAAAAGATGAGTTACGGGGCCTACCTCGGACTCGATACGCTCCTGGATTCGCAGCATCCGGTGAGCGAGCCGGAGCACCACGACGAACTCTTGTTCATCATTCAGCACCAGACCAGTGAGTTGTGGCTCAAGCTGTTTCTCCACGAGATACGGGCGGCCAGAGCAGCTATAGCTGCCGACGACATCCGGGTCGCTTTCAAGCGCATCGCACGCGTCAAACACATCCAGGCCACTCTGACCGAGCAGTGGTCGGTGTTGGCGACACTGACGCCGGCGGAGTATGCGGAGTTCAGGGGCGTTCTCGGTAACTCGTCTGGGTTCCAGTCGTACCAGTACCGCGCCGTGGAATTCGTGCTCGGAAACAAGAACGCGGGCATGCTGAAGGTGTTCGAATCGGATCCGTCTGCCCACCAATTGTTGGAAACCTTGCTCGGGGAACCGACGCTGTACGACGAGTTCTGGCGGTACTTGTCCAGACAGGGCTACGACGTTCCGGCGTCGGCTCTCGAACGAGACGTCAGTGCGCCCTACGTGTGCAACGACGAGTTGATTCCGCTGGTCAAGGCAATCTACGAGAACGTCGAGCAGCACTGGACGGCGTACGAGGCATTCGAAGAGTTGGTCGACCTCGAGGAAAGCTTCCAGTTGTGGCGGTTCCGGCACCTTCGGACAGTGCTGCGGGTGATCGGCATGAAGAAGGGGACCGGCGGATCGAGTGGTGGTGCCGGGTTCCTGCAACGTGCGTTGGAGTTGAGCTTCTTCCCCGAGCTGTTAGCCGCCCGAACCGAGATCGGAACCTGACATACCTGCTTCACGAAACCCAGCTGCTCATTACACGCAGCTGTTCGTGGCACACGACGAATCCCGGCCCGAAGGACAGGAGTCTTGGACAAGATCCGACAGGGTCGCTTCGACCAAGCTGAACTTGCGAAGTTGCAAGTCGGTGACAGGAGAGCGTCGGAGTGGACAAGAAGACAATGGTGGCGGACCTGGCGGCGCTTGTAACCGCCGAGTCGCCCAGTTCCGACCTCAGCGCAGTCGACGCGTGTGCGGACGTGGTGGCCGAGATCGGCGAACGCCATCTCGGGGGCGCACCGGAACGTATTCGAATCGACGGTCGTCAGCACTTGCGTTGGTCCTTCGGCACGGAGCCGAAGGTGATGCTCCTGGGCCATTTCGACACTGTCTGGCCGCTCGGAACGCTCGCGGAGTTGCCCTGGTCCGTCACCGACAACATCGCCACCGGACCCGGAGTCTTCGACATGAAGGCCGGCATCGTCCAGCTCTTCCATGCGCTCGCGTCGCTTCCGTCGCTCGACGGCGTGGTTGTGCTCCTCAATTCCGACGAGGAGATCGGCTCCCCGACCTCGCGCGCACTGATCGAGGAGCAAGCTCGTCAGGTCGACGCGGTGCTGGTACTTGAAGCCGCCGCCGACGGCGCAGTGAAGACCGCGCGCAAGGGTATGTCGCTGTACTGCGTCGACATCGAGGGACGCGCTGCACACGCCGGACTCGAACCGGAGCGAGGCGTGAACGCTGTAGTGGAGCTCGCACATCAGATTCAGGCCGTGGTGGAGCTCGCGGACCCGGCGGCGGGGACGTCGGTGGTTCCGTCGGTGATCAGTGGCGGAACCACCACCAATACCGTGGCAGCGCAGGCACAACTGTGGTGTGACGTTCGAATGTGGTCGGCGAAGGAACAGGAACGCATCGATCGTTCGATCCGCGCGCTGGTACCGGTGCTGGCCGAAAGTCGAATTTCGGTGACCGGGGGACCCAACCGTGGGCCACTGGAATCCGCGTCGTCGGAGAAGCTCTACTTTCTCGCTCATCAGGTCAGCAGCGAGAGCGGGTTGGGGATGCTGCGCGACTGCGCCGTCGGCGGTGCCTCGGACGGAAACTTCACCGCTGCAGTCGGAACCCCGACGTTGGACGGCCTCGGTGCCGTCGGCGGTGGGGCCCATGCAGCCACAGAACACGTAGAGATTGATCAGATGGTCCCGCGCGCCACGTTGTTGGCCGGTCTGGTGACTCGAGTCCTGGAGGGAGGACTGTGACGATGACGTCGCCGAACAATGTCCAACGCAAGATTGCTCAACCAGTGGGAGGTGTTTCGCCTTCGCGGATGCGTCAGGCGATCAGCCAAGCCGAACAGGCCGCTCTGCTTGCGTGTGTGACCATCGAAACCGTCACCGGGCATGCCGAGTTGGAACAGGTATTCGGTCTGTTCGAAAAGGTATGGCAGCCGGAGAGCGGAAATCCGCCCGTACACCGGGACATGATGAAAGCGCTTTCGCACTCCGGTAATTACGTAGCCGGTGCTTTTCGTGGCGGAGACCTGATCGGTGGCTCGGTTGCCTTCTTCGAAGAGCCACAACATCGTTCGTTGCATTCGCACATCACGGGGATTCTCCCGAACGTGCAGAACGGGCACATTGGTTTGGCGTTGAAACTGTTCCAGCGGGCGTGGGCACTGGAACGGGGAATTCTCCACGTGCGGTGGACTTTCGACCCGCTCGTCGCGCGCAATGCCTATTTCAACGTCTCGAAACTCGGTGCGTTTCCGGTCCAGTATCTGCCGCGTTTCTACGCGCCGATGAACGACAGCCTCAACGGCGGCGCAGACAGCGACCGGTTGTTGATCGACTGGGAGATCGGTAGCAGCAAGGTTTCCGACGTCGTCGCCGGTTCGGGAGAAGTCCCGACTCCCGAGTCATTGGGGGCGAGCGAACTGCTGTCCGTCTCCGAAGCCGGCCTGCCCGTGTTGAAGTCGACGAAGAATCGTTTCGTCACGGTGGCTACGCCGAATGACGTCTACACACTGCGTAAGTCGGACCCGGTGGCGGCGAACGATTGGCGGCTGGCCGTCCGCGAAACTCTCGGGGGCGTGCTCTCCGAGAACGGAGTGGTTCTCGCCGTCACCAGAACTGGAAAGTACGTGCTTGACCGTGCGCCGGGAACACAGGTCGGCAGAACAACAGCGGAGGCCACATCGTGAAGATCGACGGAGTTGAATTGCGCCGGGCGGCAATGCCGTTGAAGGCGCCGTTCCGAACCTCGTTCGGCACGGAGACCACCAAGGACGTGTTGTTCGTCAAGGTAGTCACCTCGGAGTCGGAGGGCTGGGGCGAGTGCGTAGCGATGTCCGAGCCTCGCTACTGCTCCGAATACACGGACGGCGCCGCCGAAGTCCTTCGCAAGTTCCTGATCCCGTCTCTGGGGGAACTCACCGATCCCGACGTGCACGCACTGAGCGCGACGATGGAACAGTTCGCCGGACACCCTATGGCCAAAGCTGCCCTGGAAACCGCCTTCCTCGACGCTGAACTGCGCGCCGCCGGGACGAGCATGTCCTCGTATCTCGGCGCAGTGGTCGATCGGGTACCCGCAGGTGTTTCGGTGGGTATCAAGAATTCGATCGACGAACTGCTCGAGGAGGTGGGCGGCTTCCTCGACGCTGGATACCTACGCATCAAACTGAAAATCGAACCGGGCTGGGACATCGAGCCGGTTCGCGCAGTCCGCGAGCGGTTCGGCGACAACGTACTCCTCCAGGTCGACGCGAACACCGCGTACACCTTGGCTGACGCGCGCCATCTCCAGCGGCTCGACGACTTCGATCTCCTGCTGATCGAGCAGCCGCTTCCCGAAGAAGAACTGCGCGGCCATGCCAGGTTGGCCGAGATGATGCGGACGCCCGTCTGCCTGGACGAGTCGATCACCTCCGCAAAGGTCACCGCCGACGCGCTGGCCATCGGTGCGTGCAGCGTGGTGAACATCAAACCGGGACGTGTCGGCGGCTATCTTGAATCGCGTCGTATCCACGACGTCTGCAAGGCCAACGGTATTGCGGTGTGGTGCGGCGGAATGCTCGAGACCGGAATCGGCCGGGCCGCCAACGTCGCTCTTGCCGCGCTCCCTGGATTTGTCCTACCAGGCGATACGTCGGCTTCCGACCGGTACTTCGCCGAAGACATCACCGAGCCGTTCGTACTCGACGACAGTTACGTGAAGGTTCCGGAAGGGCCGGGTATCGGCGTCGAACCGATCCCTGACCTGCTCGAAGCCATTACCACCTCAGTCGATTGGATCGGCATGGATCCGCTTTGACGAATCACTATGACACACTTCGTTCACAGGACGAAGGAGTGATAGACGTGGGCACCGTACGACCTCGCATCAGTTTGGTGCGGCTTCTCGAAGACGTGGGAACTACGGTGCTGAATCCGGTTGTCGGTGACCCGGATGCGGTCCAGGAGATCGCCTCGGTGGTCATTCACGATCCTGACGACGACTCACCCTCGACGCCCGACTCCATGGTGCTGCTGGTCGGAATCACCGGCGGTGAACGTATCGCGGAGTCCGTCGCCGGCCTGGCCGAGCGCGGAGTGCGCGTGGTGGTCGCGCGAGTGACCACCGAAGTCAGTGACGCCGATCGAGAATCCATCATGTCCTCTGGCGTCGTCGTATTGACGTTGGCCCGCGGAGTTTCGTGGGTTCAGCTGACAAGCCTGCTTCATTCGGTGCTCTCGGCCCGAAACGAAGTCGGGCACATCCATTCACGCGGAGGTGGACCGGCCGGCGATCTGTTCGCCTTCGCCAACGCCGTGAGCGCGCTCTTGGATGCCCCTATCACGATCGAGGACCGAAGCTCAAGGGTCATCGCCTTCTCCGGACGCCAGGAAGAAGGAGACGGTCCACGTATCGCGACCGTTCTGGAGCGGCAAGTTCCTGACCAGTACATTCGAGTGCTCGAAGAGGCAGGGGTCTTCGACCGGCTCTATCGCAGCGACGATCCGGTGTGGGTGTCGGCGGAGACTCTCGGTACAAAAATGGGACGTATCGCCGTGTCCATCCGAGCCGGCGACGAATTCCTCGGCTCGATGTGGGTGGCAACCGGTGAGCCGATGTCCGAGGACCGGATGCGTGCACTGCGCGATTCGGCCGGGTTGATCGCGCTGCAGATGTTGCGGTTGCGCGGCGGCGCCGACGCCGAGCGTCGACTGCGCGCAGACCTGATCGCGACCCTTCTCGACGGTGGGTCCGGTGCGGTCGACGCGATGAATCGCCTCGGCCTCGGGACCGGTCCTGCACTCGTGATGGCCTTGGGTCGTAGGTCTTTCGAGGGATCGTCGAAGCCGGACGATGCCGCCCACGTGGTGCGGCTGACCGACGCTCTGGCCATGCACCTAGGCGCGGTCCACTCGCAGTCGGCGGCTGCATTGGTCAACGGAACCGGCTACGCGGTGCTGTCTGTGCGAGGGCACTCCCCGGCAGAAGCCGAGCTGCAGGCGTTCCGTGTGGCCTCGGATTTCCTGGACCGCACCGGAGCGTCCGGCGACACGATCATCGGGATCGGCCGGGTCGTGACCAGACCGGCTCAGTTGAGCCGATCGAAGCGCGATGCCGAACATGCCCTCGAAGTGTTGTTGGCGGGACGAGCGTCGGGCAGCGTCGCCACTTTCAGCAGCGTCCACGTCGACGCCATTCTGTTGGAGATCGCGTCGGAAGCTGCGGCCGAAGGATTCTCGGACCTCGGGCCCATCGAGGCGATCGCCAGCCATGACGCTGCCCATGCGACCTCGTTCGTCGACACCCTCGATGCGTGGCTCAACGCCTTCGGCGACGTCGGTGACGCCGCGGCCTCATTGCACGTGCACCCCAACACCTTTCGGTATCGACTCAGCAAGTTGAAGGGTATGGCCGCGTTGGATCTCGACGATCCCAACGTTCGCTTCCGGTTGATGGTGCATCTTCGTCTGCGCGGTCCACGCTAGTTCGAAAGCCGAAAAATGCGGGTCGCGCTGGTTTCTCGGCGCGACCCGCATTTTTATCGGTGGGTTCCGGTCAGTTGTTGCGAAGTGCTTCGATTGCGATGCGTCCGACGGTTCCGATCGAGGCGTCGATCTTCGGGGCACGATGAGTGAGTGCGTGGGACTTGGTGAAGACACCGACGGCATAACGCTTACCGTCCGGGTACGCCACGACGCCGGCTTCGTTTCGTACCAGTCCCAATGTCCCGGTCTTGGCAGCGACGGTGACCTCGTCGGGGAAACCAGATGAAAGGCGGTGTGGCCAGACCTGCTTGCTCATGATCGTTCGGACCTCTTCGCAGGCCGACGCGGGGCCGGCTTCGTCCCTCCAGATTGCAGCCAGCAACATTGTGATCTCACGAGGAGTGCTGGAGTTGGAGCGGGCCGGATCCATGACGGAAATCGTCCGGAGAATTTCGATCGGAGGCATTTCAAGCAAGGTGCCCTTGTCGACTCCGAGGTCGTCGTAGACCGATTTGAACAAACCGCGGCAGTCGCGGACCAAGTTGGTCTTCTCCACACCGAGCCCACGCAGCGTTGCGACGATGTTGTCGAGTCCGAGACGCTCGAACAAGAAATCCGTGGCGGCGTTGTCGCTGAAGCTCATCATGAGCAGAGCGAGGTCTCGCCAGCTGGCGGTGACATCGTCGGCGCAGCCGCCGATACCGATGCCGCCGGAGCGGAACTCGGCGGTCACCGTGGCGTGCTCGGTCGGATCAAGGGTGCCTGCCGCTACTTCACGGGCGTACTGGAGTACGACAGGAATCTTGAACACGGAGGCGAGGATGACACCTTCGTCAGCACCGTAGCCGAACTCTTCGCCGGAATCGATGTCGCGTGCGTGGACGAACGCATCGGTCTTCGCTTCGGCCAGTACAGCAGCGATCTCCTGCTTTGCGCTCTCAACGTACGTGGCAGTTTCGGTCATTCGAGAAGCCCTTCGTCGGTATCCGTATATCTGGGTTATTCGTGGATTCGACGATAATGAGTCGACGACGGGGGGTCTTGTACGAATCGACGAAGCTGACCGGAAGGTTCGGTGCGGATATGCCGAATCATCCGAGCGTCGGGGTGTTCCAGATCAGGAAGCGTATGTTTCGAGCCGGCAGCGGACAAGGCTGTCGACATCGCCGCGGCGCTTGTCGGAGACGACGCCGGCCAGCAGGAGAGTGAACAACTCGTCGATGCGGTCGTCCAAATCGCTTCGCCTGGTGAGCACGTTCGAAACTAGTTGAACGCCGGTGAATGCCGAGATCGCCACGCGGCCCACCGATTCCGGCTCCACGTCGTCACGTATATCGCCTTCGCGTTTCGCGGCCTCGGCCAGTTTTCGAAGCTCGCGGATCCACGCGAGGTACGGACCTTGCGAACCGTCAGCAGAGGCCAATTCGAGGGTAAGTCGGACTCCCGCACGAACAATCGGGTCCGCGACAAGCTGGCGGCCCATCTCGTGGCACACCATAACGAGCTGTTCCAGTGCCGGTGCGCCCGTGGCTGCAACTGCGGTGAAGGCGGTGATCGAGATCTGGTGCTGTTCTTCGATGACAGCTTGAGCCAATTCGTCTTTGGACGAGAAGTGGAAATAGACCGCGCCCTTGGTCATCTGCGCCGCGGACACGATGTCGTTCATACTCGTGCTGCCGTACCCCGTGACTTCGAACCGATCGGCAGCGCCACGAAGAATCTGACGCCGACTGATCTTGGCACGTTCCTGCATTGCTCCCTTGTCCTCCGACTGTTAACACGTGAACTAGTTTTAGGGCCCTAGGTCCCGGACCAGCGCCCCACGGTAGCAGCGAAACTCGTGCTCGCGCGACAGCGCGAAACGGACTGTTCGGTGTGCAATCGCAGGTCACGGTCGGTAGGAGCGAAAAATGCGACCGCCGCAACCTCCGTTGGAGGCTGCGGCGGGGAGTCCAGTTATCGGCCAGCGAAATTCGGTCAAAGGTACGCGATCAACGAGTCGGAACTGTTGCCTCGAAGCCGAGGTCGCGTAGTGCCGACTTGAGTTTGGTCTGTGCCTCGTCGAGAGATTCGGGTGACGGCGAAGTGTCGGCGCCACTGATGTCGAAGTTCCCCATGTCGTATGCGGGGAAGACGTGAACGTGAAGATGCGGAACTTCCAGACCTGCGATGAGGAGACCGGCCCGCGGCGCGTCGAACGCCTTCCTCACAGCCTGACCCAGGGTGCGGGCAACAGCGGTGACCTTGGCAAAGAGTTCAGGATCTACGTCCTGCCACTGATCGACCTCGGCTCGCGGTACGACAAGTACGTGACCTTGCGTTACCGGTGCGATGGTCAGGAACGCGACAACGTCGTCGTCCTCCCACACGAAACGTCCTGGTAGATCCCCGTTGATGATGGCGCTGAAGACTGAAGGCATACCCCGAGGTTAGCCCGCGTCCGGTTGCCAGGAAACTCCCAGGCTGGACGCAGGTTCGTCGGAGCAGGCCCGACAAATCTAGGACGCATGACGACAGAAGCCATGCAGACCGCGGGCAGCACGGACGCAGGGGAGCTCTCCGCGACGACTGTAGTGCTGGACGTGGTCGTCCCGGTATACAACGAAGAGGCGGGCCTCGAGACGTGCGTGCGTCGCTTACGCCATCATTTACGCACGCAGGTGCCATTTTCTGCGCGAATTACCATCGCGGACAACGCCAGCGTCGACGGCACCTTGGTGCTCGCACGTTCCCTCGCCGAAGAGTTCGACGATGTCCGGGTCGTGCACCTGGATGCGAAGGGCCGTGGTCGAGCACTTCGGCAGGTGTGGAGCGATTCCGACGCGGACGTGGTCGCGTACATGGACGTCGACCTCTCGACCGATCTCAACGCCCTGATGCCGTTGATTGCTCCGCTGCTCTCCGGACACTCGGACATCGCCATCGGGTCCCGGTTGGCACGTTCGTCCCGCGTGGTCCGTGGCCCCAAGCGTGAGTTTATCTCGCGTAGTTACAACCTCATCCTCCGAGGCGCGCTCCATGCTCGCTTCACCGACGCCCAGTGCGGTTTCAAAGCCATGCGCGTCGACGTTGCGCGGCAACTACTTCCGCTGGTGGAGGACACCGGATGGTTCTTCGACACCGAATTGCTGGTGCTGGCCGAGCGTGCCGGAATGCGAATTCACGAGGTTCCTGTCGACTGGGTAGACGACCCGGACAGCCGGGTAGACATCGTCGCCACGGCAGTCGCCGACCTCAAAGGTGTGGTTCGCGTCGGGCGAGCACTCTCGACCGGCTCACTCCCACTGGCCGAGCTCAGGGCGAGTTTCGGCCGTGAACCGTTGGTTCCGGGTGTTCCGCGAGGCATGGTCGGTCAACTCTCACGCTTCGCCGTGGTGGGAGTCATTTCTACGCTTGCGTACGCGCTGCTCTATCTCGCACTGCACTCGATTATGGGTGCGCAGTGGGCCAATGCCGTCGCATTACTGGTGACCGCGGTGTTCAACACCGCCGCCAATCGAGCCTTCACCTTCGGGATCCGGGGCTCGGAAGGATCCGCCCGGCACCAGATGCAGGGCCTGCTCGTGTTCGGGTTCGGGTTGCTGCTCACCAGCGGATCGTTGTTCGTGCTCGACGTTGTGGCGCACGATGCGTCCAAACACGTCGAGCTTGCTGTACTCGTCATTGCCAATCTTGTTGCCACAGTGAGTCGATTCATCGCACTGCGCTGGGTGTTTCGCACCGCACAACCCGTAGGAGCTGATCGATGACCGCCACTGCAGAAGGATCAGCCGCGTCGGTGCCGGCGCCGGAACCGCAGCGTGAGGTGCGCTGGGAGCCGTGGGCGCTCGGAGTGCTGTTGGTGGGCACCGGAGTTGCCTACATCTGGGGCTTGGGTGCATCCGGATGGGCCAACTCGTTCTATGCCGCTGCGGTACAGGCAGGTTCGGTGTCGTGGAAGGCCTTCTTCTTCGGCTCTTCGGACGCTGCGAACTCGATCACCGTCGACAAGCCGCCGATGTCCCTGTGGTTGATGTCGCTGTCAGTTCGCATCTTCGGACTCAACTCCTGGGCGATGTTAGTGCCGCAGGCGCTGCTCGGTGTCGGATCGGTGGCACTGTTGTGGGGAACGGTTCGACGGTACTTCGGGGCTGCCGCCGGACTACTCGCCGGTTTGGTGCTGGCTCTCACTCCCGTAGCGGCGCTGATGTTCCGGTTCAACAACCCGGATGCCATGCTGGTACTCCTGATGATCGCAGCAGTGTGGGCGATGATGCGCGCCGTGCAGGACGGCCGAACCCGCTGGCTCGTGTTGGTCGGTGTCTTCTGCGGATTCGGTTTCCTGACTAAGCAATTGCAGGTCATGTTGGTGGTGCCGCCACTGGCACTCACCTATCTGATCGCCGGACCGCCGAAACTGGGTAAGCGGGTACTTCAACTGTTCGCTGCACTGGGCGGCCTGATCGTCTCCGCCGGATGGTGGTTGGCAATCGTCGAACTGTGGCCGGCCGACTCACGTCCATGGATCGGTGGTTCGCAGAACAATTCGATTCTCGAACTGACGCTCGGCTACAACGGGCTCGGACGCTTGAGCGGCAACGAGACCGGGAGCGTCGGCGGCGGTGGAATGCGC
Organism: Rhodococcus sp. IEGM 1318; assembly: GCF_033142465.1. NCBI lineage: Bacteria > Bacillati > Actinomycetota > Actinomycetes > Mycobacteriales > Nocardiaceae > Rhodococcus > Rhodococcus sp. IEGM 1318. The sequence goes on from NZ_JAWLSC010000011.1 coordinate 114,555, forward strand.
GGTCCTGGTGATGCTGCGACCGGCGCCGCTGCGGGGGGCTTCCCGGGAATGGGCGAGGCAACGGGTGGTATGGCGCCAGGGGGTATGCCAGCAGGGGGTATGCCAGCGGGGGGTATGGCTCCAGGTGGTGGGGCCGGTGGCGGCATATGGGGGAGTACCGGCATTACGCGCCTGTTCGAATCTGCCCAGGGCGGGCAGATTGCCTGGTTGATTCCTGCCGCACTGATACTTCTGGTGGCGGGAATCGTGCTGCGAGGCAAGGCTCCGCGCGTCGACACACAGCGCGCCTCGTTCATCGTCTGGGGACTGTGGCTGTTGGTGACCGGACTGACCTTCAGTTTCATGGCGGGAATCTTCCACGCCTACTACACCGTTGCGCTGGCGCCAGCGATCGCCGCGCTGCTCGGTTCAGGATCCGTAGTGGCGTGGCGTCATCGCGACGTCCTCTGGGTTCGCATCATTCTGGCGGTGTCCTTTGCCGCAACCGTCGCGATGGCGTGGGTACTGCTCGGGCGTTCGCCGTCATTCGTACCGTGGCTCCGGTGGGCCATTTTGGTAGTCGGCATCGTCGCTGCCGTGGCAGTGCTGATTCCGGCGGTGTCGAGAGGTCGACTGGCCGTGGCAGTGATTCTCGCGGCGATCTTCACCGGCTTGGCGGGTCCGACTGCCTACGCGATCGACACGATCAACACTCCGCATACCGGCTCCATAGTTTCGGCCGGACCGAGCGTCGAAGGTGGAATGGGTGGACCAGGCGGTGGCCGCGGAGGATTCGGAGGATTCGGCGGCACGGCTGATGGCGGTAACCGTCGGACGGACGGAACGCCACCTGCAGGAATGGGCCAGATGCCCGGTGGTGCAATAGCTCCGGGCACCACCACATCGACCACCGATGGAACGCGAGGGGCAATGGGTGGCGGTGCCGCCGGTGGTCTACTGCAGGGCAGCACACCGGGAGCAGCGGTCGTGTCCACACTCGAAGAGAACTCCGACCAGTTCACGTGGGTCGCCGCGGCAATCGGGTCCAACAGCGCCTCGGGTTATCAGCTTGCGACGCAGTCACCGGTCATGGCTATCGGAGGGTTCAACGGGAGCGATCCGTCCCCGACGCTCGCGCAGTTCCAACAGTACGTGGCAGAGGGCAAAATTCACTTCTTCATCGCCGGCGGCGGGATGGGTGGCGGTATGAACGCCGAAGGCACCGCTACCGCTATCTCGACGTGGGTGACCGAAAACTTCACCGCCACAACGGTGGACGGGGTGACCCTCTACGACTTGACGGTTGCAGGCTGACCCAGCAAGAACGCACGCCAGGTCCGCATCGGAGGAGCACTTCCGATGCGGACCTGGCCGTGTTCTGTTGTGCCTGAGAAGCTGTTCTCAGGTTTTGAATGTGGTGTTCGCCGGCCTGGGATGCTGCCCGGGGTCGATCGAGGGTGGCGGGATGAACCAGGGTTTGTTGTCGACGCCGATTCGGATTTCCCATTTTCCGACGAACCCCGTTTTCCGGTGCATCAGCCGGTGATGCGAGCGGCACAGCAGGACAAGGTTGTTCATCACCGTAGGGCCGCCGTTAGCCCAGTGCCTAATGTGGTGCGCATCAGTCCACGCCGGAACACACGAACAACCCGGGAACGCGCAGCCCTTGTCTCGGGCGATCAGGGCGACTCGTTGTTCGGCGGTGACCAGACGTTTTCCTGGTTTCGCATCGAGCGGTGCGCCGTGGTCGTCGAGCAGGACAGTGGAGAGGAAACAATCGCACCCGAGGAATCTGGTCTGCGAGACCGACAGTGGTCCGAGCCATGGCATGTGCCCAACATCGAGATCTGACAGGTCCAGATCGGGTGAGTCTTCGTCGTCCACGTCAGAAGGCGCCGCGGCGCAATCGCGGTGCTCGGCCAGATCGCGGGCGTTGATGTGCACGTTCACGTGCGGGCGTTGTCCGCCGTCGGTACCGGTGTTGGCGCAGTCGAGGTAGCGGCGGATCAGTTCGGTGAACCCGTCCGCGGTTCGCTTCGCCGCGGACCGGGCGTCGGGGGTTCCGTCCGGTGCTGGGGTGGGCATCGTCAGATTCGACAGGGCGGAGAGCAGCATTTCTCCGGTGAGGGCGTCGAAATCTCCGCGGACCACCACCCGACCGTTCAAGGTCGAGGCGATCCGGAGCTCGTTGCGATCGACGTCTTCGGCGGGCGGAATCTCATCGGATTCGAACAACCGCTCCAACGTCGCGATAACGTTCCGCACCTTCGTTGTCGTCGCTTCCACTCCCGAGGCGGCAGCCAACAACAAATCGATGCACTTCGGTAATGCCTCCTCCGGCATCCCCTTCGGTGATGATTCACAGAACGCCACGATCAACACCGCATGATCGAACGAGCAATCCCCACAATCAAATCTCGCTGCCACTGCCGGAAACGGCCGCAACGCCGCACCGAGGGCGGCGATCTTCTTCCCGTCCCGAACCTGCAACATCGTGTTGGCCGCCAACCACGCACCGACACCGCGACTGGCAATCACCTGATCATCGGAACGCAACGAGAGTTCGTCCACGACCGCCACCCGCACGGCGTCCAGGCGCAGAATCTCCGCACTCGCCGACACCGCAGCCTCTCGCAACTCAGCAGCAGAAAACCGCCACAGACGTCCGCGTAACCCCACCGCAGAACCAGACACCACGTCCGACAATAAGACAGTCATTGAATCCCCCGATCCCCTACACGGAGCATAATCGAACATGCGTTCGAGTCAAGTGCTAATTCGTATGGGCTGGGGTGTGTTGCCGAAGGTGACTGATGAGACTGGTGTGGTCGCGGGCTCTCGAGTTGATGAGAGACTGAACCGTGCCTGATCGACCTGAGATTGTCTGTATTTGCGGCTCTGCCCGATTCGCTGAAGAGATGCGGGAGGTGAACCGCGATCTGACGTTCGCAGGCGTCATCGTCGTCGCGCCGGGTGAAGCAGGCGAGGCGATCTCTGTCGAGCAGAAGGCACTGCTCGACGCGCTTCACTTGCGCAAGATCGACCTGGCCGATCAGGTTCTGGTTGTCAACCCAGGCGGATACATCGGCGAGTCCACGCGCCGAGAGGTCGCGTATGCGCGCGCCAGCGGCAAACCAGTGTCGTTCACGGTGCCGTGTGATCAGTAAGCGCCTCTTTGGTGCAGGCGGCAATGAAGATCTCAGGCCGAGTCGAAATTCTTGTAGATCGTGACCCAACTCCTGAACCCCTCCAGCGCTTCGCGCCACAGGGCTCCCGTCCGAAACCGACCCGCAGTCGCCTCGAGTACCGTGCGCCGCTCTACCGGCGGTTGACCGGTTGCCTTCACCTTCGGGAACAACGGACCGATCACAGCCCACGCTTCATCCGAATCGCATCACGCGACATGCATTAACACTCGCCCGCGAACTGCCGGATCAGGTTTAACAACACGCCCTAAGTGCGAACGCCGTCGAGGTCGTGGACCACGTCGCAGCAGGCGTCGAGTAATTCGCGATCATGGCTGATAAGTAATACGCCGACGTCGGTTTCAGCGGCGCGACTCTCGATCAACCGAATGAGCGCGGCCGTCGTGGCGGCGTCGAGCATCGCCGTCGCCTCGTCGCAGATGAGGTATTTCGGTTGTTGCGCCAGCGATCTCGCTAGGCAGGCTCGCTGTAGTTGGCCGTCGCTGACCTGGTGGGGTCTACGAGAGAGGAGGTCTGGTGTGAGGCCGACTTCTGCTGCCAGTGCGACCACATCAATTGTGCTGCCGGCAATATCGCCGGGTTGACCGATGATCGAGGCGAGCGTCTGCCGTGGGTCGGTTGATGCACGGGGCGACTGAAACAGCATGGACACCGTGCCGCGCAGTGCCGTGGGTACCGAGAATTTGGTACCCACAACGGGTGATCCGTCGATCCGCACTTCGCCTGACCACGGTGCGTCCAGTGAGGCGAGAATCCTTGCAAGTGTTGATTTTCCGGTGCCCGAAGGGCCGGTCAGGCCGATCAGCTTTCCCGTCGGAATCTCGAGGGAGATGTTCTCGAGCACCGGTCTGTTTCGGTGGTAACCACTGGTGATTCCCAATGCCTGCAGACTCATGTCAGCCCACCTTCCGCAATGTTCGGTACGTGCGTTCGCCGAGGGTTACCAACTCGGTCGGTCCACCGGACTGTTTCGACTCCGGGCGTCGTAGGTGATAGACGCACTCGTCGGGGAGATCGGTCAGTTGCGGTGGCGAGCCGGGGATCGGATTCAAACCGCGGGAAGGTAAGGCGCCGAGTAGGTCTCGGGTGTAGTCGTGGAGTGGATCCTGGAATACCAGAGTAGCCGGACCGGTTTCCATGATGCGTGATGCGTACATGACGGCAAGTCGATCCGCGACGCCGCTGCGGGTGAGTGATGCCAGGTCGTGGGTGATGAGCAGGACTGCCGCCCCGGCGTCCGCGCACTCGCGAAGCAGGCTCATGACGTGGTCGGTGAGTTCGCGGTCGAGGTTGGCAGTGGGTTCGTCAGCCACGATCACCGATGGATTCCCGGCCAATGCACCGGCAATGGCGACGCGTTGCGCCATGCCACCCGACAGTTCGTGCGGGTAGCAGTCCAGAGCCGAGGGCTCGAGTCCGACGCGAAGCGCCAAGCCGTCACAGGTGTGATCGCTGCCGAGCGCGTCGATGGTTTCTTGCAGTTGCGATCTCGCAGTTCGAACAGGGGTGAGATGTGTTGCGGCAGATTGCGGAACGAGCGCAGCATGTCGCCCCCGGAACGCGGTGCCGGAGAAGACGTCGATCTCCTGATCGGGGGTGCCAACGGTGACCGCTCCAGTTCGAGAAGCTTTCGGCGGCAACATGTTCATGACCGAGGTGGCGACGATCGACTTGCCACACCCGGATTCGCCGACGAGTGCGGTCACCGTGCCGGCCGGAACGGAGAGGTCTATGTCGCTCGCAGCGTGGACTACGGATCCTCCGGGTAGAGGGATCCTGACGGTGAGGGATTCGATGCGCAGGCCGTGGTTCACAGTCGCAACTCCGAAGGTCGAGGGGGCGTGAGCATCGACCGCAGGGCCGAACCGGCGACTGCAACTGCGACGGTGGCGATCACGAGGACTGCGGCGGGGAATACCAGCGTCCACCAACCGCCGAGGAGCAGAGAACTGCGTGCCTCTTCGAGAAGCGTTCCTAGACTGGGCTTGTGTGGGGGAAGGCCGAAACCCAGGAAGGACAAGGTAGATTCGTGCCAGACGGCGTGGGGTAGGAGGAGAACAACCGCGATCAAGGCCTGCGGCGCCGTCGCCGGCACGAGGTGGCGCATGATCACGTGACGCCGACTTGCCCCCGCGAGAATGGCGGCGTCGATGTACGGTCGTTCGCGCAGACTCAAGATCTCGGAGCGGATGATCCGGGCCACTTGGGTCCAGTGGGTCAGTGCGATCGAAAGCACGATGGCGGCAATGCTTCCGCGAAACATTGCGACGATGACGATGCCGAGCAACAGGTGGGGGAGTGCGTTGACGGCATCGGTGCCGCGCATGACGAACCTGTCCACCCAGCCGCCGACCAGGCCGGCCGTGGTACCGACGGCGACGCCGATCACCGTGGCGAGAAGCGCGCAGGCGAGTGCGATGAGTAGTGAGGTTCGAATGCCTGCAGCTATACGCACGAACAGATCTCGGCCCGCCGAGTCGGTTCCGAACGGGTGATCGAACGACGGAGCCAGGCGAGCCGCCGAGAAGTCTGTGACTCGGTCGTCGACGTCGGCCAACCATGGGACCATCGCTGCGTACAGCGCAACGAGGATCAGCACGCCGAGGGCGATCTTGAAGCGTCGTTCAGCCATCGGTACTCACTCTCGGGTCGAGTACTGCAACCAGGACGTCGGCAAGTAGTGAGCCGAGCATGACCGTCAATGTCGTACCGACGGTGAGGAACGCGAGCAGAGCCATGTCGAGGTCGCGGGCAGAGGAAACGATGGCGCCGGCGATCCCCGGCCAACTGAAGACCTCTTCCACCAGCACTGCCCCGACTATCAGTTCGGGCAACCGCACGCCGACGATGTTCACGAAAGGTGCCAGTGACGTCGGCAGTATGTGGCGCTTCGTAATGGTCGGCGTAGGAATTCCGCGCGCTACTGCGCCCGCGACAAACCCTTCGCCTTTCGAGCCCACGACGGATTCTCGGACGGCGAGGAGGAGCCACGGCATCTGCGAAATGGCGAGCACCGTCACCGGTAGGATCAAGTGTCGGATGACCTGTCCCGGTGTGGGATCGGCACCCCCATCGGTCAGTCCGGCGACCGGGAGCCAGCCAAGAGTCAAAGCGAAGAGCGCGATGGCCCCCAGCGACAAGACAAACGGCGGAAGTCCCTGTACGACGACGCTCAGCCCGGACACGATCTTGTCCAGGAACCCTCCACTGCGGATTCCGGCGAGAACACCGAGTGCCAGCGAGGCGAGAATCGCGATGATGAGTGAGATGCCGACCAGCAGCAGGGTCCACGGCAGACGTTCGGAGATAACCTGGGCAACAGGCTGATTGAACGATCTGGAAATTCCGAGATCACCGGTGAGCACACCCTGAAGCCAATTCCAGTACGTGCTGTACCAGGGGTTGTCGAAACCCATCTGGTCGGCGATCAACGCTTTGTCCGCGTCGCTGGTCGTCATGTATCGCGTGCCGAGATAGCCGACCAGTGGATCGAACGGTGAAATCGACGCGGCGGCAAAGAGTCCCGCGGACACCACAGCGATCACGGGCACGATGAACAACACCCGCCGACCGACCATCGTGAGGATGGCCTTTCGGCGGGAGTTGTCACGGTGGCCCCGCGACGGCGGCGCGTCTGCCCGAACGTCGACCGCTGTCATTGCCCTCGGGCCCACGTCTGCAGTGACCACCACGGACCCCAGGTCACACCGTGTGAGTGTGGCTCGAGTACCGGTCCGGACATCTGCCAGTCGGAATCCTTCGATACGTACGTATGGTCGAGGAAGACGAGGATGACAAATCCGGGATCCTCGACGTACGCCTGCTGAACGTCGCGATACGCGGCGTCACGCGTTGCCTGATCCAGGCTGCGGCGTCCTACTTCCAAGCCTGCGTCGACTGCTGGATTGGAGTAGTCGCTGGCGTTGTCGTAGATGCTGCCGACCCCGGGTGCGATGTACTTCGAGTTCAGCGCGTCGTACGCCTGTGTGTCAGGGTCGAAAGGTTCGTCGCCGCCGCCGAGAAGCGTCGAATCCTGGTTGATGCGAGGGTCTATGCGGTCCCAGGAGAGAGCTTCGAGGTCCACCTCGATGCCGACGGCGAGAGCGTCGGAGGCAAATGCCTGAGCGAGATCACGTCGGACGGTGTCGACGGAGTTGTACATGATCGTGAACTGCGCGCGCCGGCCGTCCTTCGAACGGATTCCGTCGGCACCTTCGATCCAGCCGGCCTCGGTCAGAATTCGCTCGGCCTCGGCCGGGTCGTAGGCGAAGGTCGCATTCGGGTTGTACGAGTCGCCGTAGACCTCGGGGATCGGAGTGGCCGCAACTCTGCCGTGTCCGCCTAGGACGTTGTCGATCATCGACTGGCGATTGGCGGCGAGGTTGAGCGCCATACGCACGGCTTTGTCGCCCGCCACGGGATTGTTCGTGGGGAGTGAGAGGCCGCGCCAGTCTGCCGACTGATGGGCTGTCACCGACATGTTTTCTTTGCCCGAGAACGTATTGGCAAGCAACGGAGGAAGATTGGTTCCGTCGATCTCACCGGACACCATACGTTGGGCGCGGGTGTTGTCATCGGGAACGTAGAGGAGAGTCAGCTTCTTGATCTCCGGCGCGCCGTCCCAGTAGTTCTCGTTCGCCACGAAGACCGCTCGATCCGGTGAGAGGTCGACGAGTGTGTACGGACCGGTACCGACGGGCGCGGTGTTCAACGGCGATTCGGCGGCCAGTCCGGGTGTCGCGAGCGACTCCGACGGAACCATGCCGATCAGCATCTTCGTCAGCAACGGCGCATACGAGTAGGCGAGGCGAAACTCGACTGTGCTGTCGTCGACGGCCACGACATCGCTGATCATGTCGTACGACGACCGCGCTTCCGAGGCGGAAGCGGGATCGAGGATCGCCTTGTACGTGGCAACCACGTCGGCGGCATCGAAGGTCGATCCGTCGGAGAAGGTGACCCCGTCACGGAGTTTGACCGTCCAGACTGTCGCGTCGGCGTTGGCCGTCGGCATCTCTGCCGCCAAAGACGGCTCGAACCCAGGCATGCCTGTGCCTCCGGTGAGCCGGACGAGACCGTCGTACATCTTGGCTTCGCCGGCAGCGCCGAAGCCTGCGACCGGGTTGTAGCCGCCCAGTTCGTAGCCGTCGGCCAAGACGAGGCCGTCGTTATTGCCCGAAGAGTTGGTGCCGGTCGGGCTACTGCACGACGTGATCAGAAGTGCGCCGATTGCGGCGGTTGCGGTGAGCGTCAGAACGCCTGGTTTGTGGAGTTTCACGGGTGTCCTTTCCTCGGTGGACAGATGTCCGAAAACATCTGTTCACCTATTCAGGTATTCATATGATCTCATCTCGAAACGGATATTTCGCACAAAGGACGAACCCTGCGACCTTGGCGCCACCCGTAGCACTCCGAGAGCGCCGTTACCGCAGGCCGTAGTCTGTTCCCCGTGCGCGTACTAGTAATCGGCTCCGGAGCCCGTGAACATGCCCTCCTTCTCTCTCTTGCTCGCGATCCAGGTGTCACGGCCCTGATCTGCGCGCCTGGCAATGCCGGGATCGCAAAAATCGCCGAGCAGCACCCCGTCGACGTTGCCTCGGGTGACGCGGTTACCGCGCTGGCCAAGCAAGTCGAGGCCGATCTCGTCGTCATCGGACCTGAGGTTCCCCTGGTTCTCGGTGTCGCAGATGCAGTGCGCGCAGCAGGTATCGCCTGCTTCGGGCCGTCGGCCGACGCCGCGCGCATCGAGGGCTCGAAGGCTTTCGCCAAGGACGTGATGGCTGTCGCCGGCGTCAAGACCGCACACAGCGAGATCGTCGACAATCCGGCGAAGCTTGACGACGCGCTCGACCGCTTCGGACCGAACTGGGTGGTCAAGGACGACGGACTGGCTGCAGGCAAGGGTGTTGTCGTCACGACGGATCGTCTCGCCGCGCGGGATCACGCCGCTGAACTGCTCGAGACCGGACACCCGGTTCTCCTCGAGTCCTTCCTCGACGGTCCGGAAGTTTCGCTCTTCTGCCTCGTCGACGGCGAAACCGTGATCCCGCTCCTCCCGGCGCAGGACCACAAGCGCGTCGGCGACGGAGATTCCGGACCCAACACCGGCGGCATGGGCGCGTACACACCGTTGCCGTGGCTGCCTGACGAGATGGTCACGCAGATCGTCGACGACGTGGTCAAGCCCGTCGCTGCCGAGTTGGTGGCGCGCGGTAGCAGCTTCTCCGGCCTTCTCTACGCTGGTCTGGCGATCGGCGTCGACGGCCCGGCCGTGGTCGAATTCAACTGCCGGTTCGGTGACCCCGAAACTCAGGCTGTACTTGCTCTCCTCGAAACGCCGCTGGGCGGTCTACTCAATGCAGCCTCGACCGGAACTCTCGATTCGGTCGGTCCGTTGCAGTGGCGCGACGGTTCCGCCGTCACGGTCGTGATTGCTGCCGAGAACTACCCGGCAACCCCGCGTACCGGTGACGTGATCACCGGAGCCGACGCCGACGGAGTCCTGCACGCCGGTACCAAGAAGCGTGAAGACGGAGCCGTCGTCTCGGCCGGTGGACGTGTGCTGAGTGTTGTCGGAGTGGGCAAGGATCTGACCGAAGCTCGTGACGACGCCTACGCAAAGATTGCCGACGTCAAGCTTCCCGGCGGTCATTTCCGCAAGGACATCGGACTCGGCGCCGTCGAAGGTCGCATCTCAATTCCCTGACTCGTTCTTTCGGAGGGCCGGTGAACTTTCTGTTCATCGGCCCTTTTCATGGAAAATCAACGGTTCCTTGAAGTTACCCACGAGTATGGACTTCTCGTTCGGTTTCTCCCGGTATATCTCAGCGCGGGGGTCACGGAAAGAGAAGGGCACACTTGAGTATTCGCGCTGGATCCAACGAACGGCACGCACGTACCAATTCCACGCTCTCGCGTAGAAACTTCTTGGCAGCAACAGGATTAGCTGTGGGCGCCGCTGCACTCTCGTCCTCGTGGACTACGGCGGCCGCGGCGCCCAGGCGAGCATTGAACGACGGAGACCGTGTCCCCGCGCTTGTGATCGGGAGCGGATACGGCGGGGCCGTTGCGGCACTTCGGTTGACGCAGGCCGGCATCGACACACACATGGTCGAGATGGGGAAGTCGTGGACCACACCAGGGTCCGATGGCAAGATCTTCTGCCCGATGCTTTCGCCCGACGGTCGATCCTTCTGGCTCAGAGACCGTACAGTTCAACCGGTTTCGCACTTCTCCGGCGGCTCTGTGGACAAGAACATCAGCCGCTACGTCGGTGTTCTCGACGCCGAGGATTTCGGCGGGATCAAGGTCTACCAAGGCCGAGGGGTCGGCGGTGGGTCGCTGGTCAACGGCGGCATGGCCGTCACACCCAAGCGCAACTACTTCGAAGAGATCCTGCCAGGGGTCGATTCCAACGAGATGTACTCGACGTATTTCCCGCGCGCGAACGCTGCGCTCGGAGTCAACAACATCGACCCGGCTTGGTTCGAATCGACCGAGTACTACAAGTTCGCGCGGACCGGGCGAAAAACAGCTGAGAGATCCGGTTACACAACAACGTTCGTGCCGAATGTCTACGACTTCAACTACATGAAGCAGGAAGCTGCCGGCCAGGTCACCAAGTCCGCCCTGGTCAGTGAGGTCATCTACGGGAACAACGCGGGAAAGAAGTCTCTGGACAAGACGTACCTCGCTGCGGCATCCGCCACCGGCAAGCTCACCATTTCAGCTCTGCACGTCGTGACCTCGGTAGCCCCGGCCGCGACCGGCGGTGGCTATCAAGTGGTGATGAATCAGATCAACGAGCAGGGCAACACCGTCGGCACCAAGACGGTGACGGCGGACAAAGTCTTCTTCGCGGCCGGCAGTATCGGCACCAGTAAGCTCCTGGTCGCGATGAAAGCACAAGGGCAGCTGGCGAATTTGCCGGGTGCTGTTGGACAGGAATGGGGTCACAACGGCAACGTGATGGTGGGGCGCGCCAATCACATGTGGGACGCCACCGGCGCGAAGCAGTCGGCGATCCCCGTGATGGGTATCGACAACTGGGCTGACGCATCCGCACCTGTCTTCGCGGAAATCGCACCCTTCCCAGCCGGTACCGAACTGTGGGTCAGCCTGTACTTGGCGATTGCCAAGAATCCGCAACGCGCTCAGTTCCAATTCAACTCGGCAACAGGCAAAGTCGGTTTGAACTGGCAGCGCTCGCAGAACCAGCCGTCGATCGACATGGCGAAGAAACTCTTCGACAAAATCAACAAAAAGGAAGGCACGATCTACCGGACCGACCTCTTCGGTCCGGTGCAGACATGGGGCGATCAGTTGACGTACCACCCCCTCGGCGGTTGCGTGCTGGGCAAGGCGACCGACAGCTACGGTCGCCTGCCGGAGTACCCGGGTCTGTACGTCATGGACGGATCCCTCGTTCCGGGCAATGTCGGAGTCAATCCGTTTGTCACCATCACCGCTCTGGCCGAACGGAATATCGAGAACATCATTGCGAACGACATGAACTAGAGCGACAACTCGCGGTCAGGTGCGGTGGGATCAACTTCTGCCGCACCTGTTCGGCGTGGGCAGCGGTTACAGTCACCTGGACAGACGACGCTCGATCCAGGGATGTAGACGTGAGGCGGACAAAATCCGAGATCGACGGTGATTGGCTCCGGTGGGGCGTGCCGTCGAACGACGAGTTGGTGGTATCCGAACACGAATTGGACGACGAGCCCGAAGATTTGGTTCTGTGGGGTGGTGCGTCGAGTGCTGATCAACCGGTGACCTGGGAAACCCACGCACACCGATCGAACGAGATTCTGTTCCCTCGTTCCGGCATAGTGGTTGTACGCTCAGGCGCTCAGATGTGGACTTTGCTGCCGGGCAGAGGTCTGTGGATACCGGCACTGGTTCGGCACTCGGTGCGCGTTGCCGCGGGTGCGCAATTCTTGACCGTGTATTGCGCTGTAGGGCAGGGACCTTCGCTCGGTGATCACCCGGTTGCGGTGCACGGCACGCCGCTTCTGTACGAGTTGTTTCTGCATCTGAGTGCTCGCGACATGTCGGACGATGCGAGGCGCCGCGCCGAGCAAGTATTCTTCGACCTCGTTGTTCACGGCGACGAGCGCGGAGCGATGAAGATTCCCGATTCGGGGCCGGTCGGCCGGATTGCGCGCGACCTGTTGTCCCAACCGGACGATCCACGCAGTTTCGAAGACTGGGCGAACGAGATCGGTGTCAGTACCAGCACTTTGGCTCGTCGATTCAAAGTGGATGCCGGCGTCAGTTTCGGCCAGTGGCGCGTACTGCTTCGGATGAACGTGGCGATGTCCCTGCTCGGCCAAGGCATTGCGGTGGCCGATGTGGCAGAGCAGATCGGATACTCGACGCCCAGTAGTTTCGTCGCCGCCTTCAAGCAGTCCACCGGTGTCACGCCGACGGCATTTCGAAAGAACGCGGACCGCTGATCGAATTTCGACATTCTTTGACAAAACTCCGCGATTGCGTCAACTCCTGATCCGCTCTACCGTTAGCCATGTAGGCGAGGCTTACTTTACTTTCCGGGTTCGGGTTTCTCCCGAAACCCGCTCGACAGCATGGGGCAGAAGTGATCGATTTTGTTGCGCCGCGTTCCCAACGCGGTAGCAGGGCCATCTTCATGGCTGTGGCAGTGGCACTTTCGACGGTACTGGCAGCGTGTGGCACCTCGACGACCGACACGAAGTCCGACGGTGAAGCGTGGACGTATGTTGATGCGCGTGGGCAGCAGATTTCGCTCGACAAGGTCCCTGAACGAATTGTGGCGACGGCGGACACCGCGCCGGTGCTACTCGAATACGGCGTCATTCCGGTCGGCATCATCGGATTCTCCAGGCTCGACGAATCCACGTTGAATGCATTCGACTTCAGCGGAATTGCCCATGTCAGCGAGATTGACACAGATATCAGCGCCGAGAAACTCCTGGCAGTGGACCCGGATCTCGTCATCGACATCTGGAGTTCGTACAACGGCGGGAACTTCGGCAGCATCTGGGGTGACAATATCGCTCGCGTCGAAGAGGTTGCTCCCATTGCCGGCGTCAAGATCACCGACGGGGCGCAAGCGGCGCTGGACAGCTTCAGTTCGTTGGTCCAGGGTATCGGCGGCACCGACACCTCGCCGGTCTACGCGGCGAAACGGGAAGAGTTGAGTGCGCTCGGTGACCGAGTGCGTGACTTGGCTACTTCGCGGTCGAATATCTCTGTTGCATACGTGATTCCGTTGGAGTCGAGCCTTGACTACGCGGTGCCGGGATGGACTCCGCTCGGAAGTATTCTCGAAATGATGGGCGTCGAATTCGCCAAGCTCGACAGCGAGGACGGTTTCTGGGCGTCGGCGAGTTGGGAAGAGCCGGGCGTCTTTCCGGCTGATCTCCTCCTGATTCCGCCGACTTGGTCGGATGCACCGGAGCTCAATTCGCCGACTTTCACCAGGCTTCCGGCTGTGGTTTCGGGACAGATTGCGCCGGTCGAACTTCGTACGGGGTACAGCCTGACGGGCATCACGGAGCAGATGAAGCGTTTTGCCGACGTCTACGAGAAGAGCGGGAAAGTCACCTGAGCAGTGTCACCGCGGCGCGTGATCTCGCAATGATCGATTGACCCGGTCGAGGATGCCGATGGCAGCGGTCAGCGTGTCGAGGTCACCCTCGTCGAGGGATGCCAGTTCTTCGGCGAGGACGCCGACGCGTAGTTCGGACCGACGGTCCCGTCGCGCGCTTCGTTCGTCCTTCACGTAAAGCGTGCTCACTCGCCCGTCCGTGGGATCGGGCCGTCGCTCGATCAGGTCTTTGTCGGAGAGTGTGCGCACCAGTGTGCTGACGGTGTTCGGGCGTCTGGAGAGTCGATCGGCGACAGCCCCGATGCGAGTGCCCGGATGGTGCGCAACATCGTGAAGTACTTCGGATTGTGCCTCTGGCAAAGTCGCGTCGGTGCCTGATGCGTCCATGTATTCGCGCAGCGCTCGACGTAATTCGAAGGCCGCAGCGATGAGTGATCTCGATGCTTCTTCTGTGGTGGGCACGCGAGTGGAGTAGCGATCGATCCCGTGTGATTCACGCTCTGAAACTGTATCTGACACAGATATAGTTTACAGTTCTTAGAAGGGTAGGGTGACCTAACCATGACGGAGGACGAATCTGTCAAACATCGCGACGTACGGGACACGATCATGAATTTTCCAAAGACATCACGCAGTGCCCTGCTGATCGGCGCACTGGCCTTGGTGGCGACTCTCAGCGGCTGCTCGAGTGAGGACGCCTCGACCGCAGATGCTGAGATCCGAGCGTCGGCGCCGACGGACTCTGCGTTTGTCGCTCCGCGAGAAGTCCCGGCCGGCATGGGGAGCGGGAAGTCGGACGGCGAATTTCCCCGCACCGTCTCACACTTCGAAGGGGACACCACGATCGAATCACGGCCGGAGAAGGTTGTGGTGATCTCGACCGGACAGGCCGATGCGCTCCTGTCGCTCGGTGTCGTGCCAGCAGGTTCTACGCGTGGTGACGGTGCGGACCTGGTGCCGCCGTACCTGTCGGCCGCATACCCCGAATTCCGAACTCAGCTAGGTGATGTCGTCGACGCAGGTGGGCGCTTCACGCCGAATTACGAAGCGATCGTCAAGCTCGACCCCGACCTGATCTTGATGAATGTCGCAGGGAAGGATGCCGATTCGCTGTACGACCAGCTTTCGGCGATCGCACCCACCGTGGCAACGCAGGGGACCGGCGTCAACTGGAAGCAGGACTTCCTGCTCGTTGCGGACGGAATAGGCAAGACAGAGCAGGCGACGGCATTACTGGATACCTTCAACGCGGATGCCGCAGCCCTGGGTGCTTCCCTCTCGTCGCCGCCGACGGTGTCGTTCAGCCGCCAGAACGGAAATCGGCTGCGCATCTTCGGTATTCCTTCGTTTACCGGCAGTATCGCCCAGGACGCCGGCCTGACGCGTCCGGAGTCGCAGCAATTCGACGACACCTCCCGAGACATCAGTGAGGAAGAGTTGAACGTGGCGGACGCTGATTGGATCTTCTACGGGGTGCAGGGTGGGGACCCGGTGACGTTGACGAACGCGCCGTTGTGGGCGCAGTTACGTGGTGTGGTTGCCAACCACGCCGTTGCTGTCGACGATGACGTCTTCTACCTCAATACCGGACCGACTGCGGCTCGTGAAGTGCTGAAGGTTCTGCAGAGCACACTGCAGCAGTAGTTGATTCGGCTTGGATGGGGGTGCCGAGGAACCGGAAGACGGCGCCGCCCACAGTGACCGCGAGTGTCGCGAGAACGGCTCCGGCGATGACGTCGGTGAGCCAGTGAGCTCCCAAGTAGAGGCGAGTGAGCGCGACGACGACGGTGACCGTCACGGCGAGGAGCATCAGAAGGCGTTTGACGGCCGGTGTTCGGTCGAGGCTCACAACGAGAACCGCGATGCCGAACAGCGCTCCTGTGCCGGTCACGTGACCGGACGGGAACGAGTGGCCGGTCTCGAGAAGTACTTGGATATTGGTCGGCGGACGTTCGCGACTGACTAGTGCCTTGATGACTGTGCTGGCAACCGCTGCACCGCCAACGGTTCCGATCACGATCAAGCCTGGGACTACCGAACGCGCTCGCCACGAGATGAGCACCCCGCAGGTGATCCCGAGCAATGCGGTGGCGACAGGACTGCCGAGATCTGTGACTGCGGCTGCGATCTGGTCCAGGGCGCCGCTCCGATGATCGACCATCCAGTTGGTCACCGGCCCGTCGAAGCTCGTCAACCACCCGTTTCGATATACCTGGATCGACAGCGTCACCAGGGCAAGCACGAGTCCGCACGTGCGGAGGACTGTAGACCGAACGCTGGAAGCTCGGTAGATCGAACCGAACGTGAACAGTGCTGCGGCTACCACGATTGCGGCAACCGCAATTTCCGCGGTAGTGCTTTCGGTCAGGACTTCGGTGACCACGTTTCGCACGGTCGACACAGTTGCAGGCATGAATGCAGTGTGACGATCCGAAGCTGAAGAAACGCTGAACGGAACTCGGTCATGGGCCAACCGTCTGCTCTACTGGGTGCATCCGAACAACTGTGTGTCGACGAAACGGGGCCGGTGATGCGAGTACTGGTGGTCGAAGACGAAGTGCGCCTGGCCGAGACGATCCGGCGGGGACTCGTGGCCGAGGGGTTCGTGACCGCCGTAGAACTCAACGGGGACGACGGATTCGCGACTGCCTGCAATGACGAATTCGACGTGATAGTTCTCGACATCATGTTGCCGGGAAAGCATGGATACGACATCGTGCGGGACCTACGCGCCCGGGAGATCTGGACGCCGATCCTGATGCTGTCGGCGAAGGACGGCGAATACGACCTCGCTGACGCTTTCGACCTTGGTGCCGACGACTATCTGGTCAAGCCCTTTTCGTTTGTCGTCCTCCTTGCGCGGCTGCGCGCTCTGGTGCGGCGCGGAGCTCCGCAACGTCCGGCGATACTCGAAATAGGAGACCTGTCCCTCGACCCCGCCAAACATCAGGTGAGGCGAGCGGGAAGCGAATTGACCCTGACGCCGCGTGAGTACAGCGTTCTCGAGTTTCTGATGCGCAACAACGGAGTTGTGGTCACCAAGAGCGAGATCGTCCGCTCCGTCTGGGACCGCAACTACGAAGGTGATGAGAACATCGTCGAGGTCTATATCGGTTACCTACGTAAGAAGGTCGACCTGCCGTTCGGAACTCACAGCATCGAAACCGTCCGAGGCGTCGGGTACCGCTTTGTCGGGACTGCCTGATCTTCAGTCGTTCGGTACCGGAATTGTCACCTCGAATCGACTTCCGCCGCACACTCTCTCGCTGACGGCGATGGTTCCGTGATGCGCCGCCACGATTTCCGACGCGATGGCGAGTCCAAGTCCGGACCCACCCCCTTGTCTCGACCGTGGTTGGTCCAGGCGGACAAAGCGTCCGAAGATTCGTTCGCGTTCTGCTGCAGGGATTCCGGGCCCGTCGTCCTCGATCACGATGTGGGCTTCGTGGCCGGCTTCGGTGCACTCGAGATGCACGAGGGTCTCGGCGTGCCGCACTGCGTTGTCGACCAGGTTGCGCACCATTCTCGTCAACGCTCGGGGGTCTCCGGAGACACGAACCGGAGCCACGGCAGCGGTGACCTTGACCTCGGAGAAACCGTCGATCCTCTTCTTCTCGGCGAACAAGATGTCGTCGAGGTCGACATCGACGGAGGTACCGATCTTTTCGAGTTCGCTTTCGTCCGAGCGCGCGAGGATCAACAGATCCTCGATCAGCTGCCGCATGCGACGCGCCTCGGGCAGTAGTGCGTCCTCGATCAACGCGTCGTCGAGGAGATCTGGGCGGTGGTGTGCCAGTTCGAGAGCCGTCGTGATCGTGGACAGCGGACTACGTAATTCGTGTGAGGCATCGCTGACAAATCGTTGCTGGGCCAGTGCACCTTCGTCGAGGCGTGCAAGCATGTCGTTCATTGTTGTTGCCAGCCGGGCTATCTCGTCGTTCCCGGCCGGGACGGGTACTCGTTCACCCTGTCGACCACTCGAAATCGAGGCCACCCGAGCGCGTATGCGTTCGACGGGAGCGAGGGCCGAACCGACCAGGCGGTAGGTGGCAAATGCGGCCAGCGCCAGAACCAGGGGGCCGACGATGGCCAGCAGAACGGCAACGGTGATGACAACGGTTTCAACCGGTTCGCGGTCGGCACCGACGAAGACGGTGACCGGTCCGGCCGGCGTCTGAGCGCCGCGTCCGATCAGCCAGTAGTCCTCGTTGTCCGACTCTTTCACCCGTCCGAAGGTGTCCGACTCGTCAGGGCCGAGAAGCTGT
Source organism: Rhodococcus sp. IEGM 1318 (assembly GCF_033142465.1). Taxonomy (NCBI): domain Bacteria; kingdom Bacillati; phylum Actinomycetota; class Actinomycetes; order Mycobacteriales; family Nocardiaceae; genus Rhodococcus; species Rhodococcus sp. IEGM 1318. Next base: position 132,599 of record NZ_JAWLSC010000011.1, read on the forward strand.
TCGGACAGGAGGCCACTCTCGGTTCCGGGAGATTGGGCGACTATTCGGTGATCGGCGTCGACGATCTGTACGATTCCGATCTGACTGTCTGTGGACAGAAGCGAGGGGTCGAGATCGGCCGGGTTCTTTCCGTTGAGCTGCTGGACCAACTGCGTGGCGCGAGCTTCGGAGCTGTTCAATGCGGACAGATGCAGGGAGTTCGCCAGTACGAAAACCAGTGCAAGCCCGGCGATCACCAGGCAGAAGGCGATCACGAGCGTCGATGCCACGGTCGAACGGGCACGTACGCTCCACCGAGACGGGTGCAGAATCGACTCGCCGATGAAGTTCATGGCGTCCAGTCTGTACCTTCGCGGCTGTGCATTGACGAAGACGGGTGACGCGGTCCCGTAAATCGGACCGCGTCACCCGACTACAGGATCAAGCCACTCGCTTGGCGGTTCGGCCGCCGAATTCGAGCATCACGGCGCGTCCGGTGTCGTCGGTGACAAAGCGCCCCAGCGTCCGCGTGGTGTCGGCGCGCGCAGCGAAGTCGAGGTCGTTGACGAAGGCGATCGGGATCGCCGGCGGCCAAACGATGTCCTCGTATTCGCCGAGGTCCTGCGCGCTGCCCATTCGGACGCCGATTCCCTCGTCACCGGGCGCGACGGTCATGGTCAGGTTGCCGGCCTGGTACTTGCCCAGGACGGCATCGACGGCCGACGGAGCGGGTTCGACCACGTCGAGAGATACCGGAGCGGGCAGTTCCGCGAGGTTGGCCATGCACCAGTCGACGATCTTCTTGCCGATTCCGCCGCCGAGTGCGTTGGTCAGCACGGTGACGGCGAAGTTCTTCTCGGGCACCGTCAAGAACTCGGAGACCTGGAGATTGCTCACATTTCCGCCGTGCCGCACTACCTGGGTGGTTCCGTACCGAGTCAGCAGCCAGCCGATGCCGACCTCCTCGAACATCATCGCTGCGGGACGTTGCGGCTTCTGCATCAGCAACCGGGTGGACTCGTCGAGCGGCTGTCCCTCACCGGGGTGTTCGCCCGAGAGTGCGTAGCGTGCCCAGACGAGCTGATCGCGCACCGAGGACCACATTCCGCCGCAGGGCGTCATGCCGCGGTCAAGCCCAGTCTCGTTGGATACGAACGGCTCACCGTCGCGAATGTAGTGGCCGAGTGCAAACCGGTGAGTCATCACGTCCCAGGGCAGGAACGCCGAGTTCTTCATGTCGAGTGGGTCCAGAACGCGCTGCTTGACCAACTCTTCGAAGGTCAGTCCGCTGATCTTGGCTACGACGTATCCGGCGAGAACGAATCCGGAGTTGCTGTAGGAGAAGACTTCTCCGACGGGAAATTCCTGTCGTAGTTCTTTCAGTCGTGAAATCGAGCGGCCCAGGGCGTCTTCGCCCCAACCGGCCGAGAGGCTGGCGTCGCCGGTGAATCCGCCGGTGTGGGTGAGGAGATGGCGCATCGTGACTGTGCGGGTGGCTGCGTCGTCGGCGAGGGTCAGTTCGGGGACGTACTCGGCCAGCGGCGTGTCGAGATCGAGAAGACCGTCCTCGACCAGTGCCATCGCGGCAGTTGCAGCAAAGACCTTTGTGGTGGAGCCGATCATGAACATCGTCTTGTCGGTGACCGGGAGCTGGGTTTCGATGCTCTCGATGCCGCTGGTGACGACGATGTCCTTGTCGCCATGCACAATTCCGACCGAGACGCCGGGGATGTTCGCCTCGAGCCTCCACTGATCGACGAGTTCTTGAAGCTGTTCTTGCATCTTTGATTCCTCGAGTTCGCTGGCGTTCTGTGTATCCGTCATCGTATGTGTATCGGTCGTCGTCACGCGTTAACCCGTGGTAGGAAGCGGAATCCGACGTACACGCCGTCGCGGTGCGGCCGTACCGTCGTCCAACCGGCGGCCCCGGATTGACGGGTGGTCCAGGTCCCCGGGATCTGCGACGGTACGAGAGTAGCTACCGTTGCAGGCTTCTTCGGAGCTGTTTCGTCTTCCTCGGGATTCGGGATGACGTCGCCGATGACGGTGATCACGGCTTCGTCAGTGGACTCTCCACGACGGAACTCGATTGCTATTCCGCCCGAGCTGTACTTACCCAGGACCGAATCCGGAATCGACTCCGCACTCGCGGGGTTCGGGGCGAGGGCTTGCGGAAGTTCGAGTCCGACCAACGCGGCCGCGGCTTCGGTGAAGAGATCGCGGTAAAGACCGTCTGCTTTGCCGCCGCTGGTCAGCAGCGCGATTGCGACATTGTGGCGGGGGAAGATACGCAGATATGCGTGCTGTCCGATGGTGCTACCGTCGTGCCCGAAAATCTCTTCGCCCGACCAGGTTTCGTGGAACCAACCCAGACCCCAGCCGGATTTGTCCGGGAACAGATCGCTGATGTCGATTTCGGGTGTGCGCATCGCGGCGGCTGATTTTTCCGACACGATCCGTACGCCGTCGACGCTCTGTCCTTCGAGAAGACCGAGTTCCGCGAACGTGAGTAGATCTCCGATGCTGGCAGTGATGCAGCCGGCGGGCCCCATCGAGCGCGTGATCGGCCAGACGGGCATCACGACGGAGTTCCCCGTATGACCTGCTGCCACAGAGTATCTCGGAGCATCTCCGGTCAACGTGAGTGTGTGCGCGAGGCCGAGCGGATCGATGATCCGCTCCTTGAGGATGTCGTCCCAGATTCCTCCGCGGAGAACCTCGACGATACGAGCTGCAAGGACGTACGCGGAGTTCGAGTACGCGAAGCCGTCCTCGAGTGGATGAACCTGACGGAAGTCACGCAGGCCCTCGACGTAGCGTTCGACGACGTCGTCGCCGCGACCCTTGTCGATGAACAGGTCACCGTCGATTCCGTTGCGATGGTTCAGAAGTGCGCGAACCGTGATGCGGGCAGCTGTTTCCTCGTCCTGCAGTGCGAAGTCGGGCAGGATCGACCGGACGGTCGCGTCCAGGTCGAGTAAGCCTTCGTCGACCAGCTGCATGACCAGCATCGCGGTCCACACCTTGGTGATGGATCCGATCTGGAACAGGGAGTCGGTGGATACCTCGACCCCGGTGTCTGCATTGATCACGCCGGAAGCCACCGTCGTACGGGTGATTTCCTTGCCGCTGGAATCGAGTGTGAGAATTCCGAATTGAGCTCCGGTGACGCCGTAACGCTCACAGAGTACGTCGAGTGAACGCTTCCATGCATCGGCTCCGGCAGACGCGTTGGCCAGGCCGGTCTTGGGTAGCTTCGCGGAGGTGTATCGCTTCACCCACTCGATGAGCCTTGTGCTGTAGTCGATTCGGTGTGAGATCGAGCCGTTGACGAGGAAACCGTGGCTTGCGCCGGGATACGCCACCATTCGGGTCGGGACGTGCTGCTGGCGCAGCGCGGCGAACCAGGCCTCGGCCTGACCTAGCGGGCACCGCTCGTCCGACTTTCCGTGCAGGATCAGCGTCGGAGTCACCACGTTCTTCACGGCGGCGAGGGGCGAGGCAGCCAGGAGCCCCGCGGAGTTCTCGGGGACCGTCGTTCCGGTGGCCAGTGAGGCGAGGTGCGGACCGAAATCGCAAACCCCGGCCATGGCGTTGAAATCGCAGATCAGCCCGCCGGCCACCGCCGCGGCAAAGCGATCGGTCTGAGAGGTGAGGTGGCAGGTGCTGTATCCGCCGTAGCTGTACCCGGTGATCGCCAGTCGGTTCCCGTCGACAAGTCCTTCGGCGACAAGAGCGTCGATCGGCTCGAGGAAGTCAGCTTGGTCCGAGGTGCCCCAGGCGCCGTTGACGGCGTACATGAAGTCCTCGCCGTACCCGTCCGATCCACGTGGATTGAGGGTCAGGATGCGCCAACCCTGCGCTGCGAGAACCTGGTGGGCGGGGTGATAGGTGTCGGCAACGCCAGTCCATGCGTTGTGCGGCCCGCCGTGAATGTCGAGCAGAAGTGGTGCAGCGCCATCGGTTTCGGGAGCGGACAGCAACCAACCGTGCACGGTACGGCCGTCGGAGATGGTGAATTCGCGTTCCTCGGCGGCAAACAGGGTCACCTCGGGAAGTGCTTCTGCGGTGAAGCTTGTCAGCGTGGTGACGGCGCCGCTGTCCAGGTCGACGAGCGCGACCTCACCGAAGGACTGCTGTGTGGTGACGATGACGGAGGCGACGCGCGCGTCACGGGCAACGGAGAGCGCCGCGACGACCTCGTTGGGATTGGCGACGAGGGAGCGGGAGGTGCCGGTTTCGATGTCGACGGCGTACAGATGCGTCCATCCGCGATCGCGCAGGCAGAACACGATCTCGTCGCCGGTGTTCGACAGTGCCGGTGTGCCACCGGGGTAACCGGGCGCGCCGGGCATCACGTTGCGATCGAGATGAGCGGTAAGGGTGACGTCGACCGGTGTCTCGATTGGGCCGGGGGCGGACAGACGGATCAGGTCTGCAGTTCCGATACGGACCTCGGGAGTGCCGATGGCGACAACCGAATCTCCGTTCGGGTGCCAGAGCGTCGAGCCCTGCACCCCGGTGGCGTGACCGAGTTGCTGCGGCGGAACCGACAGATCGTCGACGAGGATTCGGTAGGCGCTGAACGTGAGGTTCAGATCGCTGTCCGGTTCCAGATTCGCGGTGAAGGCGAGAGCCTTGCCGTCCGGTGACCAGGACGGAACGTCTGCATTCCAATCACCGTCGGTGAGCCGTCGAACTGCCTTCGTCTCCAGTTCGACGGTGTGCAGGTGGCGCCGGAAGGTTCCGAGCCAACCGGCACCGTCCACCTTGTATCCGAGTCGGTCGGTGACGATGGGCGCATTCGGATCGGTGGAGTCCGAACGCGAGACCACGGCGGCGAATGCAATGGCTTTTCCGTTCGGGCTCCAGGTCGCTGCGCCGGCACCGAGGGGGAGTGATGCTGCTGTGGTGAGGGTTTCGGCCTCGCCGCCGGCGAGCGGGATCAGGTGCAACTGCGCGGAGTCGCCGACCTTGCGGAGGAAGGCGATCGAGGTTCCATCCGGAGAGAACCGAGGGGCCGAATCGGCAGGTCCGGCAGTGAGGCGACGAGCCTGGGAATCGCGGGACACTGCCCAGAGCGATGTATTTGCCTTTCCGGCAACTATTTCCGAGCGAACGAAGACGACCACGGTGCCGTCGGGAGAGATTGCGGTTTCAGTGGGTGTGACCACACGGTGGAGGTCGTCGAGAACAAATGGACGGTCAGTCATGTAGATCCTTCGAATCGGAGAAATAGATGCAGACGTAAAGCTTTGTCTTCCGGCTTATTTCAGAACGCGGATGCCAGGGCCGGCCAGGGTGCCGCCAACCGGTGCATACAGGGCCGTCGCGCCGTTGAAGAACATGAAGTTCGGCGACGTGGACACCGGAATGACGTCAGACGAGGTGAACAGTGCTTGTTCCGCTTCCTTCCAAACCGAGCAGGATTCCTGCCCGGGCAGAACCGAGGCCTTCGCCGCCAGTTCGGTGTACTTCGGATTGTCGATCGATGCGAAGTTGACACCCGACGGTGGGGTGGGGCCGGCGAAGTACGGAACGAAGATGCTGGGGGTGTCGCTCTGGACGGTCAGTCCGATCGAGATCGACCATGACGTCAGGTCTTTCGCCGCGAATGTGTTGGAGATGATGAAGTTGTTGTCACCACCGCGGAGCTCTACCTTCGCGCCGAGCTCCTGCCACTGCTTCATTGCGTATTCTGCTGCTGCAGAGGTGGTGTCGCGGTAGTTGGCAAAGATGACCGTCAATTGCAGCGCTTGACCGTCCTTGGTCAGGACACCGTCGGATCCGGGCTTCCAACCGGCGTCCGCGAGAGTCTTCTTCGCCGCGGCCATGTCGAACTTCGGAACTACACCGGTGACGCTGTCGAAGTCGCATGCCCGCGGATCGACTACTGCCAGTGCCGTAGCGCGTGAGCCTTTGCCACCGGTGTTGATGTCCGTGTAATCGTCGAGGTCGATCGCCTGTACGAGTGCGGTGCGTACCGCCTGGTCGTTGGTGGGGAGAGCCGCATTGTGGTTGAAGATGAACTGTCCGCTCAGGGTGTTGGACGTCATCGATTCAAGGCCGGAAGCTTCCACACGTTCGATATCCGCGCCGGCAACCGGGGCCGCGTTGACCGTTCCGGTGAGGACCAGATTCGCCGTCGTCGCGGCGTCGGTCACGACCTTGATCGTGACCGTCTCGGGCACTCCGAGCGTGTCCGACGTGGTTTCGCCGTTCGGCCCCCAGTTGTATCCGTCGCGGCGTTCGAGCGTGACGTGATCGTTGGCCACTACTTCGGTGATCTTGAACAGTCCGGTTCCGTTGCTGCTGCCTCGAACACTGGCAGGGTCGTCGAGCGCTGCCTGGCACGCCAGCTTGAGAGCGCCGATGCGCTCGAGGAGGAAGGGCGCGGGTTCCGTTGTCTTGATCGTGAGCTCGTCACCATCAGCGGTTGCTACCGCAGTTTCGGGTACGGATGCTCCCAACCACGGCGAGCCGTTGGTCTTGTCGACGACCCAGTTGATGTTGTTCGCCGCTGTCTGGGCGGTGAAGGTCGTGCCGTCTTCACACGTGATCCCCTTCTTGAGGGTGAAGTTCAGCGAAGTTTCGTTCTCGCTCCATTTTTCGGCCAGATACTGGCCCGCTGCGCGGGTTTTGGGGTCGATGGCCAACAACGAGTCGTTGGTATAGCTGTTGATCGCCTGCGTGGCAGTCAGATTGGTGATCAGAGGATGAAGGTTGCCGGGGTCGGTGTTCACGATCGTCGTGAAGCTGCCGTCCTTGGCGTAATCGCCGGAAGAATCCCCGCCAGGATCAGAGGAGCTTCCGCATGAGGCAACCGTGAGAACGCCGATCGTGACCAGAGCCGCGGTGGGCACTGAGCGAGCTTTCATCTGATGCACCTTTTGATCGAAGGAAGTCGTTGATCAATGTTGCGCGAGTGACGTGGCCCAGGTCTCGTTGAATCGACTCATGCTGAGTGCCTGAATCTGTCGGATCGTCACAATGGGTGGTCTTCGTTTCTTGCCGCAACACGGTTCGACTACCGTCGGAGTGTGCGCTCAGAATCTCGTCGATCAGATATCCAGACCTTCCATGTCATGGATGTATGGAAGGCCGCGACCGAACGTCAGCGGACACACGGTGACGTTCTGACGTTGGCTGCCGGTCAACCGTCGACGCCCGCTCCCGCGCCGGTGTTGCGCGCGACGCGAGAGATTCTCGGCACTGAACTACTCGGATACACCGAGACTTTCGGGATCCTGCCGCTGCGCGAAGCTATTGCGCGCTACCACAGTGAGCGCTCGGGAATCTCCGTCGACGCCGAAGACGTGGTGGTGACGACCGGTTCGTCCGGGGCGTTCACCTTGCTCTTCCTGGCCGCGTTCGATGAGGGGGACACCGTGGTGGTTGCTCGTCCCGGATATCCCGCGTACCGCAACACCCTTGCCGCGCTCGGCTGCAACGTCGTCGAACTCGACTGTGGGCCGGCAACTCGATACCAGCCGACGGTGGAAATGCTCGAGGCGTTGCCGGCGCCGCCTGCCGGTCTGATCGTCGCCAGCCCCGCAAATCCGACGGGCACGGTGATCTCGCCCGAGGAGCTCGCTGCATTGGCGACGTGGTGCGAGCAGCACGGCACTCTCCTGATCTCGGACGAGATCTACCACGGCATCGGATACGGCGATCAGCACACGTCGAGCGCCTGGGAGACCTCGCGCGAGTCCGTTGTGATCGGATCGGTGTCCAAGTACTTTTCGATGACCGGTTGGCGGCTCGGCTGGATGTTGGTGCCGGCCTACCTGCGGCGCCCGCTGCAGAGACTCGCGTCGAACATGACGGTGTGTCCGCCCGCGATCTCGCAGTACGCCGCGATCGAGGCGTTCTCGGACGAGGCGAAGGTCGAGTTGGACGGGCACGTTCAGCGGTACGCAGTCAATCGTGAACTGCTGTTGACCGGACTGCCGAAACTGGGCATCACGGAGTTGGCTCCTGCTGACGGCGCGTTCTACGTCTACGCGGATATCGGCCATCTGTGTGGTGACGAGGGCGCCACCGCTTGGTGTGCGCGGTTGCTGACAGATACCGGGGTCGCGTTGGCACCCGGAATCGATTTCGACACCGTCCACGGAAACCGGATGGTCAGACTTTCGTTCGCGGGTGCGACAGCCGACATCCAGGAGGCGCTGATTCGCCTCGAGAAGTGGCTCGGGTAACAAACAGCAGGGTCTTCGAGCTGTTTCGCCATGCGGAGGTGCCCTCTGCTGGCACGATGTCGTGGTGTCTTCTGCAGCTACGCCCAAGGGCGAACGACGTCGCCAAGCTCTGGTGGCGTCCGCTGCTGAACTATTGCTGGAAGGCGGGTTCGACGCCGTTCGTCACCGAGCGGTGGCAACCAGGGCCGACCTTCCACTGGCTTCGACGACGTACTACTTCGACTCACTAGACGATCTGATCGCGTGCGCCGTCGAGCTCAACGGCAACGCCGACATGGAAGCGATGCGCGCCAGAGTGGCTGCGGTGACCCAACGTCGGAGGGGCGCCGAATCAACCGTCGAACTGTTGGTCGAACTGCTGCTCGGCGACGAAGAGAAGCGTCCGGAGAGCCGCGAGCGTTTGATCTCGCGCTACGAACGATTCGTCGCGTGTGCCCGTCATCCCGCGCTTCGTGACGTGCAGTTGCGCCTACGCGCCCAGCTCGACGACCTGTTGACCGATGCGCTTCGACGCTCGGGCCGGTCGGCTCCCGAGGGGCAACTGCGTCGTCTCGTCGCGATGGTCGACGGCGCGATGATCACGGCTCTGGGGGAGTACGACCCGGACCCACGGGGGTTGGCCAGGGGAATGCTCTTGGAATCGATCGACGTGATGGCGCCGCCGGTCTAGCTCGGTCACTATCGGGGGTAACAGCACTGCTTGGCCCCCGTTAGACTGAGGCCTCGTGAGCCGCATCCCGAATGTCCTTGCCAACCGATACGCCAGCCCCGAGCTTGTTGCTCTGTGGTCTCCCGAGTACAAGATCGTGCTCGAGCGTCAATTGTGGGTGGCGGTGTTGCGTGCGCAGGCAGAGTTGGGCATCGACATTCCGGCCGACGCCATCGACGACTACGAGCGCGTCATCGACAACGTCGACCTCGAGTCCATCGCAGACCGCGAGCGGGTCACCCGCCACGACGTGAAGGCGCGCATCGAGGAATTCAATGCACTCGCCGGTCACGAGCAGGTCCACAAGGGCATGACCAGCCGTGACCTCACCGAGAACGTCGAGCAGCTGCAGATCGTGCGTTCTCTCGAACACGTCTACAGCCACGGCATCGCCGTCGCCGCCCGCCTGGGTGAGCGCGCTGCCGAGTACTCGTCCATCGTGATGGCCGGTCGCTCACACAACGTCGCAGCTCAGGCCACCACCTTGGGTAAGCGTTTCGCTTCCGCCGCCGACGAGCTGCTCGTCGCGCTGACGCGTCTGCGCCAGCTGATCGACCGCTACCCGCTGCGCGGGATCAAGGGTCCGATGGGTACTGCTCAGGACATGCTCGATCTGCTCGACGGCGATGCGGCCAAGCTCGATCAGCTCGAAGCGAAGGTCGCCGAGCACCTCGGATTCGCGCACGTTCTGACCAGCGTCGGCCAGGTGTACCCGCGTTCTCTCGATCACGACGTCATCTCCGCGCTCGTCCAGGTCGGCGCGGGACCGTCGTCGTTTGCACACACGATCCGCCTGATGGCCGGCCACGAGCTGGTCACCGAAGGTTTCCAGCCCGGCCAGGTCGGCAGCTCGGCGATGCCACACAAGATGAACACCCGCTCGTGCGAGCGCGTCAACGGACTACAGGTGATCCTGCGCGGATACGGCTCCATGGCAGCCGAGCTCGCGGGTGCACAGTGGAACGAGGGCGACGTCTTCTGCTCCGTCGTGCGTCGCGTCGCTCTGCCGGACGCGTTCTTCGCGATCGACGGCATGTTCGAGACCTTCCTGACCGTGCTGATCGAGATGGGTGCCTACCCGGCCGTCATCGAGAAGGAACTGACGCGGTACCTGCCGTTCCTCGCCACGACGCGCGTACTGATGGCTGCCGTGCGCGCCGGCGTCGGACGCGAGACCGCACACGAGGCGATCAAGGAGAACGCCGTCGCAGTTGCACTCGCGATGCGTGAAGAGGGCAAGGAGCCCGATCTGCTCGATCGCCTCGCCGCCGACGACCGTCTGCCGCTCGACCGCGCTGCACTCGACGAGGCTCTGGCCGACAAGGCAGCCTTTGTCGGCGCCGCATCGGCTCAGGTCGATGCCGTTGTCGCCGAGGTCCGGAAACTTGTCGACGCCCATCCCGAAGCTGCGGCGTACGCGCCGTCGCCGATTCTGTAAGGGCTACGCCCCCGTGCGCCTTTCTGGTAGTCACCACTACCGAAAGGCGCACAGGGGCGGAGACCATGAACTGCATCTTCTGTTCCATCATCGCCGGTGAGGCCGAGGCCAGTGTCGTCTACGACGACGCGAATGTCCTTGCCTTCATGGATATTCGGCCGTTCACGTCCGGTCATCTCCTGGTCGTGCCCAAGCGTCACGCGAGCGGATTGTCCGCGCTCGATGCCGACGACGGTGCCAGGATCTTTGCCGTCGCACAGAAGATCGCCGCGGCGATGCGTACTGGGCCTCTCCCCATCGACGGAGTGAATCTGCATCTCTCCGACGGAGCTGTTGCGGGGCAGGAAGTCTTCCATGTTCATCTGCACGTCATCCCTCGAAATCGCGGTGACGGTTTCGGCCTGCGTGCACTACCTCGCACGCCCAGTCGGGCAATTCTCGACAGCACGGCTGCTGTCATTCGCGGCGCACTGAACTAGCGGCACCGGCCTGGTTTACGGACGGCCGATCAGTTCGACAACGGAGTTCAGAAGGGCACTGCGCCAGCACAACCAATCGTGGCCGCCGTCGAAGATCCGATACGACACTTGTGCCCCGGCGGCCTCCAACGCCTGGGCGACCGCTGCGCTGTGCCCGACCATGTCGGACTCGTGCCTACCTACTTCGAGGACAACGCGTAAACCGTCCGGCACGCCGTCGCGCTCGATGCGTGCGGCTATGTCTCCACCCGGCGGACCGTCCTCGCCGCGCTTCAAACCGGTTGGCCACCAGAATGAACCGGACCCGCTGGCGACCAGCGCGAAGTGTTCGGGAAACTCGAGTGCTGCGAACATCGAGGCCAGTCCGCCGAAGCTCTGCCCCGAGACCACGGTTCGCGTTCGATCAGACGAAAAGGGTGCGACGGCGCGTACTTGCGGAAGCAGTTCGTGGACGACTGCGCTCCAGTATTCGCGGTTGCACGGCAATTCTTGCGAACGGCGTTGATTGTCAACGGAATCGACGGCCAGCAGAACGCAGGATTTCAGCTTGCCGGTCTGGACCGCACGATCGAAGGCGGCACCCGCGGGCATGACCTCGGCCCAGTGGCGCCCGTCGAGAAGTATCACGAGTGGGCGTTCTTCGAGCGGTGTCAGCCCGTCGTCCACGGTCTCGTAGATCCACACCGGGCGTTCAACACCCAATGTCGAACTGTCCCAGGTGAGCTGTGCCGAATTCCTGAAAACCGGAGCATCCCAACCGAACTGGTCCGGCGCCATGGGCATCTCGGCGACGGAGCGTCTTGTGTCCACGCCCGCGGAGAGCGGATTGAGTGGGTCGGCGATTCGGTGTTCGAGCAGCCCCAACCAGCGGGTGCGGCGGGTCGAGTCTTCCTTGCCTACTCCTGGATAGTCGAACTCGTCGACTACGGACTTCGATACCGGGATGATGCTGTAACTACTGCGCCAGGTGTTCGAGACGTCGGCAGAGTAGAACCACACCGGACTGTCACCGATCCGCTGCATCACACTGAGTTGTTCTGCGTGATGGTCGGTCAGCGAATTTGCATCCAGATAGACGCGCTCGACCTCAGTCTCTTCGGGCTGACGCCAGAGGAAGGTGACTCGAACAGTCTGTGTATCAACATTTTCGATAATCGGCGTGCCTTGTTGCACTATCCGATTCCAGGACGTCTCGATGTCGGGCGAAGTCGCAAGGGAAGTGGACAGTTCAGTCACCGCCTGAGTTAGCATGAGCACAGCCTAACCTAATTTGATGGGCTTTTGAATTCGAGGAGTGGTCCGCCAGTGGGCGTCACAATGAAAAGATCACGCACCCTGAAGGTGCTCTCCGCAGTCTTGGTAGCAGGGTTCGCCCTCGCCGGATGTAGTTCTGCGGATGCCGATAGTGATGCTGATTCAGCTGCATCGCAGGGTAATTGGCCACGAACCGTGGAATCGCCGAAGGGGTTGATGGAGATAGCGTCGAAGCCGGAGCGGATCGTCTCGACCAGTGTGACGCTGACAGGCACGCTGTTGTCGATCGACGCTCCGGTGGTGGCTACCGCATCGACGGGACCGAACACCGACGTATCGGACGCCCAGGGGTTGTTCACACAGTGGGGCGACATTGCTCGAGAACGTGGACTCGCGGTGCTGCCGATGGGCGGTGCGAACGCAGAATCCGTTCTGGCGCAGAACCCGGACCTCATCGTCGTCTCGGCGACTGGAGGTGACTCCGTCGTCGATCTGTACGAACAGTTCACGGCCATCGCGCCGACAATTGTGGTGGACTACGGCGGAAGTAGTTGGCAGGAAGTCGCCGCAGTGCTGGGTAAGGCGACCGGCCTCGAAGACAACGCCGCGGCGACGGTCGCGAGATTCGACAGTGCGGTAGAGGCTGCCAAGGCCAAGATCACGCTTCCACCGCAGCCGACCACTGCCCTGGTCTACTACGAGGACGGCAGCGGTGCCAACATCTGGACGCACGAGTCCGGGCAGGCGAAGTTGCTCACGGCGATGGGTTTCACGGTCGCTGACATTCCCAAGTCTGCGAAGAGCAGTGAATCGATGGGTAAGCGTAAGGACATCATCCAGGTCTCGGCCGAGAATCTCTACGACGGAATCGCGGGCAATACCCTGATCTTGGTCAGCGCCGACGACGGCGCGGTGAAGGCGGTCGAGGGACTTCCCCTGTTGGCTCAGCATCCGGCGATTCGTGATCACCATGTCTATGCCGTGGGGCTCGATACCTTCCGTCTCGACTACTACAGCGCAACCAATATGGTGAACCGGTTGGTCGAACAGTTCAGCTGATCCGTAAGTACTAGTACTTCCACTCCGAATTAGTCCTTTGGTAGGACCCGAGAATCGAACATTCCCTTCACATTCGTCGAATGTGTGACCAAGTGGTGCGGGCATGCCACCATGAACGTCAATCATCGGATGCGGAATGGGGAGTGGATGTTCGACTCGGCTGGTCAGAATGCCCCGGGGCAAGTCCTGGCATCGCGAGGCTGGGGACGTTTCAGCCTGAACAACCCGGCTACTGCGGCCGTGATCGTCGGTCTGTTGAGTGTGCCCTGGGTGTTCGGCCTCGCCAGTCTCAAGTCGGAATCCGAGACGAGCAATCAAGTACTGAGCGATCCGGCAACCGTTGTCGGCATTATGTGTTTCCTGACGGTGTTGACTGTTGTGGCGTGTGCGCGCCGTCGGTACCCGATCGCGTACTACCTTCTGACGTTGGCAGGATCCGGCGGGTTGATGCTCTTCCTCGGCAGTCGATCGCTCGGGGCCACACCGCTATTCTGGTTCGCGATCATGGCAGTGTCCATCCGGGTGACAGGCATGCGCCTGGTCGGACTGCTGGTCCTCGGAATGGCGATGGACGTGATCATGGCGATGTACACCACCGAACGGGACGGGCTGACGGTCGCCGAGGTTCAGGTGGGGGAGTTGCCCCACCTGTTCCTCGAGCCGGCAGCGAACACCGTCACGAGTTTTCTGGTCATCGGCGCCATGGGAAAGATCGTCGCGCGTCTGCGAAAGCAAGCAGCGGAGAACAGCCAGGCAGTAGCGGATCTGCACCGGGACCGCGAACGCAAGATCGCGAATGCCGTTGTCGCCGAACGGCAGGACATGGCACGTGAGTTGCACGACGTCGCGGCTCACCACATGACCGGCATGATCATCCAGGCGCGTGCCGCCGACAAGTTCTTCTCGAGCAATCCCGAACAAGCGCAAGCCCTGCTGGGCGGCGTCATCGAGCAGGGGCAGCGGGCCCTCAACAGCTTGCGGCAGATCGTGGGGATCCTTCGCCTGGGTGAGGAAGACCCCGATTTCCCGACACCCATGGTCTCCGACATCGACGAGTTGGTGGATGACTGCAGGCGCACCATCTCGTCGATCTCGTTGGAGAAAGTCGGCCGCTTCGACGACTTGGACAGCGGAGTTCAGTTGACCTGCTACCGCATCGTGCAGGAAGCGTTGTCGAACGTCCTTCGCCATGCGCCGGGCAGTGAGTCGAAGGTGCGTCTGAGCCGAGAAGCCGGCGCGGTGCGGGTGCGGGTGATCAATACTCTCGGAAGTTCCCGCCCGGCCTCCGACGGGCAAAACCTCGGAATTGTGGGAATGCGCGAACGCGCGACGCTCATGGGTGGTCAACTGGACGCTGGACCGAATTCGGAAGGTGAGTGGGCTGTGCAGGCACTGGTGCCGGTGAACGGGAGGATCAACGCATGATCGATGTCCTTATTGCGGACGACCAGCAGGTGGTACGGCAGGGGTTCGAGCTGTTTCTCTCCGGACACCCCGAGATTCGCGTCGTCGGGCATGCCAAGACGGGAGTCGAGGCGTACGAGCAGGTGCGTGCACTGCGTCCGGATGTCGTACTGATGGATATCCGCATGCCACACGGCGACGGGTTGACTGCGACCAGGGAGGTTCTCGCCGAGTTTCCGGCGACCCGCGTTATCGTGATCACCACGTTCGATCTCGACGAGTACGTTTTCGAGGCGCTCGACAGCGGCGCCGCAGGGTTCTTGCTCAAAGACGCCGATCCCGAAGAGCTCTCGTCGGCAGTGTTGACCGTGGCCGAGGGTGGCTCGGTGCTCTCTCCGAGATTGACGTCGAGACTGATCGTGGAGTTCGCGCGGCGCAAGCCGGCACCGATGTCCACGGCGCGCTCCGGATCGGATCACGGTCTCAGTGCGCGTGAAATGGATGTGGTGCAACTTCTGGCACAAGGCTTGGGAAACAACGACATCGCGGATTCTCTCAGCCTCGAGCAGAGCACGGTGAAGTCGCACATCAGCAACATCTGCAAGAAGCTACAGGTGCGAACCCGTGTGCAGATCGTCATCTGGGCGTACCGAAACAACGTGATCGCCGTATCGCGCTGACGCACGGGACGCTGCCGCCCCATCCGGCACGGCACGGGCAGAGAAGTACACGTGCCCCGGGTTCGGCCCCTCGTCGAACCCGGGGCATCTGTGTCGCTCAGCCCAGCAGCTTGGCTTTGAGCGTCATGACGGTCACTGGGCTCAGGCCCAGGCCCTCGGTCAGATAGCGATCGACCGACCCGTAGGTCTGGTCCAACTGGGCGAGGCCGGCATCGAGATAGCTTGCCTCGACACCCAATAGAGGCTCCATGTTGACGGCCATCTGCTCGCCCAAGCTAGCCGCGATGCCCGCGCGTGTGGCCTTCATGCCTTCGGCGGTGTACTCGTTGGTCAGCAGGTAGTCGTTCACGATCACCGAGCGGTCGACGCCGGCGATGCTCAGCAGCAGAAAGGACGTCCAGCCGGTGCGGTCCTTACCTGCAGTGCAGTGGAAGACCTGTGCACCTTCAGTTTCCGCGAGGCCGGTCAGCAACTGCGCGAACCCGGCCCGCTCCGTAGTTCCGGTGACGAAGGCGCGGTTCATGTCCTGCATCATCGATCGTGAGTCCTCGGGGGACTTGATCTTCGCGACCATCTCGGCGATGTTCCCGGACAGGATCGGAATGTTCTCGTACGCAACCCCGTCGGGCAGGACGTCTGGCTTGCTGGCGATCTCGGGTGCCGTTCGCAGATCGTAAACCTTTGTCAGTCCGAGCTTTTCGAGAACGCTCATGTCATCGCCCTTGGGCGTGATCGCGTTCGCGCGGTAGAAGACTCCCTTGCTTACGGGCATACCGAAAGTTCCCGAGTATCCGGCGCCGGTGCCCGCGACATCGCGGAAGTTGTCGATCCCGTTCAGCCGCGGGGCATCTGGAGTTTGATCGGCACTGCCGAAGCTGCTGGAGCCTAGATCCAGTGAGCCGAATTGTGGAGCCGATGGGACAGGTTCGGCGTGTGCGATCGAGGCGCCGAAACCGGTGATGAGAAAGCTACTGGTCAAGGCAATGGCCGCGGCAGACCGTAGTGAGTAGGTGCGCGTGGATCGGGACATGTCTGAGCCCTTCGTCGAGCGGTGAGAGTGGCGAGTCGATGAGGTATCGCGAAGGCAAGGTAGCGAGTTCGAGTGCCCGATTCGAGAAGAATCTTGCTTTGCTCCCTCTCAGTGGGAGGCGTATTGCGCAGGCTCGCTCGCTTACCGAGTAGTGCGCCGTGCGTTTTCGCCTGACTGCATCGGAAGGGGGTTCATTCCTCGGGACCTGTGTTTGTGTAAACACCCCGTGCGCTGATATTGGTTAGCCTCACCAAATTAATTCCGGTGCAGTTCCGGTTCGTCCAGATGGAGTTCAACATGCGGGTTCAAGGTCTGTCGCGGGTTCGCCGCGCAGTGGTGATCGGTGCAGCAGCCGCGTTGGCAGTAGGCGTCGCCGGATGCAGCAACTCCGAGGAGGCGTCGACCGAATCTTCGACGACGGCCGCGAGCTCGCAGACCCGTGTCTTCGAGGCGCAGAACGGATCCATCGAGATCCCGAGCGATCCGCAGCGGATCGTGGCCTGCGGATACGCGGTTCTGCCGTTGATCCAGGCAGGAGCAAATCTGGCTGCGGTGTGCGAGTGGACCCGTGAACTCGGCAACATGGACGACAAAACCAAGGCCGCTTACGAAGCCCTGCCGAAGGTCGCACCCGATGGCAACGTCTCCCAGCTCAACTACGAGGGAATCGTCGCTGCCGAGCCTGATCTGATCATCATGGGTGTTCCCGCTCGCGTCGAGAGCCAGTTGGACATGGCTCAGCTCAAGGCTGCTGCTCCGGTCGTCTTCCTGGGGCCGACGGTTCCCGCTGATTGGCGCGTGTTGGGTGAGAAGTTCGCCGACGCCGCCAATGTTTCCGACACCTACGGTGAGTTCAAGGGCGAGTACGACGCTCGCACCACCGAATTGACCGCGAAGTACAAGGACAAGCTCGGCTCGCTCACCTTCGGAGGCGTGTGCAACGTCTGCAAGCCCGAGGCTGGGACGTTCTCCCGCGAGTACGCGTCTTCGTACACAACCAATCTCTTCGACGGACTCGGCCTGCAGTTCCTCGGCACCCCTGCTGACCCTGCTGACATCCACAACGAACAGGTATCCATCGAGAAGATCGGCGAGAATCTCGGAAATGTCGACGTGATCGTCTACGGCCTCAACGCCGACGGCTCGATGTCTCCGCAGCTTCAGGAACTGGTCGATTCCGAGCTGTGGAAGGAACTGCCCGCAGTGAAGGCCGGCAACGTCGTCCAGGTTCGGCATTCGTTGGCAGCGACCTATCAGACGGCTCTTCTGACGCTGGATTCGATCGACGAGGGCCTGTCGAAGCTGCCCGCAAACCGGTAGTTCATCGACTGTGACAGTGGCCTCTCGCCCAGTGGCGAGGGGCCACCTGCATATCCGGGTGAACAGGGCGGACAGCTCTCCGAACGGCGAGGACGCTTACCAGTCCCGGCTACCGGGGTTCTGTACGAACTGCGAACGCCCGATAGGGTGACCGGGTGCGTCCTACACTTGATTCCTACACTCATCTGGCCGGTGGCAAGGTCCGTGACCTTTACACGATCGACGACGAGCATCTGCTGCTTGTCGCGAGTGATCGGATCTCGGCCTATGACCACGTGCTCAGCACACCGATCCCGGACAAGGGCCGCGTTCTCACCGCGATGAGCGTGTTCTTCTTCAACGTCCTCGGTGGCACCAACCATCTGGCCGGCGAGCCCGACGACGATCGCATCCCGGAAGAGGTGCTCGGCCGGGCTCTCGTCGTGCGCTCCCTCGACATGGTTCCCGTCGAATGCGTCGTCCGTGGCTTCCTCACCGGCTCCGGCCTGGTCGACTACAACAACACCGGCGCAGTGTGCGGCGTCGCATTGCCCGAGGGCCTTGTCGAGGCGTCGCGGCTGCCCGACCCGATCTTCACCCCGGCGTCCAAGGCGGCTCTCGGCGATCACGACGAGAACATCAGCTTCGAGCAGGTGGTGGAGAAGGTCGGCCTGAAGCTGGCCGTGCAGCTTCGCGAGGACACTCTCGACGTTTACGCCCGCGCCTCCAACTTCGCAGCCGATCGCGGAATCATTCTCGCGGACACCAAGCTCGAATTCGGTCTCGACTCCGCTGGAAACCTCGTGCTCGCCGACGAGGTGCTCACCCCCGACTCGTCCCGCTACTGGCCCCTCGAAGGTTACGAGGCAGGCAAGGTGCAGCCCAGCTTCGACAAGCAGTTCGTCCGCGACTGGCTCACGAGCCCCGAATCCGGTTGGGATCGAAGCTCGGACACGACACCGCCGCCGTTGCCGCAGGAAATCGTCGATGCGACTCGCGCACGCTACATCGAGGCGTACGAACGCATTTCCGGGTTGTCCTTCGACGATTGGGTCGGTCCCAGCGCATGAGCCTCGTCCCGCCGGTCGCAAAGAAGGTCCCTGTCGAACGTACCCATCACGGACACACGTTCGTCGATGACTACGAGTGGCTGCGGGACAAGGACAATGCCGAGGTAGTCGCGTACCTCGAAGCCGAGAACGCGTACACCGACGAGCAGACAGCCGCTCTCGAGCCGTTGCGCGAGAAGATCTTCCAGGAGATCAAATCGCGGACGCAGGAAACCGACATGTCGGTACCCACACGCATGGGCAAGTGGTGGTACTACTCACGCAGCGTGGAAGGCAAGTCGTACACCGTCCAGTGCCGGTGCCCCATTGCCGGTGAGGACGACTGGACTCCGCCCAACCTGACGCCTGGCGTAGAGCTGGCCGGCGAGCAGATCCTCATGGACGGCAATGTCGAAGCCGAAGGGCACGAGTTCTTTTCACTCGGCGCGTTCTCCATCAGCGAGGACGGCACGTTGCTCGCGTACTCGGTCGACATCGTCGGCGACGAGCGATACACCTTGCGGTTCAAGAACCTCGAGACCGGCGAAATGCTCGCCGACGAGATTCCCGACACCGCACCCGGCGCCACCTGGGCGATCGATCACAGTCACGTCTTCTACATGACCGTCGACGACTCCTGGCGTCCGGACACCGTATGGCGTCATAAGCTGGGAACGCCGCAGAGCCAAGATGTTTCGGTCTTCCACGAGCCCGACGAGCGCTACTGGGTCTCCGTGGGTTCGACTCGCAGCGAGAAGTACCTGATGATCTGGGTCGGGTCCAAGGTGACCAGCGAAGGCTGGATGCTGGAATCGGCGAATCCGGAAGGCGACTTCCGCGTCATCATCCCGCGTCGCGAAGGCGTCGAGTACGGGGCCGAACACGCGGTGATCGGGGGAGAGGACCGCTTCCTCATCCTCCACAACGACGTCGTGGACGGAGTCAAGGCCGAGAACTTCGTGTTGGTGGAAGCTCCGGTATCGGATCCGACGAACATGACGACGCTGATCGAGCACAGCGCCGACGTTCGTCTGGAAGAAGCCGAAGCCTTTGCCGGACACCTTGTCCTGAGCTACCGCCGCGAGGCTCTCACTCGGGTTGCCGTGTGGCCGTTGACCGCTGACGGCTACGGCGAACGTCACGAGATCGACTTCGACGAGGAACTCTTCAGCATCGGGATGGGGTCCAACCCGGAATGGGCGCAGCCCACTATCCGGCTCGGCTTCACGTCCTTCATCACTCCCGGGCAGGTGTACGACTACTACGTCGCCGGTGGTGAACTGGCACTGCGTAAGTCGCAGCCTGTTCTCGGTGACTTCGATGCGAGTAATTACGAGCAGCGCCGCGACTGGGCTGTGGGCGACGACGGCACCCGCATTCCGCTCTCGATCGTGAGGCGCGTTGGTGCCCCCGAAGGTCCCGCACCGTTGTTGTTGTACGGCTACGGCTCCTACGAGGCGAGCATCGACCCGTCGTTCTCGGTTGCCCGGCTGTCGTTGCTCGATCGCGGTGTCGTTTTCGTGGTTGCACACGTGCGCGGCGGCGGCGAGATGGGCCGTCACTGGTACGAAAACGGTAAGACGCTCACGAAGAAAAACACCTTCACCGATTTTGTCTCTTGCGCAAAGCATTTGATCGACACCGGTGTCACAGCCGCTGATCGTATGGTTGCCGACGGCGGTAGTGCGGGTGGATTGCTGATGGGGGCTGTCGCCAACCTCGCTCCGGAACTGTTTGCCGGCATTCTCGCCAACGTTCCGTTTGTCGACCCGCTGACGTCGATTCTCGATCCGTCATTGCCGTTGACGGTCATCGAGTGGGACGAATGGGGAGACCCGCTGCACAACAAGGACGTCTACGACTACATGCGCTCGTACAGCCCGTACGAGAATGTGGAAGCCAAGGACTATCCCGCCATTCTTGCGATCACGAGCATCAACGACACCCGTGTTCTGTACGTGGAGCCGGCCAAGTGGGTCGCAAAACTGCGCGCCACGAAGACCGGTGACGCTCCGCTACTTCTCAAGACCGAGATGAGCGCCGGACACGGCGGTGTCAGCGGTCGTTACGAGAAGTGGAAAGAGGTCGCGTTCGAGTTCGCCTGGGTGCTGGACACCGTGGGCGCGAACTAGCCCGGTGTCAATCTGGTTCTGTGTCAATCAGGTTCTTCGGTAACGAACCTGAGGGCGCCCAGCGCGCCCGTACTCGGTCTCCCGGGTGAGCATGCCGTCGTCTGCCAGCTTTTCCAGGTAGCGCCAGGCTGTCACCCGGGACACGCCGACCGATGCTGCCACCTCTGCGGCGGTCACGGGTCCCTCCGAATCCCGGACAGACGCTGCGACGAGTCCGAGCGTTTGAGGCGCAAAGCCTTTCGGCGCCGCTGCTCGATCGTCGGACGTTCGTAGTGCGGACATCGCTCGGTCGATGTCGTGCTGGCTGACCGCAGACTCTCCAGCGGGAAGTGCTGCACGATATTCGAGGTAGCGCTCGAGCTTGTCGCGGAATGCTGCAAAAGTGAACGGCTTGAGAAGATAGAGGACGATCCCGCGAGCCACGGCGCTTCGAACCACCTCCAGATCGCGCGCCGAGGTAACCGCGATGATGTCCGGACTGGGGCGCAACCCGCCGAGGGCGGAAGCCACGTCGAGACCGCTGGCGTCGGGCAACCCGATGTCGAGCAGGACCAGGTCGATGGGCTGGTCGGTGGCGTTGGCCGCCGTAACTGCACGCACGGCGGCGTTCCCGGAATGAACCACGCCGTGGACCACGAATTCCGGCACTCGCTCGACGTAGGAACGGTGTGCCTGCGCGATCAACGGTTCGTCGTCGACTATCAGTACACGAATCATCGCGGTGCTTCCGCCTCGCGCAGCGGGATACGGACGACCAGCATGGAGCCCATCGCCGGTTCGCTGGTGAGCGTGCCGCCGTGCCGTTTCACCACTTGCGAGACGAGCGCGAGACCGAGTCCGCGAGAGCCGGATTTTGTGGAGTAGCCACGGCCCTTGGCCTTTTCGAGTGCTTCGGGTGTCATTCCCGGGCCGCTGTCGGCGACGGCAACAACCATCATCGAATCCTCTTCCATTACCGTCACTTCCACCCACGGAGACTCGCTCGCGCGCGATGCGTCAATAGCATTGTCCACGAGATTGCCGACCAGCGTGACCAACTCGCGTGCATTGAGCGAAGGAACCGGACCGAGCGCGGTGTCTTCCGTGATGGTCAGGTCGACCCCACGCTCGGTCGCTTCGCTCATTTTTCCGAGCAGTAGTGCGGCCAGCGCCGGCTCGTGGACCGCATTCATCAGACGATCTATCAGCTGTTGGGACACCCGCAATTCATTGGTGGCGAAGGCCACTGCGTCTTCGTTTCGCCCCAACTCGACCATCGTGATGATCGTGTGCAGACGATTTGCACTTTCGTGGGCTTGCGATCGAAGCGACTCGGCAAAACTACGTACCGAATCCAATTCCCCGAGCACGTTCTGCAGTTCGGTGTGATCGCGAATTGTCAGCACGGTGCCAATTCTGTTGCCCTCCCACTCAACCGGGTGTTGGTTGACCACCAGCACACGCTTGTCGGTGAGGTGCACTTGGTCCTTGGCGGGCGATGCGTCGTCGACTCGCAAGGTCTCGGGGATGGATGAAAGTGGCACGGGCCCGTCCGGTAGATCGAGGAGGCGACGTGCTTCGTCGTTGACGATATCCACTCGCGCATCCTTGCTTCGGCCTCGCCCGATCACCACCAAGCCCTCACCGATGCTGTGCAGGACGGCGTCGTGGTGTTCGTACATGGTGCGGAGTTCATCCGGCGCCATTCCCAGGGTCTGTCGCCTGATACGCCGACTCACCAGAAGCGAACTCAAGAGCGCGGCAAGAAGACCGCCGCCGGCAACGAACAGGATGACCGGAACACTTTGGGCGAACTGCTTGCTGATCTGTTCGCGGGTGACACCGGCAGACACCAGACCTACCAGGGTTCCGCCGGAATCGTAGACAGGAGTGACGGCGCGGATCGACGGCCCCAGCGACCCGGCGTACGTTTCCGTGAAGGTCGCGCCGGCGAGTGCGCGGTCGATGTTCCCGGTGAACAGTTGGCCGATCAGTTCCGGGCTCGTGTGTGTGAACCGAGTGCGATCCGGCGCCATCACCACGATGAAATCGACGCCGGTTGCCTGTCGGATTTTCTCGGTCTGTGGTTGCAGAATCGCAGTCGGGTCCGGACTCGTCAGGGCTGCCGCCGTCGAATCCGACAGGGCGAGAGTCTGCGCTATCGAGCTGACCTGACGACGGATCGCGTCATCGCTGTCGCGGCGTTCGTCGACAACCGCGAGCGCGGCCCCCACGCCGATGACCAGCGCCAACAATGCCAATTGCAGGATCAGGATCTGCCTGGCAACGCTCATACGTCGGCCGGTCTTTCGTTCGACCATCGAGCGCCTCCTGAACGTAATGAACACAAACTTCCGGGCCCACCTGTTTGCAACAAGAATTCTCCACGACTCGAAGTGATCCCGATCACTTCACAGATATCCGATCCAAAGGACACCCCATGAGCAGCACGGCAACAGGGACAGTAGACGGTTCCCCACAGCCCGAGGGCACCAAGGCAAAGCGCGACAAGACGCATTGGCTCTACATGAGCGTCATCGTGGCGGTCATCGGCGGCATCCTCGTCGGTTGGCTCGCACCCGAGTTCGGTAAGTCCGTCGGTGTGCTCGGAACGTTGTTCGTCAGCCTGATCAAGATGATGATCAGCCCGGTCATCTTCTGCACCATCGTGCTCGGCATCGGCTCGGTTCGAGCTGCGGCCAAGGTCGGCAAGGTCGGCGGCCTCGCGCTCGCCTACTTCATCGGGATGTCCACCATCGCACTCGCGATCGGCCTGGGCGTCGGCAACCTGCTCAACCCGGGCAGCGGCCTGAACATCACGCCCAACGCGGCCTCGGTGGCCAAGCTTGCAGATCAGGCCCACAGCGCCGGCGGCACCTGGGACTTCATCGCGTCTATCATTCCGACGTCGATGCTGTCCTCCCTCACAGCCGGAAGCGTGCTGCAGACTCTGTTCGTCGCCCTTCTGGTCGGTTTCGCGATCCAGTCGCTCGGCAAGTCGGGTGAACCGATTCTCAAGGCCGTCGGATACATCCAGAAGCTCGTGTTCAAGATCCTGACGATGATTCTCTGGCTCGCCCCGATCGGTGCTTTCGGTGCCATCGCCAGCGTCGTCGGCCAGACCGGGTTGAACGCCGTCGTCCAGCTCGGAACCCTGATGATCGGCTTCTACCTGACCTGCCTGATCTTCGTCTTCGGTGTTCTCGGAACGCTACTGCGCGCCGTCACCGGATTCAACATCTTCAAGCTGGTCAAGTACTTGGCCCGTGAGTACCTGCTCATCTTCGCCACCTCGTCCTCCGAATCGGCACTGCCGCGTCTGATCGCCAAGATGGAGCACGTGGGCGTCGAGCGCACCACGGTCGGCATCGTCGTTCCCACCGGCTACTCGTTCAACCTCGACGGCACCGCGATCTACCTGACGATGGCGTCGATCTTCATCGCCGACGCCATGGGACAGCCGCTCGCCTTCGGTGAACAGCTCTCGCTGCTGGTGTTCATGATCATCGCCTCCAAGGGTGCTGCCGGAGTCAGTGGCGCCGGTCTGGCCACACTGGCCGGCGGACTGCAGAGCCATCGCCCCGAGCTTCTCGACGGCGTCGGACTCATCGTCGGAATCGACCGCTTCATGTCGGAAGCGCGAGCGATCACCAACTTCTCGGGCAATGCGGTCGCGACTCTCCTGATCGGCGCATGGACCAAGACGATCGACAAGGAACGCGTCGTCGAGGTGCTCGACGGGAAGATTCCGTTCAACGAGGCAACGATGCTCGACGACGAGGACGAGGAAGAGCAGCACAAACTCGAAACGGCTCCGACCGGCACCAAGCAGTCATTTGTGAGCCATCACTAGATCCGTCCGCTCTGCTGAACGTTTGACCGCACAGCAGGTGCGGAACCCGATCTACGATCAGTGATCCTGGTCGTAACGATGAAAGAGACCGCCGCACCAAACGTGCGACGGTCTCTTTTTGTTCGTGGGTGCTATGTGTACCAGGACGGTTCGGGAATCTCGCCGGTCAGATAGCGGCTACCGACTTCACGGCGCTTGTACGCGAGCGGATCGTGAAGGGTATGCGTCCGGATGTTGCGCCAGTAGATGTCCAGGCCCACGTCGTTGGACGTGGCTCGGGCACCGGTCAGTTCGAAGATCTTGTTGCTGATCTCCAAGGACACGTCGGCGGCGCGAAGTTTTGCGGCCGCGATGCGTACGGCAAGATCGCCGCGAGCCTGCTCGGTGAGGTTTTCGCGAGCGTCGTGGAGCACGGCGTCGGCCTCTCGGCTGACCTGATCCACGAAGGCCTCCGCTGCCCACAGCTTGGATTGCAAGTCGCCGTAGCCCTCACGGAGGTACCACTCGTCCGTTGCGATTTCGCGGTTGTCGCCGCCGTACGGCCATGGACGCGTACGGGTTCGGGTGTACTCGGCCGCAGTGTCCAGTGCGCCACGGGCGATCCCGAGGTAGAAGTTCGCGAACACGATCTCGATCGCCGGGAAGTTCAGGGTGTTGTAGACCAGAGGTTGGAATTCCTTGTCGACAAAGCCTGCCGCGCTTGCCCAGTCGACCTCGACGTCGTTGATCTCGACACTGCCGGAATCGGTGAGGCGCTGCCCGAGGTTGTCCCAGTCTCCGCGGAAGACTATGCCGTCCTGAGCAGTCGGCACGATCGCGAACACATGCGTCGCAGTTCCGTCGATGATTCCCTCGAGCACCGTCAGGTCGGTGACTCGGCCGCCGGTGGAAAACGACTTCACACCGTTGAACACCAGGGTGTCGCCGCGGTCCACGACGGTGAGGTCGATGTCTCGAGGATTCACCGCACCGCCGAAGAAGAATCGATTGCTCGTGTACAGCTCCTCGACATCGGAGATCTGCGGATCGGTACCGACCAATCTGGCTGCCCACGCCCACAGGTAGTGATACCCGAGCAGTTGTCCGATGGAGCCGTCTGCGCGCGCGATCTCCCGAACCACTTTGTAGGCGGTCTCCCATCGCTGCCCACCGCCGCCGAACTCGACCGGGCCCAGGAGCGTCACCAGACCACTGTCCTTGAGCAGCTGGACTTCTCGGAACGGTGGTTCGCCGGCTCGGTCGCGGGCGAGTGCGTCGGCGGCAAGGATGTTGCTCACCTCGCGTGCGCGGTCGATCCAACCCTCGGATGTGTCGGGAACGCCGACGAAGACTTCGGTTTCACTGGTCACGGTCATGCCGGTACATCCTTTTCAGTCGGTGCAGTCCCGATGGCCCACACGTAAATCGGTTCGGTTCCGTTGATTTCGTAGTCGCCGACAACTTTGGATTTGAAGACGACCGGGTTGTGGCTGGCGACGGTGCGGGCGTTGCGCCAGAATCGATCGAGATCGAGGTCCCGGCTCACTCCGGAAGCGCCGAGCGCGTCGAAGATCTTGGCCGTGGCCGGCACGACGAGTCCGATCGAGGCGACCTGGCCTCGCCCCGAATCGATTTCGGCCGCAATGTTGGCCGCCTTCTCTTCCTCCGGCGACCCGGAGAACGCGGCTTCGTAAGCCCATTGGGACGACTGCGCGGCGTGCAGTGCAACGGACTCGGCTGCAAAGGCGGCAGAGGACACTTCGCCGACCACTTGCTGGATCTGTGAATCTTGCGCATACCTTGGAGCGTTGCCGTGGCTGAAGGTGCGAGTGCGAGCGGCAACTCGGCGAGAAATCTCGGTTGTCGCAGCCTTGGCGATGCCGGCGAGAGTGGCGAGATGGAACAGTTGGTAGAACGCGGTCTGGTATTTGAATCGCGTCGAGAAGTCGAAGATGTTCTCCGGCTGGACAATCGCATTCTCGTAGATGGACGAGCCGGATCCTGTCGTCTGCTGGCCGAAGCCGTTCCAGTCGTCGCTGTGCGTGACACCAGGTTGCCTCGCCTCGACCGCGGCAATCACGAATGCGCCCGTGTCGGTGCGCTGCGAGTACAGGTCGATCCAGTCGGCGAAGATCGAACCTGTGCTGTAGAACTTGGCCCCGTTCGCCAGGAAATGATCGGCATCCGGTGCCGGCGAGACCTTGGTGTTGGCTTCGCCCAATGCAACGTCGCCGATCTCGGTCCACGCGTTTCCGACCAGCTGTCCCTCTGCAAAGCGTCGGAGCCAGGTGTCACGTTCAGGTCCGGGGTCGGCGACCAGTCGGTCTTCGACAAACGCGAAATGACCGCGCAGTGCCTGGGTGATGTTGGAATCGGCACTTGACAGTTCGACCAACAAGCGAATCAGCTGAGGGATGCTCGCGCCGGATCCACCGTGTGTCGTCGGCACCCGAACGGCGCCGAAGCCTGCTTTCTTGAGTGCGTCGATCTGTTGGAAGGGAAGGACATGATCGCGTTCGCGTTCCACGACGCTTTGTGCGATGTCCGCAAAGATCGGACGGAATTTCTCTGCCAGCGATTCGTAGTCGACCTCACTCTTGATCGGATCTGCAGACCGGGAAACGGCATTCGGCGTCAGTGCGGTGGTCATGGGAAGAATGCAAGCCGTAATCACCAGGGGCGTCGAGCCTTCATCGCGACCTGATTCGAAGTGTTGTCAGTCCGCGCAAATCTCGGTTCGATGGCCTGCCGGGCAGTCGCAGCGGAAATCGAGTGGTCAGTGCGGTTGCTCGAGAAGGTGCTCGACGGTCCATCCGCTCCATTCGACCGTTCCTCCGGAACCACAATCGTGTCGGAACGGTTGCCCTGGAGAGCCGGGGCATACGACCACGCGAAAGTCTCTCGCTCCCAACCGAAGGTCGACAGTCGTGCGTACTCCGTCGACCCTCTCGGTGACACTCTCGAGTGCATCCGTTGCGACGATGTCGGTGGCGCGCCGGACAGCGTGCTCGGCGGCCTGAGCGGCCTGAGACAGCGCTGCCCGGCCGCGCAGGTGCGTCATGGACAGTTCTCCATTCAGGTACTTCTCGGCTGCATCTATCGCTGAGTTGCCGTCCAGTCGGCTGAAATAGACTGCGGCGGGCCACGCAATCATGTTGGCGGCGAAACGATCTCCACCGATGTGACTGCACTCCCACACGTCCGCGAGCTGGGCCGCGTCCAGTGCCGCTACAACCGGACGGCCGAGTTCGGCGCAGCACGCATCTTTTTTCCCATGTGTGCAGACTCCGAAGAGCGGTTCCGTGCGGGAGCAGCCGAAGGCGGGCTCCACTCCGGTGGCCATCGATTCGAACGGTAGTGCCGACAGGTCCTCGTATCGGTCCACCGACCCTTCCCGCATCCAGTGGCGCGTGCCGTCCGTCCACGCGAGTACACACGTCGGGGTGAGGACTCGGCGGATGCGGGGCCGCCGGATCACCACGAGGCGGATACGGCCCTGCGCTGCGTAGATCTTTTCGGTGAGCGCGACGGGGAGAACGTCGTCGGGGGCGGACGCCGGCCAGGGCCCGGGGTGCTCGATCAACACCCACAGATGTGTCATTCCGGCGCGACCGACCATAGGTTCGCCGGCGGCCGAGGACTGCCGTGTACAGGCGTGAGGGCGCCGACTGGTTTGAGGATTGGCGACGAATTCCGGAAAGCACTGCATAGGTGCCTTCCCCACGGCACCGTCGCTGTGGCAGGGGAGGGAAGACACGAAAAGGCTCCAGTTTCGTAGGTTAGGCTCACCAGACTATTGGATGGTGAATCCTTTGCTCAGCCGTGGTGAATGCGCGTGGCTGTGGCGGTCGGAAGCAGTCGGTGACAGGAGTGTGTGAATGAAGCGCAGTAACTCGCGTACGAGGTACGTGCTGGGTGGTTTTGTCCTCGCTGTCATCGTGGCAACGACGACTGCTTGTGGCGGTGACGATCTTCATGACCCTGGGATGCAGCCCGACGCCGTGCACGCGGTCACCCACGCCCGCGGAACTACCGACGTACCGATGGATCCGCAGCGAGTTGTCGTGCTCGAGCCGGTTCAGCTCGACACGTCGGTAGCGCTGGGCGTGATTCCCGTGGGCACCGCGGTACTCAGCGAGACGGCCGGGGTTCCGGCGTACCTCGGTGAGAAGGCCGCGGAGATCGAGATGGTCGGCACCGTCGCGGCACCGAACCTCGAGAAGATCGTCGCACTGAGCCCGGACCTGATCATCGGAACGGAATCGCGGCACGGTGATCTGTACGAGCAGCTCGCTGCCATCGCGCCGACCGTCTACATGGCGACCCAGACCGATCCGTGGCAGGACAACGTCCAGTTCGTCGCAGCGGCGTTGAACAAGACCGATCAGGCAGGCGAACTGCTCGGTGACTACACGGCACGCTGCGAGGAAGTGGCGAGCAAGCACAGTACCGAGGGCAAGACCGCTCAGCTCATCCGCCCACGCGACGACGTTCTGACGCTGTACGGACCCACGTCGTTTGCCGGAAGCACACTCGAATGCGCTGGGCTCACCATTCCCGCACGCGACTGGGAGAACTCGATCTCCGTCGACCTCTCCCCGGAATTCGTCTCCGGATCGAGCGCCGATCTCATCCTGGTCACGTCCGTGAATCCGGCCGATTCCGGCACGATGCCGAAGGCCGTGGCGGACAACGCCGGATTCTTCCCGAACCCACATCTTGTGGACATGTCGTACTGGATCACCGGCGTCGGACCGCTCGGCGGTCTCACCGTTCTGGGCGACCTCGATCGCATTCTCGGAGCGTCGAATTAGCGGTGCGCGAAGTACGCGAAGTAGCAGTGTGCGAGACAGTCGCTAAGTTGGAACCTATGACAACTCCAGTACAGAACATCGCGATCAACACTCTCGGTGGCGTGCCCACCTCGTTGGGTGAATACGACGGCCGTGCCGTGCTCGTGGTCAACGTCGCATCCAAGTGTGGACTGACCCCGCAGTACTCGGCTCTCGAGAAGCTGGCCAGTGAATACGCGGACCGCGGTCTGACCGTGATCGGTATCCCGTGCAACCAGTTCATGGGCCAGGAACCGGGCACCGCCGAAGAGATCGAGACGTTCTGCTCCACCACCTACGGCGTCACGTTCCCGCTTCTGGAGAAGATCGAGGTGAACGGCGAAAACCAGCATCCGCTGTACGCCGAACTCACCAAGGCCGCCGACGCCGAAGGCGCTGCCGGCGACATCCAGTGGAACTTCGAGAAGTTCCTGATCGGACCGGACGGCACCGTCGTCAACCGATTCCGTCCGCGGACCGAGCCTGACGCACCCGAGGTTGTGGCCGCGATCGAAGCTGCGCTTCCCAAGAACTAGTAGCTGCGCTTCTCGAGAACTAGTAGCCCGTTGCTGGAAACTGCCGCCGGATGATCATCCGGCGGCAGTGTGCTGTTCACCCACAGCTGCCACTATCGGAGTATGTCCGCAGAACTGATCGTGTCGGTATCCGGAATCAGAGACGAGACATGCTATCTCGCTGCCGGCTTCGCTGACGAGATGGACGCTCGAGGTGTCCGTTTGTCGCTCCTGGTGGCGCCGCGACTGAAGGACAAGTATCGACTGGCCGACGACGCGGTGACGACGGCTTGGCTGCGTGAGCGTCGTGAGCACGGCGACGCCATCGTTCTGCACGGCTACGACCAGGCAGCGACCAAGCGTCGTCGGGCCGAGTTCGCCACCTTGTCGAAGCACGAAGCAAAACTGCGACTACTCGCTGCGGATCGAGTTCTCGAGCATGCCGGCCTTCGGACCCGGGTGTTCGCGCCGCCGCGCTGGGTGGCGTCGCCCGGTGCCATGTCGGTGTTGCCGGAGACGGGTTTTCGCACGATGGCAGGCCTCGGGGCCGTGCACGATCTGACCCGTGGCACCTTGCAACGGGGACGGGTTTTCGGTATCGGCGAGGGCTTCAAGGCCGAGCCGTGGTGGTGTCGCGCATTGGTTCTCGGAGCCGGGCGCGCCGCCAAGCGTGGGGGACTGGTCCGATTGTCGATCACGGCCAAGCAGTTGGGAAACGAGGGCCCGAGGCAGGCAGTTCTCGACGCCGTCGACCTTGCTCTCTTTCACGAAGCCACCTCGCAGGTGTATCGGTGGAACTCCCCGTCTCAGGAACTTGGCGCAGCCTGAAATCTGCCGACGGCAACTTTTCGATAGCTGCGAGTCGGCGTCGGCCGGATCCGCTACACACTCACCGACACAGCAGGTGGGACGAGCACCGGCTGGATCATCGACGATGTGAGTGCGTGAAGGATTGAATCAGGCGACCTCGACGCTCGACTCCTCGTCGAGGACGCGGAACTCCGTGCCGTCGGCAGCCATTTCCGAGTAGCGGCCGTAGAAAATACCGGCGGCTTCGTCGCGGATGATCGCTTGATGGATGGGAACCGCGACACGCGGCGCCACCGCGCGGAGGTAGTCGATGGCCTCGGAAATCTTGAGCCACGGCGCGGCGGCAGGAAGGGCAAGGACGTCGACCGTCTGTTCGGGAACGAAGAGGGAATCGCCGGGATGCATGAACTGCGCCGGGTTGGTCGCGTCGCCGAGGAGGAACGCGGTGTTGTCGATCATCGGTAGGTCCGGATGGATGATCGCGTGCTCTCCGCCGGTTCCGGTCACCTCGACGTTGCCGATGCTGAAATGGTCACCGGGCCGGACTCCGGTCCAGCGCCCACCGAGCTTTTCAGCCGTCTGGGGATCGCTGTAGAGCACGGCGTCGGGGTTCGCTTCGGCCAGTTCGGGCAGGCGCGCCGGGTCGGCGTGATCGGGGTGTTGATGTGTCACGAGGATGGCGTCGAGGCCGGTGATGCCTTCGAATCCGTGCGAGAAGTTGCCGGGATCGAAGAGGATCTTCGAGCCGTTCAACTCCACGAGCACACAGGAATGGCCGAAATGTGTCAGTCGCATGATTTCGAGTATGCGCCGACGCGGGAGGGCTCGCTGGCGAGTCCCACAGGTGTTGGCCGTCACGCCCCGATCACTCGATGCGAACCATCTCGGGTGCGCCCGGTAAACTGGCCATCACCCGAGCGTTTCACTCCGGGTTCGCGCACTAGTACCGAGGAGCAGCACGTGGCCCGTGTCGTCGTCGAAGTCATGCCCAAGGCCGAGATTCTCGACCCCCAGGGACAGGCAATTGTCGGGGCACTGTCTCGCCTGGGCTTTGCAGGAGTATCCGATGTCCGTCAGGGCAAGCGGTTCGAGTTGGAGATCGACGGCAGTGTCGAAGACGCCGAACTCGAGAAGATCGCCGAAGGCCTGCTGGCCAACACGGTGATCGAGGATTGGACCGTCAGGCGAGTCGAGGCATGAGCGCACGTATCGGGGTTATCACGTTCCCGGGCACGCTCGACGACATCGACGCTGCTCGGGCCGTCAACCTGGCTGGCGGTGAAGCTGTCGAGCTCTGGCACGGCGATGCAGACCTCAAGGGTGTCGACGCGGTCGTCGTCCCCGGCGGATTCTCCTACGGCGACTACCTTCGCTGCGGCGCGATCGCACGTTTTGCTCCCGCGATGGGCAAGGTCGTCGAAGCAGCCAAGGGCGGCATGCCGGTCCTCGGCATCTGCAACGGTTTCCAGATCCTTTGCGAAGCCGGTCTGCTCCCCGGTGCTCTGACCCGTAACCAGGGTCTGCACTTCATCTGCCGCGACGAGTGGTTGACGGTCGAAGCCAACAACACGGCGTGGTCCTCACGCTACGAGGCCGGCGCCCAGATCCTCATCCCGCTCAAGTCGGGTGAAGGTCGCTTCCAGGCTTCCGAAAAGGTCCTCGACGAACTCGAGGGCGAAGGCCGCGTCGTCTTCCGCTACTCGGAGGAGAACCCCAACGGCTCGCAGCGTCGTATCGCCGGTATCTCCTCGGCCAACGGCCGCGTCGTTGGTCTGATGCCGCACCCCGAGCACGCCACCGAGGCTCTCACCGGCCCCAGTGACGACGGACTCGGCTTGTTCTACTCGGCACTCGACGCGATCGTCACTGCCTGATCGCCTGCTGACTTTCACGACTGAACGCCGACCGGAAATCCGGTCGGCGTTCAGTCGTTTGTGGAGGTGTCCCGGTGCCTGGGGATTACTGGCTGTAGGAGCTGAGGAAGTTGCCGAGGCGCTCGAGGGCGGTCGTGAGGTCATCGGTGTTCGGCAGAGTCACCAGTCGGAAGTGATCCGGCTCGATCCAATTGAACGCGCGGCCGTGACTGACAAGAATCTTCTCCGATTCCAGTAGATCGAGAACGAATCTCTCGTCGTCGACGATGCCGAACTTGTCGACGTCGAGCTTCGGGAACAGGTACAGCGCCCCGTCGGCCTGCTGGCAACTGATCCCGTCGATGCTGTTGAGCGTGCTGTGCGCGAGATCGCGCTGGGCCGTCAGCCGGCCTTGTGGAAGCAACAGGTCCTCGATGGACTGGCGTCCGCCGAGTGCGGTCTGGATCGCGTGCTGCGCCGGCACGTTGGCACACATACGCATGTTGGCCAGCAGTTTGATGCCTTCGATGAAGCTCGACGCCCGTTCGAGTGGTCCGGTGATGGCCAGCCATCCGGCTCGGAATCCGCAGACGCGATAGGCCTTGGACAGTCCCGAATACGTCAGACACAGGACATCTCGCCCGGTCATCGTCGCAAGGTTTGTCATGGATCGGCCGTCGTAGACGATCTTTTCGTAGATTTCGTCTGCGAAGAGCATCAGATCGTGTTTGCGCGCAAGGTCCACGAACCGTTGCAGTACCTCCGTCGAGTAGACGGCGCCCGTCGGATTGTTGGGATTGATGACGACAATCCCTCGGGTGCGCGGCGTGATCCGAGCTTCCAGATCGTCGAAGTCCGGTGCCCAGCCTTGGCTCTCATCGGTGAGGTAGTGGACGGGCGTGCCGCCGGCAAGTGAAACCGAAGCCGTCCACAAGGGATAGTCGGGAGCGGGAATCAGGATCTCGTCCTCTGGATTGCAGAGGGCCTGCATCGTCAGGGTGATCAGTTCGGACACACCGTTTCCGAGATAGATTTCGTCGACGGTGACGTCGGTGATACCCCGCGTCTGGTAGTACTGGACCACCGCAGTGCGCGCCGAATACAGTCCGCGAGAATCGCAATACCCCTGCGCGGTAGGGAGATTGCGGATCATGGCCATCATGATTTCGTCCGGAGCTTCGAACCCGAAGGGGGCCGGATTGCCGACGTTGAGTCGCAGGATCGTGTGTCCCTGATCCTCGAGTTCTTCGGTCTTGTCGAGAATTCGCCCTCTGATGTCGTACCTGACATTCTCGAGCTTGCGGGCCTGATCGATGGGTGTGTTCACGCGGTTACGTACCTCTCCGGTTCGGGTGGGCGAGTTGTATTTCTGACGAGAAGGGCGCCTCAGGGTTCAGCTCTGGAAACGGGCACAAATTCGCGATAGCGCTAGCCTTGAGCGGAGAGTAGCGCTACCATGATTCGACATGTCCAATGATAGCAGTTCGAGGATTGTCGCAGCTTTGCGCGAGTGGATCGCCACGGCTCCTCCAGGCGCGAAGCTTCCGTCCACTCGGTCGCTCGTCAGCACGCACGGGGCGAGTCCGGTCACTGTGCAGAAGGCGCTGCGAACACTGGTATCTCAGGGGGTTGTGGAGGCTCGTCCCGGTGTGGGGACCTTCGTACGCGCCGCCCGCGTCGTTCGACCCAATGATTACGGGTGGCAGACGGCGGCGCTCGGATCGCCGAACCATCGTCTGCAGTTGCCTATTGCGTTGCAGTCCACCTCCAACGACGTGATCGCGCTGCACTCCGGCTATCCGGCCCGAGAGCTGTTGCCGGAAGGACTGGTTCGTGCAGCCTTCACCAGGGCGACGCGAACCGACGCAGTCTTCAATCGGCCCCTCGCTGCCGGGCTTCCGGAACTGCAATCCTGGTTTGCCTCCGAATTGGGTTCCGCCACTCCCGCCGGGATCACTCCGCCGGGGCCGAACGACGTGGTTGTACTTCCCGGCAGTCAGGGTGGACTTGCGACGTCCTTCCGTGCTCTGGTGGGGGAGGGGCGTCCGTTGCTCATGGAATCGCCGACGTACTGGGGTGCGATCCTCGCTGCCGCCCAGGCCGGTGTCACGGTCATTCCGATCTCCAGTGGTGCCAACGGTCCTGATCCTGAAGAGCTTTCGCGTGCATTCGAACAGACCGGTGCCCGCGCGTTCTACGCACAACCGAGTTTCGCGAGTCCGACGGGGGCGCTGTGGTCGCCGACGTTGGCTGACAAGGTGCTCGAGACCGTCCGTCGGCACGGCGCCTTCCTGATCGAGGACAGTTCGGCGCTCGATTTCGGCATCACCGCCGATCCCAGCCCTATTGCTGCTCGAGACGACAGCGGACACGTTGTCTACCTCCGTGCGCTGACCAAGAGTGTGTCCCCATCGGTGCGAGTTGCCGGCTTGATCGCTCGGGGACCGGCTTACGAGCGGATTCTTGCTGATACACAAGCAGATTCGATGTACGTCAGCGGAATGCTGCAGGCAGTTGCCCTCGACGTCGTTACCCAACCGGCCTGGCGAACGCACCTGCGCAGGCTTCGTCACCAACTCGAGGCCAGACGCGACCTCCTCGTGTCGAGTCTGCGCGAGCATGCGCCGGACGCTCACCTCGACGCCGTACCGCAAGGTGGACTCAACCTCTGGCTTCGGCTTCCGGACACCACGAATCTCGAACGCGTCGTGCAGGACTGCCGGTCGGCCGGCGTCATCGTCGGGGCCGGAGACGATTGGTTCCCGGCAGAACCGACCGGAAAGTTCCTGCGGCTCAACTACGCCGGTCCGACCCCGGGCGAATTCCCCGACGCCGCCCGGATTATCGGCGGAGCAATCACACAACATATGTAGAACTCACCGCCTTGGGTTGACCTGAACTGCCATTGAGGTTTTATCGTCGTGTCCATGACCAATCAGCCAATGCAGCCACCGGCGAATCAGCCGATCGGATTCTGGACCGCACGCGCAGGCGAAGCGATTCGGGCACGCACGCGCGGGGCACTCGAAGCAATCGGCGTGACTCAGCCGCAATGGTGGGCCCTGCACCAACTTTCGCTGCACCCTGAAGGGATGGAGCGCGCTGTCCTCCTGCGGACGATCGGTCCGAACGAATCAACTGACGTAATCGACGACGCCGTCGACTCTGCCCTCGAACTGGGGTGGGCGCGTGAAGATGGGACTGTCCTTCGCCCTACTGATGCGGGCTCCGAGCAGTTCGATCGCGCCGCGCGGGTACAGCAGATGTTGCAGGAGGAACGGATGCAGGGAATCAGCGAAGAGGAATTTGTCACCACCATCACTGTCCTGCAGCGAACCATCACGAACGTGGGCGGCGACGCCTGGCACTGGTAGCACTCATTTTCTCGGCCCGCTGCCGGGTAGAGCGGACTCGATCAATTCGACGGCACGGGACACACCGCCCGCCGCTGCGAGTTCTTTTGCCAACTCTGCACTGCGTCGGCGGAACTCGTCCGAGCTCACCCGAGTCAGCGACTCACGAAGCTCTGCTGCCGTCACGGTAGCGCCGTCGACGCGAACCGCGACACCGGCGTCGACGAGGGAGTCGGCGTTGCCGAACTGATCGACGGCTTGTGGCACCGCGATCATGGGTGTGCCGGTCACGAGTCCCTCACTGGATCCGCCCATACCCGCGTGGGTCACGAACGCGTCCGCCTGCTGCAGAATCGCGAACTGCGGTACCCATCGGTGTATTTCGACGTTGTCGGGCAATGGTCCGAGATCTGAGATCTGCACCCGTTTACCGATCTGGAGGACGACGTGCCAGCCGGCAATCTCGCCGAAAGCCTCGACGCAGGTGCGGTAGAAATCCGGATGATCGGTGAAGGCGGATCCCAGTGAAATCAACAAAATCTTGCGTTCGGGATCCGGGTTCACCCAGGGTTGATTGCTCGGTTCCAGTGCGGGGCCGACAAATGTGTAGACGTCGCGGTTCACGCGATCGGCGTTGGGCTGCATCGATTCTGCGATCAGAACGATTGCACGCGGTGGGCGTCCGGTGAAGTCGCGCGGATCGACCTCGACGCCTTCGCTGCGGAAGAACCGGGCCTCCCGATCGAGCAGGTCGACGCCTCTCGGATCGGAACGAATCTCGTCGTACATAGGCGCGGCGTCGGCTTCGTAACCGTCCCAGGCAACGTACGTCGGCGACAACTGGATGATGGGAACATTCCACTGCTGAGCCAGTATTCGCGCGGGGATCCCGGCGATGTCGTAGAGAAAGAGGTCGGGACGGTCGTCGTCGTAGATTCGGCGCAGTTGCGGCAGCATCGACTCGTAGTCGTCCTGGAAAATCGTCAACTGATCGATCAGATCCCCGTCCCAACTCTTCTCCGGTTCGGCGCCGTCAGGGGAAGGGACGAGGCTGGG
Organism: Rhodococcus sp. IEGM 1318; assembly: GCF_033142465.1. Lineage (NCBI taxonomy): Bacteria > Bacillati > Actinomycetota > Actinomycetes > Mycobacteriales > Nocardiaceae > Rhodococcus > Rhodococcus sp. IEGM 1318. The sequence continues at coordinate 169,542 of NZ_JAWLSC010000011.1, forward strand.
CAGCGTGGAGACATACGGCGCGAATTCGGCCCCGGTCGCCTCGATGATCTCACGCATCGACTCGTCGTTGGCATAGGTGACGCGGTGACCGGCGGCGACGAGACGCGCGATGATCGCCAGGCTCGGATTGACGTGGCCCGGTGCCGGAATGCTCACCATGGCGATATGTCTGCGGGTCATCGATCACTCCTGCGGTCTGACTGTTGTCGAATAACAACTGTTCTGGAACAACTCCGGATACCGGACCGAGACTATCCACCAGGATGGGTAACGGCATCTGATTATTGCCGGGGGAAGTACCGTGCACTCTCGAGTAGGACTACGCATCCGAGTGTTGCGGCGAAAGGCCAGACTTCGACGCATGAGCGCACCGACAACACCTTCGAAGACCACTGCAGCCTTCTATCTGCAGGCCGGAATCGCCTTTGCCGTCAGTTTTGTCGGCACCCTACTCGGAATTGCCTATCTTCCGATCGATGCGTGGCAACGCGGATTTCTCGGAATGTCCTTGCTGTTCTTGGTCACCAGCACGTTCACGTTGGCCAAGGTGATTCGTGATCAGCAGGAGGCGTCCACAGTCAGAGTTCGAGTGGACGAGGCCCGACTCGAGAAGTTGATCGCCGAGCACGATCCATTCAAGGCAGCCGCCTGAGTCCCATCGGCACAGTGAGGACGAGCGTGCTGCCGAGCGGATGCTCGTTGCGGCGGGCCGTCAGGTTGCCGCCATGCGCCAGCGCGAGGCTCCTCGCAATTGTTAGTCCCAAACCGGAGCCGTCGGAACGATCACCACGATGAAAACGGTCGAAGACGGATTCGAGTTGGTCTGCGGGAATTCCGTCACCAGTATCGGTGACGGACAGCGAGAGGCGATCGCCTTCCCGTGCGAGTGTCACTGTCACCGAACCTCCGGTTGGAGTGTGCCGCAACGCGTTTTCGAGCAGGTTGGCGAGGATCTGTTCGATTCGTTGGCGATCGACCTCGGCCGTGACCGGTTGCGGAGGTAGCGCGGTCGTCAACCCGACGCCACGGTCGGCAAAACGTGGCCCTGCTGCTGCCGTTGCGCTGGCGACGATGTCGTCGAGATTCTCGGTGCGGCGATCGAGTTCGAGAGCGTGTTCGTCGGCAGCGGAGACGTCCGCCAGATCGCACGACAGCCGACGCAGACGTTCGAGTTGATCGCGCATCACCGACCACGACGAAGGATCTGTCGGCACGACTCCGTCCTCGATTCCGTCCACGTACGCAGCCAAAGTCGATACCGGAGTGCGCAATTCGTGGGCAAGGTCGGCAAGCAGTCGTTTGCGGACCCGGTCCGAACGATCAAGGCGTGCAGCCATGTCGGCGAATGCGGTTTCGAGACGCGTGAAATCGGCATCTACGTCGGACCTGCCGATAGTCACGTCGAAGTTCCCGTCGGCGACGCTTTGCGCCGCCTCTGCCAGCGTTGTGATCGGTGCCGTGATGCGTCGGACGATGTAGACCGCGGCGATGCCTGCGCCCACCAGTGCGACCGCGATCCCGCACAACAGTGCAATGGTCATGGTCTGAGCGAATGCTTCTTCGGTGTGGGTGCGCACATTCGAGTCTTCGATGCCGGCCATCATGAGGTGGTTGTGAAAGAGCGGGGCAGCGACGGCGATGGCAACGGCGGCGATGACGAGGCAGGAGACGAACAGGACGACAAGCTGCGCGAGCAGCAGTTTTCCGCGTAGCCCGAGTTTGTTCATGACGACCTTGTTCATGACGACCTCAATGAGTATCCGACGCCTCTGACGGTTCTGATGAACCGCGGATCGGTCGCGTCGTCGCCGAGTTTGCGGCGTAGTGCACGGACATGGACGTCGACGATGTGCTGGTCCCCGAACCAGGACGACCCCCACACCGAGGCGATGATCTCGGCCCGACTCCAGGCCGCGTCGGGTCGGGATGCGAGCGCGGACAACAGGGTGAACTCGGTGGGGGTGAGATCGACCGGGTTGTCGTCGACACGGACCGTGCGGGCCAGGACGTCGATGTCGAGTCCGGGAGGTGTAGGCAGCGCTTTCGGCAGCAAACTCGACGCGCGTGGCCGTCTGAGTAGAGCTTTCACGCGTGCAACCAACTCGCGGGGGCCGAAGGGTTTGACCACGTAGTCATCAGCGCCGGCCGCCAGGCCCGTCACTTTGTCCGACTCTTCACCGCGGGCGGAGAGCATCAGGATGTACGCATCCGAGAAGGTTCGGATTCGTCGGCAGACTTCCATGCCGTCGAAGCCTGGGAGCATCAGATCGAGCACTATCAGCGCGGGCTCGAATTCACGCATCGAACGTACTGCGCTCGGCCCGTCGTGGGCGAGGCGCACGGTGAATCCTTCGCGTGTCAGATAGTTGGCGACAACTTTAGCGAGGGCAGTCTCGTCGTCGACGACAAGAACACGCCCCGGTTCCTCACCCGGTCGTAGTTCGGCGCTCATCAAACCGAGGTTAGTCGACTGCGTGTCTGCACTGCTGTCGCGTGGTGGTTTCCGCTCGACTGTGAAGATTCGATGAAGGAAGCCTGTTTGGGCCGGATATCGGGCTTCGAGACGGATTTTCGTCGGTAACGTGGCAACTGTGCATTTGCAGAATCGTGATCAAATCAATTGTGGTGCAGTGCATATCGAACAGAATCAATTCTCGGGAGTGAAAACATGTCTTTGACGGTCAGGAAGAGCGCCGCGCGGTTCGTTTCGGTTGTGGCAGCGGCAGCACTGTTGATTGCCGGATGCTCGGACAACTCCGGGGAGAGCGTTAACCATTCTTCTGAAACAACCAGTGTCGCAGCACAGTCGGAGATTCCTGCGGGTGTCAATGCTGCTGACATCGAGTTTCTCGAAGGGATGTACCCGCATCACGCGCAGGCATTGGATATGGCCAGAATGGTCGACGGTCGAACCGACAATGCCGAACTTCTCTCTCTTGCAACGCAGATAGAGGCAGCGCAAGGCCCGGAAATGGCTCAGATGACGGAATTGCTGACGAAGTGGGGACGCCCCGATCCTTCGTCGAGTTCGATGGAGGGCATGGATGATTCGGCGCACGCGGGACACGGCGTCGGGATGGCCGAGATGCCGGGCATGATGTCGGCCGACGACATGACCGCCCTCACCGACGCCAGTGGCGCGGAGTTCGACAAGTTGTGGCTGACAATGATGATCGAGCACCACAAGGGCGCCATCACCATGTCCCAGACCGAACTCGACAACGGGCTCGATCCGTCGGCGGAGAAGATGGCAGAAGCGATCATTGCAGGTCAGCAGGCGGAAATCACTCAGATGGAAGCGATGTTGAAGGGGAGTTGAACGGTTGACGTTGGCCGCGTGGCCTTGCCTGACGGTGTGGCTCTGTGGCGGGTCGACGGTCCTGCATGTAGTGCGTGTGACGAGAAGGTGATCGGCGCATTGGCATTGGCATTGGCCGACGAGATTCGCCCCGGAATCAGCATTGGCCGTCGACGCCCTCCACGCTCGCGGGTGTACGCGTGGCCACGGTCACCGGAGACGCGGAGGCCGTGGCCAATTCGCTTGTCCGCAGACTCGGGATCGACGAGGTCTTCGCCGAGGTGCTTCCGCAGGACAAGGGAGCGCAGGTATCTCGGCTTCAGGGTGCGGGCTACCGCGCGGCGATGGTCGGTGCCGGAACCGACGTGGCGATCGCGTCAGCGGGAGTTGTTCTGGCCAGCGATGATCCGCGTTCGGTGAGCTCGGTCATCGAGCTGTCCCGCGCCACCTACCGGAAGATGGTTCAGAACCTTTGGTGAGCAGCGGGATACAACGCGATCTCGGTTCCCCTCGCTACGGGAGTGCTGGCGCCCGTCGGGTTCGTGCTGCCGATGGAGGTCGGAGCAATCCTGATGTTGGTATCCACCGGTGACGGCGCTCGAGTCGAGAGTGCTCACACCGCAGTAGTGAGCGGATGAAGGCGGACTACTGTCGGCTCAGGAACGGAACGAGCGCACGCAGCACAGCTTCGGAGTCCGCGACTGCGCTCGCGTGGTCAGCCCCCTCGATCACAGTCAAGGCACTGTCCGGGATCAGCGACGCGAGATGCTCGGTATCCGGCAGGCGCTCGCGATCTCTCGATCCGACGAACAACAACGCCGGCGTGGTGATCCGTTGAAGCACGGCGTCGTCGATGCCCTGCTCCTTCTCGGCCCGGCGCATGTAGGCCGCGAGTGCGAGGGCATCGTTGATTCGAAAGGCAGTCGCAGTCTGAGGATCCACCGGTTTGCCGCGCCTCGCGCCCCAACCGGTCAGAAATCCTTCGATACCGCCGCTTTCGAGTGCGTCGATGCAGCCCGGGAAGAACAATGCGTCGAACGCCCCCGTCATCGGCCGGCTACTACCGCCCCCGACGGTAAGCGATCGCACCCGTTCGGAGTGCTCGACAGTCAGCGACATCACCGAGCGCCCGCCGAACGAGTACCCGAGGACGTGTGCCGGTTCGAACGGAGACTCCGTATCGAGGATCTCCAGGAGATCGCCGACCACCAGATCCATTGCATACGAATCGGAGTCGTGTGGTTTGTCACTGCGTCCGTGACCCCGCATGTCGACGAGGATCAGACGATACTGTTCCTGGAGCGCCTTGACGTACCCGAAGCCGCGCCAGATGGAGCGCGACAACGCTGTGCCGTGCACCATCAACAGGGGTGGGCCATCGCCCACGATCTGATAGGTGATTCGCGCACCGTCCACCGGATTTCTCACGTCGTGCAACACCCGTCCAGTATGGGTGCCGGTTACTACGCACGTGAACTCGAGTGGTAGTCCGGAGCCATTCCGACGGATGCCGTGAACTTTCACGAACAGTCGAGCAATCAGTTCGGCCTCTCTCCGAGTTACCGGTCGCTGCCCGGCGGGGCAGTACCCACTGTTCCAAGCAGTGCATCGGTGAAGGGATCTGCCGTGCTGACGCCTGCGACTATGCCCCGAAGCAGAGCCTCGAAATCAGTGGCAACGAGGGTGACCTCCTCGAACTCCGGCTCTCCCCCACGGACAACCTGACCGTCCGGTGCGAGCGCCAAGTACTCGTACCCATTGCGTACCGACAGCAGAACCGGAAGGTGCGTGGACCAGAAGGCGTTGATCGCCGTGCGCTCAGCCGGCCCGGAAGCGACCGCCAGGCTCTCGTGCCGGAACGTATTCCAGGGAAACGCCTCATCGCTGACGCCAACTCCACCGGCATAGTTCTCCGCCGAGAGAAACCACACCTGGTCGTCGGAACTGGCAAGTGCGGAGAACGAACTCGCCCACACGATGAGTTGATCACAAACGCCGACCAGCGGCCGCGGAACTGGCGCAGAGGCCGATCGAGTAGGTTCTTCGCGAACCCAACCTGCGATCGACAGCGCAGCGGTGGCGTCGAGGTGAAGGCACATCGCCCCACGATAGGCCAGACCGTCTCGCACCGTTAGCGACAACCGTCGGCCTACTCGGGATCGATGTCCTGAATACCATTCTCGTCCATGCTGATCCACCGGGTTATACCGATGTCGTGCAGGAATGGTAGATCGTGACTCACCACCACCATGGCGCCGCGGAAATCGGAAAGTGCCTGCGTGAGGTGGGCGAGACTCGGTAGGTCCAGGTTGTTGGTCGGCTCGTCGAGAAGAAGTAACTGGGGCGCGGGTTCGGCCAGAAGGATTGTGGCTAACGCCGCGCGCAATCGTTCACCGCCGGAGAGCGCAGATGCCAACACATCGGAATCCGTTCCCCGGAAAAGGAACCGTGCCAACTGCCCGCGAATTTCCTCGGGCGTCGCGTGTGGCGCTGCCAAAGCGACGTTGTCTGCCACCGAGAGATCCTCGTCGAACACGTCGAGACGTTGGGGGAGCGCACGAGAGGCTACAAACGGAGTCGACGCAGCGAGTGCATCGAGCAACGTTGTCTTGCCGATTCCGTTGCGTCCCACTATCGCAATGCGCTCCGGCCCGGTGATCTGCAGCGATACCACTTGGCCGCTCTGCAACGTCACGTCGTCGAGCCGCGCAACCTGCTGCCCCGGATGAACCTGTGTAGCAGGAAGGTCCAGACGAATCTCTCGATCGTCTCGAAGGAGTTCCTCTGCCTCCGACAGGGCAGACTTGGCGTCGTCCACCTTCCCGATATGGTTGAGGGCCAGCTTTCCGGCCGAAACTTGGGCCTGGCGTTTTCGTGCCTGCGCGATAATCAGTGGCACCCGCTTGTTCTCGAACATCTTCTGCCCATAGCGTTTACGTCGGTCAAGTTTTGTTCGAGCGTCGATCAGCTCGCGGCTCTGCTTCGCCAGATCGGCTTTGGCGTCGCGAACGGTGGCGAGTGCGTTTTCCTGCTCAGCGGTCACGACCTCCTGGTAGTGCGAGTAGTTGCCGCCGAACACGCGTAGATCCCCTCGACGTAGTTCGACCGTGTACTCCGCGGTGTCGAGCAGTTCCCGGTCGTGGCTGACGATCAGTACGGTTCCCGGAAACTGTTGGACTGCAGCATGAACTCGTGATCTAGCGTCGCGGTCCAGGTTGTTGGTCGGCTCGTCCAGGAGCAGCACCTGTGGATTCCTCAGCAGCGTTGCGGTCAGCCCGAGTAGGACGGTCTCTCCGCCGGAGAGGGTGCCGACGGTTCGGCCCAGTGCCGCCGTATCCGGGACTACCTTCTCGAGGCCGAGTCGATGCAAGGTGGAGAGAGCGCTCTCCTCGATATCCCAGTTGTTGTCCACGAGCGCAAAATCGGATTCGGAGCCGTCGCCGGTTTCGATGCGGTGCAATGCGTTTCGGAGTTCGTGGATACCGAGGATGTCGTCCACGCGAACGCTCGGATCGAGTGTGATGTCCTGACGGAGGTAGCCGACCTCGCCGGAAGCGGTCACGGATCCGGATTCCGGTGAGAGCTCTCCTACGATCAATCGCAGCAGAGTCGACTTTCCCGATCCATTAAGTCCGACGAGACCGACACGGCCACTGGGGAATACAAAATTGGTGCGGGAAAAGACTGATTCGCCGTCCGGCCAGGTGAAGGTGAGATCCGAAAGCGACAGAGAAGAATGGGATTGGGTCATGAGTACTCCAGAGGGTGCTTGGACTGTGCGCCCGGCTCAGCAATTGCTGATGGGTGCGAGTGCCTTCGCGTGATGAACCTCTAGAGGAGCAACGGCCCGTTTCCTGTTCTGTCGGGAATGATTCTTGTTTCAGGTTAGAGCACTCGAACGATCCCGCGCAATCGAATTATCGTGTGCTGTCGGTCTCGTCAGTGTTCGTGCTCAGATCTTCGGCCCTTCAGATTTTCGGACCCTCGGATCTCAGATCGTCGACCTTCGACATCGCTTCTCGTAGCTCGGTGAGCCACTGTTCGCTGTGCTTGCCCGCCAACCGGACTGTCCACATGAGTGCATCCGCGCGCGAACGAGCAACACCCGCGTCCACCAGAGTGTCGAGAACCTTGCGTTCGGGCTGACGTAGTCGTGTCATCACCGGAACTGCGAGATGTGTGAACAGGACGGTCTTTTCGTCGAGGCGTACGCCCCAGGCGACCTTGCGTCCGTAGCGAGCCTCGGCCTCGTCGGCGATGCGCATCCGGTCGGCGCGCGTGGTTTCGCGAAAGCGCGAGATCCTTCCGTCCGTGGCTGCCTCGCCACCGTCGACTGCCGGGAGCTCACCGATCACGACGATTTCTTCGCGGTCGACCTGGATGTCGGCGGTGCCGGTGAACCATTCGTCGGGAAGTCGACCGGCAAACCAGTCGGCCGCATCACTTGCGTCGGGAACCGATGCTTGTTGCCAACCTCCGGGACGGCCGAACCTGCGGTCGCCGGAGCCTTGTGAGTTCTTCATGGCGTTCTCCTCGGAAAGCTGGTGGAGTCTGATGTGCTTTGTTGCTAGCACTGATTACATGATTACACCGATAGTCGAACCGGCGCCACAAATTCGGGCATGATCGGAGTCGTGCGCCTTTCACACGCTCGTCAGAGCTTCCGAACTTTCCGTCGTCCCGTGGCTGCCGTGGCTCTGGGGGTATTGGCCGCAGGATCGGTAGTTGCCTGCAGTTCTGGCCCTGACCAGCCGAAATCAGTGGCAGAGGAGTTCGCCTCCGCGCTCACGTCGGATGACGTGCAAGCGGCGGCAGCCCTCACCACCGACCCGGCGGCGGCGTCGACTGCGATTTCGGCCCTGATCGAAGGACTGGGCAAGGACGAGGGAACGTTCACCGTTTCCGACGCCGCCGAGTCCGGAGATTCCGCAGGGACATTCACGCTCGATGCGGCGTGGAAGTTCGGCGAAGGTCAGGACTGGAACTACTCGACGCAGGGAAACGCGTCGAAAAGCGGTGACAACTGGCTGATCCAGTGGGACCCGGCGTTGCTCGCTCCGGACCTGACCGCCTCGACCACGCTGCGCTACACACCCACGACAGGCGCGCCGCCGTCGGTGCTGGACGCGGCGGGTCAGCCGATCATGGAGCAGCAGGTGGTGACGCTGGTCAATCTGGATTCCGCTGCGGTTCCTCCGGTGGACACGGCAGCCGTGGCCGCCCTGCTCTCGCCCGTCGCGCCGACGATCACGGCGACATCGCTCAGCGGCGACCTTGCGTCGGCGACCGGGAAGCCGGTCACCGCAATCACTTTGCGTGCCGAGGATCTTGCACCCATCGAAGAGCGGTTGGCGGCGATTCCCGGAGTGAGCTTGGCGCCGCAAGCGCGGTTGCTCTCGGTGGACAAAACTTTGGCGTCGCCGACGTTCAGTGGGCTGTCCGATCTGTGGCAGGAGGGGCAGGACAAATCCGCAGGCTGGGCGGTGCAGCAGGTGAAGCAGAACGGAACCGTGACCACCGTCGCCGGCCAAGACGGGCCCGTTGCTCCGAATATCGCGACGACCATCGACCGACCGCTGCAACTCGCGGCCGAGAACGCACTGGCCGGGGTGACGCAACAGGCGGCGATCGTTGCGCTGCAGCCGTCGACCGGAGCGGTGTTGGCGGTGGCCCAGAATGCCCCCGCAGACGCGCAGGGCCCGATCGCGTTGACCGGCCTGTACCCACCGGGTTCGACGTTCAAGACAGTGACGACGTCCGCGGCCCTGCAAGCCGGCGTCGCTACACCGGACACTGTTCTGCCGTGCCCGGGTACCGAGAACATCGAAGGGCGTCAGATACCCAACGACGACGAGTTCGACCTCGGATCGGTCCCGCTGCACACCGCATTCGCGAAGTCGTGCAACACCACCATGGCGAGGATGGCCGTCGGTCTGCCTGCGGATGCCCTGCACAATGCGGGATTGCAGTTCGGGCTCGGCGTCGACTACGTGACCCCCGGGCTCACGACGGTGACGGGTAACGTCCCCGACGCGAACACCCCCGCCGAACGCGTCGAGTCCGCGATCGGCCAGGGCACCGTGACCGCCACGCCTTTCGGGATGGCTCTGGTGGCGGCCTCGATCGCCAACGGAACGACGCCGGCGCCGATGTTGGTCAAGGGACAGCCCGGCGTGGCGGATCAGACCGTTGCACCCGCTCCCGCAGAGGTGACCGAACAGTTGCGGGTGATGATGCGCGAGACCGTCACGGGCGGTACGGCGACGTCGTTGCAGGACATCTCAGGGCTTCTCGGCAAGACCGGCACTGCCGAAACCGAGGGCGGCCCAGCGCATGGGTGGTTTGTCGGAATCAAGGGAGATCTCGCATTTGCGGTATTCGTCGCGGGCGCGGACAGCTCTTCGCCTGCAGTGCAGGTAGCGGGCACTTTTCTGCGCTGAAACCTGTTTTCCGTTGCAGTTGGATCACACCGTCGTAGCTCAACCGTGACACGTTCGTAGGCATCCCGTGCTTGTTACTCGTGTGACAGAAGTAAAGAGTTACATGCATGGGGCCCGGAGGACAGCACAACCGTCGTGGAAAATATGTCGTTGCGTCGATAACTGCTGTCGTTCTGACAGTGGCGCTCGCGTCGTGTGTCATCGGTGGAGAGAAGAAATCCGATGCCGCCTCGGTGGTGGAGGACTTCGTCACCGCCCTCAACAACCACGACGCCGAAGCCGCCGCGGCGCTCACGTCGTACCCCAACGCGGCGCGGCCGTCGATCCAGCAGATGTTCGACGGGCTGGCCGCGAAGTCCTCCGACTTCGACGTCGCTCAAGTCATGGATCTGGGGAGCGACTCCGGACTCTTCACCCTCGACGCCTCCTGGAACTTCGGCGAAGGCAAGGACTGGAGCTACCAGTCGCAGGGTGAGGTTCGCGATCTGTCCGTCGGCTGGCGTGTGTCCTGGGACCCGTCGGTCCTCGTCCCCGACCTCGGCAACGGTCGCACCGTCTCGTACACCCGTACGGACGCAGCGCCGCCGAAGGTCGTCGACAACACCGGCACCCTGCTCATGAACGAGCAGACCATCAACGCGATCACTCTCGACCCGGCCACCATGCCGGATCCCGTCGACACCACTCGTCGCCTTGCCACAGTCCTCGAACCTGTCGCCCCGTTGGTCACCTCGGAGTCGATGCTGGCCGACCTCGCCGCCAACCCCGGCAAGCCCGTCACCGCCGTACTGCTCCGCGATCCCGACTACGCCTACCTGGAAAGCGATTTTGCGATCCCCGGCGTCGTCGTGGTCAAGACACCCAAGCTGATCGCCTCCGACCGTCGTATCAACTCACCGTTGCTTGATCCGCTGCGGACCGTGTGGCAGGCCAATCGCGACGCCACCGCCGGCTGGGCGGTCAACCTGGTCGAGCCCAACGGGTTCCCGATCAAGCAAGCCGGCTTTCAGGGACCTCCCGGCCCCGACGTTGCCGCGACCCTCGACTCGCACACTCAACTTGCCGCGATCGAAGCCGTCGTCAGTGCGGGTACTCCTGCCGCCATCGTCGCGATCCGCCCGTCGGATGGCGCCATTCTGGCTGCAGCACAGAACAATCAGGCCATCGAACAAGGGCCCATCGCCTTTACCGGGTTGCGCCCGGCCGGCGGCGCACTCGATCTGGTCCGTCTCGCATCGTCGATGCAGAACGGCGTCGACCCCGGAGCGGTGTCAGCCGAGCAGTTGGCCGACACCGGGCAGCAACTCGGACTCGGCAACGGCTTCCACATTCAGGGACTCGAACAGCAGACGGCAGTGCTGGCCGCGAACCGCCCCGGCGTGGACCAGGCGATGAACAACGTCATGGCAAACAAGACGTCCAACAACTCGGGTGCGCCGACGGTGACTCCATTCGGGATGGCGATGCTGGCGGCGTCGATCGCCCGCGGTAGCGCCCCGCTTCCGATGATGGTCTTCGGGCAACCAGCTACCGCCGACGTCGCCCCGACGGCATTGCCCGGCGACGTGAACAATCGTCTGCGCGACGCCATGCGAGGGGCCGGCGGATTGGCCGGGTACCCGGACATGATGGCGGCCGGTGCAGCGAGCGGTGACGATCGCTGGTTCTACGGATCACGCGGAGACTTCGCGTTCGCAGTGTTCGTCGCAGACGCAGACGGCGGCGATCGAGCAATGCAGATGACGGACAAGCTCTTCCAGGAACTCGGCAAGCCTGCCGACAAGTAGTACCGGGCACCGCGAGTAGATTCCTGGTTCGTGAACCTGCTCGATTTCCTATTCCTCGTCGTAGCGGGATTCTTCAGCGGTCTTGTCGGTTTTGTCACCGGTCTTGCATCGATCGTCTCGTATCCGGCGTTGCTGAGCGTCGGGCTCTCACCGGTCAGCGCGAACATGACCAATACCGTCGCGTTGGTGGCCGTCGGCGTCGGAGCATTGGCGAACTCGTCACGCGAAGTTGCCGACACTGGTCCGAAACTTGTTCGCTGGGCTCTCTATTCGGCAGCCGGTGGCATCGTCGGTGCCCTGATTCTATGGCTGGCACCGGAAGGTTCTTTCGAATCCGTCGTGCCCGCGATGGTTGTGTTCGCCTCGCTCGCGCTGCTGCTGCAACCGAAGATTCGTGAGCTGGCCGGCGGCGGTGACCGTCCCGGAATCTACTCGGCAGCACTGTTTGCCGTTGCGGTCTACGGTGGCTATTTCGGCGCCGGTGCCGGCGTCATCTTCCTGGCCGCGACGCTCATCCTGACCTCCGAAACGGTCTGGCGGGCAACGATCCTGAAGAGCTTCTTTCTCGGCATCGCCAATCTTGTGGCCGCGCTCATCTTCGCCTTCTCCGGACAGGTGCACTGGGTGGCCGCGTTGGCGATGGCGCTCGGCGCGTTGGCCGGAGGCTGGTGTGGGCCACCCGTCGTCAGGAAAATCCCGCCATCGGTACTGCGTGTGGCAGTAGCGATAGCGGGATTCGTGCTGGCTTTGTGGTTGTGGGTGAAGTGAGACTGTCTAATTCACGCCCTGCATCAGCTTCTTGATCCATGGCGAGGCAAGTGCAAGGATCACTCCGATTCCGATCGACGAGAGACCGATGATCAGGAAGAACGGGCGACTGTCGTCGATGTCGAAGTAGCCGGCCAAGGTCCCCGCCATCGAAGAACCCAAAGCAACGGACAGGAAGAACAACGCGACCATCTGGGTGTGGAAATGCTCGGGCGCGAGTTTGGTTGCAAGGGAAAGGCCGACGGGGGAGAGGAAGAGCTCTGCGAAGGTGAAGAGCAGAAGCACTCCGGCAAGACCGAGCAGCGGTGCGCTGTTCGGTCCGCCGCCGGTGATCGGGATGAATGCCAGGAACGCCAGACCCATCGTGCCGGTACCGAGCGCGAATTTGATCGGCGACGACGGCTGACGGTCACCGAGTTTGGTCCACATGGCTGCAAACACACCGGCAAAGATGATGATGAAGACCGGGTTGATCGACTGCACCCACGTCGGCGGGAAGTCCCAGCCGAAGAGATTGCGGTCCAGGAGTTTGTCGGAAATCACCGGCACGGTGGTGAACTGCTGCTGAAACAGCGACCAGAAGGCCGCGCTCGCAATGAACATCGGGATGAACGCAAAGACCCGACTGCGTTCGACCTTGGTCACCTTCTTACTGGTGAGCATGAGGAGGAAGTAACCGACCGACGCGACGATCGTGAGTCCGACAACGACGTCGGACATGTTGTCGGCCGTGATCAAACCGGTGATGGAGGCGATCGCGACCACGACGATCGCAGCAATGCCGATCCCGATGTAGAGAGCGCGCTTGTCCGCGGGCAACGGGTTGCCGGGTTCGGCACCGATTCCGTGAAGATGCTTGCGGCCCAGCGTGTACTGGATCAAACCGAGCGCCATACCGACGGCGGCGAGAGCAAAACCGGCGTGGAATCCCCAGGCGTCCTGAACAGCACCGGTGAGCAGCGGACCGACAAGTCCGCCGATATTGATGCCCATGTAGAAGATGGAGAATCCGGCGTCGCGGCGGACATCCGTTTCGGAATAGAGATCTCCGACCAGTGAGGTCGCATTGGCCTTGAGGCCACCACTGCCGAAGGCAACCATGACCAGGCCGACACCCACACCCCACATACCGGGGAGAACCGACAGTGCGATGTGGCCGGCCATCACCAGCGAAGCGCTGTAGAAGAGGGTGCGCTCGGAGCCGAGAAGTCGGTCGGCCACCCACGCGCCGAGAATCGTCGACAGGTAGACGGTGCCGCCGTACGCGCCGACGATGCTGGTTGCTGCCGCCTGGCTGATGCCGAGACCGCCGTCACTGACGCTGTAGTACAGGTAGTAGATGAGGATGCCTTGCATCCCGTAGAAGGAGAATCTCTCCCACATCTCGACGCCGAACAGGTTCGCCAGCGCAAAGGGCTGGCCGAAGAACCCCCGGTCTTCTTTCTCGCTACGTTCGACGGGCTCCGTAGTGTTGCTCATCCGAAAAGTGTCCTACGTCCTCGGGCATTTCGGGTGGTTCCGAGCCGTGGAATTTGGTTACGACTTGGTGCGAATCCTCGCCACCAGCGGAGCGAGTGCACGCCAGCCGAGCAGGAACGCGGCGAGGACCAGCGTCGCGACGACAATGAAGCTGAACTGCGTACCCTGGCCACTCAACACTCGCAGGATCATGCCGATGACGACGGTGGAGAGCCAAACGACAATGCCGGTGGGGAGCAGGAGAACGGCGTTGAACTTGTCGCGGTACAGCGCGAACGTGGCAGCCCATCCGATCGCCAGGCCGGTCAGGAACGGCCAGGATGTCTTCGCCAGACCGGCGAGCGCATTGGCTTCTTCGTGGGTACGGCGCCCTATCGCGCAGAAGATAATGACAAGAATGGCGTCGATCAGCAGGAATGGTGCGTACTTCTTCACGCTCACACCATACGACTGTGCGCCTTTATCAACCGCGGGCGGTTGATAAAGGCGCACAGTGCCGTTAAGCCTGGAGGCCGGCTTCGATCTCGAGGGTGATCGTGATCTTGTCGCCGACAACTGCTCCGCCGCCTTCGAGGGGCATCTCGATGGAGATGTCGAAGTCCTTGCGGTTGATGACGGTGGTGGCTTCGAAACCGGCGACGGGGCCCTGGCCCATGCCCGGGTTGACGCCGTTGAACTCGAGGTTCAGCTCGACCTCGCGGGTGACGCCGTGGAGCGTGAAGTCGCCGGCGAGGACGAAGTCGCTGCCCTTGGAACGCACTGCGGTGGACTTGAAGGTTGCCTTCGGGAACTTCTCGACGTCGAAGAAGTCAGCGGACTTGATGTGGCCGTCGCGCTGCTCGTTCTTGGTGTTGATGGAGTCCACGGAAATCTCGGCCTCGACGGCCGGGGTTCCGTCTTCGGCAACGGTGATCGTTCCCGAGAACTCGTCGAATGTTCCACGAACCTTGGAAACCATGAGGTGGCGAACCGAGAATCCGACGGTGGAGTGGACGGTGTCGATGACCCAGGTTCCGGCGGTCAATGTGGGCAAGGTTGCGGTGGTCATGGAAGCTCCTGAATAAGTAGTTGAATGTTCAAGTTCTTGTAGCTTCAACTATGGACCCCTGGAAATCCTTCCGCAAGATCATGTGATCTGCATCACAGCGCGTGTGCTTGCGGCATAGACCGCGTGAAGCGCCGACGCTGTCACCGACTGATGCACCGCAATGCCCCAGCGTCCTTCTCCGTTCACCACACACTCTGCGATGGTGACTGCCGAATTTGCACTGCCGGAAGACTCCGGGTTGCGGGGCAGTGAATGCTGGGTGAGCGAGACGACCTCGACGGCCGAGCCCTGTTCGGTCAGGATTTTGCTCAATGCCTCGACCGGCCCGGACGCGCTGGCCGCGGCGGTGGCCTCGCGCCCGTCACGATCGATGGCAACGAACAACTGATCACCGTCGGCAGTGTGTTCCAGCGAGTACCGACGCACTCCTCCGTTGTACCCGTACTCGCGCAGCAGCAGGTTCCACAGCTGATCGGCAGTCATTTCGGTGCCCGAGTCGTCGGTCTCGAGTTGCACCCGCGAGGCGAAGTCGATCTGCAGACGCCGGGGGAGTTCGACTCCGTACTCGGTCTGCACCAGATAAGCGATTCCGCCCTTGCCCGACTGGCTGTTCACACGAATCACCGCCTGGTAGTCGCGGCCGACGTCGGCGGGGTCGATCGGCAGGTAGGGGACTGCCCACGGCGCCGATCCCGGATCGACGCCCGCAGACTCCGCGCTCTCGTAGTGATGGGCGAAACCCTTCTTGATCGCATCCTGGTGGGTGCCGGAAAATGCCGTGTACACGAGATCGCCGCCGTACGGGTGACGCTCGTGGACGGGAATTCGGTTGCAGTACTCCACTGTTCGACGGATTTTGTCGATGTCGGAGAAGTCGATTTCCGGATCGACGCCTTGTGCATGCAGATTCAGCCCCAGTGTGACCAGGTCGACGTTGCCCGTGCGCTCGCCGTTGCCGAACAGGCATCCCTCGACGCGCTGCGCACCGGCCAGCACTGCCAGTTCGGCGCATGCAACTCCGGTGCCGCGGTCGTTGTGCGGGTGGACTGAGAGGATCACCGAATCGCGTCGGGCCAGGTTCTGGTGCATGTATTCGATCTGATCGGCATAGATGTTGGGGGTGGCGATTTCGACTGTGGCAGGCAGGTTGTGAATGACCGGGCGATCGGGACTGGCGTCCCAGAGTTCGGTGAGACTGTTGCATACCTGCAGGATGTAGTCGGGCTCGGTGAGGTTGAAGACCTCGGGGGAGAACTCGAATCGCCATCCGTCGTGGCCTTCGCCGCCGCGAGCCACATCTTGAGCGGCGCGGAAAATCATGTCGTGCAGCTCTTCTCGCTCCTTGCCGAGAACCACGTTTCGCCACGTCGGCGCCGTCGCCGTGTACATGTGGACGACCGCGTTCGGCAGTCCCTCTATCGATTGGTACGTCCGCTCGATCAAATCCGTACGCGCGGCAGTGAATACGACGATGGTGACGTCGTCGGGAACGAGATCGAATCGCACCAGGTCTCGAACGAAATCGAAATCGGTCTGGCTCGCGGAGGGGTAGCCGACCTCGATTTCCTTGTAGCCGATCGCCACCATCAGTTCGAACATTCGACGCTTGCGCTCGGGGTCCATCGGTTCTGCGAGGGCTTGGTTGCCGTCACGCAGATCGACGGGCACCCACAGGGGCGCCTCGGAGGTGCGATTAGCCGGCCAGGTTCGGTCGAAAGTCGGAATGTCGACGCGGTCCCAAGCTGCACGATAGCGCTCGGACGGCATGGGTGAGCGCTTCTGGTTGTTCCAGCGGTTGGCGCGGGTTGTACTCATCTTCGGTTTCTCCTGCGGTCGAGTCGAGAGACCGGCATGGCGAAACCCCGCGGAGGGGTGCCGGTCTTTCAGGCCCCGCCGCGGCAGTCGAGAAGGAGTGCTCCTGTAGCCATGCGGGCTACACTAGAACGAAATTACTTATCAGACAACCTGAGGAGTTCACGTGTCACCGATCGTCGAGCGTCGGTTGCTCACCGACCAGGCCGCGGAGCTGCTGCGAGCGCGGATCGTGAGCGGTGAATGGGAAGTCGGCGCCAAACTTCCAGGTGAAACCACTCTTGCGGCGCAGTTGGGTATCGGTCGGTCCACCATCAGGGAAGCGGTGCGGACCCTCGCCGGCCTTGGCATGCTCGAATCGCGACAGGGTGCCGGCGTCTTCCTACGGAGTACGACACCCCCGGATCAGTGGCCGCGCGTGCTCGAAGCCGAGGCGATTCTTCATGTCGTAGAGGTGCGAAACGCGGTCGAGATCGAAGCGGCTCGGCTGGCGGCGCAGCGGCGCGATGCCGTCGACGTCGCGGCTCTGAGGCAAGCGTTGGACGGTAGAACTGCTGCCGCCCATTCCGGGGACGCAGCCTTCGTCGACGCTGACATCGCGGTCCACCGGGCGGTGGTGGATGCGGCACACAATCCCGTGCTGTCGGAACTCTTCGAGACTTTTGTGCCGCGTCTGCGGGCCGCACTGATCGAGTTGATAGCGGTTCTGGATCTGCATCCACACAGTCAGCCGGATGCGGACGAGCATCGAATGTTGGCGGACGCCATCGAAGCCGGTGACGCGGAAGCAGCGGTACGGATCAGCCGGGCACATCTCGACGACATGGCGGCAGCGTTGCGACGCTAGACGCCGGGTTGTTCTCGACGTTCGAACTCGAGATCCATCGCGAGGTCTTCGTGGTGAGTGGCGCGGAAAGTGATCAAGAAGACGATCCAACCGACGACAGCGACCATAACGAGGCTGACCATCCGATACACCAACACCGACGCGAATACCTGAGCTCCGCTGACCCCGGCGAACGTCAGCGCTGCGATCAGGGCCGTATCCACGTAGCCCAGCCCACCGGGAAAAAACGGAATACTGCCGACTGCTTTGGCGGCGGTAAAGGCAATCAGGAGCCCAGCGAAGGAGGGTTCCGCGCCTACCGCCCAGCATGCGAAACCCAAACAAGCTACATCTGCGACGCGATGGATGGCAGACCACCCGAATGCTATGACCGAGTCGGTGCGGCTGAGCTCGACCGAATCCAGTTGCTTCAGGATCTCGGACCAGCGTCGCATCCCATAGCTGAGCGGATTCTTGCGAATTCGGTTGTATCGGGCCAGGACTCGATGTCCTATCCGCTCGATACTGCCAGGATTCTGGGCGATGTACCGAAGCCCCAGAAAGAGGAGCCCCATGCCGATGATCGAAATCGTCAGCGTTACCGGGCTGACCTTGGTACCGAATGCTATTGCGCCCGCGGCACCCAGCAGTGCCAAGGTGACAGCAGCGATCACCCCACAAACAGCCAACTGCCAGGACGCGACAACCGGTGTCGCACCCCACTTTCGAGTCTGCTTGTACGTGAACGTAGTGGAGAAGACTTGGCCGGCAGGTAGCGTCAGCGCCATCGCTGTGCTGGCGTAAATGACCGAAAGGTTCTTGACGTGACCGGCGACTACTCCGGCGGCATTGAGAAGACGTTGTTGAACGGATGCGTATCCGCTGAGCGACACTGCTTGAGCCGCCACGCAGGCAGCCACCCAACCCCAGTGAATCTCGGTGAGCGCTTGCCAGTACTCGTTGAGTCGGGGCCACAGGATGGTGCCCTCGACTATCAGAAGAGCGATCAGCGCCACCCCGAGCAGCCACTTCAGCCACCAGAAGCGCCCTCTGGCCCGACTGGTCTCGGCCACGGGCGGGCGTGGTCGTCTCAGTCGCCGTGGGGTGTTTCCAGGCTGAGCCATCGACTCACCCTAACCAATTTGATCCGGATCGACCTCTGGATACTTTTCGGGCCACGCCAGATGCGTCAGTCGTCGGCGTCCACGCAGTTGAACTTGCTCTCCGAGTTCCCACTCGGCCTGTTCCTCTTCGTCGGCGAAATACAGCGCGCTCGTCGACGCCAGCACTCGGCTGGGCCGAAGCTTCGCGAGCTCGGTGAGCCGCGAAGCTTCGTTGACCGGATCACCGATCACGGTGTACTCGAAACGTTCGGCAGCACCGATGTTGCCGGCGACCGCGAGCCCCGCACTCACGCCGATACCGACGTCGAGGCCGGTGATGTCGTTGAGTTTGAACCGCAGCTCTCGGGCCGCAGCGAGGGCTGCCGTCGGAGCGTCGGGTCGATCGAGTGGTGCACCGAAGATGGCGAGCGCCGCATCTCCCATGAATTTGTTGACAAAACCGTGGTGACGATCGATGACGTCGACGACCACACGGAAGAACTCGTTGAGCAGCTCGACCACTTCGCCCGGCGGGCGCTCGGCCGCGGCACCGGTGGATCCGACCATGTCGACGAACAGCACTGCCACGAATCGAGTTTCGCCGCCCAGTTCGGTACCGAACTTCAACGCGCGCCGGGCCACGTCCTCGCCGACGTGCTGACCGAACAGCTCACGTAGTAGGCGACGCTCGTCGGACTCTTTCATCATGCGGTTGAAGCCGACCTGCAGTCGGCCGATCTCACTGCCGTCGAACACCTCGACGCGTACGTCGGTGGCGCCGCGCTGCACCCGCTCGATGGCCCGACGTAGTTGGCGGATGGGATCGGAGATCTGAGTAGCCGTCAGCATCGACAGCGCAAAGGCCTGCACGATCGCCATGATCGAGATGAGAAGGATCGCCCACGCGAGTGAGTCGGGGGAGAACTCGAGATTGGTCGTGAGCTGCGTCGAGCACAGCAAGATGATGCCTGCGACGGGCATCAGCGTGCCGAGACCCCAGGTCATCGCCAGCCGAGTTCCGACGCCAGGCGCCATGGTCCGATCGAATTCGCCCTCGCTCAAGGCCTGGGCAGCGACCGGACGCAAAATGCGCTCCCCGAGCATGTACGTGAACCCGAAGGTCGTTGTCGCAGCCATGCACACCGTCACGATCACGGCGATCGCGAGTCCGGGCATCTCGGTGATGGTCAGGAACACGAAGATAATGCCGCCCAAGATCCACAGCACCAGGTGGACGATGGCCTGGCGAAGCGGCGCGTGGAGTGCCGCCATCTGCTCTGACCTCGTCGGTGGTCCCCCGCGCAGCCGCCAACGAATGACCGACTTCAACATCATGGCCGCTGCCGTCAGACTGACGGCACCGGCGAACGCGAGGTACACGCCGAAGATCGCGAAGTTGCGGACCCGGTCGGCAACAATCGCGTCGGACTCCTGGATCGGCACGCCGTATCGCACGAATGCAAAGACCAGTACCGCGCCGATCAGGTTCGCCGCGAGCATGGAAAGCATATAGAGGGGCCACCGGCTGCGGATGGTCACCGCTATTGCTCTGTATGAGGCCCGCACAGGGTTCAATTTAGCTGGCAGAGGTCGAAGTGTTGGTACGCGCGTCCGATTATTCGTCCGCTCACCTGTGTCGGCCGGGCCGGTTAGGCTCGCGATGTGAACGCAAACAGGGGGCGTGCGGAGCGAGCTTCGAGGATGAACAAACCCATATCCGCCGACGCTCGGGCAGTGCATCCGGGTGTGCGCATCGCGGCGGAATGGTCGTGGCGCCTCATTGTGATCTTCGCTGGACTGTTGGTTCTCGGGTATGTCGTTCTACGTCTCGAAACCGTGCTCATCCCAGTGGGGCTGGCTCTGTTGGCATCGGCTCTGTTGATTCCGGTGGTTGATCGGCTGCAGGTGTGGGGTGTTCCTCGTTCGGCAGCCGTCATTGTCGTGTTGCTTGGCTCGATCGGGCTGGTCGCGGGAATCATGACGTTTGTCGTCGAGCAGTTCATCGACGGGTTGCCGCAGCTCACCGACCAATTCACGGCTAGCGTCACGCAGATTCAGAACTGGCTCACCAGCGGACCGTTGCACTTCAGTGAGGATCAGATCCGCCAAGCGGGTGATTCGGTCGTCAAGTCGGTGCAATCCAATCGTGAGTCTCTGACCAGCGGTGCCTTGACCACGGCGACGGTCATCGGTGAGATCTTCACCGGGGCTTTGCTGACGCTGTTCACTCTCATCTTCTTCCTCTACGGCGGTGATCAGATCTGGCAGTTCGTCACCCGGATCGTCCCCACCGAGGCTCGTCGTCGCGTACGGATCGCCGGTTCCGCAGGTTTCGGGTCGCTGATCGGCTACGTGCGCGCCACGGTCGCGGTTGCCGCCGCCGACGCGATCGGTATCGGTGCCGGCCTGGCGATCCTCGGGGTGCCACTCGCCCTGCCGCTGGCGTCGTTGGTGTTCATCGGCGCGTTCATCCCGATCGTCGGTGCATTTCTGACCGGTTTTGTCGCTGTGCTGGTGGCTCTGGTCACGAAGGGTTTTCTGACTGCTCTGATCGTCCTCGGCATCATCATCGGGGTCATGCAGCTCGAAGCGCACGTGATGCAACCGCTGTTGCTGGGGCGCGCCGTCCGCTTGCATCCGCTGGCAGTCGTTCTCGCCATTACAACGGGCATCGTCCTCGCCGGAATCGTCGGCGGGCTCTTGGCTGTTCCGATCGTCGCAGTCCTCAACACCGCTATTCGTTCTCTCCTCGCCGACGACCCGGACATCGCGTACGCCGAACTGCACGTCGAAGATCCGGAGACCCCACTGTTCCCCGCCGAACCCGACGAGCCGCGCGCCCAGCCTCGCATCGTGAACCCCACTCCTCCCGATGACTGAGCCCACCCGCCGTCGTCGGCTGCACTATCAGCCGACCGTTCGCGAGGCGTCGGGCGTCGACACCGACCCGGATGCCCCGCTGTGGCGGGCGGCGCAGGCATTTCGCCTCATCACGCTGGTGTACGCGATCAGCTACCAGTTCGCCTCGGCCTCCGACTACGCCAACACTCGGCTCAGCTGGTTCTTTGTCGCTCTGATGGCAGTGTGGTCCGGGGTGTCGGCACTGCTGCTCGGAACCTCCGGTGCGTTGTTCGGTAAGAAGCTGCCGAGGTACCAGGTAGTGATCGCCGATCAGGTGGTCGTCATCTTGCTGATGGCGTCGACGAGGCTGGTCTCCGACCACGAGTGGTATCAGAATCACCAGACGCTCCCCACCACGCTGTGGGCCACCAACGCCGTCATCTCCGCGGCAATTCTCGGCGGGCCGTGGCTCGGCATGGCGTCCGGAGTTGTCATCTCGGCGGCCAGCGCAATCATCCGCGACCAGGTCAACCTGGACCTCTGGCGCGATGCGACGGCTCCCGTGCTCGTATCGGTCGGCCTGGCGTTGGGCTTGGCCACCACAACTGCTCGGCGCTCGCATCGACAACTCGAACAAGCCGTACGTCTGGCGGCGGCCACCGAAGAGCGCGAACGTTTGGCACGCGAAGTGCACGACGGCGTTCTTCAGGTGCTGGCAATGGTCCGTCGGCGAGGAGCGGCACTCGGCGGCGAAGCAGCTGAACTGGCCGCGCTGGCAGGCGAGCAGGAGGTCGCGTTGAGAATGCTGATTTCCGAGCAGGTTTCGGGCGCCGCGGCAGATGTCGGCGGACAGACAGTGGATCTGTGTCCACTGCTGACCACGCAGGCCAGCACGTCGGTGTCGGTGTCGACGCCCGCGCACCCGGTCGTGATCGAGCGCGATCGAGCCATCGAACTGGCAGCCATCGTCGACAATGCTCTGTCCAATGTCGGGCTGCACGCCGGGCCCGCGGCGAAGGCATACGTGTTGCTCGAAGATTTGCCGGACGAGGTGATCGTCAGCGTCCGCGACGACGGCGTCGGAATCCCCGAGGGTCGCTTGGCGCAGGCCGAAGCCGAAGGCCGCATGGGAGTATCGAAGTCCATTCTCGGTCGAGTGCAAGTGCTCGGCGGCACTGCAGTCCTGCAAACCGGGCCGGGGGAGGGCACCGAATGGGAAATCAACGTTCCGAAGGGGAAGAGTGAGCGTGGCTGAAGAACAGGGCGAGGATCCGGTGACGGTGATGGTCGTCGACGATCACCCGATGTGGCGCGACGGTGTCTCCCGGGACCTCGAAGCTGCCGGCTTCACCGTGAGCGCCACGGCGGAGGGTGTCGAGAGTGCGCGCCGCCGCGCCGCCGCCGTGCAACCGGCGGTGGTTCTGATGGACATGAACCTGCCGGACGGAAACGGTGCCGACGCCACCACCGCAGTGCTCGAGGTTTCGCCGAAGAGCAAGGTACTCGTGCTTTCGGCCTCCGCAGAGCGTGACGATGTCCTCGATGCGGTCAAAGCCGGAGCGTCGGGCTACCTGGTCAAGAGTGCTTCGGTAGCGGAACTGCTCGAGGCCGTGCGAGCGACTTTCGACGGACAAGCCGTCTTCACACCCGGCCTCGCCGGATTGGTGCTCGGTGAGTACCGCCGCATGTCGACGGCACCGGCCGACGATCGCGCGCCCGAGTTGCCTCGGCTCACCGACCGTGAGACTGAAGTGCTCCGCCTTGTCGCCAAGGGACTGAGCGCAAAACAGATCGCCACGAGGCTCTCGCTCAGCCACCGGACCGTCGAAAACCATGTGCAGGCAACGCTTCGGAAGCTTCAGTTGGCCAATCGCGTCGAGCTCACTCGATACGCAATAGAACAAGGCCTCGAATAACGTTTATCCTGGAAATCATGGAGGCCAGGAATCTACGCGTATCCGATGCCGAACGAGAGCATGTCGGCGAGCTGCTGCAGAAAGCTGTCGGTCAAGGGATGCTCTCGCTCGGTGAGTTCACCGAGCGCATGGACACGGCCTTGGCCGCGAAGACGCGAGGTGAACTCAACTCGGTTCTCGCCGATCTTCCGGGCATCACACTGATCTCCGACTACGACCCGCCCGCGTATCCCAATTCGGGTCAGCCGATGTACCAAGGCCAGCCCTACCCGGCGCCGACCTACCAACCCCAACCGCCGCCGGTTCACCCGAACCCGCCCTACCGCGCTCCGGTCGGGGCTCCGGTTGTCGGTGCCTACGGCGCGGCAAATGCGGCCGTGATCCGTGGACGAATGGCGACGGTGACGCGGAACGGCGCATGGATCGTTCCTCCAGCCGTCGTGGTCGATACCAGAATGTCCAGTGTGACCATCGATTTCACGCGTGCAGTGATGCAGACGCAGGTCGTGAACATCTCGATCGACGACTACGCCAGTTCGATTTCACTGATCGTTCCCGAAGAGGCGACGGTGGACATGAACGGTGTCGAGGCAGTCGGGGGAAGCGCGTCCAACAAGGTTCGCTCCGGTCCGCAGATGGGGCCGCTGCACCTGGTGGTTCACGGCAAAGTGCGATTCGGCAGTGTCACCGCGAAGCATCCCTTCGGTACCACGATCCGAAAGATGTTCGGCTCCTGACCTTTCAGTGATACGCGCGGGTCAACATCTCGGCGACGCACACGGGCTTGTCACCGTGTTCTCGTTCGAACGTCTGCGTCACCGTGATCTGGACGCCGCCGCTTATCGGTTCGACTTTGCTCAACGTCGCACGCATGCGGACATGAGAGCCAACCGGTAGCGGAGCAGGCAACCTGACCTTGTCGAATCCACAGTTGAGGGCAAACGCAAAACCCTCGAGCGAGAACATCGCGTACGAGAACTTGGGGCCGAGTGAGAGCGTGTAGTTGCCGTGCGCGATCGTTCCGCCGAATGGTGACTCATTCGCGCGATCCACATCGACGTGAATCCACTGATCGTCGCCGGTGACCCGGGCGAACTCGTCGATGGACTCCTGGGTGACCTCGTGCCAGTCGCTGACGCCCAACTCCTGGTTCAGGTTGGCGGTGAGGTCTTCTGCTCCGGTGAGTACGAGCATGGATCTTCCTTTCAAGGTTGGGATAGCGAGTTGCTTGGGATTCAGTGACTGTCGATGCCGAATCCCACACCGTGCGTCTGTGCGATCTCGGCGGTGGCCACGAGATCGAATTCGATCCCGAAATCTGCTTCCACCCGCGCTGCAACCGATTCGGCTGCGGCACCTGCTTCGGCCAGTAGTTTCGGCATCAGTTCGAACAGGTCTTCCATCCCTCCAGGCGTGATTATTTCGAGAATCCGGGCTGGAGCGTCGTCGGGATTCCACACTGCGTGCCACTGGCCACGCGGTTTGAAGATCATGGCGCCGGTCTCCGCGTAGACGACCTCGTCTCCGACCATCACTGCGACGCGGCCACTTTGAACCACCGTGTACTCGTCTTCCCGGCTGTGGCGATGGACCGGCGAGGTCATCGAATGCGGAGCGATGCGGTGTTGTACAAGAGAGAATCCTCCCTCGGTTTGTTTGCTTCGAACCATCATCCGGACGCCGGTGGCCGCGAGAGTCCCGGCGAGATCTACGTCCGGCCCGAGGACGGTCGTCGTGGTGTGGTTTGTGGAATCCGGTGACATCGATTTGGTCCTTTGTCGTCGTGAGCGTCGTTGGCCGCGCTCCGGTTTCGATTCTCGAATCATGTACCAATCGGTCTAGTGATGCAAGGTTTTGGAGATTTATGCACTTCAAGTGTTGTTGATATGTGTACTGATCGGTATGTTGAACTTATGTCTACGAGGGATTTGTTGGTCGATGCCGCTGCCGACTTGTTGCAGCGGAAGGGGTACGCGGGAACGGGTGTGTCGGAAGTGCTCTCGGCGAGCTCGACCACCAAGGGGTCTTTGTACTTTCACTTTCCCGGTGGCAAGGAAGAACTCGCAGGCGAGGCTCTGAGGCGACGCGGTGAGGCAATGGCCGATTTCATCCGGCATCTGCTGGAGAGCTCACCCGATGCCGCCACCGCGATCTCGGCATTCGCCGCCGCACTGGCTGCGCGTTTGTCGGATTCGGATTACGAACGTGGATGCGCCCTGGCTACGGCAACACTGGATGCCGCAACCGAATCCGAGGTCATCCGTGGCGCTTGTGCGGACGGATACAACTCGTGGCTTGTGTTGTTGGCTCAGCGCCTCGAAGCCGACGGCTGGTCTCGCGAGGACGCAGAGTCCGAGGCTGTTCTCGCTCTGTCTGCACTCGAGGGTGCGCTGGTGCTCGCTCGTGCGCGTCAGGATCCCGCTCCGCTTCACACTTCGGGTCGGCTTCTGTCCGAACGATTGCGGAACGCAGCACCTCGGCGATAGTGGGCGATAGTGCCCTGTCAGTCGAGGGTGCTGTCAGTCGAATACGAGAAGTCCCCACGCTGATCGAGTAGTACTACTCATCTGATCGGTTCGGCCGAACAGCAAGCTCATATTCATGACTACACCGAGCTCTCCCGCCGTCGATCCGCGATTGGTGACAGCCCTCTCGGCCGAGTGCGACAGCATCGGCCGACAACTGCGTCACATGTGCCAGAACCTGTCGATACTGCAGACTCAGCTGGTCTCGACCACCGTGCCTGCGCCCGCGCCGGTAGTTCCGGCGCCGGTAGCTTCTGCTCCCATAGTTCCCATGGCTCCGGTACAGCCGATGCAGCAAGTCCGCCCTCAGCAGAGCGTGCCCGCGTGGCAGCCGCCGACGTATCCGGTTGCGGCACCTCGCCAGCCCTGGTGGCAACGCGACGGCGTCATCAGTCGACTCCTGGCCGCGGCCGGTGTTGCCGTCACGCTGATCGGCGTCGTGATGCTGCTGGTACTTGCAGCGCAGGCCGGATTCTTCGGACCGCCGCTGCGGGTGCTCGGTGGTGCACTCCTTTCCGGCGCCTTGGTATTTGCCGGGGTGCGGGTCCACGGACGCCCAGGGGGCAAAGTGGGGGCAATTGCCCTGACTGCCACCGGTTTCGCAGGGATGTACCTCGACGTCGTCGCAGCCTCCGTTCTCTACGGTTGGGTGACGACACCGCTCGCGGTGGTGATTGCCTTCGGAATTGCCGCCGCCGGCGTTGCCCTCGCCGTGAAATGGGAATCCGAATCACTGGCGCTCATGATCGTTCTCGGCGCTGCGGTGCTCGCTCCTGTACTGACGTCGGGAATATCGTTGACCCTCATCGGTTTCCTGTTCGCGATCCAATCGGCGACGTTCTCCGCCCAGCTCGGTCGTGACTGGAAGTACCTGGGGATGGCGCGCACCGTACCGGTGGTTCTCGCACTGCTCGTAGCGATAACGTCGGAGTCCATCTTCAACGAATCCGGTAACAGTGCAGTGCAATTGGTGATCAGTGCCGGCGTGGTTGCCGTAGTGGGCGCCGGCTGCGCGATGGCTGTGCAGTGGACGGGTTCGCCCTCGCGCGGCGGAGTTGCAGGGGCGTGGTCCACCGCTACCTTTGTTGTCTCGACCCTTCCGCTGATGAGCGTCGGCGCCGTGCTCGGGCGTACCGAATCCGCTGTGCTGTACGGAATTGCAGCGGTCCTCCTGCTTTCCGCCGGAGCGTCCGCAAAGCCTTTGCCGACGCAACTGCGATTCGGACTGGGCGCAACCGGAGCCCTCGCATTGTTGCTCTCCTGCTTCTCCGGGGCGACGGAATCCCTGGTCGTGCCGCTGATCCTCACGGCCGGGATGATCTTCCTCGGAGTCTCGCTGTATGCGGGTTCGCGCTTCGTCTTCGCCCTCGGAACCGCCTTTGCGGCAATCGGATCGATCGGATACCTCACGACGGTTCCGCCGGAAGCGTTGACGACCGCCCGTGCCGCATCCATGCAACTCGGTGCGATCACGGCGCTCTCGAGCCTGACGGCGATAGGCGCCCTGGTGATGCTGGTCTGGGCGATTCACCGACTGAAGTTGATCGCCGATTCAAACGCAGCGGTCTTGTGGGCAGTCGCAGGGTTCGGTGTCCTCTACGCGGTGACGTGCGCGCTCGTCTCGTCCGGCGTCGAAATCTTCGACAGTGGAACCGGATTCGTCGTCGGGCATAGCGTCGCAACCATCGTCTGGATGCTTGCCGCCACGTCAGCGCTGGTGCTCGGATTGAACAACCGTCAGCATGCTCGCGTCCTGCTCGGAGCCGGGCTTGCTCTCACCAGCGCAGCAGTGGCAAAGCTGTTCCTCTTCGACCTGGCCACACTCAGTGGGCTGGTGCGCAGCGTTGCCTTCCTGGTGGTCGGCTTGCTGCTCCTGCTGGTCGGGACACGTTACGCACGAGCCTTTGCCAAGCAGGAGCAGGAGCAGGTCAGCTTCGCTTCTGGCGAGCGATGAGCTCGCTCACGCTGATGGCGCCTGCGTCGTCAGGTCGGTGCCTGCCGGTGGCGTTGTCGTCGCCGTCATGGGTGGCGTCCGAAACTCGGGGCTCGTTGGCAGACGAAGGCGCATCCGTGAAAACCCCGTTACGACGCTCCGGAGCGGTCGGTGGAAGCGGCGACTGGGGGGTCGCCTCCACCGAGGTCGGGGCCGAGCCGTTGGTCACGGAGCCGTTTGTTGCAGAGCCGGTGGCAGCACCGTTCCGGCTCGAGCCGTTGGTACCTGAACCGTTGCTACCTGAACCGTTGGTACCTGAAGCGCTGCTAGCCGAACCGTTTGTACGCGAAGGCGTCCGGACCACCGGCAGCGGTCGTGAGGCCGGGGGAGTCTGTTCCCGAGCCCGCAGGTCCGACAACCAGCTTTCGATGGGACGCTCGGCCGGCGCAGCGGGCGTGGGGTTCCTGCGCTTGTCGGTGGTGTTCGGTTGCGGTCGGTACGAAGGATTGGGGACCGGTGCCTCGATCAAGTTCTGGGGCGCGCTGGCTGCACTCCCGATATCGAGACGACGTCGCGGTGCCGGCTTCTCCGCGGCAGGTGCATCCGTGTTCGGTGCCTTGATCGCCATCTCGCTGAGCGGAATGGGCTCGGTGAGAGGATCGGGAACACGAGGTCCGCTTTCCGGCTGTACAGCCGGGGCAGGCGGCGGCATGACCCGAGACGTTGCTTCGATCTTGCGCGGTTGCCCCGGTCCGGCGATCGCACCGACAGGCGCGATCTGCGGGACGTTCGCGAGCACAAGCTCGTTGTCGAGGATCGGTTCACCCAGCCCGATCTTCTGCTGGATCCGCTTCATCCAGGCCGGAGCCCACCAGCAGTCGTCGCCGAGCAGTTTCATGGTCGCGGGGACCAGGAACATTCGGATCAGTGTGGCGTCGATGATCAGCGCAGAGATCATGCCGTAGGAGATGTACTTCATCATCACCAGATCGGACAGGCCGAATGCGCCGGTGACCACGATCAGGATCAGTGCGGCAGCGGTGATGATTCGGCCGGTATGTGCCGTGCCGATTCGGATGGATTCGGTAGTACTCGCGCCCTGCGCTCGCGCTTCGACCATGCGGGAGAGCAGGAACACTTCGTAGTCGGTGGACAGGCCGTAGACGATCGCGATGATCAGCACCAGGACGGGAGACATGATCGGTCCCGGTGTGAAGTTCAACAGACCGGAACCGTGCCCGTCGATGAAGATCCAGGTCAGGATTCCGAGCGTCGAACCCAGTCCCAGGGCGCTCATCAACGCAGCCTTGATGGGCAGGACAAGTGAACCGAACGTCAAGAACATCAGCAGGGTCGTCAGCAAGATGACGGACACGACCATCAGCGGCAGACGGTCGAGCAATGCGTCGACGCTGTCCTGCTCGATGGCCGGAGTACCGCCGACCAGCACAGTTGTGCCCTCGGGCCAGTCCGCAGATCGCAGATAGTCGATGGTGGGACGTGCCTCGTTGCGCTCGGTCAGACCGGCTTTGAGGACGTTGACACCGTCCTTGGTCGCAACTTCCGGGGTGAACTTCTCGACCAGGCCCGGCGCAGCGTTTGCGGTCTTGGAAATTTGACCGAGAGTGGTGTTGTCGGCGCCCTGGATGACGAGTCGGACGGGTTCGGTGCGATTGCCCGGGAAGAGTTCGTCGAACTGCGCCTGCGCGACACGAGTGGGGCTGTCCGGGGGCAGGTACGTCTCGTTGATACCGCCGAACTTGATCCCCGTCAGCGGGATGATCATCAGCAGTAGAGCCGCGACGATCGGGACCGCAACCTTGAGCGGATGCTGCATGACCCAGCGTGTCAGCTTGCCCCAGAAACCATTCTCGATTTCCTCGTTGGTCTTGGTCTGGCGCAGCTTCTTGAAGGTCAGCGCGTCGATCCGCTTGCCGAGAATGCCGAGAATCGCGGGAAGAATCGTGATGGACGAGATCGCGGCAAGCATGACAGCAGCGATGGCGCCGTAGGCCACCGATTTGAGGAAGCCCTGCGGGAACAACAGCAGACCGCCGAGGCTGACGGCAACCATGGTCGCCGAGAACATGACCGTTCTACCTGCCGTCATGACCGTTCGGCGTACTGCGGTCGGGGTGTCGTACCCCTCGGCTATCTCTTCTCGGAAACGGCTGACGATGAACAATCCGTAGTCGATCGCGAGGCCCAGACCGACCAGAGAGACCACGGGCGCGACAAAGGCGTTGACCTCGGTGAAGTTGGTGATCAGTCGAATGATGCCGTTGGCGCCGATGACGGTCAGACCGCCGACGATCAACGGGAGCGCGGCAGCGACCACGCCACCGAAGACGAAGAACAGCAGTACACCGACAGCGGGAATCGCGAGCATTTCCATGCGCTTGATGTCGTTGGCCATCGTGTCGTTGAGCGAATTCGCGACAGGTTGCAGGCCGGCGAGTTGCACGTCGACACCGTCGATGTAGAACTGCGACTCGACGTCGCGGAAGTTGTTGGACACCGCGGTGTCGTTGTCGCCGGCGATCGCGATGCTGGTGACCGCGTGTTGCTTGGTCTTGTCCGCCAGCGCCGCCACCGAGAGACCGTTGTCGACCTTGAAGTACGAGCCGTTGATCTTCGTGATCTGGTCGGGGTTGTCGGCAACGAGCCGCTGCAGGTTGTCGATGACCTTCGCTTGGAACTCGGGGTCGTCGACGGTCTTGCCCGCCGGCGCTGTGTACAGCGCCAGAACGTCACCCGTCGTGCTGCGTCCGAACGTGCCGTCAGCGAGTTTTGCAGCCTCTACCGATTCCGACCCTGGATCGTCCCAACCGCTCTGGCTGAGATGATCCTGCAGGCTCAGGCCGTACGCAGCGAGCCCGAGGAGCCCCGCCACCATGACAGCGATGACGGTGAAGCGGGCTCGATAGACGATGCTTCCCCAGCTGGCGAACACTGATCAACTCCTACTCGGCAACACTTTTTCGCCCGATGAGCAGGGCAGAAAGCGGTCGGAACGGCTGCAACCAGGCGCCCTCGTCGGGCAGGGTGTCCAGGCTTACCCGTGGCAGAGGCTCACGGAAGACACCCGGGATGTCCTCGAGATCGACGAAATCCAAGATATCGGACGAGACAGCCCAGCTGGCGTGTTCGCGGAACCCGAGAACCTGGACCGGGATGCCGGTTGCTGCGATGTCCTCGAGAGGTTCGCGGAACGCTTGGCCGTCGGCAGACGCGACCATGATTCCGGCGAGGCCCTCGCCGTACCGGAGCGCGATGTGCTCGAGCATGTCCGAATCGACATCGCTGTCTTCATCGACCTTCGGCTTGGCGAACACCGCGAAACCCACGTTACGCAAGGCTTCGACCCAAGGACGGACGACGTCGGCGCTGCCGGAGGCGATGTTGGTGAAGACCGTCGCTTCGGGCTCGAGCGTGCCACTGTTCTGTGCGGACAGTTCGGCGGTGCGGGAGAGCAGCCAGCGGCCCAGTGCGTCGAATCGTGGCCGGTAGGCGGCGGTTGGCCGGCCACCGAGGATGGCGCCGAGGCCCATGTCGAGGTTAGGGGCGTCCCAGACCAGAAGCACCCGCTTGGGGTGGCGGGAGTCACGACCGAAGTCGAGAGGAGATTCCGACGACGTCACGTCGTCGGATAGCTGTTCGCTGACGCTCATGCTCTGATCTTCCCCCATATAAGCTCGGTGATTGCACTTCCGACCTTATGGGCTTTGTCCTCGAACTTGGTGACGGGACGCTCGTGGGTCATCGGAGACTCCCAGTCGAGTGCCGTCAGCAGCGGCTCGGCATTGCCGGCTTCTTCGATCCATTCGGCATACTCGGCATGATCAGTTGCCACGTGCAGGACTCCGCCGGGCTTGAGGCGGTTGGCGATCAGCGCGAACGTCGGTCCCTGCAGGAGGCGACGCTTGTGGTGGCGGGCTTTGGGCCACGGATCCGGGAAGAACACCCGGACGCCCGTCAGGGACTCGGGGGCGACCATGTTCTCGAGCACGTCCATCGCGTCACCGCGTAGTACGCGGACGTTGGGAATCTCTTCGCGTTCGACCTGCTGGAGAAGCTGCGCGAGCCCCGGGCGGTACACCTCGATCGCGACCAGGTTCACGTGCGGTTCTGCCTTGGCCATAGCGGACGTCGCGGTGCCGGTACCCGAACCGATCTCGATGATCAGGGGTGCTTCGCGTCCGAACCAGGCGTTCGCGTCGAGCGGTGTGTCCGAGACGTCGGCGCCGATGA
This sequence comes from Rhodococcus sp. IEGM 1318, assembly GCF_033142465.1. Classification (NCBI taxonomy): domain Bacteria; kingdom Bacillati; phylum Actinomycetota; class Actinomycetes; order Mycobacteriales; family Nocardiaceae; genus Rhodococcus; species Rhodococcus sp. IEGM 1318. Next base: position 201,569 of record NZ_JAWLSC010000011.1, read on the forward strand.
GCGGCCACTGACGGTCCCAAGCCTGCTGCTGTGCGTCGGTCAGCGCACCCCGGCGAGAGCGAAAGCTGGTCACTCTCGGATGGAGACGGGACCCCTTGGCGTGGTCCGTCTGCCCCGTGTCAGGGGTCTGCGGTGCATGCTGATCGGCTTCGTTCACGAACCCATTGTCACGCATGGCCCCCGTTTAGCGCAGACGGGTCTGAAGTTTGAGTTGAGACTTTCCACGGAAAGTCCTGAATCCGCCGACTTCGGACAGTCGGCGAAAGGGCGGTGTCACCTGCCGTCCTTGCCGAGAACCTGACAGAATCTCACCGACACGATGGGGACGTGGGGTGGGGATGAACACAGGATTTGCATGCAGCAATTGGTCACGAATGTTGCCCGCAGAATCGCTCGACGACGCCTGCGCGGAGCCGATCGACCGGCTGCGCGCTCTGGCATACCGGCTGGCGTCGATCGATTCGGGAGCCGCAGAGGCGGTTCACTCCGTGCTCGGATCGCTGACCGCACCGCTCGAGTTGGTGGTCGCGGGACGAGCAGGGGTGGGGCGGTCGTCGTTGGCCCGGGTCCTGGGGCGCGATCAGCGGTTCTCGCGCAGAGTTGTCGGTGCACCGGTTGTGGTGACCGAGTCGCGGGCGTTCGACGTCCCTGGAACGTCGAACCCTGATCTGGGTCATCGTTGCGTTGTCTACGTGGTGGTCGACGCGGTCCGCGAAGTCGACCGCCGAGCGATCGCCCGAGTCTCGGATCAGGCGGTGGTCGCTGCAAACAAGGCCGACCTGTTCGGACCGCGCTGGGACGAGGCGCTGGGACGGGCCGCGGAAATCTCGGAGACCGTCGGCGTGCACACGGTTCCGGTGGAGACGCTGACCGGACGCGGCGTCGAAGAGTTGTTCGCGGCTCTCGGACCTGTCCTGGAGGCGCAGTGGTGGGGCCGGGTCGATCAGATCGGTCCAGCGCTGACGCGATCTGCCTCGCGCAGCACTGCGGGCAGGGACGAGATCGAGTTGTATCTGAGTTCGGACTCCGCAGTGTTGTTCGGCGCCGCGGCGGCGATGATGAGTCCCGAAATTCGAGGTCTGTGTCAAGGCGAACCTCCCGATCCTCGGACGGCTGACGGCGCGGGCACGTGCAGTCGGTGGTGGGGCGAGCTCGTCGACGAGTCGGAAGAGGCTCCACAACAAAGGATTTCACTGATTCGCCGCGGGTATGTGCGTCGATGGGCGCAGCTCGGGGGCGATCGCTCTGCTCCGGCGGTGACCGATGAATAGCGTTTCGGTACTTCCGGATTCGATTCTGCGTGTGGTGCAACGATGGAACCCGTCCTCCGATCCGGGTCGCCTCGTCGGTGGTGAATCATCCAGTGGCACTCGCATTTACGTCGTCGGGCCACAGAGATGTGGTCGGGAAGACATCGTGCAGATGTTCCGTGCTTCGGGCGAGTGTTCGATCGTGGCACGTGAGGTGGACGCCGACGTCGTACTTCTGGTCGTCGATGCTGCCAGCGTGATCGGTCGCGAGGATCTTCTTCTGCTCGACGACGCAGCAGAAAGCGGAACGCCGGTGGTGGTGGCGTTGACCCGCGTTGACGTCTACCGAGACTGGCAGGCTGTGCGCCGGCGTGATGTCGAGGTTCTTTCCTCTCACTGCACCGCTTTTGCCCAGGCATCGATCGTTCCGATTGTGCCTGGTCAGGAGCAGACGCTCGTTGCCGTCGTGAGCCAGGTGGCACGTGAGAGGCAGGCGGGTGACTCGGATTCCGGCGTCATAGCGCAGACGCGCCGGATGATCGAGGTGGAGATCCGGAATCTGCGTGACAGCGTTCCGGGTGCTGAACTGCGGGCCGAGCGATCGCGACTGCTGGCAGATCGTGACGGTCGGCGAGGCGAACGACTGGTGCAGGTGCGAAGCCGACTGCAACGAGCGCGTGGGGATCTGTCACAACAAATCGCCGAAGCAACCCGGGCGACGGTCGCAGGGGCACGTGGCTGGGTCGACACGGCCTCGCGAGCCGAATTGGGCAGCGTACCGATGCGGTTGCAGCACGAGGTCGACCATCACACGCGGGTAATCGATGCCGCGATGGCGGCAGCTGTCGAGGTGGCGGGTGCGACCGGATACATGCCTTCCCCACGGATTCCGGAGGACCCGCCGGGCCGTCAGCGCGGAAACGAGGACCGGGTGACAATTCTTGTCGGCGCGTCCGCGGGTCTCGGCCTCGGCCGTATCGCGGTGACTCCGCTGGAGATGATTCCGGCATTGGAGTTCGCGAGTATCCCCGTGACGTTGGTTCTGGGTGGCGCCGCGGCCTGGTGGTTGGCGCGAACTCGCGGGCTGATAGCGGATCGCGCCCACTGCAGGTCGTGGATCGTCGAATCGATGTCGACGGTTCGCGCACAGTGGGAGCAGCGAGTCCAGAGCGTTCTGCTCGAGGCCGAGGCGGATCTGGGAGCGGCGATCATGGCGGAGAGCCGCGAGCAGTTGGCGTCGGCGCAGGCCCGAATCGCGGAGATCGACGGCGAACTTCGTGAGCTTGCCGCGGCCAGATCGGGTCAACTGACGTCGTGCGAGCGCGATCTCGCCGTATTGAACGCGGCCTTCTGACATTCCTCGAATTGAGGGTTGTTCACAGGGCCGCAATTTCACCCACGTCTGATCGTCGGAGTCTGGTAATACTGAGCGCACGGTTTCGGTAGGGGTTGCCGAAGCAGTAGGTCACCATCCAGCAGGGGGAGTAATGGACGCATTTCTGATCACGCCCGGACACATCGACGGGCACGAAGCCGAACCACTCGATCCGGGACGTATCGAGCCTGAGACTTTCGGGCCTTCGTCGGGACCGGTCGATGCCGGCGACCTGACTTTCGACGCCTTCGACCTGGACGGTGACGGAACGGTTGACAGCCGTGTCGTCCACTCCGACGACGCCGTCGTGATCGTGTCCGATTTCGATCGCGACGGTAGCGCCGATCGCCTCACGATGATCGAGTCGGACGGCGACTACTCGGCCTGGGAATGCCGTCGAGACGACGAAGGCTCCCTCGTGTGGCAGAAAATCGATGCCGGAGCGCTCTGAAAAGCTTCCGTTTATGTGCTCTGAGCGCCGGGTAGGCCCCTGAACACACCAACTGAATCGTTTCTGTGACATTTCTGACCGCACCCGATTACCTGCAGGTGAACAGCCAGCGTTAACCTCAATACATAGGACACCCGGCGTCCGTGAAATCCACGTGAGTGGATGACGCGGCTGGACCCCGTCGAGAGGGGGACACCGGGATCGACTGGTATCGGGGCGCTGCAGTTCGCATCCGGTGTCACAAGAACCCGGTTCCGGCTCACCCCAGGAGAGTTTGATGACCTCAGCGACCATTCCCGGTCTCAATGGAACTGACGGCACGCCCCCCACGGAGCACAAGGAACTGCTTGCATGGGTGCAAGAGGTTGCCGAACTCACCCAGCCTGACCGCGTCGTCTTCGCAGACGGCTCGGACGAAGAATGGGACCGACTGACCACGAAGTTGGTCGAGGCAGGAACCTTCACCCGCCTCAACGACGAGAAGAAGCCGAACTCTTTCCTCGGCAACTCCGATCCGTCCGATGTCGCGCGAGTTGAATCGCGTACGTACATCTGCTCGAAGGAAGAAATCGACGCAGGTCCCACCAACAACTGGATGGATCCGGCGGAGATGCGCACCCTCATGGGTGACCTGTACCGCGGTTGCATGCGTGGACGCACCATGTACGTCGTGCCGTTCTGCATGGGCCCCCTCGACGCCGAGGACCCGAAGTTGGGCGTCGAGCTCACCGATTCCGAGTACGTCGTCGTCTCCATGCGCGTCATGACCCGCATGGGCGGCAAGGTTCTCGACAAGCTCGGCACCGACGGATTCTTCGTCAAGGCGCTGCACTCGCTGGGCGCTCCGCTGGCCGATGGCCAGGAAGATGTCGCGTGGCCGTGCAACGACACCAAGTACATCACTCACTTCCCCGAGGATCGTGAGATCTGGAGCTTCGGTTCCGGCTACGGCGGAAACGCTCTCCTGGGTAAGAAGTGCTACTCGCTGCGTATCGCTTCGGCAATGGCGCACGACGAGGGCTGGCTGGCCGAGCACATGCTCATCCTCAAGCTGATCTCGCCCGAGGACAAGGCCTACTACATCGCGGCGGCATTCCCCTCCGCTTGTGGCAAGACCAACCTCGCGATGATCCAGCCGACCATTCCCGGATGGCGCGCCGAGACCCTCGGTGACGACATCGCCTGGATGCGTTTCGGTGAGGACGGACAGCTCTACGCCGTCAACCCGGAATTCGGTTTCTTCGGCGTGGCTCCCGGCACCAACTGGTCGTCGAACCCCAACGCCATGCGCACCATCGACCAGGGCAACACGGTCTTCACCAACGTCGCTCTGACCGACGACGGTGACGTCTGGTGGGAGGGCCTCGAAGGCGACCCGCAGCACCTGATCGACTGGAAGGGCAACGAGTGGACGCCCGAGTCGGGCACCCATGCGGCTCATCCCAACTCGCGTTACTGCACCCCGATGTCGCAGTGCCCGATCATGGCTCCCGAGTGGGACGACCCGAAGGGCGTGCCGATCTCGGCAATCCTTTTCGGTGGACGCCGCAAGACGACGGTTCCGCTGGTCACTGAGGCTCGCGACTGGCAGCACGGCGTCTTCATGGGTGCGACGGTCGGCTCCGAGCAGACCGCAGCAGCCGAAGGCCAGGTCGGTACGGTGCGCCGCGATCCGATGGCGATGCTGCCGTTCCTCGGCTACAACGTCGGTGACTACTTCCAGCACTGGATCGACCTCGGCAAGTCCGCGGACGCGTCCAAGCTCCCCAAGGTCTTCTACGTCAACTGGTTCCGCCGCGGCGACGACGGACGCTTCCTGTGGCCAGGCTTCGGCGAGAACTCTCGTGTCCTGAAGTGGATCGTCGAGCGCATCGAGCACAAGGCTGCCGGCATCGACACTCCGATCGGCGTCGTTCCCACCGGATCGGCACTCGACATCGAAGGCTTGGACGTGTCGGACGCCGACATCACCGAGGCCCTCGCGGTCAACATCGACGAGTGGAAGGCCGAGATCCCGCTCATCGAGGAGTGGTTCGACTTCGTCGGCGAGAAGCTGCCGACCGGCATTCGTGACGAGTTCGAAGCTCTGAAGCAGCGGTTGGCCTGATAAACCGCCCCCGTATGTAGTGGCCTGATGCCGCATTGGTTCAATTTGATGAACCGATGCGGCATCGGTCGTCTGTATGCCCTTGCCTGTAGCCGTAATGCAGTTCAGCCGTAAAGCAGTGATCAGCGAGCGGGTCGACACACTCGATCCTCAGGAGGACCAGATATGAGCGGGATCTACAACAACGTGACCGAATTGGTCGGGCGCACCCCGATCGTGCGGCTCAACCGTCTGACCGAGGGCCTGGACGCACAGGTTGCCGTCAAGCTCGAGTTCTACAACCCGGCCAACAGCGTCAAGGACCGGATCGGCGTGGCAATCATCGATGCCGCCGAGAAGTCGGGTGCACTCAAGCCCGGTGGCACCATCGTCGAGGGCACCAGTGGTAACACCGGTATCGCCCTTGCCATGGTCGGTGCTGCCCGCGGCTACAAGGTCATCCTGACCATGCCCGAGACCATGTCCACCGAGCGTCGCGTGATGCTGCGTGCTTACGGCGCCGAGATCGTCCTGACCCCGGGCTCCGAGGGCATGGCCGGTGCGGTCGCCAAGGCCAAGGAAATCGTCGAGCAGACCGAGAACGCCGTCTCGGCCAGCCAGTTCGCTAACCCGGCCAACCCGGCCATCCACGAGGCCACGACGGGCGAAGAGGTCTGGGCCGACACCGACGGCGCCGTCGACATCTTCGTGTCCGGCATCGGCACCGGCGGCACCATCACCGGCGTCGGACGCACCCTTCGCAAGTACAAGCCCGAGGTCAAGATCGTCGGTGTCGAGCCCATCGACTCGCCGATCCTCAACGGTGGCCAGCCCGGCCCCCACAAGATCCAGGGAATCGGCGCGAACTTCGTGCCCGACGTTCTCGATCGCGAGATCTACGACGAGATCATCGACGTCTCGTTCCCCGATTCCATCGAGGTCGCTCGCGCACTCGGCACCAAGGAAGGCATCCTGGGCGGCATCTCGTCCGGAGCCATCGTCTGGGCAGCACTCGAGCTGGCGAAGCGTCCGGAAAACGCCGGCAAGCTGATCGTGGCTGTCGTGTGCGACTTCGGCGAGCGTTACATCTCCACCCCGCTGTTCGAACACATCCGGGACTGAGACTTGTGAGTATCCTCGGGACAATTCGCGAGGACCTGCAGGCTGCGCGCGGTCAGGATCCTGCCGCGCGCAGCAATGTTGAGAACGCGCTCGTTTATTCAGGGCTGCATGCCATTTGGGCACATCGGGTTGCGCATCGTATGTGGTCCTTCCCTGCGCTACGCGGCCCGGCGCGAGTGCTCTCGCAGCTGACACGCTTCGTCACCGGCATCGAGATTCATCCCGGTGCCACCATCGGTCGACGGTTCTTCATCGACCACGGCATGGGCGTCGTGATCGGGGAGACAGCCGAAGTCGGTAACGACGTGATGCTCTATCACGGCGTCACTCTCGGTGGCCGCTCGCTCGAGCAGGTCAAGCGCCACCCGACTCTGGGTGACCGGGTCACAGTCGGCGCTGGTGCCAAGATCCTCGGACCTGTCGTCATCGGTGAAGGTAGCGCTATCGGCGCCAATGCCGTTGTCACCAGGGATGTTCCGGCCGAATCCATCGCGACGGGTATCCCAGCGGTGGCGCGGCCACGGACCACCAAGGAAAAACTGGTGGACCCGAACAGTTACATCGATCCTGCGATGTACATCTGAAGCACTCCATCTTCGATGGCCACCCTCGTGTAGACGGCGGGTGGCCATCGGCGTCTGTTCAGGCTCGCGTCAGGTGCCACCCGCGACGTCCCAGTACGACGGCCGTCGCAGCGCCCAATGCTGCTCCGATCAGGGGATAGCAAGCGAGAATTAGCCACTGGGGCGAGTTGTCTGGAAGCGCCATGTAGGAGATGTCCAGGCTCGACTCGTAGTCGCGACTCATCTGCACACCCCGGATCGGTTCGTAGGCACCCTGATAGACGATGGTCTTGTCTTGACTGGTCATCACGTCGATCAGACTGCCCACCAGGGGAATTCCCCCGACGACAAATCCCAGAACCGCCAGAATCACGATCAGTTTGCGCATCGCCCGAGCCTATCGCCCGGCCGGAAGTTCAGACTGTGATCGACGGTTCTTCGGGGGTCGAGAGGGTCAGGATCGCTCGCACGACGCGGGGACTCTGCTCGAGTGAGCGTTCGAGTTCGCGCAACGTGTGGGCCACTCGGGATTCCGCGTAGTCACCGACCAGATCGACGCTGGCCACCAGGTACACCTGCCGTGGCCCGAGGTATTCCATGCGTAGGAACGTGATTCGGTTGATTTCGGGTAGTTGGGTGAGAGCCTCGACGGCTGCTGCCCGCAGCGTCGGTGAGGCCTCTTCGCCGACCAGGAATCGGCGGTTGCGATCGATCAGGATGATCGCGATGACTCCGAGAAGTATGCCGACGAAGATGGAGCCGAGGGCGTCGGGGATCGGCGATCCGGTGATCTGGTGCAATAGAACACCGACGAACGCGATGACCAAACCGATAAGTGCCGCAGCGTCTTCGGCGAACACGGCCCGGGTCGTCGGGTCGGATGTGTTGAGCGCCTGGGCCATGACGTCGCGGTTCACGGCGGACGCTTCGGTTCGGAGTTGTTTGTACGCCTGCCGGAACGAGATGCCTTCGAGGATGAACGAGACGCCGAGGACTGCGTAGGCGACACCGAAGTCGGTGGCCGGTTCGGAATGGAACAGTTCCTGGATGCCGTGGGTGATCGACACACCTGCGCCGAGCGCAAAAAGTCCGAGGGCGGCGAACATCGACCAGATGTAGGCCTCCCGGCCGTACCCGAGTGGCTGATCTCGGTCGGGAACCCTTTTCGAGCGGCGGTTCGCGATCAGCAGCAGCACTTCGTTGCCGGTATCGGCCCAGGAGTGGGTGGCCTCGGCGACCATCGAGGCAGATCCGGTGACGATGGCGGCCGCGGTCTTGGCCCCGGCGATCAGTGCGTTCGCCGCAAACGCCAGTACGACTGTCGTGGTGCTCTCGTCGCCGTTTCCCGTCGGCTCGGCCTTGGGTTCGATACTCACGAACTTCAGGCTAGGCGGGTGACGACGGTTTCGTGTGGTGACGCTCGGCGACGGAGCGCAGCAGTGTGTCGACGGCGTCGTGGAACTGCGTCAGGCCCGGCTCTTCGACGGGAAAGTGCCCGCACCCGTTCAGCATCACGGATTCGGTGGGGGCGTTGATGCGGTGGAGGAACTGCAGACTCAGTTCGGGCGGTGTCCATCGGTCGTCGGCCGGGTGGGTGAGCAGGACGGGCGTCGTCCGAAATGATTCGGGCGCGGTGTGCTCGAACGAGAAGTAGCTGCTGAGGAATCCGAGTGGCACCCGAACACCGCCACCGCGCGGATCGGTTGCGCACAGCGTCGCAAGTTCACGGTTACTGCTCATGTTCGCGACGTCTGCGACCCAACGTATGGGCACGCGGATGCGGCCCACCAGACTTTCGGTGCGCCGCATCAGGGGAGCGCCGTAGACACCCATCGGGCCGAACCGCGCCGCGGCGGCCCTGGCTGACGGATTCGAGGGATCGAGCAGACAGGTAGCGACGACAGCGTCGGCCAGACCGGTCCGCGCGGCTACCTCGTAGGCCAGCAGACCGCCGATGCTGGCTCCCAGCAGTACCAGCGGCCGATCATCGGCTGCCTTCTCGGCCCGGACGAGATCGCAGAGGAGATCGACCCACTGCTCGTACCGGATGCCGGCGGGATCGGCTACGACGGTGTCGCCGTACAGCGGAAGATCGGGAAAGAGGACTTCGGCACCGAGTTTCACGCCGATCCCGGCGAACGGCCACAACGCGCCTGAGTAGCCGCCGGCGCCGTGGATGCCGAGAACACGAACCGGCGCGTCTGGAACCACTGCCCGCGCGACGTGGACGGTGTTGCCGTTCCACTCCCACCACGTCGGGGTCGGCTCCGGCATGTGGGCGGTGTACCGGTCGGGCATAAACTTCGAGTAATCGGCGCTGGTCACCTACACAATTCTCGGTACCGGCGTCGCGGCTGACAACTCGCATCGGAGGACCGTGTCGACTCGGCGGAAAAGGCCCTCCCAACAGCGCTCGAGGGCTACCTACGACGCGATCTTGGAGGCGGCTACTCGCGTTTTCGCGTCGGAGGGCATGGCGGCGACCACCAACCGGATCGCTGACGAGGCAGGGGTGTCGGTGGGCTCGCTCTACCAGTATTTCGGCGACAAGTACGAGATCCTCTCGGAGTTGGCGAACCGTCACGTGAGTGCTGCGCGGGAGAGTTTTGCGGTCTGCCTTGCCTACATCGTCGAGCGCGAACTCTCCCTGGACGAGGCCGTCCGGGTGTTGGTGGAGTGCGCGGTCGAAGTGAACAGTAAGCCGCGAGAGTTCTTTCACCTGCTCTACGATCAGGTTCCGCGTACGCGTGAGCTCATCGAGCAGGTCGAAGGAATGAATCAGCAACTGGTACTAAGTTTTTCGGTGTACTTGCAGAGCCGCGGTTTCAGCGCGGACGATGCGTTGTTGACGTCGCGGCTGACTGTGACTGCTGTGGACAGTCAGGTGCATCGGGTAGTGCTGGAATCGGATTCACCCGAAGAACTTCGAGTGCGAACGGAAGCCGTCGTGCGGCATACGAGATCGATGATCGCGTCTGCCCAGAACTTGCAGTGAAAACAGAGAACCCGCTGAGCGCGACGTGCGCTCAGCGGGTTCTGTTGTCCTGTCTCAGGAACCGAACGGAAGGGTTCCCGGCGGGATCTGGTATCCACTGCTGCCGACGGAGGCGCTGCCCCAGAGTGCGAGGAAAGCGTTGATGGCGTTGGTGAGCATATGAATGTCCTTTGTGAGATGACTGATTCGTTTTCGACGGTACCGGGTGGATCTGTGGATTCGCTGGGAGTTGGCACCCATTTCACGGGGCTGGCACCCGTTCCGGCAGGTCGGAACGGGTGCCAACTGTCAGCAAAGGGTGCCAACTCCCGGGTGGGTCAGCCCACGTAGCCGGGCGGCATGAGTACGGACTTGGTCTCGCAGAAGGCTTCGAGGCCCTCGGGTCCGTTCTCGCGGCCGATACCGGAGTTCTTGTACCCGCCGAACGGTGATCCGGGATCGAAGGCGTACCAGTTGATCGCGTAGGTACCCGTGCGGATCTGCGCGGCAACTTCGAGGCCGTGATCGATGTCGGTGGTCCACACCGATCCGGCGAGGCCGTAATCCGAATCGTTGGCGATCTTGATGGCCTCGTCCTCGGAGTCGTACGGAATCACCGAGAGAACGGGTCCGAAGATCTCCTCGCGTGCGATGGTCATCGAATTGTCGACGTCGGCGAAGATCGTCGGCTCGACGTACCAGCCCTTGTCCAGGCCGGCGGGACGTCCACCACCGAGTACGACGCGTGCGCCTTCTTCCTTGCCCTTGGCGATGTAGCCCTCGACGCGCTCGCGCTGCTTCTCGGAGATCAGCGGGCCGAGTTGTGCTGCGGGATCGGACGGATCGCCGACGGTCATGAAGCCTGCAGCGGTCTTCATTCCCTCGATGACCTCGTCGTAACGCGAACGGGGAGCGAGGATTCGGGTCTGAGCGACACAGGCCTGGCCGGTGTTCATCAGGCCGGACATGACGAGCATCGGCATTCCGGCGGCGATGTCGGCGTCCTCGAGGATGATCGCGGCGGACTTGCCACCCAGTTCGAGGGAGCAGCGCTTGAGGTTCTGCGCGGCGATGGCACCGATCTTGCGGCCGACGGCACTGGATCCGGTGAAGGTGATCTTGTCGATGCCCGCATGAGAGACCAGGTATTCGCCGGTCTCGGCTCCGCCGGGGAGTACCGAGATGACGCCTTCGGGAACACCTGCCTCGGTGAAGATCTCGGCGATCACGTGGACGGAGAGAGGGGATTCGGGCGCGGGCTTGAGCAGTACGGTGCAGCCGGCGAGCAGTGCGGGTGCCAGCTTGTTGATCGCCAGGAACAGCGGGACGTTCCAGGCCAGCACGGCGGCGACGACGCCGACGGGCTCACGGGTCACCTTGGTCTGCCCGAATGCGCCGGTGCGCTTCTCTTCCCACGCGAACTTGTCGGCCAGCTCGGCGTAGTAGCCCAGCGTCGCCATCGACGGGGTCTGCTGCATCATGCCGACCATGGCGGGCGGCTGGCCCATCTCGTTGGAGATGAGCTGGTTGATTTCCGCGCTGCGCTCTTCGATCAGCTTGGCGGCCTTGGCGAGGATCGCGCCGCGCTCGGCGGGGGTGGTGCGTGTCCACGGTCCCTCGAACGCCGCGCGGGCTGCGGACACGGCCGCGTCGATGTCTACCGGTGCTGCGATGGGACAGCTGCCGACGCGCTCCTCCGTTGCGGGAGAGAACACTTCGAGTACCTGGTCGGTGGCCGGGGCCACCCATGCTCCACCGATGTAGAGCTTGTCGTAGTCAGTCATCAATTCATTCCTCGGTGTTGTCGGTCGCCGCGAGGGCATACGCGTCGTCTGCCTGTGCGGTGTCGGTGAAACTGGTGAATCCGTATTTCTCGTGCGGTCCGATGGCGGCTACCTCGAAAAGGCCGGTGCCGGTATGGGTATTCGTGCCTTCGGTGAGCGTGAAGGACGCGAGGTTGTCGACGGGGGAGAACATGCGTTGGAACGGTTCGATCTCGTGGACCTTGTGGCGCAGTCCCTGTACGACGAGTTCGCCCTGCCACATTCCGTGACGCCAGTCCTGTTCGAGCCCGTAGCCGGTGCCGATTCCGATGTAGTTGGCCAGCAACAGTTCGCAGGTGACGGTGAGGACTTCACCGCCTGGCCGGTGAAAGGTGATGGTCGCTCCGGTGACGTCGCGGGTGTCGGGGCAGAACGTCAGTTCGTGTTCGGGCCGGCCGAGCCATTCGTTGTCCCTGGCTTCGTCCGGCCACACTCGCATGGCTTCTTCGACGATGCGCCTGCCCTGCTCGTCTTCCTGCATGATCACCGAGATCGTGAACTCGTCGAACTGCATGACCGCGTAGATCCAGAAGAAGTTCTGGATTCCGTCGACGGCGCGTCTGCCTTGCGGTTCGGCTTCTCCGACCGGACGCACACCCCACGAGCGGTCGCGGTTACCTCGCCATGTCTTCGGGTCGATCGCGAACTTGTCCCCGTCGACGATGAGCGATCCGGTCCACGTGCCGGTCTGCAGGAAGCGTGAGGTGTCGAACGTGACTCGTTCGAGTTGACGGCGAAAGTGCTTGGGCTCGAGCGCCGCCGGGATGGTGGCATCGAAGGTGATGTCGAAGGAGAGATCGTATTCGCTGCCCGCTTCGAGGACGACGCGGAGCTTCTGAAGTCCTTCCATCACTTCGATGCGCAAAGGTCCGACGGTGGTGTCGGTACGGTCGGCGCCCAGCGCCTTCGACATGCGAGCAACGATGTGGTCGTCACCGCGGCGAAGCACAGCGAATGCGTCCATGACGCCGAGGTTGGGGTACTGGCCGAGTCCGACGATGAGGAACACGTCGGGGGATTCGGTGGGGTAGCAGTTGAAGTAGTAGCGGTCGTAGAAGTTTCGATCCGAGGTGGCTACGTGACGGATCGGTTCGGCGATCTGGTGAACGGGATAGTCGTCCATCGGTGAGAGCATGTCAGGTGAGCCTCTCCCAGTAGGTACCGTCCAGCATGGCGGCCAGCGAAGCGCGGTGCATGATCATGTCGTCAGGGTCTTCGGGTCGCTGCGACTGTCCGAAAGCTATGGCGCGGGCCTGGATTCGCCACATGATCACCGCCTGGCGAAGTGCAGCGTACGTAACGTAGAACTCCAGATCGTGTGGGGTGCGGCCGGTGATCTCGGCGTAGGTCTGCGCGAGATCCGGCAGTCTCAGGAAGTCGGGAAGGCCGGGTAGGTTCGCCAGGCCGGCGATGTCCTCGAAGAACCTGTGCAGGAATGCCATCCAGCCCAGATCCATCTCCCGCGGGCCGAGAGTTGCCATTTCCCAGTCGAGTACGGCTACCGGCGCGAAGTCCTGGTACATGACGTTGCCGATGCGCGAGTCGCCCCAACAGAGCACCGCCGGAGAATCGTCCGCGGGATTGTTCTCCTCGATCCAGTCGAGGGCACGTTCGATGAGCGGTGATCTGACGCCGTCGGAAACCACCCACTCGTAGTACGCGCGCTGCTCGGCGATGTGCGCCGTGAATGCTTCTCGTGCAGTCGGTCCCGAATTGGGGAGTCGGAGGAAGTCGAAACGCTCACAAGGCTTGTCGATGTCATGCAATTGAGCCAGGACGTCGACCGAGCTGCGCTGGAGGGTCTTTCGTTGCTCGGGGGACGCTTCGGTGACCCACGATCCGAAGTTGTACGGCATGACGTCAGGTGGCACCTCGCCGGAGATGCGTTCCATCACGAAGAACGGCGCACCCAACGCGTCCGGGTCGGATTCGGACCAGTACACCGCAGGCACGGGCACCGCCGAGTGCTCGCGCACCTGTGCCATGGTGCGGAACTGGGATTCGAGGTCGTACGTCGGAAAGACCGGCATGGTCGATTCCGTCGGCGCTACCCGGGCGACCAAGGGATGATGATCGCCGTCCCAGGTGGCGTCGAAGAGAATGGTTTCGCTGGACATGCCGTTGGCTGCGGGCAAGGTGACGTCGGCGACGGTCACGGTCGATCCGGGCGGCACCTTTCCCGCCATCCACCGTTCCAGTCGTTCACGGAGGTCTTCGGTGTCGCGGAGGGAATCACTCGGTCGGGCGACCTGGGCGTGATGCTCGGCTTCTTCTGTCGAAGAAACGGTCGAGGCAACGTCAGATGAGGAAGCGTCTGGGCTCACGGTCACCTCCTTCCCATAGGTGTCACGCGCAGTGCCCGTAACGGTGTGAGTCAGAACACTAAAACACGTTACAGAAATTGGGAACAGGTGGCACCCGTTTAGTGGGACTCCCTGCGGATTTATCAGAGAAGAACGCGTGTCAGATCGCGGCGGTGAACGAGAGCAGACCTGCGCCGGTCAGAGTTCCGGCGCCACCCAGCTCGGCGGGAACGATCCGGAGCCCGGCGATAAAGGACAAACGGGCATGTCGGGCAGCCGCGTCGAGCATCGGTTGCCACAGCGGTGCACCCGACTGTGCGAAACCGCCGCCGATCACCGCGCGGTCCACGTCCAGGAGGGCGGCCGCAGAGGCGATGGCACCACCGAGCGCCGTTCCTGCGCGGCGAAGTGCGTCCACGGCGATCGTGTCCCCGCTGTCTGCGCTCTCGGCGAGCTGACGGCCCGTGGTACCCGTCCACCCCTGGCTACGAGCCCATCGCACCGCGGCGGGTCCACTTGCCACCGTCTCGAGGCAGCCGACGCCCCCGCAACTGCACGGTTCGGAAGAGCCTGGAACGACGAGGTGGCCGATGTGGCCCGCGTTGCCGGTTCGACCTCGCGCAATCTCTCCGCCGAGGACAATTCCGCCGCCGATTCCCGTCGAGACGACCAGGCTCAGGAGGTTCGGGGTTCCGCGTCCGGCGCCGTGGTGGAACTCCGCCAGGGCCGCTGCCGCCCCGTCCATGGCGAGGGCGGTTCCGGCGTCGGGAAAGAGGTTGCGGACGCCCGCTACCAGCTCGAATCCCTGTGCCCACTCGGTGATGTTGATGGGAGCGACGACGCCGGCGACGGTGTCCACCGGCCCGGCACACGCGATGCCCACACCGTCGACGGCGCGGCCGTCGGCGACTCGCTCGAGTAGCGCTGCGCACGCTCCCCACGGGCTGGTCTGCGGCGTCGGCACGCTGTCGAACACGGGAACACGGCCATCCTCGGATACGATGCCGGCAGCCATCTTGGTACCACCGATGTCGAGTGCGAGGCGCATGCCGCTATCTCTTTTCGAGAACCACGACGAGGTTGCTCACCAGGAACTCCCGCAGACCGGGGACTCGGACCATCCACCACGCCCACGACGGGTGGTAACGGGGGATCGCGGCGAGCAACGTTCCCTGGCCGGTTCCACGGGCCCAGCGTAAGCCGTCGGTGGCGCCGACTTTGAACAACGACACCCCGAATCTGTTCTTCGGTTCGCGTCCGGTCTTGCGGAGGTACCGCTTGGCCGCGTACTCGCCGCCCAGCGCGTGCCACGGCCCGGTTTCGTGGCCGCCGAACGGACCCCACCACAGGGTGTACGAGAGAACCATCAAGCCGCCGGGCTTGGTCACGCGCAGCATTTCCTCCGCCATCAGCCAGGGCTCACTGACATGTTCGGCGACGTTGGAGGAGAAGCAGATGTCCACGGACGAGTCCAGGAACGGCAGCGCCAAACCGGATCCACGCACCGCGCCTCCTACTTTCAGACCTGCCGCATGCATCTCCGAGGGATCGGGCTCGACGGGAATGTAGCGGGCACCGGCGGCCTGGAAGACCTCCGCGAAATAGCCCGGCCCGCCGCCCACGTCGAGGACGATGAGACCGTCGAGGGATCGTCCGGTGTGGCCTTCGTGCAGGTCCGAGATCAATTCGACGGAGTCGCGTGCGAGCGCACCGTAGAAGACGTCGGGTGCGGTCTGCTCGTGGCGGAAGTCGCTGAGCAGGCCGAACGAGCGTTTCAGGGTTGCCCGTCGGCCGAAAATGCGGGTCACTGCGGGCTTGGTCACGGGTAGCAACTTTAGCCACTGGGGTTCCCGGTCCACGAACACCGTCAGGAGCGCGGCAATACGGACGCTCGAACAGTTAGGGTGTTCGGCAGGGTTACCGGCCGGTCAGGCGGGGCATCCCGCAGGATCGCCCGAATCGGGGTGACCACCGACCAACTCAGGGAGTAACGCACGTGCGCGAGGTTCTGTTGCTCTGCTGGCGCGATACCGGGCATCCCCAGGGCGGTGGAAGCGAGCGTTACCTCGAGCAGGTCGGATCACAGTTGGCCGAGCGCGGTATCAAGGTGACGCTGCGGACGGCGTCGTATCCCGGGGCGCCCGCGTCGGAGGTTAGAGACGGCATCACCATCAGCCGGGCCGGTGGACGTTTCAGCGTGTACCCCCGCGCTCTGGCTGCCATTGCCGCCGGACGTCTGGGTTTCGGATCGCTCAAGGGCATTCGCCCCGACGCGGTGATCGACACCCAGAACGGCATCCCCTTCTTCTCGAAGACCGTGGCGGGTGCGCCGGTCACGCTTCTGGTCCATCACTGCCATCGTGAACAATGGCCGGTGGCAGGCAAGCTCGTCGGCCGGATCGGCTGGTGGGTCGAATCGCGATTGTCGCCGCGCACCCATCGACGTAGTCAGTATCTGACGGTGTCGCTTCCTTCGGCCGAAGAATTGGTGGACCTCGGTGTCGAGCGCGAACGAATTGCCGTGGTGCGCAACGGTGCCGATCGGCTCCCCGTCGGCGTCGACGCGGGTGGATCGATCACCAGGGCCGAGCGTCCCACCATCTCGGTTCTCTCACGACTGGTGCCGCACAAGCAGATCGAGGACGCGCTCGAGGCCGTCGCAGCTCTGCGTCCGACGCTTCCAGGCATCCATCTCGACGTCATCGGTGGTGGTTGGTGGGAGCAGAACCTGCGAGATCGGGCCGCCGAGTTGGGGATCGGTGACGCCGTCTCGTTCTACGGTCACGTCGACGAGGCCCGTAAACATGAACTCCTTGCGCAGTCGTGGATTCATCTCATGCCTTCACGGAAGGAAGGGTGGGGCCTGGCGGTCATCGAGGCTGCGCAGCACGGTGTTCCGACGATCGGCTACCGCAGTTCCAAAGGTCTGACCGACTCGATCGTCGACGGAGTGACCGGGCTGTTGGTCGGCGGTGAGCACGCCGGCGACGGCGACATCGCCGATCTGACGCAGGCGGCAGGCACCCTGCTCCGCGACCACGAACTCCGCACGGTGCTCGGTGAGAAAGCTCGCGTGTGGTCCGGCGAGTTCTCCTGGGAGCAGACCGGCACCGGAGTGCTCGAGGTGCTGACCGCACACAAGGACGGTCGGTGGGTCTCAGGACTGGCCGCGCCGCGCGAGTCGAATTCGGTTCTGGTTCAGTCCGACTGAGATCAGCGCGATCACGCCCATCAGTATCCAGGCGAGATGCGCAACTATGACGGACGTTCGGGCACCGGTCGACGCTTCCTGCGCGGCAACATCTCCCGGTACCCGGTAGAGCTCGAGATCGTTGTCGGCGAAGACCTGTTCCAAGCCGTCGAGTGTCGCTGCCGCCTTGCCCAACTGGCCTGGTGTCCTGCGCTCGATCAGTACCCATCCGACTCCGAGATCGGCCAGCTGCGTAGGACTCCCGCCGGCAAGCAGCAGATCCTCGACCTGGGTGGCCCGGGTTCCCTCGCCGCCGACCGCACCACCGGCAACCACCAGCTGGCCGGTCTGCAGCACGTCGAGGGGTAGGAAGCGTGGTGCTGGATCGAGTACCGGCGCATCACCGCTGTAGGGGAAGGCACGGAACATCCCGGCGGGAAGCACTGCAACGTCACCGGTTTCGTCTCGTAGTTGCTCGGCCACCACGGTCCAGGACCCGGGATAGTGCACGGGCTTCAACGCGCCGCCGACGCCCCACACCAGATCCGGTAGCGCCACGATCGTCACCACGACGGCGGCGATCGAGAATGTCGGGCGGGGAAGGGAGAACCGATTGCCCGCCCACATCACCGCGGCGGCGGCAGCGAGTGCGTAGAACGGTACGGCCAGCGCGACCCACTTCTGGGCGTCACGCAGTAGACCGGCGCCGGTGAACACCTCGACCGACCATCGGCCGACGTCGAGACCCCAGGGAGTGGCGCCCAGGGTCGGAGCGAGCACCGCAAACAGTGCCAGCGCGCCGAGTCCACTGACAACGGGGTTCCGGCGTCGGCGCCATAGAGCGGGCACACCGGCAAACACCACGACAAGCAGAAGAACTGTTCCGACCAACGCGAAGAGTGTTGTGCGAGTAGACGGTACCGCTGCCGAGTTCCAGATACCGCCGAGCCCGGCGAGGCTGCCGAGCGTCGCGAGTCCCGGTTCTGCTCGGGCGGCAAAGGCGGCGACTCCCGCCGGATCGGAACCGTCGCCTGCTGCTCCGGATACGAAGGTGGCGACCAACCACGGCGAGGCGGCGACGAGGAACAGCCCGATAGTGCCGCAGACACGCCGCATGGCCGAGGTTCGGCCTCCTGGGGTGGCTACCACCACCAGCGCGGCCGTCAGAGCGAGCAGGGCGCCGGTAGGTGTCAGGCCCGCGAATGCCAGTGACGCGGCCAACGCCCACCACGATCCGGGCGTTGCTCGGCGAACTCCGATTCCGGCACACACAATCCACGGCAGTGCGGCATATCCGGTTAGCAGACTCCAATGTCCTTGCAGTAGACGCTCGGCCACATACGGGTTCCAGAGCATCACCGTCGACCCGACGAGTTGTGGACCGAGACCGGCAGTCGGCAGCAGAACGGCAACCATGCGCGCCGCGCCCCAACCGGCGAGCCAGAGCGCCACGAGCAGGATGAACTTGACCACCAGTCCGCCGTCGATCACGGTGCTCAACGCTGCGATCAGCGCGTCCTGGGGAACAGCGCGGGCTGCGGCGTCGGTGAGTCCGAGGGCGGAGTCGGTCAGGTACGAGCGCGGCGTGCTGACGGCGTCGCGCAGCAGGAGGTAGCCGGGGCCGAGCAGTGGTCCGAGGATCAACAGTGCCAGCGCCAGGCTGTACGCCGTAGGCAGGTAACGGCGGTATCCGGCTTGCACTGTCATGACGCGCACGATACGTGGTGCATCATTACTGCCATGCCTCGCCAACCGCTCGATCGCGCCGCCGCGGCCGGGGTCGGCATGGTTTTGGTGGGATCGATGACGGCCAATGTCGCGTCGTACCTGTTGGCATGGTTGGCCAGCCGATGGTTGGGGCCGGTCGGCTACGGAGAGTTCGCGAGTCTGCTTGCCGCCCAGTTGGTACTTGCGGTTCCAGCATTGGCGTTGCAGACGGTGGTGGCTCGCGAGGCGGTGCGCGGCAAGAGCACAGATGCGTTGCGGTCGTTGGGGTATCGATGCACGGCGATTGTCGCTGTCCTCGCGGTGGCGCTGGCTCCGGCGATGGCCTGGCTGCTCGACACCGGAATCGTGGCGGCGTTCTCGGCCTTGGTGACTGCGCCCATGTTGGTTCTGCTGGCCACGGAGCAGGGGTTGTTGCAGGGGCACGGTCGATTCGGCACTCTCAGCGCGGTACTTGCCGGCGCCGGAGTAATGAAAGTTCTTCCGGCGGTGATCGTTCTGGCATTCGGCGGCGGAGCAGGTGCGGCATTGGTCGCGGGCGCGGCCGGAACCGCGTTGCTGGTGGCGATAGTTCGCGTGGTCGACCGAACCGTCTCGGTGAGCGAGGACCGGCCGGTGCGTATCGGCGTCGTCTCCGTGCTCGCGGCGTCGCAGGTTCAGCTCGCGCTTATCGCGTTGTCTTCGCTGGATCTGCTGATCGTCCGCGTCGTTCTCAGCGAAAACGACGCCGGTGTCTACGCACTCGGCGCCGTTGCGACGAAGGTGGCGTTCTGGCTGCCACAGGCAGTGGGCGTCGTGCTGTACCCGAAGATGGCGAATCCGGCGCACTCGGCGCAAGCGGTTCGCTCGGCGTTGGCGGTGCTCTTCGGTATCGGCGCCGTCTTGGTTCTGGGGGCGGCGGTGGCCGGCCCACTGGTGCCGATGCTCGTGGGCGACGCGTACGCCGCCGTGGCTCCGATGCTGTGGGCCTTCGCCCTGCACGGTGCAGCGCTGGCGGTACTCCAGGGTGCTTTGCTGTCCGCAATCGCGTCAGAACGCACACGAGTGGCCCTTCTGGCATGGGCAGGGCTGGCTGTGGAGGCGACGGTCATGCTGGTGTGGGCGAAGACGCCGGGAGAGTTGATCGGTGTCGCCGTCGTGGTTGCGTCGACGACGGCGTTGGCGGTGTCCGTCGCCGCAGTGCGAAGCGCCGACCGCGCCGGGCCGGCACCTCGCAGCGGCGTCAGTTCTCCAGACGCGTGAACAGATCGTCGAAGTAGTCGAGCGTACGCATCGCGGTGTAGACGGATCCGTAGTTGATGTTTCCGCCCGTGTAGACGACGTTGTCGCCTCGAACTGCGCGGATACGGTTCCACATCGCACGGTCTTCGCTGACGGGATCCACGCCGGGCGCGGTGGTGACGATCATTCCGTCGGCCGAGTCGAGGGCAGTCACCAGATTTTCGGTGGAGATCTCCTTCTGTCCCTCGACTGGCCACTGGAGTCGCACGCCGAGGTCTTCGGCAACCTGCGTCGAGATGCCCTTGCGGTTGACGCCGTTGACCTTCTGGTTCACGTAGTTCAGCAGCACAACCTGCTTGCTCGCCAAGCTCTGGGCGTGGCGTTCCTTCAATCCGGCTGCTCTGTCCTCGTACGCTCCGATGATCTGACGGACGTCGGGGTTCTCGGTGCGCCCCAGCCAGTTCGCCAACTGATCGATGTTCTCGCGCCACGGACGCGTGAAGTCCATCGGAAGCACAGGCGCTGTCCGGCTCAACTGCTGCAGCGGCCACATGTCGGAGGCCTCACCGATGTCGGTGCAGATGATCAGGTCCGGTTCCAGCGCGAGAATTGCCTCGACGTTGACCGGTGCCTCGAACACCTGCGCCGCGGGATCAGCCGGAACCCACGGCTCGGCGGCGTCGAAGCTGTACGCGATGACAGGAAGGCCCATCGCGACGGCCGGTTCGAGGTCGAGCCGGGAGTCGATGGCGACGACGCGCTTCGGAGTGACCGGAATGTCGTAGGTTCCGAGAGAGGTCGTGACCGTGCGCATCCCGGATGCATCGCCTTCGGTCCCGGCGGATCGTGCGCAACCGGCGGCGAACAGCCCAGAAAATGCTGCCGTGCCGACCACGAATCTCCGTCGCGTCAGATCGCTGACACAGATGTGCGACCCCAGAACTGTTGATGCGGGCATGTGGCTCCTCGTGCTCGGGGTGATCTGGACTTCCAGAAAACGCTAAGCCCGTGACTGTGCGGAGGGAACGACCCGTCGCGCCAATCCGTACGCCGATCCGGCAACAACATCCCGAAACGCAGCAAAGCGCCCCTTCCGTGTGGAAGGGGCGCTCTACTTACTGTCTGAATCAGTCCTTGCGCAGATCCGGACGCGGGATCACCTGAGTGTCGTCCGAGGTCCAGTCGTGCTCACCCGGAGCCGGCTCGGGCGAGCCCTGGCCGCTGGGATTCTGGTTCGTTCCGCCGTGTGCAGCGCGGGCCGGAGTTCCGCCCTTGCCGCCGCGAAGGCCGAGGAAGATACCGGCGATCAGCGCGATGACGCCGAGCACACCTGCCACGATCGGGACGGTGCGGCCGAACAGCGAGAGCTTGTCCATGCCGTCACGCGCCTGCTGGACCTGGTACTCGATGGTCGCTTCGTCGAAGGGCAGGGTGACCTTGAGAACCTCGACGTCGACGGCATCCTTGTTGCGTCCGTAGTACTGGTGCAACTGCTCCTGGCCCTTGACGACAACGCCGGTCTTGGGCTCGACCCACAGGTCACGGACGTTGGTGTACCAACGTGTCATCGTGATCGGAGTAGCGCCACCGGGAACGCCCCAGGTGTCGGCCGGCAGGCTCAGCTTGTTGGTGGGGGAGTTGACGACCTTCGACAGGTCGACGGGATCGATCGTCTGCTGGAAGTGGTACACCTTCAGACCGTTGATCTCGGTCTCTTCGACGAAGTCGATGTCCTTCGTGGCGCGAGCGTTCAGGTCGAAGTAGGGGTAGCTCTTCTGTTCCGTATTGAACGGGAACTTGTACTGCAGACCGTCGCGGGAAACTTCTTCGGCGGGCTGGTCGCTGGAGGTCTGGACGGTTCCGACCGGATCGTTGGTCGGCATCGAGCTGACGCGATCGAGCGTGACACGGTCCAGGGTTGCGGTCAGCAGCCCGGTGTCGCCCTGCTTGTCGGTACGACGGACTGTCTGGCCGGCTTCGACGGTGATGATGTCGGCGTCGGACGGGTCCTGCGTGGTGACGTAGCGCTGAGCGACGATCGGCACGTTGGTGTCGACCTGTGCCTTTCCGCCGAGGAGGGCCGCCGAGTTGAGGACGCTACCGTTGCCCGTGGCGACGGTGGTCACCTCGAGGTCGAGTGGCGTCTTCTCCAGCTTGCCTACCGTGTAGGTAGGAATGAGGATGGCGATGGCCAAAAGGAAGGCACCGAGGCCCACCAGAATGCAAGGAAGTATCCGGCTCGGCCCTGAGCGTTCCGCCATGCTGTGACTCCTAACCCGTTAAGTCTTTCGAGGTTCCCCAACCGGCACAATATGAGCTGCGCAGATGGCATGGGGCCCCCGATGGACACCATGTGTGGCAGAACACTAACAGTCCACCGGCCCGGTTTGTCGCATGAGGGCATGAATTGGCCAGGCATTTTGTTGCGAGTCCCTGGTGGTTTCTCTCAATCGGCCTGGGGTGCACACTTATCCGTGATGATCAGTTCCACGAATTCCTCTCAGACGGTCCCGCCACAGGCTCGGGGCTTCGTTCCAGCATTGGACGGTATGCGTGGATTGGCCGCGCTCGGCGTCCTCGTCACCCATGTTGCGTTTCAGACGGGTGAAGCGCAGTCCGGGGCGATCGGGCGCGCGTTCGGCCGACTCGATCTCGCCGTAGCGGTGTTCTTTGCCTTGTCCGGATTTCTGCTGTGGCGCCCCCACTCGGCAAAGGCTCGCGGAATCGGGCAGCCGCAGTCGACCGTCCGGTACTGGATCTCCCGCGCGACGCGCATTCTGCCGGCGTACTGGGTGGCAGTGGTCCTGATCTTGCTGTTCCTGCCCGGCGCAGGCGGGGGCTACCAAGTGTGGTTGGCGAATCTCGGGTTGGCGCAGGTGTTCGTGCCGTTGACACTCACCGAGGGGCTCACACAGATGTGGAGCCTGTCGGTCGAGGTGGCGTTCTACCTCCTGTTGCCGTTGTTCGCTTTCCTGATGGCGCGACTACGTGGCAACTTGGCCCGGTTCCGGCTGCCGCTTCTGCTCGGGGTGTCGGTCTTGGCCTTGACGTGGGCATTCATTCCGATTCCGACACCAGACGCTATCCACCACGACAACTGGTTGCCGGGCTACCTGCCGTGGTTCGGCGCAGGCATGGTGCTGGCCGAGCTGGCAGTGGGCCCGTCGACATGGGTGCATCGCCTCGCGCACCGTCGGGTACTCCTGACTTTTGTTGCGTTTGTCGCCTTCGTTCTCTCGTGCACCGATCTGGCCGGGCCCGAAGGTCTGGTGCGGCCTGAGCCGTGGCAGTACGCGATCAAGATTGCACTCGGTGCGATCATCAGCTTCTCGTTGATCGCGCCCCTGGTTCTGCGCGATCAATCGCAGCATCGGTTCCTGGCCAGTCCTTTGGCGCTGGCAATCGGACGCTGGTCCTACGGCCTGTTCATCTGGCACCTGGCCGTACTGAACGCTGTGTTCCCCGTATTCGGCATAGTTCCGTTCTCGGGCAGCTTCTTCTACGTCCTGGCCCTCACGGTCGTCCTGAGCGTCGCTGTGGCCTCGGCCAGTTACGCCTTGGTGGAGGAACCGGCGCGCGTCGCGGTCACGCGGTGGGAGAAGCGCCGCCACATCGGTGAACCGGCAAAGGGCAACGCGGCCAACCCGGTCACGACCAAGGCCACCAACATCGAGAACTGAATCGCGAACGAATCGCCCACATAGCCGCCCGGTGCCCGCCACGGTCCCGTCGAGAGCAGCGTGATGCCGATCATCGCCGCCACGCCGGCAGTGCCGACCAGGATTCGTGCGGTTCGAGTCGGGCCGAAGAATCGCAGCGCGGCGAGCCCGAGGATCGAGCAGACAACCGCGATCGCCGCTCCCACTCCGCCTCCGATGACGGTGGCCGCCACGAGCACGCCCACCCATCCCGCCGCGACGCTGCGCCACGGTCGGGGCGGTGTGAGGGGCTTGGACACTCGGCGAGCGGGGACAAAAGCTGCGAACAGCAGCGGGATCAGCAACACGAGTCCGCCGAAGATGCCGAGGCGGTACCAACTGTCACTGGGGAAGTCGATGGTGACGGTTCCCGCGGTGCCTGCCGGCACGATCCAGCCCTGCTGCCATCCGTTCACGACCACCGGCGTCAGTTCGGAACCGTCCGGCGCCGTGGCGATCCAACCGATGCTGGTGCTCTCGGGATTGACGATCAGCTGATCGGTGGACGAGTTCGTGACGGTGAGTTCGCGGTGATTCGCCGTCCACGCGGTCGATTCGAGCGGTGTATTCCGTTGTGCGGGTGATGGATCGAAAGCCGTCAGGTGGAGGTTGTCGACCGAGAACGCTGGGCCGGGTTCGACGACCACCTCGGGCTGTCCCGCCGGCAAGGGTGTCGAGGCGTTCGGGCTGCACACACGCGCCTCGACCGGTGCGCCGGTGCGAAGTTGGACCGCCGTCGCTGTGATCGAGGTGGGGAACTGCTGTCCGGGAACCGAAATGGTCGGGCCGTCACCACAGGGGACGGTGACGGTGCGGTTGTCGAATGAGTCTGGGCCCTGCACGCCGGAACCGGCGATCGGTGTCCCGTCTGCGCCGACGACGCCGACCTCGGCGAGGCCGGTGGGCTGCGCTTGGGCGAAGCCGAGCGCCGTCTGATCGAGGACGGGCTCCCAATCGGTGACGCTGAGGACGATCTTGTCGGTGACGTAGGGGGAGAGGGTAACTCGACTGGTTCGAGGCGTTTCGTCTTCGAGGTCGGGCAGCTCTCGAACCTGCGGTCCGTTGCCGAGGTTCACCGCGACGCTGGTCGGCAGCGAGGGCAGGGTGCCAAGTCCTCGTGTGATGTCCAGGCCGGTGACCAGGGTGGGTTCGGGAAGATTGAGAGTCAGCGTCGGTTTCGGGCCGCCCGGTTCGGTGGTGCTCTGCGGCGCCGACCATGTGGTGCGTGGGTCGCCGTCGGTGGCAGCGAAGGCAGATCCGCGTGTGTCGCCGATGTCGCTCGAACCCGAAGCCGTGATTCGGCCTGGGACGGAAAGCAGATCTTCGAGGGCGTTGCCCTGACGCGCTCGGACAGTCAGTGTCGGTGCAACGACTGTGTTTTCGGGCACCGTGAGCGTGCGCTGGAAACGGCTCGGCTCTTCGGGTATGGCCATGAATGCATTGCTGCACCGCACGCGGTCCGTCGAGTCGGCGCACGCGTTGCGGCCGGGGAACTCCTGGCTCAGGTTCCAAGCGTTCACGGATGCGTCCGCCGGCGTACTCGGCAGGACCGTGTCGAAACGGATCGGGACGGTCTTCGGCGCGCTGCGATCGGAGAAGTCTTCGACGGAGAGTTCGCTGATGCCGAACTGTGTTCCAGGCGATCCGTTTTCGGTGTGAGTCGCTGTGACGCGTACCCACGGAGTGTTCCCGCCCGGGATCGAGACGGTGATGGGCTCACCGGGACGTTCCACCTTCACCGCCGTGCTGCCGTTCGGTGTCGAGACTTCGAGCCATTTAACGGGAGCTCCGATTGCCGCGGCACTGGTGGTCAGATGAAGCAACCCACTGGAAATCGGTGTGTCGAAGTCGATCTGCAACCACTGGCCCAGTGCACGCTCGATGCCGTTGCTGAACCAGCCGGTGGCCGGGTCACCGTCGACCGTCGATGCCGGACTGCTCGACGGTGAAGTACCGCCCAGCTGGGTGGCGTCGGAGGCTGCGCTGGAAACGGTGATCGAGGCGCCGCTCCAACGGCCTTCCACGAGAGGCGTGTTCGCTACCGGGTAGTCGGGCACCAGATTGTAGGTACGACGAGCGTCGTCGGGCGTGCGCAGGGCGGAACTGTGGTTGTCGACCTGACCGAAATCGGTTTCCCGATCGCGAGGTGTGTCGGTGACGGAGACAGAATCGACGGGCAGTCCCGCAGCTTCGGCGTCGGCGGCAAGAATCATCGGGCCGGTCCCCGGGATCAGCCCGCTTTCGTGAAGGCGCACAGCAGATTCCGGCCCGCCTTGAACGCGCGGAACCTGGTTCAGGTCGACGGAGTACGGTCCACTGACCGCCGGGGTGCCGTCGGGCGGGGTGACCTCGAAGATCTCGATGGCCGGGTAACCGGGACGCAGATCGCTGTCAGCGACCAGCCCTTCGATCGGTTCGGGGCTGTCGTCGTCACCGAAGTGGGCAACTCGCTCGATCCCCGGCGAGCCTTCGACCGCCTGGTGCACGAGTATCGGCCTGGCCGAGCGCGACGTTTCGCCGTCGAGGTCGTTGCGCATCACCAGATAGTGGATGCCCTGCCCCAGCAAGGTCTGCGCGAGGCCGTCCGACGGACGTCCGTCGGCGATCAGACGTTGCACCGAATCGAGTGCTCGGATGGCGCCGGGCGGGGTCAGCGGGACCGAGTCACGCACCGCCCACGGCGTACTCGCCAACGCTTGGAGCGGTTCGTCACGCGTCAGGCCCCAGACCTGGCTGCCGAAGGGCGCTCCCGGGACGACCAGGGCACGTTCGGCTTCCGATCCGGGGGAGGTGTTGTCCTCGAGCCACTGCGCTGCTTCGTTCCAGTACGAGGGAACGTCCGGATACGCACCGCGGGGAGCGAGCTTTCCCGTCCAGGCCAAGGCCGTCGAGAGGGTGAGGGCAACGAGGATCAGGCTGGTCAGTGCGACCATCGGTTCGCGCTCGGGATGGGCGAACGCGCGGCGCCATCGGGCGAGTGGAACCGATCCCGGCAGCGGCACTTTGGCCAGCAGGTGTGCGAGTCCGAGCACCAGCGGTAGACGGACCAGCGGCTCGAGCTTGTGGACGTTGCGCAGCGGAGCGCCCGCCGAGTCGAGGAACAGACGTACCGACTCCGATACCGGCGAGCTGAGTTCACCTACGTACCCCGCGGCCAGACCGGTGATACCGACGAACAGGATGAGCGTCAGCCGGCCGCGAGCGGGCATGGACCGCATGCAGAGCCCGGCGAGTCCGGCAGCGGCAACCAGTCCGGTGGCGACAACTGCTGCCGGCTGGGTGACCAGAACGGCGCCGGCAATGCGTTCGGGGGAGACGAACGGGGTCCAACTGTCCGTGCCGCGAAGAATCTCCGCCAACGACGCCCACTGAGTGGTGACACCGGCGGACTCGATGTAGTCCAGGAACGGTGGGCTGATCTTGCCGAGCAGCAGTAGCGGCACGATCCACCACAGGGTGCCGAGAGCGACGAACAGGGCCCACCAGGCGGTGAACGTCAGCCACGTTCGGTTGGGTTTGTGCGAGAGCCACCAGATGATCGCGACAAGGCAGGCCGCGGCGGTGGCGACGGCATTGATCGAACCCATGAGAGCGACGGCGAGGGCGGATTGTGCAGCCAAACGCCTCAACCCCCGTGAGTGGTTAGGGAGTCCAGGGACTCCTTTTCCACGCACAGGGCCGAAGGCCAAAACCACCGGCAACAACACCCACGGCGCCAACATCATCGGCAGGGTTTCCGAGGAAATCGAACCGAGCGTGGTCAGCACGCGGGGAGAAAGCACAAAGGCAACCGCTGCGATGACGCGTGAACTACGACTACCGATACCGAGAGCCTCGGCAACGCGGATGATGCCCCAGAAACCCGCGATCAGGAGCAGCGCCCACCAGATGCGCTGGGTGATCCACGGTGGAACATTCGCCAACTCGCCGAGCGCGAAGAACGGCCCGTGCGGAAAGAAATATCCGTAGGCCTGGTTCTGAACCTGGCCGAGCGGGGCCTGACTACTCCACTGATGCGACGCGCGTTCGAGAAAACCGAACGGATTCTGCGTCAAGTCGTACTTGGTGTCAGCGGTGATCAGACCCGGCGATTGCAGAAAAGTGAGAAGAAACGCTACGACGGAGGCGCCGAACAGCCACCGCTTCGACAGGGGCTCTGCCGACGGGGCGGTGTCTACCGAAGACACCGCCCCGTCGGCGGAAGAACGGGAACTCGCGAGGCCTGCGCTCTCAGCGGCTGCCGTACTCAACCTGGTTCAGCACGGAAGAATCTGCGTTTCCGCTGCGGTCGATCTCGGGACGAGTGTTGTCCGACGCGGCGGCCGTGACACCGAAGATGACGCCGGCACCCAGAACGGCACCGATGACAGCGCTGGCCACACCGGGGACAAGGAACTTCGTCATCGCGGATCTCCCAATTGGTCGTTAGTCGGTCGTTCGCGGTCGGACGGACTTACCGGCCCGTACGAACTGCTCGGGTCAAGGTATCACCCGCACTCGAGAATCCGGACGATTACCCTCGTGACGTGCTGGTCAGTCGAGGGTTTCGGCACCGAGCGCGGTCAACAGAGTGCGCAGTTTCGTAGATGTCTCGTCGAGTTCGTCCTGCGGATCCGATTCGGCGACAATTCCACCACCCGCGCTGGCCCAGGCGTTACGGCCGTCTGCACTGATCTCGGCGCAGCGGATGGCAACCACCCAATCGCCGTCGCCGGCGTCGTCGCACCAGCCGACGGCGCCACCGTAGAAACGGCGTGGCTCTTCGGTCTCGCGGATGACTTTCAGTGCCGCGTCAGTGGGTGTTCCGCACAGCGCCGGCGTCGGATGCAGGGCGATAGCGAGGTCGAGCGCAGTTGTGTCGTCTCGCAGCGTGCCGCGGATCGGGCTGGCCAAGTGCCAAACCTCGTGGGTATTGGTCAGCTCGGGTATCGCCGGTACCGACAATTCACTGCACATCGGTTGCAAGATCGCGCGGATCCATGAGGTCACGAAGGCGTGCTCGGCCAGGTTCTTCGTCGAATGCAGAAGGCTCTCGCCTGCCTCGCGGTCTTGATCGGCGTCAGCGGACCGCTTTGCGGTCCCTGCCAACGGGCGACAAGTCACGACGCGCCCGCGTCGACTGACCAACACCTCGGGTGTTGCGCCGACCAGGCCGTGGCCCTCGAATTCGGCTCCCGCCGCAGAGAGGTCGACGGCAAAGGTGTTGGCCACGGGATTGAGCGCCGCCATGCGTGCGGCGAGCGCAGCCGGGGAGATCGGGGTCTGCGTCCGAAGCTCCACAGTGCGAGCCGCGACAACTTTGTCGACCTCTCCGCTGCGGAGGCGTCCGATCAACTTTTCCACCCGACGGAGATGCTCCGACGACGACGGGATCTCTCGGCCGACCCGGGTCGTGGGCAGTGCCTGGGGATCAACCGGTTGCCACGGACGGGGCGTGATCGTTGCCTCGGCAGGCTCGTACAACGCCGTGGCGGCAGCCGGGTCGAAAGGGAGAGCACCGACGATCAACTTTGCCGAACCCGCCGACAAAGCGTTGGCAGCCGCGTCGGAGCTGTCGAAGCTGCGTCGTACGCCGCGGGTGACCACGCTGTGATCGGGGCGCGAGAGAACAAAACCATCCATGGTGCATTCGACACTAGTCGGCCGCGGATCAGGAATGCGCGAAGGTCACTTACCGGGAGGGACGATCAACACCGGCCGATGACTGTGACGCAGAACATGATCCGCGACGCTGCTCTGCAGAAGCGACCGCAAACCCGTCGTACCGCGGGTGCCGGTCACGATGATGTCGACGTCCAATTCGTCTGCGGTTTCGACGATTGCAGACCAGATCGCGGATCGGCACTCGGCGCTTCTACCTTCGACGGTCAGGCCAGCGGCTTCGGCCAGCGCGACGCCCTCGGCGAGGGTGACTTTGGCGTCGGTGTACGCGATGTCCTCGACGTCGTCGTCGGGAACCCACTCCGGTTGCATCACCCCGGACAGGCCGGACATGCGAGCGGCCTGGCGAACCATCGGCTCCCAGGCGGTGACGAGAACAGCGCGATTGGCGGAGAGGAAACGCCCCGCATAGTTGACGGCGCGCTTGGCGTTGTCGGAACCGTCGTACGCGATGAGCATCAGACCTTGTGGCATCACGACCTCCTCGTCAGCGGGGGAATCGGTTCTCTTCCAGGCTACCGTCCCGATGTGCCCGTGAGGGAGTGTATGGGTACCGGGTCCGTTACGGTCGAGGTATGCGGATCAAGTTTCTGAAGGCTGCGACGACCATTGCTTTGTGCGGAGGGTTGGTTGCGGGGTGCTCAGGCGAAAACGGGACCGCTGATCCTGTTTCGAGCGCCACACCCAGCACCAGCACAAGCACCGAGATCACGTCGACGCCTGCGTCATCCAGCTCGGCGCCCGTCGCCGCGTCGTGCGGTAGCGACCTTCTGGCTTCGCTGTCCCTACGTCAGAAACTTGCCCAGCTGCTCAACGTCGGCGTCACCGGGACCGACGACGCGTTGTCGATCGTGCAGAACGAGGAGATCGGCGGTATCTTCGTCGGAAGCTGGACTGATCAGTCGATGCTCACCAATCGCGAAGTGCCGCAGGTTGCTTCGGCGTCGAAGTTGCCGTTGATGGTGACGATCGACGAGGAAGGCGGACGGGTTTCGCGCGTCGCGGACATCCTCGGTCCCGATCCGTCGGCCAGGGAAACTGCGCAGACCATGACAGTGGAACAGACGTACCAGATGGCACTCGAGCGTGGACGCGGTTTGAAGGATCTCGGGATCACGGTCAACTACGCGCCCGACGTCGACGTCAGCAGTCAACCCGACGACTCCGTGATCGGTGACCGCTCGTACTCCGACGACCCCGAGACCGTGGTTGCCTACGCCGGTGCGTACGCGCAAGGCATGCGCGACGCGGGAATCTTCCCGGTGATCAAGCACTTTCCCGGGCACGGCAGCGCGTCGGGTGACTCGCACCGAGGTGAGGTGACCACGCCGCCGCTGCAGGATCTGATCGCGTCGGACCTGATTCCCTTCCGTGAACTGTCGGGGACCGGAGTCGGCGTCATGATGGGCCATCTCGAGGTTCCCGGTCTGACTGAGCCTGGCACGCCTGCCAGCATCAGTCCCGCCGCCGTTGCGTTGCTTCGAGGCGGAGTGGGTTACGGCGCAGCGCCGTTCACCGGTCCGGTGTTCACCGACGACCTCAGCGGTATGCAGGCGATCACCGACCGATATGATATTGCCGACGCCGTTCAGGCTGCACTTGCGGCAGGAGTCGATCAGGCATTGTGGCTGACCACCGACGACGTACCGCGGGTTCTCGACCAACTCGAGCAGGCCGTCGCGTCGGGTGCGCTTCCGCAGGCCCGAGTCGATCAGGCCGTCGTCACGGTTGCCGCGGCCAAAGGTGTCGTGACCTGCTGAGTCGAAGCTGCGATTCGACGCACAATCTTACCGTAGAGTAAGATCGACATTTACCCTGTGGTTGGAGGAAGCATGGCCGGCGGTACCAAGCGACTGCCACGCGCAGTGCGTGAGCAGCAGATGCTCGACGCAGCTGTGGACGTGTTCTCCGACAGGGGGTTTCACGAAACTTCGATGGACGCCATCGCGGCCAAAGCCGAGATCTCGAAGCCGATGCTATACCTGTACTACGGCTCGAAGGAAGAGCTGTTCGCGGCGTGCATTCATCGTGAAGGACTTCGCTTCCTCGAGGCACTCGCCCCGGCCGGCGCGCCTAACCTGACTCCGCGCGAACAATTGCGCGCCGCTCTCGAGGGCTTCCTCGGGTTCGTGGGCGCAAACCGCAAGTCGTGGATGGTGCTCTACCGTCAGGCCGTCGGGCAGCAGGCTTTTGCGGGAACGGTGCAGTCCAGTCGCGATCGGTTGATCGAGTTGACCGCGCATCTGCTCGAGTCCAGCACCAAGGATCCTGATGCCGCGCACGATTACGGGATCATCGCCATCGCGCTCGTCGGTGCCGGTGAGGCGGTAGCCGACCGAGTCGCGGGTGGGGAAATCGAAGTGGATGCCGCAGCGGACCTACTCGAATCCCTCGCGTGGCGCGGTCTGTCGGGCAAGAAGAAGTCCGAGTAGCCCCCAAAACGAATCTGAGCGAACGTACCTTTCAGCGCATCCAAGGCGCCGAAAGGTACGTTCGCTGAATTGGGGTGGGTGGGAACCCGACAAAACCTAGGTCAGCGCAGCGTCGCAGTGACGTGCGGGTAACCCTTCTTCGGGTGACGCAGCGACAGATCCCAGCCGTCATCGGTGCGGTCGGCGTATGCATTCAGCGTCGCCGGTAGCAGAATCGGCTTGCCGAAGCGCACGCTGTACGTGACCTTGTCCGCGACAGAACCCTCGACGGTCCGCAGAAGGGCTGCAGCACTCCACATTCCGTGAGCAATGGTCTTCGGAAAACCGAAAGCCTTGGCGCCCAGGGACGAGACGTGAATCGGATTGCGGTCGCCGGAGACTGCGGCGTACTTGCTGATCGTGGTCTGGTCGACGCGGATGGTGCTCATCGGCATCGGCGGGACCTCGTCGGCCTTGGGCTCCGGTCCGGGCTGGCCGGACAGGGAGGTCTTCTGCTGGTTCAGGAAGCTCGAGGTCTGTCGCCAGACCAGTTCGCGTCCCACCCGAATTTCGGTGATCACGTCGATCAGCAGGCCCTTGCGGTGCTCACGCAGGTTCTCGGCATGCACCGAGAGGTCCAGCGGTTCGCTGACGGAGATGGGCCGCAGCGATTCGATGACGTTCTCGGCGTGAACGGAGCCGACGGCGGCGAAGGGGAAGTCCTTCGACACCATCAGCTTCATCACGGTCGGGAATGCCAAGGTGAAGGGGTAGGTGATCGGCAGAGTGTCGCCGAACCGCAGTCCGGTCACGCGGCAGTACGCCGCCAGGTTGTCGGTGTCGACTTTCAATCCGGTGAGGGTGAAGGTCTGCTGTGGCACCGAGCGTGAGTTGGACTTGTTCCACGGCAACAATCCGATTACCGCGCGGGAGTATATGTCGAGGGTCTTGGGCTGCTCGGTGAGCGCGACGGTCTTTGTTGCCATCATGCGCCCAGGAGGCTCTGGCCGCAGACGCGAACGACCTGTCCCGTAACGGCATTGGAGGCCGGGCTGGCGAAGTATGCGACGGTCTCGGCGACGTCGACGGTCTCGCCGCCCTGCAGGAGCGAGCTCATGCGGCGGCCGGCTTCGCGGGTGGCGAAGGGGATGGCTGCGGTCATGGCGGTCTCGATGAAGCCCGGTGCGACGGCGTTGATGGTGATGTTCTTCTTCGCCAGGACGGGAGCTTCGGCGTGTACGAGGCCGATGACGCCGGCCTTGGAGGTGCCGTAGTTGGTCTGGCCGCGGTTGCCCGCGATGCCGGCGATGGAGGAGACGTCGACGACGCGGCCGCCTTCCTTGAGGGCGCCCTTCTCGACGAGGTGCTCGGTGATCTTCTGCGGTGCAAGAAGATTGACGTTCATGACCATGTTCCAGCGGCCCTCGTCCATGTTGGCGAGGGTCTTGTCGCGGGTGATGC
Organism: Rhodococcus sp. IEGM 1318; assembly: GCF_033142465.1. Classification (NCBI taxonomy): domain Bacteria; kingdom Bacillati; phylum Actinomycetota; class Actinomycetes; order Mycobacteriales; family Nocardiaceae; genus Rhodococcus; species Rhodococcus sp. IEGM 1318. The sequence goes on from NZ_JAWLSC010000011.1 coordinate 234,883, forward strand.
CGGCGTTGTGGACGATGATGTCCGCTCCACCGTGACGCTCGAGGAGGTGAGCTGCGAGGACCTCGGCTGCGTCGGCTGCCGTGACGTCGAGGGCGAGGGACGTGCCGCCGACCTTGTTCGCGGTCTCGGACAGCGCTTCGCCGGCGGCCGGGATGTCAGCGCAGACGACGTGCGCGCCGTCGCGGGCCAGGACCTCGGCGATGGTGGCGCCGATACCGCGGGCTGCGCCGGTGACGACGGCAACCTTGCCTTCGAGCGGCTTGTCCCAGCTTGCGGGCGCGACGGAATCTTCAGCGCCGACGACGATGACCTGGCCGTCGACGAAGGCGGACTTTGCCGAAAGGAGAAAGCGCAGAGTCGATTCCACGCCGGAGAGTCCGGTGGATGCCTTGGGGGAGACGTAGACCAGCTGAGCGGTGGAGCCGCGCTTGATCTCCTTGCCGACGCTGCGGGTGAAGCCTTCCAGAGCGCGCTGCGCGACATGCTCGTCGACGCTCGACGTTTCTTCCGGCGTCGTGCCGAGAACGACGACGCGAGCCGACGGTGCGAGGTTGCGGATTACGGGCTGGAAGAACTCGAACAGCTGCTCGAGCTCGCTGACCTGAGTGATTCCGGTGGCGTCGAACACGAGTCCACCGAAGCTGCTGTCGTGTGCCTGAGCCGCCGGGTAGTCGGAGAGCAGTACGCGAAGTGGTTCTGCGAGTCGACCCTTGCCGCCGATGAGGACAGGTCCGGCGAGTGCGGGTTCTCCTGCTTTGTATCGACGCAGGTTCTCGGGCCTGGGCAGGCCGGCCTTCGACGCGATGAATGCGCCGGGGGCGGACGAGAGGAACTGTGAATAGAGGTCGGGAGCTCCCTTGCTGGCTGCCACGGTCCTACCTTCTGTTGTGTTTCGGGTTGTCTCTCACCGGGCAATCGAAAGAATGCGGCGATAGACAAGTAACTTACTACTGAGTAAGAATAGTCTTCAACAGGTAATCGCACCATCCTTGGAGACGCAAGTGACAAGCAAAGCCCGTTCAAATGCAAAGCCCGCCGCACCGCGCACTGCACCGGCCGCAGCCGCTGCAAATTCTGCAGGTCAGCGCCGTCCGGTTGCGATCGTCGGCGGAAATCGCATTCCGTTCGCACGCTCGGACAAGGCGTACGCACAGGCGTCCAACCAGGACATGTTCACTGCGACGCTCGACGGTCTGGTGAGCCGATTCAATCTGCAGGGCGAGAAGCTCGGCATGGTCGTCGGCGGTGCGGTGCTCAAGCACAGCCGTGATTTCAATCTCATTCGCGAGTCCGTTCTCGGCAGCGCGCTGAGCCCGTACACGTCGGCGTACGACCTTCAGCAGGCGTGTGGCACGGGACTGCAGTCGATCATCGCCGTCGGCGACGCCATTTCGGCCGGCCGCATCGATTCGGGCATCGGCGGCGGCACGGACACCACGTCCGACGCCCCGATCGGCGTCAACGATCAGGCGCGCGAGTTCCTGCTCTCCCTCAATCGCGCGAAGTCCACGGGCGACCGCATCAAGCTGCTCGGCAACGTCCGTGCGGGCATGCTCGGCCTGGAAATTCCGCGCAACGGCGAGCCTCGCACCGGCAAGTCGATGGGTGACCACGCTGCGATCACCGCCAAGGAATTCGGCATCAAGCGCGAGGACCAGGACGAACTTGCCGCTGCCAGCCACAAGAACATGGCAGCTGCCTACGACCGCGGTTTCTTCGACGACCTCGTCACCCCGTTCCTCGGCCTGACCCGCGACGACAACCTCCGTCCCGGTTCGACCGTCGAGAAGCTGTCAACGCTCAAGCCGGTGTTCGGAACCAAGCTCGGCGACGCGACGATGACGGCCGGCAACTCGACGCCGCTCACCGACGGTGCTTCGGCAGTGCTCCTCTCCACCGACGAGTGGGCCGCCGAGCGCAATCTTCCGGTTCTGGCGCACCTCGTCGATTCCGAAACCGCTGCCGTCGACTACGTCCACGGCAAGGACGGGCTGCTCATGGCTCCCACGTACGCGATCCCGCGTTTGCTGGCCCGCAACGGCCTCACCTTGCAGGACTTCGATTACTACGAGATCCACGAAGCCTTCGCTTCGGTGGTTCTCGCAACCCTGCAGGCTTTCGAATCCGACGAGTACTGCAAGGAACGCCTCGGCCTCGACGGCGCACTGGGCTCGATCGACCGAAGCAAGCTCAATGTCAACGGATCGTCCTTGGCTGCAGGTCACCCGTTCGCGGCAACCGGCGGACGTATCGTCGCTTCCCTCGCCAAGATGCTCGCCGAAAAGGGTTCGGGCCGCGGCCTGATCTCGATCTGTGCCGCCGGCGGCCAGGGCGTCACGGCGATTATCGAGCGGTAACCGCTCCACAATCTCCCCTCGCGTGTGAAACTGCGCTCACCTGCAGTGATCGGTGCGAGGGGATGCGTAATCGGGGATCCGGCCACGAGGGGTGGCCGGATCCCCGAACCCTTTGCAAACTTTTTCACGAAGGCGTGTAACGCTGCAGAATAGCTACCGATATTCATGACAGCCCCGTGTTGCTGCCTGACCCCCGACCTGGCAGCAGCGCGGGGCTCTCGTATGTCCGGATATCCTGTATTGAGTTGTCGGTGAGCGCCGCAGCGACGGTTGATGCAGCGAGGAGCCAACAGGTGAGTGACGAAGAGGGTCCGTCCGTCGAGAAGACGAACAGCGAGGACTCGTCCCTCCCAGAGCAGGAACTCGAGTCGGTCGAGGAACCTCAGGCGGTCGAAGAGGACGAATCGGTCGAGGAAACCCAGACCCCTGAGGACACCGAGGCAGTTGTCGAAGCTGAAACAGTAAAGCCTGAACCGGTCGAAGCACCGAAGCCTGTCGACGAAGACGCAATCGATTCCACAGAAGCGACCGTCGACGAGCCAATCGTCGGCGAGCCGGCCCACTACCAACTGACCGATGACGAATCGGCAAACGAGGTCACCACCGTCATCCCTGTCGTCCCGGCGGACGACGCACCGCCGACGGAAGTTGTCGACTCGGCTCCGGCGACAGAAGCCATCGGCGAGCAGACACAGCAGTTCGAGCCCCCGGCAGTTGTGGTTCCCCCGAAGCCGCCGCGCCCCGAGTTCGTGCAGCAGTACGACACGCAGCAATTCGAACCCATCCAGCAGCAGTACGAGCCTGTTGTCCGCGAACCAGAGGTAGTTGCACCCCCGCCACCGCAACAACCGGTGGCGCCCGCTCCGGCGTCTTCCCGCAAGTGGGTCAAACCGGCGATAGCAGTCGGCGCCATCTTTGCCGTCGCAGTGATTGCCTACGGAGTGGACATCTTCACGTCGTCGGGGAAAACTCCCCGAGGCACGCAGGTCGCCGGGGTCGACATCGGTGATCTCACGCCCGCCGACGCGGAAACCACGCTGCGCTCCGAACTCGGCCCAAGGCTTGTCGAACCCGTAGCCGTCCATGCCGGCGGCGTCGACTCCGAGATCGTTCCTGCGTCTGCGGGTGTTGATGTCGACTGGTCGGCCACGTTGTCCGGTGTGAACGCTCAGCCCATCAACCCGATCACCCGCATCACGTCGTTCTTCGGCTCCCGCGAGGTTCCGGTCGTGTCGACCGTCGACCAGGGGGCGTTGGACGCCTCGATGTCGCAGCTTGCGGCAAACAGCGATCGTGCGCCCGTCGAAGGTGCAGTCGTGTTCGAGGACGGTAAGGCGACGGGTATTTCGCCCGCCGCCGGCCAGGCACTCGAAGCGCAGCAGGCGGGAGCCACGTTCGCCGCCGAGTGGTCTGACGGTGGCGTCGTCGATCTTCCAGTCGACGAAGTGCCGGTCACCGTCACTCAGGCCGGTGTCGATCGTGCACTGCAGGAGATCGCTATTCCGGCCGTCTCGGGTGACGTCGTGGTCAACGGCCGTGACGGCAAGGTCGCGACGCTCGGCGTCGACCAGATCGGCGAGGTGCTGACCTTCACACCCGACGGCTCGGGTGGGCTGACCCCGCAGTACAACACGGATGCCGCGATCAAGATTCTGACTCCGCAGTTGGTGTCGACGGAAGTGCAACCCAAGGATGCGTCGTTCACCTTCGCCGGTGGTAAGCCGACGGTTGTGCCTGGTGTTGTCGGAGATCTGATCAACTGGCCGGACACGGTCAAGGAACTTCCGGTTCTGCTGGGCAGCACGGCTTCTCGGGCAACCCCTGCCGTGTACGGTCCGGTTCCGCCGGCGCTGACCACCGAAGCCGCGAACGCACTCGGCATCAACGAGGTGATCGGCGAATTCACCACCGGTGGTTTCGAATACGCGTCCGGTGTGAACATCGGCCTGGCTGCGTCGGCGATCGACGGTGCGGTCATCAAGCCCGGGGATACGTTCTCGCTCAACGAATACACCGGTCCACGCGGTGCCGCTCAGGGGTACGTCGAGTCAGGGATCATCAACAACGGGCGCCCGGACAAGGCTGTCGGCGGCGGTATCAGTCAGCTTGCGACGACGCTCTACAACGCGACGTACTTCGCTGGCATGGACGACGTTGCACACACCGAGCACAGTTACTACATCTCGCGGTACCCGGAGGCTCGTGAGGCGACAATCTTCGATGGTGCGATCGACCTGCAGTTCCGTAATCCGGCGAAGACCGGCGTGATGATCGAGACGATTGCGACGTCGTCGAACATCACCGTTCGGATCTGGGGAACCAAAACCGTCGATGTCGCTTCGACGACCGGCCCGCGTACGTCGCCGACGTCGCCGAACACCGTGACGTTGCCGGAGGGGCCTGGCTGTGTGGCTTCGAGCGGTGCGCCCGGATTCACGGTCAGCGACACTCGCGTGATCACCGACCACGCGAGTGGTGCCGAGATTTCCTCGAACACCCGGACCGTCAAGTACGACCCGGTGCCGATCGTGAAGTGCGAGTAGGGAACTACTTGCCGACGAGTGGGCCGAGGGTGCGGCCCGCGAGGTCGACGATGCCTGGCTCTTCGCCGTTGGTGATCAGGTTGATCACGACGCCGTCGATGCCGTGGTCGAGGATGCGCGTCTGAACTTGCTCGGCGACGTCGTCCGGGCTGCCCACGAAATGACGTTCGGTGGCCTTGGCGACAACGTCCTCCGGCGCCGTGGTGATGTCGAGACCACGTTCCGCGAGGAATGTCCGCTGATGCGCGCGAGCTTTGTCACCGTCCTCGTCGATCATCATGAACGTCAGGAAGCTGGTCTCGAGGGTCGCGGGGTCGCGGCCGGCTTCGTCGCAGCGTGCCGCAAGTGCTTCCATCTTGCGCGGCAGTTCGGACGGGCCACAGATGATGTTGAGATGATCCGCGAAGCGAGCGGCGAGCCCGAACGTCTTCTTCTCTCCGCCGCCGCCGAGCAGGATCGGCAGGTCGTCGCGGACGCGAGGCTCGTTGATGGCGTCCTTGACGTGGTACCACTTGCCGTCGAAGGTGGGCCGCTCACCGCGGAGCATCGGCGCGATGATCTGCAGTGCTTCGTCGAGTCTCTGGAAGCGTTCGGTGAAAGTTCCGAACTCGTATCCGAACGAATTGTGTTCGAGTTCGAACCAACCGGCGCCGATACCCAGGATGGCCCGACCGCCGCTCACCACGTCGAGGGTGGTGACGGTCTTGGCGAGCATGGGCGGATTGCGGTAGGTGTTTCCCGTGACCAGTGCAGACAACTGGATGGTCTCGGTGGCCGTCGCCAGCGCGGAGAGCGCGGAGTAGGCCTCGAGCATTGGGGCGTCCGGCGCTCCGATTCCGGGGAGTTGGTAGAAGTGATCCATCACGAATGCAGTGTCGAAGCCTGCGGCTTCGGCTTCGCGGGCCTGCGCTATGACGGTGGGGAAGAGGTCCTTGACCGGACCGCCGTAGCTGAAGTTGGGCATCTGGTATCCGAGGCGAGTGCTCACCGTTTCGACGTTACTCGCGATCGGTTGACCTGGCACGATTTTACCAACTCTATGGATTCCGTTGTGCCGGGCAGACTTCCGGAAGTCAGAGAAGTTCTTCGGCCGCTTCGCGTCGCTTGGCGCGCTGTTGGTGGTGCTTTACGGCTAGGGCGGCTGCCGTGACGCCGACGAGTGCACCGACCCCAGCGCCGGCCCAGGTCGCGATTCCGTCGCCCGGACGAGTTACGAGTTGGGCGACGACGCCGATCAATGCGATCAGATAGACGGACCCAGCCACGAGAGATCGGGGCTGCAGACCTTTCATGCTCGCGTAGACGTCGACGTCGTGAGCCTGCGCGTAGCGGAGCACCACCATCGAACAGATAAACCATCCGATGACCAGTCCCAATGAAATCCATGCGCCGGTTCGGCCGGCAACCCACGGGAGAATCGCCGCTGCGATCAACGCAATCCAGTAGGCGAATTGGAAGCCCACCGCCGAGGCTTCGTTCCAGACGTCGCGCTGGCGCTCGTCCTTGTAGAAGTCGTCGTCCAGATCTCCGACGAACCGCATTGCCTTCATCATGGTGCTCATGCCGTCTCCTCTGGAATTTCTGCGGTGAGTGCCGATTCGGGTAGGGGAAAGAGCGCTTCGACGGTGGTCCCCAGCGCCAGTGCCAGACGAAGTGCCAGGTAGACGCTCGGTGCGTAGTCACCACGTTCGACGGAGACGATGCTCTGTCTGCTCACCTGACCTGCCGTGGCCAGTTGCGCCTGGGTGAGGCCGGCGAGGCGTCGGTGCTCCCGTACGTTGTTGTCGCCGGCCTTTCCAGTCATGGGAAAAGTAAAGAATACTTGTCAGGGAATGTCAAGTTTGCTTGTCATATGAGAGGCTGAAGAGCATGCGTGAACGATTTCTCGAGATCGCCCTGGCCAATCCAGTGGTCGCAACGATCGTGGATCGGGCGCCGAAGTTGGAGTTGGCTGAGTGGTACCTGACCGCAGGTGGGCTCTTCCAAACCGTCTGGAATCACATCGACGGCCGTGACCCCGGAGCCGGAATCAAGGACTACGACCTCTTCTATTTCGACGCCGGCGATCTGAGCTACGACGCGGAAGATCGCGTGATTCGTTCGGCCGCAAAACTGTTCGCCGATGTGGATGTCGATGTCGAAGTGCGCAACGAAGCCCGCGTGCACCTGTGGTACGAGCAGCACTTCGGGATTCCCGGCGTTCCGTTCACCAGTTGCCGCGACGCTATCGACCACTTCGCTTCCACAACTTGCTGTTTCGGGATCAGCAAGGCATCGGACGGCACCGTCGACGTGTATGCCCCGCATGGATACGACGATCTTTTCGGCATGATCGTCCGCCCCAATCCGGTGCTGGCGCCGAGAGAGGTTTACGAGGCCAAAGCGGCACGGTGGCGCAGGGAATGGCCTGCACTGACCGTGGAGCCTTGGCCTGAGACCTAAACCTAGACCTCGATCGGCGGATGCAACCTGTCCATGGTCCATTGCCGATTTCGGCGTGCAGCAAGTGAACTGGCGCCGAGTGAGGCGACGAGAAGGCCACCGAGGACGGCGATCGAGACCCACAGCCTCGAGTCGATTCCGCCGACGGTGAGTTGTCGTAGCCCGTTCACCGCGTAGGTCATGGGGTCGAACGGGTGGATGATCTGGAACGGTTTCGCAGTGGTTTCGACGGGATAGATGCCGCCGGCCGAAACCAGTTGCAGCATCAGGAACGCCAGGGTGATGACGCGTCCGACAGAGACTCCGAAGATGGCGTTGAACGCCTGGATCAACGCCATGTAGGTGGCAGTGATGAGCATCAGGAATCCGACAGTGCCGAGGGCGTGTGTGGGGTGCAGACCGACGGCAAAGTGCACGACCAGGTACATCACGATCACCTGGCAGATGCCGATGAGCAATGCCGGCCAGTACGAGGAGAGGACCACTCGCAGCGCACCGAGCCCGTTTGCGATGGGCCGGTTCTGGAGCGGCTTGAGCAGCATCCAGGTGATGATGCCGCCCACGAACAGCGCGAGGGGCAGGAAGAACGGAGCAAAACCGGTACCGAAGGTGCTGGCCCGGTTCTCGTACGTCTCCTGTAGTTCGACCGGGCTGGAGAGCGTTTGAGCGGTTGCGGTTCGCTGTTGATCGGTCCAACTGGGAATTTGGCCAGCACCCTCGGTGAGTTTGGTTGCAAGTTCGGAGGACCCGGCGCGAAGTTGCTCGGTGCCGTCGGCGAGTTTGGCCGCACCGTCGGAGAGTTGGACGCTACCGTCGGTGAGTTGAACCAGTCCACTACTGAGGGTTTGAGCGCCGTCGTTGACCTGTTGACCGCCGTCACGAAGCTGCACCAGACCGTTGCGGAGTTCACCGCCGCCGTTGGCCGCGGCATTCAGCCCGGCTCGGAAGGTGCTCGACGGATCGTCGAGTTGGTAAGCGAGTTGTTGTGCACCGCTCTTGAGTTCGCTCAGTTGGCCCATGGTCGCTTCACCGAAACCCTGAGTGCGCAGCATGTCCTGGGCAGGCGCTAGGGCATTGGCGATCTGTTGGCTGACCGGATCCGGGTTCAGTCGAAGACTGGCCACTGCCTGCCCGACCAGCTGTGCGACGTCTGATTGTGTGTTCCCGAGGACGCTCAATTGGTCGACGACCTGGGTGACGCCACCACTGAGTTGGCTTGCGCCGTCGCCAAGTTGAACAGCTCCGAGATCGAGTTGCCCCAAACCGTCGGTCAGTGCGAGGACACCGTCCGTGGCGGTGTTGATACCGGTCGAGAGTTGCGCTGTACCGCCGGCCAGAGTGGCTGCGCCGTCACGTGCGGTAACCATGTTGTCTGCCAGAGTTTTCGAGCCCGACGCCAATTCGCCGGCTCCGGCATTGGCAGTGTTCACTCCGGCCGAGAGCTGGAGTGCTCCGTCGGCGGCCTGCTTCAAACCTGCACCCGCATCGGTCAATCCGACCAGAACCGTCTCGACGGATTGCGCGCCGATCTTGTCGCTGACTTGACTGAGAACCTGCTGGGCGGCATTTTGGCCGATGATGGTGCCGAGGTAGTTGTTGACGTCGTTGAAGGTGAACTGCAACTGAGCTTTGTGGGGGTCCTTGGACGTCGGGGAGGCAACGGCCTCGCTGAAATTCTCGGGCAGGGTGAGAGAGAAGTAGTACGTGCCGTCCGAGACTCCCTGTTCGGCTTCCTGCTGTGAGACCAGGTGGAGATCGAGCTCACCGGAATCGAGAAGTGCTTTGCTGACTTCGTCGCCCGCCTTGAGCTCTTGACCCTGCACCATTGCGCCACGGTCGGTGTTGACCAGCGCTACGGGGACCTTGTTGACCTCACCGAATGGATTCCAGAAGGCCCACAGGTACATCGCGCCGTACAGGAGCGGCATCAAGATGATGGTGACGAGTGCAATTCTGGGCATCGCGCCGCGGGAGAACCGCTTGAGTTCGGTTCCGAGAGACATTCCAGCGAGCATCGCGGTTACCTAGCGCCTTCTTGGTCGGGATTGGTGACTTCTTGGAGCAGGGTGACGGCTTCGATGGGTGATCCGTCGGGCAGCGGGTTGACGGTCGACGCGATGATGGTCTGGTAGCTCCCCATCTCGACGAGTCGCTCGACGAGGTATGCGCGTTCGGAGTCGCGCCGCACCTGTTCGAGATCGTCGACGACAAGCAAGGCCGGCTTCTTCGTGTTCGCGACGGCGATACGCAGCAGGGTCGCCTCGAGTTCCCCGAGATCGCTGACGTACCGGCCGAGCACAGGTAACGGATGATCGCCGAAGACGGGAGCGCACACCGCTTCGAGTTCGCGGTCACCGGCACGTCCGATGAGCTTGTACCAGGGCGCATCCCAGCGAATTTGTTCGGTGATCAGATCTCGGACGGTGACGGACTCGGCAAGCTCGTCGATGTCCTCGAACCCGGCGACCCCGGCGATCTCGAAGATCTCTCGGGGACGCGTTCGACCGAAGACGGACAGAGATCCGGAACTGGCTTTCATTCGTCCGCTGAGTGTCAGAAGTAAGGACGTACGTCCTGAACCGGCCGAGCCTTCGAGGATGGTCACACCGCCCGCACGAATCTCGAGATTGACGGGTCCGAACACCGGCCCCCATGGGCCGTCGAGCGCCAGGTCCGTGGCGGTCAATGCCAGTTCTGGGGCGTAATCGAGTTGTGCGTGCTCTGGTGCGACCACCATGATCACCTATCTGTCGCTGTACTCGGTCCGATACCGAATCCGAGTGCCGGTTCAGTTGATGTTGTGCTCACCCAATCACATCGGTAGCGGGCGAGCGGTCCCATGAATGGGATGTGTCGGACACCTTCGGTAACTTGGAGACCGAACGGTATGTATTCTGTTGGAAATGGGACGGGGGAGTCGAGGTGCCGGTTCGTAGGCGCGGTATGTGCGCGGTACTAGTCATGGCCGCCCTCTCGGTTGCCTCCTGTGCCGGTGAGCGCGAGTCGCCCCCGTTCGTGTCCAGCGAAGAGCGTTTCGCGTTCACCGGACGCAATCCGGCTGCTGGTCCTCCGAATGTTCCGACCTTGCCTGCCGAAGATGCGCCATACGGAGCGATAAAGCTGTCGGGGGCTTGGACGGGCGCTGCCAAAGTCTCGGTGCCCGGATCTGTCACGTGTATCGAATCGGGTTCCGGCGATGCCACTCCAACTGGCTACCGTCAATGGACGTACGAGGTGCACACGAGTTCGTTCTACGAATACGACGGAGGCGGCGAGTATCCGGGACGCGATTTTCACTTGTACGTAATGGTGAACGAGAGTCCGGAGCAAGGGCGATCCGGAGCGATAGTGAAGTTCTCCGATCAAAGTGGAGAGTTCGTGTCTTTCGGTATCAGTGACGACTCGCCCTTCGAGATGACCGGTTCCTCGGACCGAACGCGTCTGGCAATCGCAATGACCGGAACGGCGGCGAGAGCCGGCGAACAACCGACGACGTCCGTACTGTCCGCACAGATCAGTTGCCCGACCGTCGAGCGCAGATGACCGCTGACAACAAAAATGCCGGCCCCGAAACATTCTCGGGACCGGCACTTTTCATGAATCAGGAACGAATCAGAATGCTGCTTCGTCGATCTCCATGATGTCGTTCTCGGTGTTCGCGACGATCTCGCGCGAAGCGGTGAGCTCCGGCAGGACGTTCTTGGCGAAGAAGGACGCGATGGCGACCTTGCCCTCGTAGAAGCTCTTGTCCTTGTCGGAAGCGCCGTTGTCGAGTGCTGCGAGAGCGATCTCGGACTGACGGAGCAGCTGCCAGCCGATGAGCAGGTCGCCCACGGACATCAGGAAGCGGACGGAGCCGAGGCCGACCTTGTACAGCTCGGTGGGCTGCTCCTGAGCTCCCATGAGGAAGCCGGTGAGCGTGGCAGCCATGGCCTGGACGTCTTCGAGTGCGGTGGCGAGCAGTGCGCGCTCCGCCTTCAGACGGCCGTTGCCGGCTTCGCTGTCGATGAAGGTCTTGATCTGTCCGGCAACGTGAGCGAGCGCGACGCCGCGGTCACGGGCGATCTTGCGGAAGAAGAAGTCCTGAGCCTGGATGGCCGTGGTGCCTTCGTACAGCGAGTCGATCTTGGAGTCGCGGATGTACTGCTCGATCGGGTAATCCTGCAGGAAGCCGGAGCCACCGAGGGTCTGCAGGCTGTCCGTCAGGTACTGGTACGCACGCTCGGAGCCGACGCCCTTGACGATCGGGAGCAGCAGGTCGTTGACGCGGAACGCGGTGTCCTTGTCTGCGCCCGAGACGAGCTTGGCGACAACCTCGTCCTGGTGTGCTGCGGTGTAGAGGTACACCGCGCGCAGGCCTTCGGCGTATGCCTTCTGCATTGCCAGGCTACGACGCACGTCGGGGTGGTGCGTGATGGTCACGCGCGGCGCGGCCTTGTTGGTCATCTGGGTCAGGTCTGCGCCCTGCACACGCTGCTTGGCGTAGTCGAGAGCATTGAGGTAACCGGTGGAGAGGGTGGCGATTGCCTTGGTGCCGACCATCATTCGAGCGTGCTCGATGACGTCGAACATCTGGGCGATGCCGTTGTGGACCTCGCCGACCAGCCAGCCCTGTGCGGGGATGCCGTGGCCGCCGAAGGTGACCTCACACGTGGCGGAGACCTTCAGGCCCATCTTGTGCTCGACGTTGGTGACGAAGGCGCCGTTGCGCTCGCCGAACTCTTCGGTCTCGAAGTTGAAGTGCGTCTTCGGGACGAAGAACAGGCTCAGGCCCTTGGTGCCGGGTCCGGCGCCTTCGGGGCGAGCGAGAACGAGGTGGAAGATGTTCTCGAACAGGTCGTCCGAGTCGGCCGAGGTGATGAAGCGCTTGACTCCCTCGATGTGCCAGGAGCCGTCGTCCTGCTTGACTGCCTTGGTGCGTCCGGCACCGACGTCGGAGCCGGCGTCGGGCTCGGTGAGGACCATCGTGGCGCCCCATCCGCGTTCGACGATGGTGGCGGCCCACTTCTTCTGCTCTTCGGTGCCGTTGTTGAACAGCACGTCCGCGAAGGCGGGTCCGGCCTGGTACATGTGCGCTGCGGGCTGTGCGCCCAGGATCAGCTCACCGATGGCCCACACGACGGAGCGGGGAACCGGCACGCCGCCGACCTCTTCGCTCAGTCCCATGCGGTACCACTCGGCATCCCACAGAGCCTTGAACGACTTCTTGAAGGATTCCGGAAGTGCAACGGTGTGCGTCTCGGGATCGAAGACAGGGGGGTTGCGGTCCGCGTCGGCGAAAGATTCGCCCAGCGGTCCCTCGGCCAGGCGTGCGACCTCTGCCAGCATGTTGCGGACAGTGTCGGCATCCAGGTCGCCCCAAGCGCCTTCGCTCAGTGGCTTCTCCAGTCCGAGAACCTCGAAGAGGTTGAACTCCAGGTCCCGAACGTTGCTCTTGTAATGGCCCATGTCTTCTGCTTCTCCCAGTGAGGTGGTGCGGTCCAGCACTCCTAGTACCGCCCGAAGTTTATTACTCGTCGGTAACTTAATACATGTTACTAGCCGTTCTTTGCATTGCCAACACCGGATTTGCGTCCGATGACCAGCGCGTCGATCGCGATTCCCGTTTCGGTGTGTCTGTGGGGATTTCCGGCGATCTCGAACTCGAGCTGTCCGCGGAACTCTTGCATCAATTCTTCTGGTGTGTAAAGGATTTCGGGATCTTGCGGCCCGCCGACGCCGTAGTCGATGTTGCTTCGGTCGTGACCCAAAATCATGAGGATTCCATCAGGTTTCAGAGAATTTATGGCACGGTTCACAACCAGGGTGCGTTGTGGTGCGGGCAGATGAAGGTAAAGAAGCAGGGTCAAGTCGTATGCCTGCCCGTTTCCGGGGGCGTAATCCGCGACGGTGACGTCGCCGCATCGGTAGTCGAGACGGTCGAGGACCGATCGGGGTGACCGGGCCGCGATCGTGCGGGCTTTCTCGATCGCGACGGCCGAATAGTCGACGCCGGTCACCTCCCAACCGCGAGTTGCGAGCCACAACGCGTTACGGCCCTCGCCACACGCCAGGTCCAGTGCCTGGCCGTGGGGGAGGGCCGTTGCGTATTCCACCAGTAATTCGTTGGGAGGAGCGCCCCAGACGAGCTCGGATTCTTCGTACTTCTTGTCCCAGGCGGCCGCATCCATAGATGACGACGGTAGTGGCACTCAGTTCTTGCGGACACCGTCCATCGGGTTCTTGCGCAGGGCGGCGCGAGTCGGGATCGCGATGGAGACAAACCCGAGAACCGCGGTCACGGCGACGATGGAACCGTAGATCACCGGTGAAATCGCCGGGATCGGCTGCCCGGACACCGCCACGGCGATGCCCATCAGCGGCGGCAGGGCGATCAGCGATCCGACCACGACGGCGATTCCCACCACCATCAACGATTCGATGCGCATCATCGCTCGGACCTGCTTCGTCCGCGAGCCCACCAGCTGCAGGAGCGCGAACTCGCGGGAACGCTCGGCAGTGGCGGCGACCAGAGTGTTCACGACGGCGACGGCCAGATAACCGAGTAGGACGAGGACGGCGAGGATGCTGACCCACGACTGCATACGCCGCTGATCTTCGCCTGCGGCGCCGAACTGGTCCTGGTTCATCGCGGCGATCGAGGAGAAGGACTGCAACGACCGCTGTACTTCAGTCGACCGTCCGGGTTCGGCAGTAACCAGAACGGTGTCGATCAGGGCGTCGGTGGAGTGCTGACGCAAAGTCTCGATCGGCATGGTCACGTCCCCGAATCCGAGGCCGCGACCGTATTTCGCGACGACCATCGGATGCACCAGCGTTCCGTCACCCAGATAGAGGTCGACGCGCTGGCCAACCTTGGCTCCGAGTGTGAAGGCGCCGTCTTCGCTCACGGCAACGGTATCGCCGGTCAGAGCGCTCAGGTCGCCTTCGGTCACCGCGAGATCGAGGGTCGCGTCGGCACTGGCGGCGTCGATGCCCTGGGCCGCGATCGCGCTGTCGGCTGAGCCGCCTTCCTCGCCACTCGGTACCGGTAAGACCTGGCTGCGCACCACGGGGTTTGCCGCACTCACACCGGGCACCGCTGCAATCGAGTCGAGGAGCGAGGGAGCTATACCGGCCGGAGCGCCGACGATCAGGTCTGCGGTGACGCCCTTGATCGACTGATTGGTCGCCTCGGCTGCGACGGTGCTCTGGCTGAAGAACTGCACCGAGCCCAGCGCGATTGCGAGAGCCAAGGGAACAACGGCCGACGAGAGTCGCCTCGAGTTGGATTCGGCGTTGGCGGCAGCAAGAACTTTCGACGCCGATCGGCTACGGCGCAGCGGGCCGCCGAGGACCCTGATGATGCCGCGCACCAACAACGGGCCGAGCAGCGCGACCGAGAAGATCAAGAGCAGCGCGCTCGAACCGGCTCCGGCGGCTGCCACGCTGCCGGGCAGGAAAGCTGGGAGGATGCACGCGCTGAGGCCGGCGGCGCCGAAGATCAGCCCGGTGATGATGCGTCCGAGGCCCAGTTTCGCCGGGCCGCTTTCGGATTCGCGGAGTGCTTCGACAGGGTCGAGCTTTGCCGGCCGACGGGCAGCGATCGCAGCGGCAGCGCGGGCAGTGAGTACGCAGATCAGGAATGCCGCGATCGCCGGAAGGGGGCTGTAGGCCAACGCGAAATCTGTGGGCATGACCCCGGCTGCGGCGAACTGTGCGCCTAGAACTCGGGCGAGCAGATATCCGGGCACCGCGCCGAGGGCCGCAGCAGCTGCAGCAACGAGCAGCACTTCACGCCCGATCATGACGTGGACCTGCCGAGTGGTGGCTCCGATCGCACGCAGCAGAGCGAACTCTCGGCGCCTGGCGTTGATCGAGAGCGACAGCGTGCTGGAAACGACGAACATGCTGACCATCAATGCAAGGCCCGCAAACGTGGCGCAGAGCACGATCAACTGAGTCCGCGCAGCACCGGCGTCGAGGAATTCGATGCCTCCGCGCGCAGTGCCGGTCGAGACCTCCGCGCCGGTTCCGGCGAGTGCATCGCGGGCGAGAGCGGCAGCATCCACGCCTTCGGGAGCGATCAATCCGACTGCGGTGACAGCGTTCTGGTGCGGCCACAACCGTTCGGCCTCTGCGTCGTCGAGGAAGACGAGTGCCGGACGGTCGGGTGACGGCACCGAGGCCGAATCAGCTGTGCCGACGACGGTGTACTCGTCGGCTATCGCGCCGTGAGCCAGCGTGATTCGCTCGCCGAGCGCGGCGCCCGTGGTCGAGACCACCTCGTCTCGGCTCTGCGGAGCGCGACCTTCGGTGAGCGAGTACGGCGCCAATTGTGCTGTGTTCCAAGGATGTGCATCGAGTACGACGCCCTCGGCGGTGCTGACGGGGACGGAGATGTCGGGAACCACGGTGACATCGAGTGCGTCGAGCTTGCGGACCGTATCGCTGTCGAGGAGAACTCGCTCGGCAAAAGGCTGATCGGCGTCTTCCTTGACCTCGAGCGCCTGTGGCGCACTCACGACGGCGTCGGCACCGGCGTAGAGATGTGGTGAGACGCCGCCTCGCACTCCCGATTCCAGCAGCACACCCAGACCGCAGGTGAGGAGAGCCGCGCAGAATACGGAGACGAACACGGCGACGAAACCGGCCCGATGCGCTTTCAGGTGCGCAAAGGTGTGCGCTTTCATCATCACCAGTCCCCGAGGTGTGTCATGCGCTCGGCGATCTGCTGCGGCGTCGGTCGGTCGATGTGCCCGACCAGTTTCCCGTCGGCGAGGAACAGCACACGATCGGCGTACGACGCGGCCACCGGGTCGTGCGTGACCATGACGATGGTCTGATCGAACTCGGCGGCTGTCCGGCGCAACAACTCCAGAACCTGCTTGGCGCTGCGGGAGTCGAGGGCGCCGGTCGGTTCGTCGGCAAAGAGTGCGTCGGGGTGGGTGACGAGGGCGCGCGCGATGGCGACGCGTTGCTGCTGACCGCCGGACAGTTCGGAGGGTTTGCGCTTTCGGTGTGATCCGAGTCCGACGGATTCGAGGACGAAGGTCAGGTACTGCTTGTCGGCTCGTCGTCCGGCGAGCAGTAGCGGGAGCGTGACGTTCTGCTCGACGTCGAGAGCGCCGAGCAGGTTGTAGGCCTGGAAGACGAAACCGATGTGATCGCGACGGAAGATGCTGCGGGCCTTCGGCTTCAGCTGTGAGATCTCGGTGTCGCCCAGCCACACCGATCCGCTGCTCGGTCGATCGAGGCCCGCGGCGCAGTGCAGGAAAGTGCTCTTGCCCGATCCGGATGGGCCCATCACGGCGGTGAAGGTGCTGCGAGGCAGGGTGAGGCTGATGCTGTCGAGGGCGGTCACGGCGCCGCGGCCGTTGCCGTAGACCTTGCTGACGCCTTCGAGTCGCACGGCGGATGTTCGGGCGGCCGTGGCACCAGGAGCCGGCGAGGTGAGGACCGAGTGTCGATTCTTCATGGGATGAACGCTATGGAGATTCGGCATTCGTCGACATCCAGCAGAGTCCCGAATCGATGGTGTAGCCAGCTGTAGTGGATCGTGCGGTGCGGTGCGGCATGCTGGTGCAGTGAAGAAGAGAACCAGGGCTGCGGTGTACGTACTCGTCGAGGGTGCGGCAGCTGTGGTCTCCTTGTTCCTGTTGATGGTCGGTCTCATTCTTTTGTCGCTCTCGATTTTGATCGTCGGCTGGTTGCTGTTGCCGTCGTACGTGCGAGTGCTCCGGTGGTGGGCGTGCCTGGCTCGAGGGCGAACGGCTGCGTACACCGGGCGCCCTGTTCTGCAGCGATATCCGCCGATGCCGAGCAATCCGACATTCGGGGACTGGAGCAGGTTCCTCACCGATCAGTCGACGAGGCGCGACGCGGCCTGGTTGTCGATTCACGGTCTGGGTGCTTTCGTCGCGGCGATGCTGACAATTGCGCTGCCACTCGGTGCACTCAATGCGATTGCTGTCCCGCTGTACTGGCAGCAGATGCCCGCGGGCGAACCCGTCAACAACCCGTACCCCGTGACGTCGTGGTTGGGCGCTGCCGGAATGCCGTTGATCGGCATCCTGTACCTCCTGATCGCGTGGTGGTTGATCCCCGCGATGGCGAAATGGATCAGCTGGTCGACCACGACTTTGCTTGCGCCGGATACGCGTTCGGACCTCTCGAAGCGCGTCACCGCCCTGACGGCCAGCCGCGCTGCGGCGCTCGACGCGCATTCGGCCGAACTCAAGCGCATCGAGCGGGATCTGCACGACGGCGCGCAGAACCGTCTGGTCGCGGTGGTGATGATGTTGGGGATGGCCGAGCGGTCGTTGCAGAACAATCCGGACCAGGCTCTGCCACAACTGCATCGGGCCCAGGATGCGGCCACCGAGGCGTTGAGCGAACTCCGGACGTTGGTGCACGACATCTACCCGCCGATCCTCGACGAGTTGGGTCTGGAGGGCGCGATCTCCGCGCTCGCCGGGCGCTCCGCCGTGCCCTGCGTACTCGAGATCGACGAACTCCGCCGTGCCCCGGCTGCCGTCGAGGCTGCTGCGTACTTCGTCGTCGCCGAGGCCTTGACCAACGTCGCAAAACACAGCGGAGCGCGCAGGGTCACCGTCACGGCACGGACGGAGACGTCGGACGACTCGTTGGGTGAGACGATGCTCATCGATGTGATCGACGACGGTCAGGGCGGCGCGAACGAACGCCCGGGCGGCGGCGTGGCGGGTATCCGACGCCGGGTCGAGGCTTTCGAAGGAACCGCAGTATTGGAGAGCCCGGAGGGTGGACCGACAACGATGAGGGTGGAACTACCGTGCGGATTCTGATTGCCGAGGACGACGCTCTCCTGCGAGAGGGGCTGGCACTGCTGCTCCGCGGAGAGGGCTTCGAGGTGTCTGCCGTCTCCGACGCCGCACAGTTCCTCACGGTGTTCGAGGAGACAGCCCCCGACGCCGCGGTGCTCGACGTCCGGATGCCTCCTACTTTCACCAACGAGGGGCTTCGAGCGGCGATCGAGGTGCGCAAGCTTCGCCCGGGCTTTCCCGTCCTGGTCCTTTCTGCGTACGTCGAGGATCGCTACGCCGGTGAATTGTTGGCCGGAGGCGCCGGCGGGGTCGGGTACCTGCTCAAGGAACGGGTCGGCAAGGTAGCCGAGTTCGTCGACGCATTGAACCGGGTCGTCGACGGCGGAACCGTGATGGATCCCGAGGTCGTATCCCAACTGATGAGCCGTCGACGCGCCGACGATCCGATCAGATCACTGACCCCACGCGAGTCCGAGGTTCTCGGCCTGATGGCGGAGGGGCTGGGAAATCAGGAAATCGCCAGGAAATTGGTCGTCAGCGACACTGCTGTGAGCAAGCACATAGGAAATATCTTCGCAAAACTCGGCCTGTCGGCTTCCGAAAGCGGGCATCGTCGTGTTTTGGCAGTTCTAGCTCATTTGCGCGCCTGATCGTGGATCTGGACTACATACCTGACCGAAGCGTAATGTGAGCCAGCCTCATGTTGTTGCCGTGATCGAACGGTGACCTGAGAGGCAGGGGCTTATGTCCTGTACGTAACGTGTGATGTCGAATGCGCGTCATCACCAGAAACCAACGAGGAGATCGATCAATGGGTAAGCCGATTGCCAGTGTGGCCGGAGGTCGGCAGTCCGTCCTTCTCGGGCTCGGCGTTCACCGCCCGGAGCGAGTCGTGACCAACGACGAGATCTGCGAGCTGATCGATTCCACCGACGAGTGGATCCAGACGCGATCGGGTATCAAGTCGCGCCGGTTCTCCGGCGAAGGTGAAGGCATCCTCGCGATGTCGATCAGCGCGGCCCGTAAAGCACTGGACGTCAGTGGCATGGCGCCCGAGCAGATCGGCGCCGTGATCATCGCGACGTCGACGTGGGACTTGCAGACTCCTCAGGCTGCGTCCATCGTCGCCCACGAGCTCGGTATCAAGGGTCCGGCTGCATTCGACGTCGCAGCAGGTTGCGCCGGTTTCTGTACCGCCCTTGCGGTGGCCAGCGACCTCGTTCGCGGTGGCACCGTAGATCACGTTCTTGTGGTCGGCGTCGAGTTGATGAGCGAGGCCACCGAGCCCACCGATCGCAGCGTTCGCTTCATCTTCGGTGACGGCGCAGGCGCAGTTGTCGTCGGCCCGAGCGATACCGTCGGAATCGGCCCGGTCGAGTGGGGTTCCGATGGCAGCCAGTCCGACGCCATCGTTCAGGAGCCGAGCTGGCTCGACTACACCAAGGACCCGACCGGACCTCGGCCGTGGATCAAGATGGCCGGTACCGCGGTGTTCCGCTGGGCTGCCTTCGAGATGGGCAAGGTCGCGACCCGGACGCTCGAGAAGTCGGGGCTGGGTATCGAGGACATCGACGCTTTTGTGCCGCACCAGGCAAACCAGCGCATCAACGAGGTCATCGCTCGCAGCATGAAGCTGCCTGAGGGCTTCCCGGTCTCCAACGACATCGCCGAGACAGGCAACACGTCCGCGGCGTCGATCCCGCTCGCTATGGAGCAGATGCTGCGCGACGGCCAGTGCAAGGCGGGCGACAAGGCCCTGCTTCTCGCCTTCGGTGCCGGTCTGTCCTTCGCCGGTCAGGTTGTTGTCATGCCGCCGTTGGCTGGGGCAGAATCAGCCTGATCTTCACGCGTACGTACTGAGCGCCTCGAACTTCGGTTCGGGGCGCTCAGTCGTTTCCAGGAGGGCGGTCGTTTCCGGTCCGGCGCGTTGAGCACTGCGATGTGGCACCCTGGCGAGATGGTCGAGAGCGTGGGGGAGTCCGAACGTACGGGTGAGACGGGCGGCAGCTTGGCAAAGATGGGCGGGCAAGTGGCGCTCGCCAGCACGGTCAGCCGGATCACCGGTTTCGTCCGCACCCTTGCCCTTGCCGCTGTCCTGGGCATTGCCCTGGTCAGCGATGCGTACAACGCGGCCAACAGCTTCCCCAACATGGTCTATCAGCTCCTCCTCGGCGGGATTCTCGCCAGTGTCCTGCTTCCGTATCTGACGCGGCAACGACGCCGTGGGCGGAAGCTCGAACGTGAGCAGACGCAGCGCGTCCTCACTGTGGGAGCGCTTGCTCTTGCTCTCGTGACGGCAGTGGCCGTGGTGTGCGCGCCGCCGCTGGTCTCGGCCGTGATCGATGATCCGGCTCAACGCGAGCTCACGACGCTCTTCGCGTATTTGCTTCTGCCGGAGATCTTCTTCTACGGCATCACGGCGATGATGACGGCTGTGCTCAGTGTTCGATCGGTGTTCGGTGCGCCGGCCTGGGCGCCGGTGATCAACAACGTCGTCCTTCTGGTGACGGTCGCAGTCTTCCTGTGCATCCCGGGGCCGGTGGCTCTGACTCCCGAGTCGATGACAATGGCGCAGGTTCTGGTGATCGGTATCGGTACTCTGCTCGGGATCGTGGCGCAAACCGCCGTCGTTGCTCGAGCGCTGCACCGCAACGGGTTTCGGTGGCGCCTTCGCGTGCGGGTCGTCCCGCACACCTGGCGCCCGGTGCGCGTCGGGGCGCCGTTGCTCGGGTGGGCTCTGGTGTACGTCGTTGCCGGTCAGGTTGGGGTGTGGGTGACGATGAAGGTGACGCTCTCACGTCACGTCTACTCGATGTACACGCACGCGGATCTGCTGTTTCAAGTGGCGTACGGCGTTCTCGGTGTGTCGTTGTTGACGGTGCTGATGCCGCGGATCGCCAGGTCGGTTGCTGCGGGATACGACGACGGCGTCGTATCCGACCTCGGCCGGGGAGCTCGGTATTCGGTGGTGGCGCTGATTCCGGTTACCGTGGCGCTCATGGTCTTCGGTCCTTCGTTGACCACCCTGATCTTCTTCGGCCGAGTAGACGGCAGCAGCGCCCGGTTGATCGGAACTGCCGTGGCAGTCAGCGCATTCGGGCTGGTGCCGTTTGCGATGGTCATGCTTCAGCTCCGAGTGTTTTACGCCGACAACAACACCCGAACTCCCGCGGCGATAGCCGTGGTGATGGTAGTTGCCAAGACGGCGCTTGTTCTTCTTGCGTCACTGTCGGCGAGTGACGAAACGCTGGTCCTGGCCGTCTGTGCAGCCGGCTCGTTCTCCTACGTGTGCGGAGCGGTGCTGGGCCACGTCCTGCTTCGAAAGCGATATGGACTGTTGGGATTCCGCCACGTGCGGGCCACCGTCGGAAGGATTTCGACGGCGGCAGTTCTGGCAGGCGGTTGTGCGCTGGCTTTGGTGGTGGCGGTTCAGAATCGAGTCCCCGAGCCCAGGCTTGCTGCTGTTATTTCATTGTCGGCGGGTGCGGCCGTTGGTGCCGTCGTCCTGTTGGGCGCATGCAAGGTCGTCGGGGTTCCCGAGATTCGCCGGGCGCGAGCCCTACTGCTGTCCTGAGGACAAGAGCGGTACCAGCAGTTCATCCGGAGTGAGGGCGCCGTGCTGTCCACGGAGGCCGGACAGTCCCGATTCGACAGATCGACGTACGACGGCCACGTCCCCGGAAGCAATGGCGATGACATCACCGATCCGGCCGTGATACTCGGAATGCACTGCGGGCCCGAATAATCCCGCGACTATGCCCTCGGATCTGGTCCCGATCCACATGCGGTCACCAAGTTCGGCACGCCAGCGGTCCGCAACATCTTGCGCGGCGCCTTCTCTGGTGTGGATGTGACGACAACGCGGTTCACCGGCAAGAGCGAGTACGTCTTTTGACAGAATCGGAGTGTTGTCGAAGTCGATCTTGTTCTCGTCCAACACGTCGACCATTCCGTGGTCAGCCGTCACCAGCAATCTGACGTCCGGACCGAGAGCCGCGGCGAGTTGTTCGACCAGTCGATCGACAAGCATCAGTTGGAATGTCCACGGTTCGGACTCGGGCCCGTAGACGTGGCCCAGCGCGTCGATCTCACTGATGTAGCAGTAAGTGAATGTCCGGTCCGCGGATTTCGACGCGGCCACCGTGCGAGCGAGGAGGTCTCCGTACGCCTGGATCCCGGCGAACTGGGCACCGCGCATTCCCGCCCGGGTGAGGCCGCTGCCGTCGAATTTAGACGGAACGACGGTAGTGACGGTGATGCCGGCGGCCGCTGCGCGATCGAAGGTCGTGGCCTGCGGCTGCAGGGTCTCCGGGACGATGGAGTCGGTCTGAGAATCCTTCTTGCCTGCGCTGTGCCAGCCCAGCCAGTTGAACACCGAATCGGCTTCTTCGACGTAGGACTGGTAGCCGGTGATGCCGTGCGCTCCCGACGGCAGACCGGTCCCCAGCGAGACGATGCTGGTGGCCGTGGTCGTGGGGAATCCTGCCCGTATGGGCGTTCCGGCGAGCGAATTCAGGAATGGTGCATGTTCGGCGTTGCGGGCGAGCAAATTCGCGCCCATCCCGTCTACCAGCAGAATGACGGTCTTTTTGCTGGGCTGCAGATCGAGACGGTTCGCTTCGCCGCTCACGCCGAGGGAAGCGAGTACCGACGGCGCAAGCGTCGACAGAGTCGGCTGGGAGTACACATCGAGGAGAGGTGCGGGGGCGGGCATCCCATGAGATTAGGCGTTGGACACAGAAAACTGCATACCTTCTGGGCGAGTGTTCAAATCTGCGCGCGGAAGTTCACTCCATGATCGTCGAGATCTGGAACTTGGCACCGAGAGGATCGGCAACCGATGCGAGACGGCCGAAGGGCGTGTCCTCGGGGTCGCGCAATACGCTGCCGCCGAATTCGACGACCTTGGCGACTGCAGCATCCGTGTCGTCCGCCCCGAAGTACACCTGCCAGAACGACGGCACCTCCGCCGGGAGGAACGAGCTGGCATCCATCAAACCGGCGACGACGGTGTCGCCCTGCTTGGCCTGTGAGTACCGGAACTCGTCGCTGTCGCCGATGGACTCGTAGGTCCAGCCGAACACGTCGGTGTAGAACGGCAGAACTGCGGCGTAGTTCTTGGACAATGTCTCGTGCCACACCGGTGTGCTCGCCTCGCCCACCAGCCCGAAGCCATTGTGCTGATCTGCCTGCCAGATACCGACGACGGCACCGGCCGGATCGCCCACGATCGCCATGCTGCCCTGGGGACCGACCTGCATCGACGGCATCATGATCATGCCGCCTGCGGCTTCGGCCTTGGACGCCGACGCTGCCGCATCAGCAGAGGAGATGTAGGTGGTCCAGACGTCGCCGTACGGGTTTCCCTCCTGCTGGGGGCCTAGCCCGGCGATGGGCTGACCGTCTTTGCTGAAGATCGCGTAGCCGCCGTACTGCGGGTCGTCGTTTGCGTCAGCCTGCCAACCGAACACGTTGGTGTAGAAGGATTTGGCAACCGCGGTGTCTGAGCTGGTGAGGTCGATCCAACAGGGCGTTCCGTCGAGCGCTGTACGTGCGGGCATCTGAAAACTCTCCTTTACCGAAACGGATACACAAGCAAGGGACACAGAGCGGGCTGGCCAATGAAGGCGCGATTCTCACGCTACGCGAGTACCCCGACACATTCCCAGGGCTCGAGAGCTTTGGAGTATTTGACCGTTCGCGCTTACCTGTGGGCCGGACCTGCCAATGTCATCTTCGCCGGATCGTCCTCGGGATACCGAAGTTGATGGGGCACTTGCTCGATCGGCAAGGACGTTCCACCGTTGTGGTGCCGGTACGGGTCAGTTCGTGATCAACCCCGTGCGATCGAGCCACGCGAGCGCATGGCGTGAGAACTCGTCCGGAATCTCCAACTGAGGGGTGTGGCCGGTATCGCCGAGAATGATGGTGGTCCAGTGTGGATGAGCGGCAGCCGCTGCCCGTGCGGCCTCGACCGGGACCAGTCGATCGCGGTCGCCGTGCATCAGGAGCGTCGGAGTCATGATCTCTCGCAGGGTCTTTCGATACGAGGCCGGGCGGGCGAGGGTCCTCAGCAGTGACCGTGCTGCCTGGAGGAACTCGGCATCCTGAGCGGGTTCGTTGCGGCGAATCGCCGTCAGCGCGGCGCCCGCTTCGAGAACCGCGGGGTCTGCTCGCGTCGGATCGGCGAAACACAATCTGGTCATCTGTGCGGCCAATTGGTGGTCGGACATCTTCCGGCGTCCGAAGCCGAGAACCTGCTCGCCGACGTACGGCATCGAGTAGAGCGTGAATTGTGCCGCGACGGTCAGGTCGGGAAGTTGGACGGGCAGGGGGAGTGCCGGATCCACCAGGACCAGGCCGGCCACTGATTCGGGACTGGCGTGGGTCGCCATCGCGGAGACCATTCCGCCCATGGAATTGCCGAACAGGACGGCGGGTTCACCGACCACCGTGTCGAGAAAGCGATTCAGGAGTGCTGCGTTGGCATCGACGCCGGTGTGTCGCCCACGGGCAGAGGTGAGTCCGAATCCCGCGAGGTCCAGTGCGTACACACGCGTGTGCGCCGCCAGTGCTGGTGCCACCCGTACCCAGTTGAGGTGTGAGCCGCCCAGTCCGTGAACGAGCACGATGGGCGGCGCTCCGCTGGGACCGCCGAAGTCGATCCAGTGAACATCACCACCAAGATCGGTGTTGTTGCTTGTCCCGCCCCACGGGTGCGTAAGGGTGCTTCCGTCGGCGACTTGGGCCGAAACAGCGGATTCCATACCTGACAGGATGCACCGAGGTGCGGTGGTAGTCACGCGCTCGTCCCAGTTCGAGATCCGAAATTGTGCGCTCGATCACGGGTTTTCGAGAAGCTCACGAAACGGTCAAAACGGAATTTGACTGGTACCAAGCATTTTTCGCGCTCGGTTCACGAAGTTCGAAGGCGCCCGGCGCGCGTCTCGACGATGTGGGTTCGGGCATACTGAAAACCATGTGGTGGATGGTCGGGCTCATAGTGCTAGCCGCGTTGGTTTTGGCATCCGTTGTGGTCGGTTTCGTTTTCCGCCGCCCGATCGCCGAAGACAAGTCGGCGGTGCTTGCCTTCGACGACGCCACCTCTCAGCCCCAGCGCGACTGACCACCGTCGAGCGGAATTGTTGCTCCGGTCAGATAAGCGGCGTCCGGGCCGACCAGGAAAGCCACCGCAGTGCCGATGTCCGTTTCGCAGTCTCCGATCCTCCGCAGCGGAATCCCGGCAACAAAGGCGGCAGCCTCTTCCGGGCGCGCATCTGCCCAACGCTGTAACCCGGGTGACGACGCGTGTGGCGCCACCGCGTTGACACGGATCCCGTCGACGCCCCATTCGCACGCTGCTGCGCGGCTGAGGGCTCGGACGGATTCCTTCACGGCCGCGTATCCGCCGTAGCCGGCAGCGTCCCAGCGGACGGCCACGGAACTGACCATGTTGATGATCGCCCCGCCTCCGCGCTCCTTCATGAACGGATAGCACGCTTGCATGGTTCGCAGCGTCGCGACGGGACCGGATGTCAGTCCGTCGGCAAGGCGCTCCGGAGTGAGGTCGAGGACGTTGCCGAGCGGGTTGAGGCTGGCGTTGTTGATCAGAATGTCGACGCCGCCGAACAGTTCCACTGTTCGCGACACGGCGGCGGTGATGGAATCCGCGTCGGCGATGTCCACGAGTACCGGTTCGGCACGGCCGCCGCGTTCGGTGATTTCGTTACATGTGACGACGAGTTTCGACTCGGTCCGGCCCGCCACGGCGACGGAAGCACCTTCCTTGGCGAGTGCCAACGCAACTCCCTGGCCGACGCCTTGCCCTGCACCAGTGATCAGGGCCACTTTTCCATCCAACTTGCCCACTGCTGTTCTCCTGCTCGTCATTCAACGGTTCCCGAAGCGTTGTCCTAATCGCGCATTGTTACTCGTGGGTTCCCGCTGGATGAGATGTGAGTTACGTCCCACTTGGTGGCACCACTTTAAAACTCGGCTGTCTTACGTATATTGTGAGCGCCGTTACATACCGGGCGCGCGGACCGCGTACACATTCCATGATGAGGAGATAGACATGGGTTCCACAGCAGACGACCTCAAGGCTTGGGAAGCAATCGGCAAGGGCATCGGCGGAGTTGCCGGTCTCTTCGCTGGTGTTATCGCAATCATTTCTGCAGTCACCGCTGCGCAGTCGCTTTCCTGATCCGTTTTTCGGATAGGTAGCACTCCGGCCCGCGACCTGAAGGCATTGCCTTCGGGGCGCGGGCCGGAGGTTTATCCGTACCCGAGTATCTGTGTCTTGCAGGAACATTCATCTTTATGGTAGGTCGACTGCCGCTGCTATATCCACACCTTCTTCGTAGACCTGGGGCCCGAAGTTCGGCAGCGGAGTGAAGTCGAGTGTCGCTTCCGAACCGCGGTAGTGGCGGAAGTAGTAAAGCGATCTGTCCGGCCGGACCAACGTGTCGGGTTCGGTTGTCTTCCAGGCCCAGTGGACGTCTGCTCGCAGAATCTCCGACAGCCGCAATATGTTCTTGCAGCCGTGCCTTTGTAGCCCAAGACATTTGAGCGTGTCGACGTCTCGTAGTTGCCCGTCGCGCGTCCACCTGGATTCGTAGACCAGAGCATCGAGAACCACATGGTATGAACCCGCTTGAGCGACGCCGTCAAGTAGAACCTCCCAGTCCAATCCTGTTGCGTGTTAGAGGTATTCGTTGGCGTCGATGAGTGCTGCCCGCGCGACGGTGTCGCGGTATCGACTCACGTAATCGTCGTAGGCCTCCACCTGTCCGTGCGCGATCCGACTCTCCGCGTCGCGCGGTTGCCAATCGATGATCGTCGCCGGAAGGTCGTGCAGCTCTTGCGGAACGTGACCCGAACTTCACTGTCCGACATCGATCGAGTGAAGGCGCCGTAAGAATTGCCGCTCTTGTCCTCGCTGCGTCCGTGCCAGTGGTTGAGGCTGAATGCGCTTGTCTTGCGGGTGGACCCGGCGGAACCGGTGTTGTCGTAGAGGGCAACCTCCCGGCCTTGCCCGATGTGGTGCAGGCACCAGTCTCTGATGAAGGGGAGATGCTCGCGGGGAGCAGGACCGCAACCACTGCGCGTCGTCCGGAGTGCTCTGCGCGGATGTGAGTTGCTCGATACTGATCGTAGGAACGGTTGATCGTAGAACGTTGACACATCTGACTATTTGTCTCATAGTCGAGTCATGCCAACCGCCGTGTCACAATCGCCACGATTTGTTCCTTCCACCGGGGAGTCCTGGCGTTCGCCGTGGGCAATGTACGACGCATTGCGCGAGAACGATCCTGTTCACAATGTTGTGCCGGAAGCTGCGGCGCAGGACGATTACTGGGTGCTCACCCGTCACGAAGACGTCTACAACGCTGCTCGCGATTACGAGACATATTCGTCGGCAAAGGGATTGACCACTGTCTACGGTGAACTCGAGCAGATCGGGATGCAGGACAATCCGCCGTTCGTGATGCAGGATCCGCCCGCGCAGTCGGAGTTCCGGCGCATGGTGTCGAAGGGGTTCACCCCGCGTCAGGTGTCGGCGGTCGAGCCGATGGTCCGCGAATTTGTCGTCGAACGTATCGAGGCGTTGAAAGCGCGTGGCAGCGGCGATATCGTCGTCGAATTGTTCAAGCCGTTGCCGTCGATGGTTGTCGCACATTATCTGGGTGTGCCGGAATCGGACCGTGATCAGTTCGACGGCTGGACCGAGGCCATTGTTGCTGCCAATTCGGCGGGTGGTGTGGCCGCAGCGGCGACGACGGCGCAGGCCGCCACCGGTGAGTTGATGATGTACTTCGCTTCGCTGATCGAACGCCGCAAGGTCGAACCGGGTGACGACACGATTTCGCACCTACTGGCCGCTGGGCTCGGTGAAGAAGGCGACATGTCAGGCTTACTGTCGATTCTGGGCTTTGCCTTCACTATGGTGGCCGGTGGAAACGACACCACAACAGGAATGTTGGGCGGATCGGTGGCGATGCTGACCGAACGCCTCGACCAGCGTCAGATCCTGTTGGACGAGCCCGCATTGATCACTGACGCAGTCGACGAACTGCTTCGACTCACCTCACCGGTCCAAGGTCTGGCACGCACCACGACGCGGGATGTGGCCTTGGGTGGCAAAGTGATTCCGGCAGGACGCAAGGTTTTGCTGATGTACGGTGCGGCAAATCGTGATCCCGACAAGTACGGACCCGACGCGGCGGAGTTGGACGTCTTGCGCCGGCCACAGAAGATTCTCACCTTCAGTCATGGCGCCCACCATTGTCTGGGTGCGTCGGCCGCTCGGATGCAGGCACGAGTTGCGTTGGAAGAGTTGCTCTCCCGGATTCCAGACTTCCATGTAGACATCGACGCGATGCAGTACGCACCCGGCAACTACGTCCGCCGTCCGCTCACCGCCCCGATCTCGGTTAGCCGGCCGTGAGCAACGACTGGCTCGGTGAGGGCCGCGCTTTGGCAGCAGCCGAGAAGATCCTCGACAGCGCGGCACAATTGTTCGTCGAAAAGGGCGTCGCAACGGTCGGTATGGCGGAGATAGCGTCTGCTGCAGGATGTTCGCGGGCCACCCTGTATCGGTACTTCGAGAATCGGCAGGCTCTACACATCGCGTTCGTTCACCGCGAAGCTCGCAGACTGGGAACTGCGATCGCGGAATCGGTAGCAGCCATCGACGATCCGAGCGAGCGCCTCGAAACGGCGATGCTCGCGGCTGTGTCCGCGGTACGCAGCACGCCGACGTTGGCTGCATGGTTCACCCCGGGAGATGCGAGTCTTGCCGGTGAACTTGCCAATTCATCGGACGTCATCAACGGACTGGGGGTTGCGATGCTCGGTGAGACCGGTGCCGAGGTAGCCACTCGAGCACGCTGGATCGTGCGAGTGATCCTCTCGCTGCTCATGGTGCCGGGGGCGGACCAGAACGACGAGCGAGAGTTGGTGCGTGAGTTCGTTGCTGCGCTGTTGACCGCAGGAAGGACCGCCTGATCATCCCTTCCGGGTGATGTGCGAGACCATCTTCGAAGAGAGGGCGATTCCGCTCCTCGTCCATCGATGCGTGGCTCGACAAACGTCCACCCCGAAACACGAAGCTGATCTGCGCGGTCATTCGAAACGAGAAGGATCTCCCGCTCCGACGCGCACGATCTCGGGGGCACCGGACGAATAGTCGACGACCGTGGTGGGTTCGGTTCCGCAGTCACCCGAGTCGATGACCGCGTCGAGTTGGTGGTCGAGTTCTTCCTTGATCTGCCAGCCGTCCGTCATCGGCTCCTCGGCGCCGGGCAGCAGAAGGGTGCTGGAGAGGATCGGCTCACCCAATTCCTGAAGGAGCGCACGCACGACCGGGTGGCTGGGAATGCGCACCCCGACGGTCTTCTTCTTGGCGTGTGCCAGCCGCCGCGGAACTTCCTTCGTGGCGGGAAGGATGAAGGTGTATTGGCCCGGTGTGGCCGCTTTCACCGCCCGGAACGCCGAGTTGGTGACGTGGACGAAGTGCCCGAGCTGCGCGAAGTCGGCACAGACGAGCGTGAAGTGGTGATCCGACCGCAGATGGCGGATCTCGCGGATCCGATCGGTGCCCGAGTGATTGTCCATTCGGGCGCCCAAGGCATAGCAGGAATCGGTGGGGTAGGCGATGACCGCGTCGTTGCGCAGCATTTCGACGATCTGGCTGATCGCGCGCGGCTGCGGGTTTTCGGGATGTACGTCGAAGTATCGGGCCATCAACCCAGCTTAGTTCAGCCGGCAGATCACGAATGCCGTTCACCGTTCAGACTGTGGTCGGCGAGCAATCCTGTCAGTTCTTCGGCGTAGGCGAGTTGCTTACGCAAGTGTATGCAGCTTGCTTCCGCTCGGGTATGGCAGGCGGTGACGAATTCGGTTGCACCGGTTCGCATCGATGCGTCCGAAGCTTTGTCACCGAGCACTGCCAGAGAATCGAGGAGCTGTTTCATTTCTTCGAGACTGAATCCGAGCGGCTTCATTCGTCGGATCACCAGTAGCCGCTGGACGTCGGCCTCGGTGTACAGGCGGAAACCTCCGGCGCTCCGCTCGGACGGGGTCACCAGACCGACCTCGTCGTAATGACGGATCGTCTTGATCGACAGTTCGGTGCGCTCGGCAACCTGACCGATCTGCATGTTCTGCCCCTGGCCCGCGTGTTCCGGCTCAGACATCACTCCCACTTTCGTCGCGCTCGGCCTCCATCCTCTCAGTGACTGTCGCCCAGACGACCGGACAGGCGCAGATGGCGCTCGGCCGACGCGCCGTCGAGGCCCACGATCTCGACCTTCTTTCCTCTGGTCGCGTACTTGGTGGTGACTGCGTCCAGGGTCGCCACGGTCGACGCGTCCCAGATATGAGACTCGGAGAGATCGATGACAATGTTCTTCGGGTCGCCGGCGTAGTCGAACTGGTAGATCAGATCGTTGCTCGATGCGAAGAACAACTCGCCCCGAACCGCATAGACGCGGGTGTCCTCGTCCGGATGCGCTACGTCGACAACTTCGGTGAGGTGCGCGACGCGGCGGGCGAAGATCACCATCGCGGTGATCACTCCGACGATCACGCCGTAGGCAAGATTATGGGTGGTGACAGTGACGGACACTGTGACCAGCATGACCACTGTTTCGCCGATCGGCATGCGGCGCAGTGTCTTCGGATTGATGCTGTGCCAATCGAAAGTGCCGACCGAGACCATGATCATGACGGCCACCAATGCGGCCATCGGAATCAACGCCACGACGTCGCCGAGGCCGACCACGAGTATCAGCAGGAACACGCCTGCGAGGAAAGTCGAAATCCGAGTGCGAGCGCCGGAGACCTTCACGTTGATCATGGTCTGGCCGATCATCGCGCACCCTCCCATGCCTCCGAAGAAGCCGGTGACGATGTTCGCGACGCCTTGGCCCCACCCTTCTCGGGTCTTGTTCGAGTGGGTATCCGTGACGTCGTCGACGAGCTTGGCGGTCATCAACGATTCGAGGAGTCCGACGAGCGCCATCGCCAACGCGTACGGAGCAATGATCGACAGTGTGTGCACGTCCAGAGGGACGTCGGGGAACAGGAGCGTCGGCAGGCTCGACGGAAGTTCGCCCTCGTCGCCGACGTCGGGAACGTCGAATGCGAAAACGACTGTGGCGGCGGTCAGTAGCACGATCGCCACCAGTGGAGCCGGGACCGCGTTCGTCAGTTTCGGCAAGAACACGAGGATCAGGAGGGCGACGGCCAGGAGTGGGTAGACGAGCCACGGAACATCGATCAGATGGGGGAGTTGGGCGATGAAGATCAAGATGGCCAGTGCGTTGACGAATCCCACCATGACGCTGCGCGGGATGAAACGCATCAACTTTGCGACGCCGAGGAGGCTCAACACGATCTGGAGAAGGCCGGCCAGAAGGACTGTCGCAATCAGGTAGTCGATTCCGTACTCGCGCGTCAGAGGAGCGACGACCAGTGCGACGGCGCCGGTGGCCGCGGAGATCATGGCAGGTCGTCCGCCGACGACGGCGATGGTCACAGCCATTGTGAACGACGCGAACAGTCCCACCCGCGGATCCACCCCGGCGATTATCGAGAACGAGATCGCTTCGGGGATCAATGCCAATGCCACGACCAGTCCGGCCAAGACTTCGGTTTTGAGTCGGCGAGGTGACCGAAGCGCGGCCCGTACCGAGTTGTCGTTGGTGGATGAAGCGGTGGTTACTGCCATGAGATTCCGTCCTGACGAGGTTCTCAGACTCTACCCTCCCGTAAGGGTAGAGTGTGAAACGGAGAATTGACAGCGCCTCTTACCAGATATCTACCTACTGAATGCTGCGCTGCTAGCGGCCTCTTTGCCGGTGGAACCGCGGTGGCCGTGATTCCGGCGACCGCGGCACCCGTTGTTGAAACCACGTCGACAACTTTTCAGGCCACGTGCCGCGCAGTTCCGAGTGCGTTCTCCGAGCCGTCGTCAGACGGAAAGCCTGCCACGGTGCGGGTTTCGGCTTCTGCGGTCGTAGCGCCAGGTCGAGTCTTCGACGTCGACCTAGATCCGGGTAGCGTCCAGATCCCGAACGATGTGAGCGGCGCAATCGTCAAGAAGATCTCACGTTTGAAGATCGATCTTCCGATTCCGGCCAACGCAGAGTTCGTCTCGGCGACGGTGACCGATCCGGGCAATGCTGTTGCCGGGAAACCTGCTTCGGTGGTTCGTGTCAACGAAGACGGCACTCCCGCAGCGGACGGTCCGACTCCGATTGTCCGGCGCAAACGAAGCGATCGGCAACAGTCCGTCATCGTCGTCGGGTGCGCACGGCGGGCTTGCGATCAATGCTCAGTCCGGTGCCGAGACGAACATCGGGGACATTTTCTCGAAGCTGCCGACGGGTTCACTCGGAGGCTGAGTCACCTCGTCAGGCTGGGAACGTCGACGTTTCGGCTTGAAATACGGGTGTGTGATCGAATACTGGAATGACAGGTTCGAATCGTGCCGAGTAGCCGCAACCCCGGCGTTCCCTATTTTTCGCAATGGGAGTCTCCTGAGCTTGTCGACGACATTCTGTCGGGCCGGATCCGGACGGAAGACGATCCGGCCTGGTCTGCATCCGGCGCAAGTACTCCGCAGGACTACGCATTCTGGTCGTGGCGTGGATGCGGGATCGCCTGCCTTCGAATGGTATTGGCGAATTCGGGAGTTCTGCCGCCACCGGCAATGGTCCTCATGCGAGAACTGGAAGCTGCGGGTGCATACCGGCGAGACGGTGATCGGGTTGTCGGAATGATCTACCAGCCGTTCGTCGAGTACCTCTCGACACAATCATGGGGCCTCGAGGCAACCTCCGTCGCTCCACTACCTTTGGATCAACTCAGCGATCACCTGACCGCACCGGATCGTTTCGCCATGGTGTCCGTGCATGCTTCGATTCGTGATGCGGAATCCGGTACGCCCCCGCCGAGTCGGATCGGCGGTCACCTCGTTCTGGTCACCGATTGCACCGACGAGGGCGTGACGTTTCACAACCCCTCCGGTAGGACGAAGGAAACGCAATCCGATGTATCGATGGGATGGGAGACGTTCGATCGGTATTTCGCGGAGCGCGGGATACTTCTGACCGCGCACGGATGAGGTCGAGGGTCTCGAACGCTCGGCGCGCCGATGCCGTCGTTCGTCTCGAGTTTTCGACCACTCGTCGCATCAGTCCACGAGCAGGGACTTTAGCCCCCCGGCAATTACCTACCACTCGGTATATTCTGCGAAGGTACGGACTTCGTGAACCGATGTGAGTTGGCTCCGGGGGACGTGCCGGCCTCGCAGGACCGCCCGCAAAGTCAGCCCGGTGAGGCCACCAGAAGTTCGCGTATTTCGACAGATTGCCGCTGGGTCCGTCCGCTACGAGGGGAGCGGACGGACCTGACAGCACGAGAGAGTGCCATGCCTGAACGTGGTCAAAGCAGAGTAGACGCGGGGATCATCGCTGTTGTCGCGATCATTACCGGTGTGTTCGTC
This sequence comes from Rhodococcus sp. IEGM 1318, assembly GCF_033142465.1. Lineage (NCBI taxonomy): Bacteria > Bacillati > Actinomycetota > Actinomycetes > Mycobacteriales > Nocardiaceae > Rhodococcus > Rhodococcus sp. IEGM 1318. Next base: position 268,520 of record NZ_JAWLSC010000011.1, read on the forward strand.
GCGGTGACCGGTTACGGTCTGGTTGCAGCGCTGGCCACCGTGTTAGGCCTCGCGCTCGGAATGGCGATTGTGCGGTATCTGATCAAAGGCCGCTGATCACTGGCCGAAGATCACCGCGAAAGTTTCAGCAGGTCGCGAGAATGTCTGCGATGGTGTCGTGTTCGGCTTGGGTGACCCACAAACCGTATGCCGCTTTGACTTCCACTTGAGCAGTCACGTACTGGCAGCGGTAGGCCTTGTTGGGTGGCAGCCACGACGCCGCGTCGGAATCCGACTTCTTCTGGTTCGTGGGTCCGTCGACAGCGCGCAGGTTTCGAGGGTCGTTGGCGAGATTGGTTCTCGTTTGCGTATCGAGCTGTTGTGCGCCCTTCTGCCAGGCGTCCGAGAGTGCGACAACATGGTCGATCTGGACTGCAGAAGACGTGTCCTGGCCGCGAGTGAACGCGATGGTCTTGTTCGTGTACGGGTCACGGAGCGTTCCGGTTTGGACCGAGCAGCTTTTGGAGCCATCCTTGAATGTCAGGTCGGTGAGGTCGCGGCGCAGGATGTCGTTGCGTGTATCGCAGCCGTTGTGGCCGAACTCGACGGTGACGTCGTCCGTCCAGGCCGTACCGAACAGGGCGCGGTCGTATCCGGTCTTGGGTGCGCGTCCCTTGATCGGGATCTGCGCCAGCAGTTCAGCTGTGGCGGACGACGGCGTCGAGGCGCCGGCCACAACCGTCGTCGTTACGCCGGATCCGATTCCTGAACCGAGAGAGGATGTTTCGGGTGCTGCGGCCTTCGAATTGGCGCAGCCTCCCAGCACGATCACGGCAGCGATGCCGATGGTGACGCCGGTGATGCCGCGCCTGTGATGTGCCGTGCGTGCCATGTGTGAGAGTCCATTTCTGCGAGAGATGAACTACAAGTATGTCATTCACGACATTTCGGGCCGAACCGGCACTGTCTGTCGGTCCGGTCGAAGGAGCCACCGAGTCACCGGGACCGAGATGAGAACCCGCGGGCCGTCGGGAGTCTCGTCCGCGGCATCCCAGTCGTCGTACTTCTCGCCGAAATGTCTCAAGAGATCGCCGAATTCGCCGACGTCGTGATGAATTGTCCCGAGTCCCTGTGCGACCCACGGGTCGCGTGTGGAGCCGTCGACCGCCAACGAGACCCGAGGGTCGTCCAGCAGGTTCCGAACCTTCCGATTCTTTTCGGCGCTCGGAATCCAGAATGTGTTCTGACGCAGCAAGAACCAGACTGGAGTCGTGTGCGGCGAGCCGTCACTTCGGAGGGTGGTCAACCACACGCAAGGAGTGTCCGCGATAGTCACGGTCTCAGTATCGGTGCCCGCAAGTCGTATGCAAATCGATGGTGCGAAACGAACAAGGCCCGGGTGTCGCCGTTCGGCGATCTCCGGGCCTTGTCGAGGAGGGGAAGCTTCAGATCTCGATCTTTGGGGTCTGTTCGCCCAGCTTGTGGCGAGCGAGTGCCAGGTTCCCACGTGCGCGGTCCAATACGAGGTACACGAACAGCGTCGACAGCCCAGGGGTCTCGAGTACACGAATGAGGTGGTACTGGCTGCTCAGGGTAATCAGAATGTCTTCGAGAGTGTCGGTAATCCCCAAGTTACTCATCGTGCGGAGCTTTGCTCGCACCACCTCGGAGTTGCCTGCGCCGGCGTACTCGAGGCTGAATGACGGGTTGCCGCTCATACCGAGAACCATGCCGCTGTCGGCGTCGACTACGGCTGCACCGCTGGCGCCGTCGATGCGCATCAATTCGCCGAGGATTTTGTCGATGTTGCTCATTGCTTCTCCTTGGTAGGGCAGAGCCGCGCGGGGCGACTCCAGGTGATGCTTCGGTGGTGAAGTCATCGGTACATTTCGAGGTGGAATCGTTGGTTGCGGCATCGGCGGCGGGCCAGACGGCAACGGTTCAGCTTGTGAGATTTGAGGACTTGTTCCGTTCGGTGCAGATGAGCGGCCATTCGACGACTCGAATTCGTCGATTCGGTCGGCGGGTAGCCAGCCGTCCCCGGAGGGTGTGTCGAGTGGCCATCCGGTGTCTGGCGAGTAGTCCGGTGTCGGCGACTGGAGTTGCGGGTAGACCGGCGCGGTCAGCGGCCGCTTGTACGGAACCGGTTGACCGCCCGCGTCGGCGACGTTCGCGAACCACGCGGCATACCCGGGGTCGCTGCGATCGAGGTTTTGCCCGCGATCGTCGTCATCCTCCCGGGAACCTCGTCGACGAAAAAGTCCCACTCGTTCCAGCCCCTTAAAGACGAAGTATTTCCGATCGGAGCGTTCCGGATGAACGCGGCAGATCGGACAATCCCACCCATAGTTACTTTTTAGTTAAGTCACGGTAGTATGGGTTCGTGGAGGGGGCATACAGTCCAATCGAGCAGTTGGGCGGACGAGGCTCCCGGATTCGACGGTCCGCATGGACGATTCTCGCCGGCAGGTTAAGCCGGTCCGTTCATACGCCGGCTGCCCTCTGGCATCCTTGAAGGATGAAGAAAACGATCACCGGGTTCATCGGTGCCTGCTCGCTGGTGGCGCTGGTCGCCTGCGGTTCTGACGGAGACAAGCCGACCGAGGTCGGAACACTTACTTCCTCCCCTTCGGCGACTACCACGGCGACTACCACGGCGACGCCGACGGCGTCATCCGAGGCTCCGGCGACGTCGTCGGACCTGACTACCGAGGCACCGTCGGTCGAGTCGAGCGCTCCGGCGGAGATTCCTTCGGGCCCGAATGCGAGCTCGGCGCTGCCGCGGACCTACGCGCAAGCCTGCGCCGACGTACTCCGGTACCTCGACGCGTACCAGCCTGCAATCGATCAGTCGGGCGAGGAAATGGGTATGACGCGTGAATCATTGGCAAACGACATGATGACGTCCATCCAGGCTTATCCGGAATGGTCGAGCCTGTCTGCCGACGAACAGGCCGAGGTCACTCGCGGATTCGCCGCAGCGACCGCAGGAAGCTGCTGATTTACTTTCAGAACAACGATTCCTGAATCGCCACGCCAGGGGATACGAACTCGCCGACGGTGATGGTTCGACCGACCAGTCCGGACACGTCCGCGACAAAGCGTGGTGATTCAGGGTCGGGGTCGATCCGCAGCGATGCGATCGAACCGGCAAGGCCCTCCAAATACAGAGAATGCTCCCCGGACTCGAAAGTGTGCGGATACGCGATCAACGGTGCCGCATCGAAGACCACGTCGGCACACGCCGGCGCCGTCCATTCTTCGGGAACCTCCAGGATCTCGATTCCGTCGATGTCCGACCCGATGTCATTCAGGTCGTCTTTGACAGACGACACGAAGTGATGCAACGACTTTCGGAGTTTTTCGCGATCCAAAGATCCCGTCAGTGCTTCGATCTTTCGAGACGTACGTATGGCCTGGCTCAAGTGGAATTCTTCCGACACCCGGGCTTCGAGCGAACGGATGCTGTAACCGTCCGTCGACCGCGCTACGAACAATGCACAGACCGCTCCCTGCTCGGCGACTCGCGGATGCTTGCGGAACTCGGACGCCGTCCCCACCTTCATCTGACCGCCGGCGAATACGTCGACGTAGAGCCATTGTGGTTGTGCGAGGTAGGTACGCACGTTCGGATGAATGTGCGCGCCGCTGACGTGTGCCTGATGAACTGTTGTGAACCCCTCGCGATTTCGGCATCGGTCGCATTGGCCTCCTGCGGTGACCATGGCCCCGCGGTCGCACGGCGAGTGCCCCGGACCTTCGGCGGTGAGATCTCGCCAACCGAGGCAACGGCGGCCCTTCGCCTTGTCGACGGAGAATCGCAGTACCGAGTCGTGAGTGAAGAAGGTCGTAGCGGAAGTGGTGTCGTCGACGCAGCGAATCCGCGGTGCTGTCGGGTTCGACCAGTCGATTCCGCGAACGAGCAGGGTCATGATGAAGTGCCGATTCTTTCTGGACGAGGCGTCGTCGCGGTTGGCGCTGTAGTTCGCAGGTCGACACCTATCGTAGTCAGTGCACACGCGGGTCAGTGCAGTGGTTGTGCCCCACGTTGTCCGAGCATCAGCGCCATCAGCCCGGATTCCTGACTCTGGGTGTTGATCATGTCGCGGGCGGACTGTTTCACTGGCCCGCTCTCGAGTAGGGCATCGGCGGCCAGCGCCATGGCGATCCCGCCGCGGTGGTGGCGTTCCATCAGTTGAAGGAACAGGACCTCGGCATCGCTGCCTCGAGCGGCGCCCAATCTCTCGAGTTCTTCGGTCGTAGCCATTCCTGGCATGACTTCGGCGTCGGTCTCGATCGCAGTGGGTGCCGGGTGATGATGGCCATCGCCCGTGCCGCTCGCGGATGCTTCCATCCACTCCATCGGCGTTCTACTGTTCGGTGGCACATCCGCCAGTCGGAGCCAGCCGAGCATGACGCCGATCTCGGTTCGCTGAACATCGTCGATCTGCTGGGCAAGCCTCGTCACCGCCGGGTTCACATCAGGACTCAGACGCGCGAGGATGAAGAGGGCCTGCTGATGGTGGGTTGCCATGTCGTGCACGAATCCGATTTCGGTTTCGCTCAGAACAGCTGTCTGCGTGTGGTTCTCGGGCGCGAGCAGGGGACGCAATGCTGCGCCGAGTACGAGCAGCATCAGTGCCGCAGCCACCAGCGCGACGGCTTTGACCGACCGCGTAGCCGTCATGATCCGACAGTCGTTTTCTGGTTCGAGGGCGGCAGCACGGAGGGCAGGCGCGTGTTCGAGCGCTCACGACGGTCGGGTCGGGGTGTGAACCGGTGTCGGGCCGCAACCAACCGGACAATGCTGTCCGGTTGGTATCGTAGTGTGCGTGACATCGTCTGGCCGCGTCAATAGCGGATCCCTCAACAGAGGGCCGAGAGACGCGGCGCGCAATCGTGCGGCGCTCGTCTCAGCAGCACGCGAGGTGTTCGCCACTCAGGGTTTTGCTGCTCCGCTCAGCCTGATCGCCCGTACTGCAGGAGTCGGCCAGGGCAGCCTCTACCGGCACTTTCCCACGCGCGAAAGCCTTGCGCTCGCGGTGTTCGACGAGAACATCGTCGAGCTGCAGGACTTGGCTGCCGATCCGGATTCGACTCTCGACGATCTTTTTCGTTTGTTGGTCGACCAGATCACTACCTCGATCGTGTTCGTGGAGGTCATCAAGCCTGTCTCCTTCGGCGACTCTCGACTGAATTCGGCCGGCACACGTTTGACCGATCTCCTCGAAGGACGTCTCGAGGAGGCGCGTCGAGCTGGGAAGATACGCGAGTCCGTGACTGCTGAGGACGTGATCCTGGCGATCGCCATGTTTGCCGCGATCATGGAACGGACCGCCGAGAGCTCGCGAAGAGAAGTCGCGCACTCAGCGTGGAACCTTCTTGTGCAGGGACTGGCCGGGCCGGCAGCGGCGGGCTGAGTCGCGTTCGCCTCGCGTCTCGAAGTGATCGCCTAGGCTCGTGCCATGGCTATTGTCTGGACAGTTCCTCGCGCTATCGGCTCCACCCTGCTCGTTGCTCCGTTGATCAAGGAGTTCCTTGTCGAGGGTGACGGCACCCTCGATGCAAAACTGACTGCGGTCGGTACGGTCTCTGCATCTCTCGAGAAGCAAGTCGGCCGCACGTTCACCTCGATCAGCGCTGCTTCGGCGGCAATCTTTTCCGGTGCTGCCGGTTCCAGTAGCGTGCCCGACGCACTTCGTCTGGCCGTGATGCGCACTCTGTCCACCGAGGTCGTCGTCAGGAAGCCGGCTCCGCAGCCGTTTACCGAAAAGGTCGGGAAGAGGCTGGGGCAGTATGTCTTTGCTTTGCGCGACCCGCGCAACGACCAGGTATTTCATGTCGGGCACGGCACGGGAAACCAAGTGTTCGCGCCGGTATTCGAAGCGCTCGGTGAACTCGCGAATCTCGAAGGAGCGGACGGCCCAGCCGAGTCGAATACTGCTGTGACCGCAGCCAAGATCGCTCGGATCCGCGAAATTTACGACGCGGGGTCAGCGGTGGAGCACTTCGTACTCCTCCGCTCGGTCTCCGCCGCCACCGATTCGGCCGCCACAACCGGAGAAGTCGTCTGCGGAATCGTGGAAGCCTTGCGGATCACCGACGCGGGAGACGGCCTGACCAACCTCGCTGGCGATACCTCGGAAAAGGACGCCCGTGCGACCCGCGTCGAGGAACTCGCCTTGCGGTACTCGGCGGATCCCGCGCCGGAACTCCCGACACCGAGCATCGTCCTTCATGTACCGGCCTCCTCCCGTCCGGGAGCAACGCCGGAAGAGATCTACGAACTCGCGCGCGCCGAGTGGTCTGCCGGTGCGGCTGTCCGCGCCGAGATCGGCATCCCGGTTCTGGTGTTTGCGGACAGCATCATTCGTGGTGCATTCCGTGCTCAGTCATGGGAGGTGTCCACCCGCAATGCCGACGGAAGCCAACTGTGGCGGTTCAACGGAACCGTCGACGACGAGCTTGCTGCCAAGTACGTCGGAACGGAAGTCACCCCCCACAACGTCGGCCTGAAGAAGTGGCCCGTCAGTGGTTGGGTCACGAGGTTGACCACCGCCCGTCCAGGTGCGGCTATGCCGGGACCTCGTAAATCCAAGTAAGACAACAGTTCTAGGCAGGTAACACTGTGGGGGGGGGTCCCAACCGCTCACCCCCCCCCCCGGTTGTTGGTTTGTGACAATTCGGCGCGATCCCCGCAAAAACCCCCCCCCAAAGCAGGTCTACCCGCCTCCCCCCCGGCTGAAATAAAC
>NZ_JAWLSC010000011.1:275260-285483 GCF_033142465.1 Rhodococcus sp. IEGM 1318
GGGGGGGGCCCCGGGGTCCCCCCCGCCCCGCCCGGGCCGGCCTCGGCCGGCCCACCCAAAACCAACGAACCACCCCAGCCCCCGCCCCCTCCCGGGGGGGGGCGCCCCCCACCCCCCCCCCCCCCCACAGTGTTGTTGCCTTTCTTACATGGCGTCGCTATCCGAGCAATCCGCTTCCCAGATAGTCGTTCTCGCTGCATCCCGGCGGAATGAGATACACCGCCGAACCGATCGGCGTCGTCCACTCGTTGAGTGCGTCGAAGTCACTCAACCGCTGCTGGACCGGTAGATACTGCTCGGCGATGTCCCGTTGGAATGCGGCGAAGATCAATCCCGAGTTCGAGGTCTGCCCGCTCTCGGGTGCGTCGTCGTAGTTGTACGCCCGACGGAAGAACTGCTCCTTCTCGTGTGTTCGGTGGGCTCTGGCGATGTGTGATCCTGGCGGGATCACCGGAATGCCGAACTTGTCCGTGAGAGTGAAGTCCGCTTCGTCGAATTCGTTGGTTCCGTTGAGTGGAGCGCCATTGGACAAGGTGCGCCCCATGGTGAGTTCGCGCCCCGAGCGGTCGAGTTCGTCCCACGTATCCATTTCCATGCGAATGCGTCGCAGTACCAACGAGGTTCCACCCGCCAGCCACGACTGGCCGGCTCCGTCGTGCCAGATCAGCGAATCGAAATCCACTGTTCCCGGAGCAGGATTTACCGTACCGTCCACCTGGCCCATGAGATTGCGCATCGTCGTTCCCTCAGGCATGGTGCCGCGAGCGTTGCGGAATCCCTTTTGCGTCCATCGGATGGTCGTCAATGATCGGACGTTCTTGGTCAGGACTCGCACAGCGTGAGCGATGGTCACCGGATCGTCGCCGCAGATCTGCAACAACAGGTCCGAGCCGCCCCATCGATCGTCGAGTCGATCGATCGCGTAGCTCGGCAACGGTTCGAACCAATCCGGTTGACGTGCCTGTAATCCCAGCTTGGAGAACAGGCCAGGGCCGTAGCCGACGGTCACCGTCAAGCGGGCCGGATCCACAGCCAGTTCCCGTTCGGTGTCCGCCAACGCCGGGTTGCCGGCGGTGAGCCGTGACGCATCCTCGGACCACATCTTCATGATTCCGACGACTACAGCTCGATCGGTTCCAGGCAAGAGGTCGAACCCGATGAAGGTGCCGTGCGCTTGCGGCGTGGTGTCGACGCCGGCTTGGTGGACTCCGTAGAACGGTTCCACGAGCTTGCCTGCTTGCTGCTCGTGTTCGCGGCGCTCGACCACTGTGGTTGCGCCCCAGGTTATTCCCGCGACGCCGAGGGCGGCGGCGCCTCCTCCGAGAAGGCGCCGCCGGCTGAGAGCTCGGCTGGGCGGGTTCGTGTTCTCAGCCACCGTGATTCGGGTCGTAGTTCTCCTGATTACCGGAGAAGTCGCGAATCTGGGCCGTGAACGTGGTGCTGGAACCGTCGTCGTAGATCAAGGTGAGGTCGGTTTCTGCGCCGGGGAGAAGCGGCGCGGACAAGTCCATGAACATCAGGTGGTCACCGCCCGGTGTGAGGGAGGCGGAACCGTTGGCGGGGACCAGGAAACCGCCGTCCTTGGGGCGCATCGTCATAGTTCCGCCGTCGCCGGTCACAACTTCGTGCAGTTCCAGTCGCGACGACGCAGGGCTGGTTGCCGAGACCACGCGCACGTCCTTGTCACTGGAGTTGACGAGTTCGGCGAACGCCGCGCTCATTCCTTCCGGCGCCGCCTTGACCCATTGATCCTGAACGGTGATCGATTGTGCAGCTTCGGTTTCCTTGTCGGAGTTGGAAGAACAGCCGGTCAGAGCGAGAGCCGCGGTGAGTGCAACAGCTGCGAATATCTTTGTACGAACAGTCATGTGTGTCTCCGTAATTCGTGAATGGTCAGATGGTGGCACGGCGTTTGGACGCCGCAATGCACACGTCGATCAGCAGGAATGCGAGAAGGCTGATGCCGAGTAGCGGCACGAACCAGCCGACCAACGCCGTGATCGCGACGAGCGCAACCAGGCTGATCGGGGAGAGGTTGCGGATTCCGCCGCGGGCGGGAACCCGGCCGACTGCCCAGTCGGAGCCTCGGGTGGGGCGTCGGCGCCACCACATGATGTAGCCGCGGATCACGACGCTGACCAGCGCGAGTGCTAATGCGGCGAGTGCGATCTGGTTGGCAAGGCCGAACAGCAGACCCATGTGGAGCTGGATTCCCCAGGCCGAAAGTTTGGCTGCGAGTGGCCAATCCGAGAACCACAACTCGTCGGTGACCTTTTGCGTCGCTCCGTCGATTGCGATGGTGTTGTTGCTGTACACCCAGGGCTGACGTGTCTGGGCGACGGTGAACGCTGTCTCGGCGTTCGCGGGTATCGATACTTCGACCGGACCGGTGATCCCGTTGTACCTGGCGATACCGAGGACGGTGTCGACGCGTCCGACGTTGGTGTCTGTCAGCGTGCCGGTGGCAGCGGGGGCCATGTCGTGACCCTCGTGCCCGCCCGTTGCCGGTGGGGGAGCATCGCCGAGAGTCTTCACGGCCGACGGCGTCGTCCAACTCAATGCGGTTCTCAGATTGCTGACGTTCTCTCCGGCGTACGTCGACCACGTGAGGCCGGTCGCCGAGAGAAAGACCAATGCAACTGCTATCCATATGCCGACGACACCGTGCCAGTTCAGCGTCCGGCTTCGTCCGGTGGACGTTCGGTCGATCATGAGCAGTCGAGCGTTCCGGGAGGTGCGGTATCGACGGAACCAGAGGTAGACACCGCCGAGAGCGACCACCCACATCCACGACGCGGCCAATTCGCTGTAGAGGCGGCCGGGCTCGCCCAGATGAAGGTTGCGATGTAGCTGGGAGATCCAGGTGCGCAGTGGCAGTGAACCACTGCTTCCGTACACCGCCAACTCGCCGACCGGCTGTGCGAGCACCGGATCAACGAAGACCGCGAGCCTCTCCGATTCGCCCAGTGACGGATCGGTGAACAGGACCCGGGTGGTTTCGCCGGTGCCAGGGGACGGACGTACTGCCGAGACAGTCAAGTCGGGGCGGTACTGCTGAGCGGAACGAATCTGGTCGTTCAGTGACGCGATCTGTCCGGTGGTGTCGGTCTGGAGGTAGTCGTCGTAAACGAACTTCTCGATGGTGGGTGCCATCGCGTAGAGACCACCGCTCATCGCGGCGATGAGGATGAACGGTCCGATGAGGATGCCGGCGTAGAAGTGCAGGCGCAGGATCAGTGGTCTGGCGCCGCCAACCTGCTTCTTCGGGGGAGAACTGTCGTTGGACGCGCGCGTCTGTGCGCGCTCCAATTCGGGTGCGGACATGCGTGTACTCGATCCCGCTGTGCGCCTTCGTTACCGCGGGCGGTTAACAAAGGCGTACAGCAAAGTGGCGCACGTAATCACGTGCGTGAAAGGAAAGGGGAGATGAGTTACACGAATGCCGGTGGGCCCCGAGTGCCCAGGCCAGAGGTGAGAAGTTGACGCAGAACAACTTTGGTGCGGTATCGAGTACGCGCAGCGAACGGTGACGGTTCAGGTGCCCACGGGCGCAGAAGCACTGCGACGATGGCGGCCACCGTCGACGCCGCCACGACGTACCCGCGTTCTGCGCCGCGTATCAGCACTGCGCACACTCCGACGGCAGCGATGTGCGCCGCAAGCATCGGAAGTGACAGGAGCAGCCCGTGTTGATGATCCGCAGCGATGGTCAAAGTCGCGTGACCGATGGCCTGACCCGCAGCGAGCATGAGGGCAAGTAACAGCGCGGGGGAGCGGCGGGTGTCGATGGACGTGACCACCGCGCCGACGCTCGCGCACGCGAGGATCAACAACACCACCGCGCTTTCGGACGGGGCCATGCCGCCGCCACCGAGGGCGTGGGCCGCGACAGAGACCGCGCCGGATGTACCGCCCACGAAGGCGCCGCGCAGCTGCGCGACATCATTCGGACCCGGCGTCATAGGCGAAAGGATACAGGCGCCTACTACCGGGCTTAGTAGGTGACCGGGTCGCGATGGCTCCGGGGGACGGCTTAGGGCATCCTTAACCTCCTCGGCGCCGGCAGAAAAGTTGCGAAGACAACCGCGGACACTTCGGGGTGAACGTGAATGCGGCAGGGGCCACCGGCGTTTATGTCGCGCCCACCATCAACCACTGCGACACGAGCGGTTCATTCGGAAGTATGGATCTGTCGACGATTTTCGGACGTTCGCGGAAGCCTGGAATTCTTCAGCAGCTGAACACTTGTCCATGAAGGTGGGTCGGTCGCCGAGGCGATCGCCCTCTCTTTTCTCGTTTGGTACCAAGGGATTTGCCCTGACATTGCGGAGAGCTGTTTTCAGCGGCAGATGAAGATATATGTGCCGCATATCGTTACGACGTTCGTATTTGCTGAGAATGGCACCAGCGGGGGGACCAAAGTCATCGAAAGGCGGGTGTAACGGTCTGTTGTGCTGTGACGGTATTGAGCAGAGAACGGCAAGCCCGCCAGAGTGATAGCGTCCGAGAGGCTATGTCCGAATTGATTCCGACCTCGACCTAGGAAAACGGTGCGCAGCGATAACAACAGTTCGAATGGCGGAGCCCTGGGGAACAACTCGGGAACGACTAGAGGCGACGGCCTTTTCGACGCGTCTGACGACGGCTACTCAACCTCTATTCGAACTGTCACGTTCACACCGCAATTCGACGAACCGGCCGCAAAACCGTTGCCCAGCCAGAGGATGCGCCAGCAGCGGCGTGAAGAGCCGACCGATTTTCGAACCTCGACGCCCAGGCCTATGACCTCCGTCGACGACTTGGACATCATCAAGCGGGCGAAGCGTCCACCTGAACGCGGTTTGGGCAGTGTGTTGTTCAAACTGACCGGCGGTCGCATCAACACGGGGCAGTCGGCTGCCGAACTCGAACACCAAGCTCTGGTGCGCCGTGCCAACCGCACGGTGCGCGGCGTGTACAAGATAGCCTTCATCTCGCTCAAGGGTGGTGTGGGAAAAACCACGGCGGCCAAGACCGTCGGGTCCACGTTCGCCTCGATCCGCGGGGATCGGATCGTAGCCATCGATGCCAATCCTGACCTGGGGACTCTGGCTGATCGTGAACGACGTGAACATCATCTGACCGTTCGTGATCTGTTGGCCGACGGCGACATTCGTACGTACAGCGATGTTCGCTACTACACGTCGCAAGGTGACAGCCGGCTCGAAATCCTTGCGAGTGAAGCAGATCCGGAGACTTCGGAGTCGTTCAACGAGCAGGACTACCTCGATACCCTGCGGATTCTCGAGGTGCACTACAACATCGTCATCACCGACTGCGGCACCGGAATCATGCACTCGGCCATGTACGGAATTCTCGACGAAGCAGATGCCTTGGTTGTCGTCAGCCCGACGGCGCAGGACGGTGCCCGTAGTGCAGCAGCAACGCTCAGTTGGCTGACCAAACATGGATACGCAGATCTGGTGAGCAGGTCGGTTGTGGCGATCAATTCGACGCGACCGGGTTCGTCTTCGCTCGATCTCGACCAGCTCGAGGACGTTTTCGCTCAGCGTGGAGTACGCGCGGTCAAGACCCTGCCCTACGACGATCACCTCGGCGAGGGCGGTCCGATCGACTTGAAGTTGTTGAACAAGCGCACTGCACGGGCATATCTGGAGCTCGTGGCAGCGATTGCCGATGGATTTCCGGACTCGGTGGGCAAGCACGCTTCTCGCTGAACGTGCTCGCCCCCGAATCTGATCAGCAGGCCGGTTGTTCAGGGGTGCCGAAGTATCGCGCCGTAGCCGTCGGCGAGAACCAGGCGTTCGTCGATCTGTACCAGTTCGGTGCCGGTCCCGATTGCGATGTAGGGGAGTACGCGATCGGCGGGCCCGATCAACTTTCCACTCGTGACTTCCTTGTCGTCGGGGTCGGTGAGCAGCAGCGTCTCGACCTTGCCTTGCTCGAGTGCGTCGAGGACGCGTGCGGTCCCGTCGATGGAGAGGCCGGAGTCCCGCCCCTGCTCTGCGACGTAGCGTTCGGTTTCCGTATCCATTCTGCGCAGTCGCTGCGTGTCGATCAGTTCACGAATCGACTTGGACACCTCGGCGGGTGTCGAACCGACTGAACGCGAACCTTTTTCGACGTCCACCACCCGTAGCGTCGACGGAAGGAGCTGAGCAAAAGCTTTGCGGGACTGTACTTCTCCGATCACGACTACCAGTGCAACCTTGTGTTCACGGGCGAGCGTCGCGGCGCGCTCCACGGCCTGTGTCAGGTTCTTCCGGATGTTCTCCTCCACGAGGCTCTGGCTGTCGGTGTACCGCTCCTGACCGCCGACGTGTGCCTTGTGGACCGGGAAGCCGTCGCCGTCGACCGATTCGCCGTACACGTCACGCCCGCGGGCATCACGTACGCACAAGTCTGCGCCAGTGTGGTCGACCTTGGCGATGAGGAACGGCTCGGTGTCGTATCCGTGTGCGATCAGTGGAACCAGGTAGGGCAGCTCGCCCAAGGTTGCGATGGTCGATCCGGCAGGTTCGAGCAGGATGTCGTCGATCAGCACGGCCTCCGCCGTGGCGACGATAGCCCGCCCGGCGCGTCCCGAGATTCCGTGATGGTTGTCCTTCACCTCGTCCAGTCGTGCGATCAGTGATTCGGATGCGCCCTGCTTCGAGAGTTGGTTGCGCATCGAGCGCCATTCGAGTTCGAAGCGCTCGCGCGCATCCTCCCGGTTGCGGACGTCCTCGAAGTACACGGAGGCAAACGGGCCGTCACTCGAACCGACCTTCTTCAGTCGCCCAGCATGCATGTCGGCTCCCTTCTGTAGTGGTCCTATGCCGCGTACCCGACAATCGGGGATTCGACACGACCGCTTTCAGTTCGCACGTTTGTTCGACTGCTGGTACTGTCTGTGAACGTGAGGGTGGTGCAGAGGGAAGCCTGCATCACCCTCACGCCAAGAACTCGGGACCTGCCGCCGACTGCCTTCGGTGGCAGGTCCCGATTCTGCTCACTCGGCGTCGTCGGCGCCCTTTGATCTGTCGGAAGTCTTGCGCCAGTGAGTAAATCGTTCCTTGATATCCGACGCCACGTCGCCAACGCCGTTTCCGACGGCGCCGACCGCGCCGCCCAGTCCGCTGCCGATGTCGCGCACCATTCGGATCAGAGGGTCTTCTGATTCATCGAAGTTCTGCTTGTAGGTCTTGGCCGCATTCTTGAACTCGTCGCTGATCTTCGCTCCGTCGTCTTCTCCTCGCCGCGGGTAGTTTCCGCGCAGAATTGCGGCGTAGTCTCCGCTGTCGACCCACTTCTTGAGTTCTGCGGCGCGAAGTACCGAGAACGGGTGCGAGAGCAGTTCGATGTTGAGGAGCTTGAGTACACCGTCGCGGAGGTCGCCACTGGCGTCGTACTCGGCAGCCTGGGCCAAGAATGCGTCGATGTCGATTTCACTGACTCGGGATCCGCCCGCCAATTTCATCTGGACGCGGATCGCTGTGTGGACGTCTTGCCCGCACAACAGTCCGGCACGATCACCGGACAGCTCGGACTTGCGCTGCCATTCCATGAGGGCCGCGATGATCGCACGCAGGGCCCACCCGCCGACGGGCAACCAGCCGATGGTTCCGGCAAGTCGCATCAAATGCATCAAGATGGTGCGATACACCGCATGGCCGGACAGTGCGTGGCCGAGTTCGTGGCCGATGATGAACCGCTGCTCCTCGTAGTTCATCACGTCCAGTAGGCCGGTCGTGACCACCATGAACGGCTTGTCCATGCCGATGGTGAAGGCGTTGACCATCGGGGTTTGGAGCACGAACAACTCTGGTGTCTCGTCGGCCTGCAGAATGTCGACGCAGTCGCGTCGCAGATCGTTGAGGTCGCTGAACTGGCGTTCGTCGACTCGCACGGACGTGGCGAGATACATGAGGCGATGCTGACGTTCTTGGAGTAGGCCGGACAGCGTCCGCAGAACAGTGTCGAACCCCCGAAGCGTCCGGAGCGTCACCAATGCGGCCCGATCGGCTGGGTGTTCCCACGCACGCGAGCTGATGTCCGGGAACTCGATTCGGGTGCGATCTGGTGCAGTGGTCATGGTGGCCCCTCACTTCGATGTGTGTCGACTCACCTCCAGGGTAACGACTAGTCGGTTTAGCGTGGATTTTCGGCAGTTCATTCGGTCGGTTGAGGAAGCGTGCAATCCGTCACTTTGGGATTGACGCCGAAGTAGTTCAGCGGGCCGGCGATGACGGTGAGCGCGATGGTCCCGACCCCGGCACAGTTGGTCGGCGAACTGCTGTAGTAACCGCGCTGGCCGGCCGCGACGGCCCCGACGATCAGCCAGATCAGAACGATCAGAGTCACAATTCTCATCATGGCGTGCTCGATTCTTCAAATATTGTGGTGCCCAGCGAAATACCCGGTCGCAGAGGGTATGAAACGCTCGGCCGACGGGTATCCACGGTGTATGCGGCTCGAGGCGGGCGTATCCGCCCGAGTGAACGCACTGAAGGAGCTTGTCATGATCATCCTCGGCGTAATCCTGCTGATAATCGGTTTCGTGGTGAACATTCCGATCCTGTGGACGATTGGTGTCGTCTTGCTGGTGATCGGAATCGTCCTGTACGCGCTGGGCGCGGCCGGGCATGCCATCGGCGGTCGGCGGCATTACTACTGATCCGGAGTCGGCCCGCCATGCGTATCCATGCCCGCCTGCGCGGTCGGGAGGGTGAGTCGAACGGCGCGCGCGATCAGTTCCCGAAGGCAGACCTGGCGCAGCGTTCGATGTTGCCAGTCGCTGCCGCTACCGGTGACCAACTTGCGGCGCAGCGCCGACTCCACACTCGCGTACTCACCTGTCTCGTCGAGTGAGTCGCGGAGATGGATCAGGAGTCGATGAAACAGCTCCGTGGCCGAAATTCTGTGTGCGGTAACCGGATCGATCAGCTTTCCCAGGATGCCCTCCTTTGCAGACACCCATGTCGCGATGCGAAGACGCTCGAGAGAAGCGCGCGGTGCGGGGACGCCGTTGTCTACGGCGCGCAGAGCAGTGGCGACCAGAGCACGCACAAGTGTCGCAAGCAGCACGGCATCGTCGACCGTCGGTTGAACGTCGCAGACCCGGATCTCGACGGTCGGTAGGTGGCAGGACGGTCGGATATCCCAGTAGGCCATCCGCTTGTCGAGCATCACTCCGCAATCCACCATCATCGCGACCGCGGTGTCGAAATCGTCGGCGGTCTCGAAGAACGGTGGCGGTCCGGCGACGGGCCACCTGGACCATTGAACCGCCCGCCAACTCGAGAAGTCTGTGTCGACTCCTTGGTGAATGCGGGAATTGGCGCTCAGGGCGAGCAAGGCCGGCAGCCAGATGCGCACGTGATTGCAGACCTGCACTGCCTCTGCTCGATCAGCGACGCCTACATGGATGTGGCAACCGCAGATGCTCTGTTCGGCAGCGAGGGCGCCGAAGTGTTGCCCCATCTGCCGGTAGCGAGGCGAGTCGCTTATCGCGAAACGCGAAGGCCCCGACAGTGGTGCGCCGACTGCCAACAGTCTGCAGCCGTTCAACTCGGCCGCTTTCCCCGCGAGCCGACGCATGTCGATCAAGTGGGTTCGGAGTTCGTCGATGCTTCGGCACACGGGAGAGTTGGTCTCGACTTGGCACCGGGACAGTTCGAGCTGAAGATCCAAACCGAGTGTCGACGCGGTTTCCGCAACCGCGGCACTGTCGATGGACGGCAACCACGATGTCGGGTCGACGAGGATGAATTCTTCTTCGACGCCGACAGTCGGGGCGTTCGATTCGTAGCGGCCAGCGGTGGATCCAGTCGAGCAGGTGGCGCTCATGTTCGCGTCTACCCGGTCGGTGGAAGGCGGAAACAGACACGAGGAAGCCCCGTTCTCGTCGGGAGAACGGGGCCTGTGGTCGGCCTTGCCAACATCTCGGAAGCGTCAACGAGCCCTTGCACGCCGTGTGAATCTGGGGACTGGCGTGCCTGGGAAAACGTACTGTGCCGGACTCGGTAAAACGAGCCCCCCAGGCATGTCTCACCCCCTATTTCACCCTCGGGTGAGCTTGCCCGCCCACCCGTCGTAGAGGCACGGATCGTGTCCCGAGGGGCCGCCGCCGTGCAGTCTCGGATACATCGGTGCGGGTTCGCATTTATCGGGTCTGTCTCGCTAACGGTGTTTCGGCCGGTTTCCATCAGTAAGTTTC
Source organism: Rhodococcus sp. IEGM 1318 (assembly GCF_033142465.1). NCBI lineage: Bacteria > Bacillati > Actinomycetota > Actinomycetes > Mycobacteriales > Nocardiaceae > Rhodococcus > Rhodococcus sp. IEGM 1318. Next base: position 285,459 of record NZ_JAWLSC010000011.1, read on the forward strand.
CGATCCCGGCCAACGATCAGCGAAG